>DAOUQC010000015.1 GCA_030625775.1 Verrucomicrobiota bacterium
TCGACAATCCCCGTACCAGCAAATAGGGCGGTTTCATTTTCAGCCAGCAGTTCAGGCGAAACAAAAACACCTGCCAACAAGATGCAAATCGCGATGCCCCAAATAAATTGTTTTCTCATAGAGATAACAATTTGGCATCTCAGGGTTACAATATCTCGTAATTATTTTACAAAATATATCTTTCCCACACAATCCTGTCAGTCCGGGTTTTCAGCAGATCCTTAAAGGAAACTCTCCGGATCAAATCCTTTTTGCCAGCGCTAAACTCATTGGCCTGGATCATTTTTCCGGAATGGAACCAGACTCCGTTGTTACGGCCATGTTCGACGATGGAGGGAATCGCATCGGGGGCTCCGGCTTTGCCTGAGCGAACCTTTATCCAGCCCGCTAGTACGCCATCGAATCGCCAGACCCCGTATTCCTTCTCATTGGAAAAAATCAGATCGTCATCACCGTCTGCATCGAGATCAACAAAACGCAAACCGGCATCCTTGCCATCCTTGCCATCTTTGCCGATCAGCATGCCTGGTCGGGGCAGGGCAAAACCACCTGGATTCAATCGAAATGAGCTTTTCCCTGCATAACCAAGATAAACAGCGCTCTGTTTTTCATTATTTAGTATCAGATCCGATACCCCGTCACCATTCAGATCCCGAAAACGATAAGCACACAATTCTGCAGCCGCAGCAATTATAATATCACCGGAGTGTGCGTTGTTTGCCTGAACCCAGCCATCCCCGTTAAAGATCCATGTCTTGAGAAAACCATCTCCGGCAACTGCCAATCCGGCTTTACCCTCAGGGGTAGCAGTAAACCAACGAACGTTGGGTGAACCCCCCCGCACTGGAAGTGTGAACTGATCGAAGTGATTGCGTTCCGGATTCCACACCCCTGCCCCCGGTGTTCCCATCAGCACATCGATGTAGCCGTCAGCATTCAAATCCGCTAGTTGCATGTGACTGTCTCCCCCGTTCGCATCACGTAAAGCAATGCCTTTGCGAAATTGTTGATCAGTCGATCGTATATTTCACGGCAGTTGAGAAATTCCACCTGCCTACCGTAAGTCCCCTCCTTGCAATATCCTGTAACTCTTTTACAGTTTTTCATGCCCAAACAACGCCATGTGGCCGTCATCGTTGACGCCACCAAACCTTATGACCGTAAGGTTATCTCCGGACTGGCCGAGTATGTGCAACAGGTGGGCAATTGGAGTTTGTATGTTGAAGAAGAACCGCTCGACAAATTGCCTGACTTCCGCTCCTGGGATGGTGACGGGGTAATCGCCAACTTCGATGACCCTCGTGTATTTAATGCAGTTAAGAACCTCAACGTCCCCGTAGTTGGCTTGGGCGGCGGTTACGGAAAGTACCACCCCGGCTTGGATATCTCCTACCTGCGTACCGATAACAACAAAGTCGCCCAGTTGGGAGCCGCCCTCTTGATTGATCGTGGCTTTCGTCATTTTGCTTATTGTGGCATGCCTAAAACTCCTCTTAATGGCTGGTCGAAGGAACGCGAACGTTCATTCACCAATCATGTGCTTGCCCGAGGTTTTTCCTGTGAGGTTTATAATGGTCGTTTCACCACCACTCGGCAGTGGAGAAAACTTCAGGATCACCTTGGCCAATGGTTGAGAAAAATCGAAAAACCAATCGGGATCATGACCTGCAACGACGCACGCGCACGCCATGTGCTCGAAGCCTGCCGCAAATTTGCCATCCGCGTGCCAGAAGAAATCGCTGTCATCGGAGTCGACAACGACGAGCTGATCTGTGAACTCACTCAACCTCCACTGAGCAGCGTCGAACAGGGAGCAAAACATCTCGGATACGAAGCCGCCGCTAGTCTCGACAAGCTCATGTCAGGTAAACGTCACAAGTCATTCGAACGCACCATAGAACCAGTAGGCATTGTTGAACGCCGCTCTACCGACACCCTGGCCTTTGATGATGAAGCCGTCACCCACGCCCTCCAGATCATTCGTGAACGTGCCTGCGAACCGATTCAAGTCAGGGACGTGGTCGATTCTGTCCCGGTATCCAGAACTTCACTGGAAACCCGCTTTCAACAACATACCGGCCACAGTATCCACAGTGAAATCAGGCACACTCAACTCTCCCAGGCAAAAAAAATGCTCACTATTGGTAACTTACCGATCAAGAACATTGCTCTTCACTGCGGCTTTCGCACCGTGCAGTATTTCACCACTGTTTTTCGTAAAAAATTTGGGGAAACCCCGGCTGTATTTCAAAACAAACACCGCTCACGGGGATGAAAAAACTACCGGAACGGTTAAAGCCTTTTTCCTAGGGGGAAGTCATTCACCATCCACACAACAGGTAACCACAGGATCTTTTCCACTACATAAAAAATCTTTCAACTCGGGTAGATCGGTGCTCTCCAAAATAGCAGCCACAGGTCCCGAACAGGCGATGCGACCAATCCCCCCGGATTGATTACTGACAAAAGCCACCTCATCGCAAAGTCGATGCGCCTGGCCAAGATGATGGGTGACGAGGATAATGGTACGTGTCGTTTTAAGTTGGCCTATCAATTCCTCGATGGCCTGTGTCGACTTGGGATCGAGCGCACTGGTCGGCTCGTCCATCAGAATGACTTCTGGATTCACCGCAAGGGTTCGAGCAAGGCAAAGTCGCTGCTGCTGACCTAGCGAAAGTTTGCTTGCACAATCCTGCAGACGATCCTTCACCTCGTCCCACAGCGTCGCTTCACGCAAAGCTTGCTCGGCTGCGCTTGTCCATTCAGCACGAGGCACGGCTCTATGATGCCTAACACCAAAAAGCACATTTTTTAAAATACTCACCGGAAAGACCACCGCTTGCTGAAACAACATACCAAGCCGCACCCGCAGATGATCAACGTTCACTTGTGAACTATATATAGATCGGCCATGCAACAAAATTTCACCCTCCACACGAAGCCCGTGATCAAGTTCTATGAGCCGGTTGAGGCAACGCAACAGCGTACTTTTTCCAGCACCAGATGGCCCTATGAGGCCGAACACCTGATGCGGAACTATACGGAGATTAACATCCTGAAGCAACTTGCGATTCCCTGCGAATACGCAGAGATCACGCGTTTCGAGTATATACTGCCCAGCCTTGTCACCGTCGATTTTTTCTACCAATGTTGATTCAATCATTTCCGGATTCCTCGTGAATATGCAATCGTGCGGGCAGTGCCAACAGGCTCAAGCCTAAAACCAAAACCAGTAGAACCAAAGCGGTTCCCCACAGGTTTGTTCCTGCAGCGGGATCAAAAGAATCCTGAGCGAGAATAAAAATGTGGTAGGGTAACGACAACACCGGGCTCTCTTTCACACCACTCGGAATGGTCGCCCCGGCAAAAATCGTTGATGTGAACATAATGGGAGCCGTCTCCCCCGCTGCTCGCGCCAGACCGAGCAAAGAACCTGTCACCAATCCACCGGCACACTGCGGCATCACCACCGACCACACCCTTTGCGAATCACTCAGGCCTAGCCCCGCCGCCGCTTCAATGTAGTGGCGTGGCAAACTCTTGATCTGCTCGATAAATGCTACCGCTACGGTTGGCAACATCATCAAGCCCAGCAGAACACCCCCTGTCATCCATGATTTTCCCCAACCTAAATACTTCACAAAAACGATCAGACCAAACAAGCCGAATAAAATCGAGGGCACCCCGTTCAGCACAGAGAGCAAAAGCCAGAGACGTTCCTTGGTTCTTTCATTTTTCAAATATACTCCATGCACCAAAGCCAAACCTGTTGCGATCGGAACACTAACGAGAAATGCCGTCATCAGCAAAATGAGAGTGCCTGCGATATTGTAGAAAATACCGCCATCCGCACCAGCAGACCTGATTTGATCAGTCAGGAACTCCCACGATAACGCCCCTCCCCCGCGCCATGCGATGACGCCAATGATGAATACGATGATCACCACCGGCAAAGCGGCACACAGGGCAGTGCAAAGAATGAAAAGGCGATCAAGCCAATGGCGCATCACACTCCTCCTTTCGGCGCATCAGGCGAGCCCCAGCCCATGAAATACCCGCCACGATGCTTAACAAAAACAAAGCCAGCCCCACGATTGCTGCCCAATGAAGCGGGTCCCCATAGGCAATATTAGTTTCCGACCCGCCCAGTTTACTGGTCAGGGTCTGCCCTGCCTCGACCAGCGGCGGTATTGAATAAAAACTTTCAGGCAAAGCATTGTCCCGCCGCCCCACAACCAAAAATACCGCAATGGTTTCACCCAATGCCCGCCCCAGTGCCAATAGCAAGGCCGTGAGCATGCCTCGCCATGATTGAGCAAAGCCCACTAAGATTGCCGTTTCCGCACGAGTCAATCCGAGGCCACGAGCCGCGCGTCGTTGTGTCGCAGGCACCGCACGCAAAGCATCATCACTCAACGTCATCACAGTGGGCAGAATCATCACAGCAAGCAGAATACCTGCAGTCAGCAGCGTATCGCCACTCAGTAAATCAAAACTCTCCAGTCCGTCATACACCCAATTGCGCAGGAACAGAATACCGAGCAAACCATAAACCACCGAAGGTACCCCCGCGAGCAATTCCACCGCCGCTTTCACTGGCAGCCGCCAGCGATTGGGCAACACCTCCGCCGTAAACAAGGCTGCACCCACTCCGACTGGAGCCGCCAGCAGTAAAGCCACTGCCGATACCACAAAGGTTCCATAAATCATCGCCAGAGCCCCGAATTCCTGTTGCCGAAAATACCAGGTTTTGCCCGTAATATAACCTAGTCCGGCATGCTTCCAGGCCGGCAGACTTTGCCAAACAAACAAGCCCAACATCAATCCCAGAAAAGCCACGGCCAGCAAAGTAAAAGCAAAACTCGCAAGGCGAGTCCAGGTCCAGTGTCGGGCGGCATTTCGAAGTGAAAGCATAAAATATATTCTGCGTCAGACCAAAATCATGGCAGAAGCGGCTACTCCAATTGCTTGAGTGAAAGATAACCGTGTTTGCGCACCAGTTCTTGTCCGCGATCACTCAAGATGAAATTCACAAAAGTTTTTGCTTCAGCCTTCGGCTTCCCATCCGTCAATAAAAAAAGTGGGCGGCTCATCGGGTATTGATGCGAGGCGATGTTCTTGTTAGTCGGCAATACCACGGAACCGTCATTTTTCATGATAGCCAGAGCAAAAACCCTTTTTCCATCCGCCCATGAAGATGAGAGCTGAGACAGTGCACCTCGGGTGGAAGCCACCTTATTGCGAGTCTCCTCATTGCCTCCAACTTCGGGAAAGCTGACTGACGGCGTCTTTTTTGCACTACCGTAGAGCCAATGAGCAAACACTTCCCAAGTTCCTCGTCCTGGCTCTTTATTGAAAAAAGCAATACGCCGATCCGGACCACCTAGCTCTTGCCAATTTTTTATCCGCCCTTCGTAGATGCCCTGCATCTGCGATTTGCTGACAGCCTTCACCCCGGCATCCCATATATCCTTCGATACCACCAAAGCCACCGCATCTTCTCCAATGTGAATTTCTTCAAACTCAATCCCGGGATATCGGGCTCTTACATCATCGCTGATGAGCTTGGATGCCATACCTATCTGCACCAAGCCATCTCCCAGCATGGAGATCCCTCCCGAACTGCCGCCCTGAGTGTCCACCTGAATCTGCATGCCCTTTTCCCTGCGCAGTATTTCCGCCGCTTCCGCCGCCGGCGGGTTGACGGTAGTCGAACCGTTTATTTTAAGCGTGTCGGCCCTGCTGGTGATAGCAAAAAAAATAACACCTGATACTAGGGAGCAACGAGTGATTACATGGAATTGCATCGGGTGGGTGATCATACTATTTTAAAATACTGTGCGTATCTGCGCGTTGAAGCAGATACTATACTACAACTGGACGTCTGTAAAATCATGGCCTTACAATAAAATGGAAAAAATATTCCAGAATTGTCTTTTCAGGGCCCCTTGCATCGTAAGAATGCTGCGGCTACAATTACAGTGGTGAAAAATTTTGACTGCATTAACGCTCTACGCGCCCTGGGAGAAGAGAATCGTCTGCGCATCCTCCATCTACTGATGGAACACAAATGCAGTGTCACCGAATTAGCAGAAGCTCTGGAACTAACTGCTTATAACACCTCCAAACACCTGCGAGTGCTCAAAGATGCCGATCTGGTGACTTGCGAAAAACAAGGTCAACAACGCCTTTATCGCATCGCCGAAGGTCTACAACAACATCTTCGCAAAAACAAAAACACCCTTGATCTCGGTTGCTGCCTGTTTCGCTTTGATGAACTTGAGCTCTCACTGAATCAATCTTCCGCTTAGCTGGAATTTATTTTCCCTTCCCCTGTTAATATGAAATCCTCACTCACCCTTTTGATCAGTGCATTTTTCGCACTGCACCTGAATGCGCAGAAAGCCGCCCCATTCCCCAAGCCGGAACCCGCTGGCGATCAGTCCACCTTCGGAGCAAAAATCCAACGCACCATGACGCTGCTCACAACGAGCACTCCTGAAAAACGAAATCACGTTCGCATCCTCTTCTACGGACAATCCGTCACTCGAAACCCATGGTGGAATGACGTCGCCGAAGACCTGCGCAAACGATATCCGCACGCTGATTTAGAAATCGAAAACCGCGCCATCGGTGGTTATGGTGGCCCGGTGCTGATCAATACGGCAGAATTCGATCTCTATCCCTTCTACCCCGATCTGGTGATTTTTCACGTCTGGGCCGGAGTCGAAAGCGGACATCAGGAAAAAATCATCCGCCGTATTCGTGAACGCACCACCGCCGAAGTATTGCTCTGGACCAGTAATCTGCGATGGCCAAAATCTGTACCGCCCGATGGGGATCCCCAACACCCCAACGTGCTTGCCAAAGACGCCCAGGATCAAGCCATTTCCGATCTCTATAAACGACTCGGCAAAGAACTCTACTGTGAAGTGGCCGACGTGCGCACAGGGATGCAGAACTACCTGAAAAAGAACAAGCAGGTCGTCAAAGACACCCTGCGTGACACCGTTCATCCGAATGAACTGGGAAATTTCCTCATCGCCGAACTGATCAAACCTCATCTGCGTTATGATCCATCCTTTCCTGACGATCAATGGAAAAAACTCGTCACGGAAGCCCCGGTCAATGATCCCCAGGTCAAACGCCAGGACGACGGTTCACTGACTCTGAGTTTTAATGGCAACCGTGTCGACATCATCGCGGCTTCCACGGCCAAGGCAAAAGCCAAGGTTCTCCTCGACAACAAAGCCCCCTCAGAATTCCCCGAGCTTTATTACCATACCCGTCCCAGCCCCACTCCCTTCGCGGGACGCCCGGCTTTCAATCGCCTCGATCATCAATCTCCCCTGCAGGTGGAAACCTGGACCGCTCGCATTCTCGAGTGCGATCTTGAGGAAGACGTTTTACGCTATGAAGTAAGCGGTTCCAAAACAGGTCCCGATGGTAGAGGTGATCACAAAACACGTTTTGTTTCCAATTCCGGCCGTGTTGTCATAGAACCTAAAATGTGGATGGTGAACTGGTCTCTTCGTTATGGCAAAAAAAACCTGCCAGAAGATTACAAAGTCACTTGGGAAAGCAAAGCCCTCTTCGTAGATGTCTGGGAAGCACCAATCGAGACAAGCCCTACAAAAGAATCTTCCACAGTGCTCGCGCAGGGAATGACGAATGGTGAGCACACTTTAACACTCACACCGCAATCGACAGGGAAACTCCCGATCAAAGCCTTTCGCATTTATCGTCCGCCGCTTAAAGAGTAAAACGAAGTTGGAACTTCGTTTTACAATGGTATTTCACTCCCGCCACTCATAAAATCAAAATTCCACCTAAATCTTCCCCGCTTTTTCCAGATCCTTATGCAACTCCTCCGCGTAAGCTGCTCTCTCCGCAGTGTCCACTTCAACACCTGCCGCATAATAAACAATGCCCATTGATTTGCGGGATCGAGTGATCGAATCATTGCCGCTCGCCCAGTGAACCGTCTTGGCATGATGCACCAGCAGGTCTCCTGCTTCTGCAAACATTGCGACGTCCCCCATGCGGTCGTCCTCATTTGGAAAATCCGTAATCCCCTGGGAAAACCCCAGCGTGCTAGTCTGCTTGTGTTCACGCATGCCCAGTTTTTGTGAAGCACGCGAATAATGGAGACAGCCGTTTTCTTCATCCACTTTTTCCAAAGCCAACCACATGGTTAACCCTTCACAGGGATTAACTTTCCAATAATACCCGTCCTGATGAGGTGGAGTTGGCTGACCTACTCCCGGAGCTTTGTCAAAAAACATCACTCCCTGATCCATAGCACCATCACCGAGCAATAAATCCGCCAGGTGCTTGAACTTCCCTTTACACACTTCCTGATCAAAAAATCCATCATGCTCGTGCATTCTGATCAGTTGCTTGAGCGTTTCCGGCCGTTCCTTGTCTTCGTAAAACACTTCAGTGGACTCCAGGTTAGGAATTACTTCACTGATATAACGGCCAATGTTTGCTTTCATTTCTGCGACTTCTTCAGCGTCGAGAAATCCCCGGATGGCAACATAACCATCCTCATCAAAGGATTTTTTCCACTGTGGATCTGATTTGATCGTTTTATTCATAACTTTGAGCAGCTTGTATTTTCGAATCACCGGATTAGTCTTAATTAATTATTTAGCTTGTTTTCAGCCATAACAACCCTGTTTTATTAATAATTTCGCCGATCCCTTCTTCATTCTGCTTCTATGCTCCGATTTCTTCGCCATGGCTTTGGCCAGTTTGATAAAAAGCATCTGATCGGTCCCATATCTCTGTCTCATTTTGACCTGCTTTATATCCATGAAGGTTTGATCGAGCTGGAAACGGGTGGCAGGCCACGCTTTCAAATGAAAGCCGGTGAAAGCATTCTGATTTATCCCCAAACTCGATTTGAAGGACGCTCCATAACTCCTTCTGCCTGGGCCTCGATTCAACACTTTGAATTCCAGCCTGCGAAGGGTTTAAAATCCCCTCTTCCCTCCTGGTCTGATAAAACCAATCAGACCGAGATTTTTCAAAATACAAAGGACACGGAGATCGAGGAAGACATCAATCGAGCCATCGAGCTTTCCCGATTTGAAGGATCACAGACATCTCCGGAAATTCGAGAAGCCTTGCTCTTCCTCATTCTTGCCCAACTTCGCCACCCCAGAATATCCCGCGCCACAATGACCGCCGAGCAACAAACCCTCGAACAAGCGCGAGCCTGGGCCCTGACTCATTTCAGAGACTCTATTACCGTCGAAAAAATGGCGGCAAAAGCAAAACTTTCCTGCAGCCATTTCAGAGCCTGTTTCAAAAAACACTATGATGAATCCGCCGGAAAATTTCTTCTACGCAATCGCATTGATAAAGCTCGTGAATTGTTGAGAGAAACCCGGATGCCCATCAAGCAAATCAGTCTGGAAACCGGCTACGCCAATGTAATCCCCTTTCATCAAGCCTTCCGTAAATACACCGGACAGACACCGGCTCATTATCGCAGGGAAAATACCCTGAATGGGTAGAGTTGAAAATCAGCGGAACTCTCCGTTCGGCTTTTTCCATTTAACCTTGGCCACCCAGACCCGATTGTTGGCACCCATTTTCATCAGTTTTTCAGGATCATTGTATTTCGGTCCAATCGTTTGCATCCATTCAGTCACCGTGATCCAGGTTTCATCCTTACTGAACTGGGTAACCCCAAAATTACCCAGCCGGGCGCCCTTCTCAGTAACCAAAACCTGCTCGCTGGATCGAATGATCTGAAGTTTATCCGGATCAACTCGAGCGATAAAGACCGGTGCACGGTGCCTGAACACATGATCATTGTTGGCTCCCTTGCGGGTATAAGCTAAAAACAGAGCATCGCTGTGCGACACCCAATGCTGCTGCGTGTTGTAATTACCCAGAGGTTTGCCGTCATCGAATGTCCAAACTTTTGGAGTCGAGTAGTTTAATCCGTCATCACTCACTGCCACATAACCGCTTTCATCATTTCTCAGAGTGAGATAATAACGCCCCTTTAAATGAGAGATGGAGGGCTCATACAATCCACGACCAATGGGCACGGTCAGTTCGCTTCCGTGTTCGATATATTTGAGATCCGTGCCGTCAAAAGAGCAGCGAAGAACGGTGACGGAATATCGTTTCGTTCCGATCTCCTTGAAGTAGATCGGAAGCAAAACATCACCATTGGGGAGATCGTAACGCTGTACACTTCCCGCACCTGAATTACTGAATTTCGCATCCTTCGGCATCTCAATCGTTTTCCATTTTGACCATGAACGTTTTTCTGGGTCGTAAACTGAATAAGGAGTCAAACGCGGACGAACATGCATGACCTTATTGTTTTCATACATCACCGTATGACCCGTTCCCAACAACTTGCCGGTTTTTTTGTGCCAGGCCGGACTGAAATCGCATACCGTCATTTCCAGATCATCCTTGCCTCCATAACTAAAGGGCTGTCGGCCGAATGAAGCGTGCTCCTTTGGCTCCGTCCAGGTCACACCTCCATCGCTGGAACGCATTTCGTTGAGTGCATAAAAAATATCCGATCCGGAAAGCATCAACTTCTGCAAAGTCATCACGGCAACAGGATTGGCTCCACCTTTACCCGGAATCGCACCGGCACGCGCATGCACCCAACACATACTTTTATCCTCAAAGCCCTGCCGGGCAACTGTTAGATCGATATCGTAAAGAGGATCAGCTGTAACACAGGGTTGAAGCCCAATAAACAAGGACAATGCCATCAAGGTGATAGAAAGTGTTTTCATGATAGGTTTTTCTTAAAATTTACGCGCCTGCCAAATCCTGAAAACTTGAAGAGGATGTTTCGCTCCCCTTTTTGACTGCCTCATTCAATTCTGTCAACTGCGCTTGCTGATACATCGTCGGCTCGGTGATACAAAGAAAGTTATATCCCCGCTCCACCAGAGTCGGGCCGTCGCCGATCATCCACATATTTTTCCCTACCGCTCGTCCAGCTTCGCGAATTTTCTGTAGGGCCCCCTGAAGTACATCAGCCTCAGGATCCCAACACACTCCCAAATCAGCGGACAGGTCATAAGGCCCTACGGCAATTGCCGTGGTCAAAGGATTGGCAGCAATGGCTTCCACATTGTCGAGCCCGACCTGACTCTCGATCTGCGGCATGATGATCATGTCATCCTCCACTTCCCTTTTCCAAGTCTCATAGTTCACATCAGACACCCAGTGATTTCCAAGCCCTCCCGGACGTCGACGCCCACGGGGCTTCATATAAACGGCGTCCTGAATTTCACGCATCGCCTCCTGAGTTTCGACGTAGGGCACCAACAATCCACAGGGGCCCAGATCCATCGCCAAACGAACCGGCGTGTATTCGGCTGAAGGGGGGCGTATCAGAATTGGAAAATCCTCACGGCGCCCGGTCGCACAAACATCCGCCACCATCTGCGCGTCATAAGTGACGTGTTCCAAATCAATAATGATATAATCCAACCCAGCCTTCATCGCCATTTCCAACATGCCTGGCCAAAAATGGAAAGTGCAGATGATGCCGGTTGTGATCTCGTTTTCAGAGCTGATTTTTTTGCGGAGGATTTGAGCGGATTTCATGGGGTCAGAAGTTTTATTCTCGAGTAACTTATACCGGAAACATAGTGCTTTCCCTGCTTGCACCACGCAAGTCTTCACTGATGGTTCTATTATAGAACCAGATGAAAGAAAACCATTCACCGCCTTCGATCCTGCCTCAACGCCGTTCTCTCATCGCACAGACGGCTACAAGTTTACGTGAAGGCATACGCGCAGGTCACTGGCAGACGCATCTTCCGGGCGAAAGAAAATTGAGTGCTCAACTTCAAGTGGGACGTAACACCCTTCGTTCTGCGCTAAAAGAACTGGAGCGTAGCGGGTGGCTGGAAGTGAATGCCTCGCGGCAGCGGCGGATAAAGAAAAATGCCGGCAACAAACATTCCAATAGCCAACAAGTTGTCGGCATCATCTCTCCATCCTCGCAACTGGATATGGGGCCGAGAAGCTTGCTCCTTCTTGATGCTCTGCGCAGCACATTCGCGCAAACCGGATTCTCGATGGATTTCCATACTGACCGATCGTGTTATTCAGCCATGCCCTCCCGAGCTTTAAAAAAACTGGTGGGACGCAGCCCGGCTAACATCTGGTTATTATTTTCATCAAAGGATCCGACCGAGCGGTGGTTTATCAGACAAAAAATTTCCTGCATGGTGATTGGGTCCTCTCGACCGGACATCACACTTCCCTCCTTCGACATTGACCACCGCGCTCTCTGTCATCACGCCAGCGGGTTACTGTTGCGGAAAGGCCATCGCCATATCACATTGGTTCTGCCTCAGGATGCTTTCGGCGGAGAAGCGGATAGCGAGCAAGGACTGCGCGAAGCAGTGTATGGGTCGAAAAATGTCACCATCAATGTACTGAGCCACGACGAAACACCCGAGCACCTTTGCTCGCTACTGGACGAATCCCTTGCGCAGTCCAATCCCCCCACAGCCTTCCTGGTTGCCCGGGCAAAACATTCCCTGGCCGTGACCATGCATCTCCTTCGTCGCGGCTTACGCATTCCTCAAGACGTGGCGATCGTCTCCACTGATGACGATCCCATCCTGCAATCGATCAGTCCTGCTCTCACTCGATACACCATGAACACAGAACAATTTGCCCGGCGGCTTACCCTTGCTGCTCGTCAATTGACCGAGTCCGGAATGTTACCTGCCAACGCCATCCGTCTGATGCCCAAATTCCTGCCTGGTGAAACCGTATGATCATTTTAAAAACTTCAAGCAATACATTCACACCCTCTGCTCTCCAAAAATGAACTACCAGTCCCTATTGCTCGTCACCGACCATCAACAGCACATTGCGCGTCGAATTGATGTGACGCGTCTGGGAGAAATGATTAACCGATATACTCTCACTCAGCTTGAAAGGCCGGCGAATCACAAACTCAGCCCAGTCCGGTGCATGCCAGGCTGAATACGCCAGATCAAAAACATCAATTCCCAGATCAGCTTGCTCAAGCCGCTGCGATGACAGGTCGGGTAAAATGATGGGGCCGGTATCAGTCTGGTGCAATTGATCGCGCTCGGCAAGATTGATCGTCTTGACCGGCTGGTCGATGCACACATCAAAATCGCCATCACGGTACTCGATACGTGAAACAATGGGCTGCGTTCCAGAAATAGCCTCAGCCACCTGGTCAAAATCAGTCAAGGGAGTCGCATCGACCATTTGCAAATCGAGATCCATTTCCTGAAAATTCTCACCGGCAGCAAAAGCCTGTCGTTCCGGCTGAGGGCCAAGCGAGGGAGGGTAAAGCATGACCCCGGGATCTTTTTTATGCCAGCATTTGTGAATGCCCACCTGCCCATCGTCTGAACACAGGAATATACACTCGGCATTTGGCTGAGTCCACAGCTCGTTATAACCAGCTCCTACCTGTTCTGTTCTGCATGGAGCAGAAAGCGCATACACCGTGGTTTTATCCGAAGGACGGTGCTTAAGCCGGCAGATGGATTCAAGCATCACCCTTACACGATTTGTCCGCACCGGTGGCTTGTTGGATATCGAACCAGCCTGATGTTTCTCAAAATCCAGAAAAAAGCGAAAATAACTGCGGGTAAAATCTGGTGCATTCATGAATATAGATCAAAGCCCTGTGGCAAGGTTTACAAGTGGGGGTGAAAATCAGAGGATCAGACACCCAAGCTCTGAGTTCTGGAACAATTGCATTTTGCAAAAGATATTCCTTTCCCTGCTTCTGTCATGCAACTATTCAACTGATTCATACGTTTCCAGTTTGTGCAACCGTGTCAGCCTACCGGGAAGCCACAAACCCTTCGACGACAGCACCACTTCGATCTAACTTTTCCCACCATGTCCACAGCCAGAAACAGACCTGATTTCCTCATCATCGGTGCGATGAAAAGTGGCACGACCACGCTGTATCACGATCTGTTATCTCATCCTGACATCTTCCTGCCTGACAAAGAATCAAACCTTCTCCTCACCGTCGATCAGCAGCAGTCGTATACGGAAGTTTATAGAAAAGCCCGCCCTGAGCAAAGCTGTGGCGAAGTCTGCCCGGATTACAGCAAACTCCCCGACTTGAAAGAGGCCGTTCCCAAAGCCAAATCCCTGTTTACCAATACTTCCCCACGCATCATCTACCTCGTCAGGGAACCACTCAGCCGCACCCTCAGCCATCACCGCTTTGTCAGCAGTAGACGGGACTCGAGATTCCCATCAATGCCCCCCGACATCAATCAATGCATCCACCAACACCCTGAACTCATCAACTACAGCCGTTATGCCATGCAGATCCTCCCATGGATCGACGCCTTCGGCAAAGATTCAGTGTTCCTTATTCGTTTTGAAGATTTTGTTCAAAATCGAAGTGATACCCTGAAACAAATTTTTACTTTTCTCGGAGTTTCGAGCGATCACGTTTCAGTCGAACAGAACCGCATCCACAATGCCAGCAAGTCACGTCCCGTCCTGACACCCACCTGGCAATATTTCATCGAGACCAAACTCTACCGCCGTATTCTGCGTCCCCTGCTATCACCTTCCCTCCGCGACAAAATCCGCTCCTGGGTACTCCCCTTACCTTCAAATCATTGGATTCCTCCTGACTCTGAAACAATCCAATACATCATTGATCAGGTTCGCGATGACGTCACCGACCTCCAACATTTACTGGAACTTGATTCCCCCTTATGGGATCTCGACAAAATTGAAATTTAATGAGCCACACCAAAACGACAACAAACTGGTATATTTTCGGCGCAGCACTCACCGCGATTACGGCCATCGTTTTCACCATTGCCGCAGCATTCGGAGATCACTTCCATGTATTCTCCGCTGCCGGACTCTGGGCTCTGGCCATCGTCCTGCTCCCCCCGGCTTCACTTCCCCGCTATGACCTTTTTTCACCGTGGTCGTTCATCATTCTCAGCATCGTGGTCGGACTGACCTTGCGAGGCTTTTATATTGCTTTCAATTACCCCAACCCTGAAATCATTGACAGATTATTTGTTCGAGGAGAAGCCCCTTCTTTTTTCATTTTTCCTGCAGCCGTTTTATTATCAGGCTTGATCACCATGGTGATCGGCTATCTGTGGAAACCTCTACAAAAAAAAACCGCACTCTCCCAAGCAAGTCTTCGAATATTCCAAGCGCCCCGACTTTATACCTTTGTTATCGTCATTCTAACTCTCTCAATCGTCAGCACCATTCTCTACATCGTTCTCACCGGCGGCCTGGATTCCAGATTCATTTCCGCCAAGCGCACCCCCATCCCGGGTCTTGAACTTGTAGGACAGAATTATAAATCCTACGGGGGACTGCGCTTCATGGCCTCACTGGCCATCTTTGCCCACCTGTTGGTTCTTTGCGATTTACTCAAACCCGATGCGACAGGCCGCAAATGGAAAATTCTGCTGGCATTATTGTTGTTCCTAGTAGCATGTGCAGTGCCCTTCTATGCCAGTGTTCGCAGTGTCATCGTCAACAATTTCATCCTTTCTGCTGCAGTTTTTTATTATTCCAGCAGATCATTCCCCCTGCTGAAATTTGCTACAGCAGGACTCGTATTGGTCATAGCCGTATATTTCATGACTCTTCTGCGGGCGGAACGCAATGACTCGACAGCATTCTCAAAATTCAATCCCGGTAAACAGGCTTTCAACTCCCTGATTCTTAACCGTAATCAGATCGAACTTACCAAGACCGCCCACATTATGCATGCCATTCCTGATGTATTGGACTACCAATACGGCAAAACCATTGCCATCTGGCTGGCTGCTCCAATCCCACGAAGTCTGTGGCCCGACAAACCCCTGATCCAACCCGGCCCCATCATTGGCAATCGTGTTTACGGCCAGTTTCGCGCTGGTGTGCCCCCGGCTTTTGTCGCAGAAATGTTCTGGAACTTCCACCTGCCTGGCGTTTTGATCGGCGGTCTACTGTTAGGGGCATCCCTGCGTTTTCTTGATCAGCGATTCTCTCCTGCCCAGAAACAAAAAAACAGAAATCCTGCCCAAATCTTCCTCTATGTCGCTGCCCCCATGATGTTCGGTTTTCAAGCGATCAGCAGTAATCTCGGTTACGCTCTGTTCTGGCTGTGTATGAATTTGCTCATTGCCACGCTCATTCTGAAATTCACCGCCCCCTTGAGCAAGATCACCAAAGTTGCTTCATGATACATCTTCTGCACAGCGTTGATTCTCTTGCTGTCTCCAATGGTGGCCTGCCGCTGGCAGTAAGTGAACTCGCCTCCGCAGTGGCGAAAACCCAGAGCGGCAAAATCCTCCACCAGATAGACCTCATTTCCTCCCGCACCAAGCTGCCCTGCTTCCACCCCGACCAGGTGAACTTGATTACAGCCCGGAATTCAACCCGACACTGGCGCGAGCAGATGGAAACTGCTCAGCAACAACAGCCCTTCAATCTGATCCATCAACACGGTATCTGGGTGAGATCATCCCATACCACCGCAGCCTTCGCCCGTCGCCACGGCAGCCCACTTGTCATCTCACCCCATGGCATGCTCGAACCCTGGGCCCTCAAGCACCACGCCTTTCGCAAACAGATCGCCATGTGGCTTTACCAAAAGCGCAACCTGCAACAAGCCGTGGCCTTCCACGCCACCTGTGAAGCTGAAGCTGAACACATTCGTGATCTTGGCTTCTCCCAAAACATCGCCATCATCGCCAATGGCGTCACCATCCCAGAACCTCCTTCATCTGATCCGGATCCTGCAACACACCGCACCGCCCTTTTTCTTTCCCGCCTTCACCCGAAAAAAGGCATCCCCATGCTTCTCGACGCCTGGGCAAAAATTAATCCCCCCGATTGGAAATTGGTCATCGCCGGCAATGATGAAGGTCATCACCTCGATGAGTTGAAAATGCAAAGCCAACAACTCGGACTTTCATCGACAGTCACTTTCCCGGGATCTCTTTATGACGAAGATAAAACCAGAGCGTTCCAGCAAGCTGATCTCTTCATCCTTCCCAGCCATTCTGAAAACTTTGGCATCGCGATCGCAGAGGCCCTTGCCTACGGATTGCCCGTAATCACCACCCGCGAAACCCCGTGGCAAATTCTCGAACAAAAAAATTGCGGCTGGTGGATCGATGCCACTCCGCAGGCGGTCACCTCTTCGCTGCAAAAGGCACTCCAGCTCCCTCCCTCTGAACTTCAGGCCATGGGCCAAAGCGGCAAAGATCTCGTTACAGAAAAATTCCTCTGGCCAAAGATCGCCAAACAGATGCTTTCGTTTTATCATTGGCTCATCGACGAAGGTGAAAAACCAGATTACATCATTTAAAAGTGATCGACCTGAGCACATACAATAACAACAACTACAACGCCGGTTCCCTACCGCGTCGGGCACTATGGTATATCGTAAGCCTGATTTTTTTCGAGACTCGGATTCCCTGGGCCTATACTCTGAAGAGAACTCTTCTCTCCCTGTTTGGCTGTCATCTGCGCGACGGTCTGATCATTAAACCCAATGTAAAAATCAAATACCCCTGGTTTCTGAGTATCGGTGCCGACTGCTGGATCGGCGAAGGCGTCTGGATCGACAATCTCTGTGATGTCTCCCTTGGCGACCAGGTCGTCCTCTCCCAGGGAGCCTATTTGTTAACTGGAAATCACGACTACAAAAAACGTAGTTTCGATCTCATTCTCGATCCCATCGAAATCAAATCCGGCGCGTGGATTGCAGCCAAAAGTATCATCTGCCCCGGAATCATCGTCGGAGAATGTGCTGTATTAACTGCAGGTTCAGTCGCAACAAAGCCTCTCGAAAGTCACTCAATTTACTCAGGCAATCCCGCCACCTTCAAACGCAAACGCGAGTTCACCGATGAGGCAGGTGACTGATACTCCAGATGCCGAGCGCAACATCAAGCGCCCCATCACCATCGTTGGCTGCCCTCGCTCCGGCACCACCCTGCTCGGTCAATTATTTGCTGCTCATCCCGACGTTGCCTACTGGGAAGAGCCTCGCACCATCTGGAGCACAGGGAACCAGCACCTGTCTGACGACGCATTGCTTGAAGAACATCTCTCCCCCGAAATCGGTAGTGAAATCGACCAACGTTTTTCTGACTTCCTGCAACAAAGCGGAAAAACTCGCTTCGCAGAAAAGACCCCGTCCAACATGCTGCGCATCCCCTTCATCCACGCGCTCTACCCCGACTGCAAAATCATCCATCTCCACCGTGATCCACGCCCCGTTGTTGCATCCGCTTTGCGCATGCTCGAATCCCCTCCCAATGTTAATCGCATAACCGCTCGTATTCGCGAAGCAAAACTGCGCGACTGGCCTGGCCTGGCCGGACTATTTTTCCGTGACGCTATCAGCCGTCTCTTCAACGAGGGAAAAAAATCATTCTGGGGACCACGTCCCCCAGAATGGAAAGAATGGCAAGGCCTCCCTCCTGCAACCATGTTGAGCAAACAATGGTGCGCATTGATACAAACCGCCAGACAGGACTTGCAACAGTTACCCGCTGATTCCTGGATGGAAATTAGTTACGAAGACTTGTTAAACGATCACGACCAAATCCTGCCGAAACTACTCGAGTTCGCCGAACTCAGCCCATCCAGCGAAGTCACTGATCTTGCCAATCAAAACATCAACCCCAATCGAGCTGAAACCTGGCGGCAAAATTTATCCCCTGAGCAAGTGAGCGAAATCGAAGCACAAACCTCCACTTTACTCATCGAGTTGCGCTACGACCTTTGAAGAACATCGTCTTCCGCAGTTCATTTTTTTACCACAGAGCAACACAGAGGAAGATGGGAATAAAAACACTTCTCTCTGTGGTTCACTCCTTCTTTGCGATCTTTGCCTCTGCGAGACACCTCTTTCTTGTTTTATCTCAAAGCTCTTTGATCCGCACATTCCGGTACCAAAGCCTTTTCGCTTCATCCTGAAAGCCCAGATACCCTTTCACCGGTTTGTCTTTTGCCTTCGTCGTCGACAAATCCACATCAATCACCTGCTCCCCGTTCAATACCACCTTCAGCCGGTTCCCTTTTGCAGTCACCGTCAAGCGGTTCCACTCCCCCGCAGGCTTGGTCACATTTTTTGTCGGCCCAACGGCACCTATCAAGCCAGCTGAATCATGAGGTGTAATCGCTTTAGGATTCCCATAAGTATCCAGAATCTGCACCTCCATGCCAGACTTCACTGGATCATCCAAACTTCCCACCCGAAAAAACACTCCGCTGTTGCCGGTCTTTTCGTATTTGTATTCCAGATCGATGATGAAATCGCCGTATTGCTTCTCCGCCCAGATATAAGATTTGTAACGCTGCCACCCTTTTTCCCCAGAACGAGGCTTCAAAGTCACCACACCGTTTTCTTGCACCACCCAATTACCTTCTGTCTTCCACCCGCTCAAATCCTTGCCATTGAACATCGGAACAAAACCATCATCATCTTTGTCCGCCGCCAACGATCCCGTGAGACCAAGCAGGATCAACAAACATACACCGCCAATGGTAAGCAGCCAGGCTGCCTGGATTTTTTTATTTGTCTGCATTGCTTTCATCCGCACACAGTAACACGAAAATTAAAGCAAACGACCAAAAACGGGATATGATGACATTCTTACAGGTCAAAACATTTCATAGTCAGTTAATCAATCGCAGCTTGTGAAAATCACTATCATCACCGTCTGCAAAAATGCCGGAACCATGATTGGCGGGTGCATTCGTTCAGTGCAGGAACAAAGCCATGATGATGTGGAACACTGGATCATCGATGGCGCCTCTGTGGATGGAACTTTAGCCACCATTCAAGCCAGCGGGCATGCCAAACAATTCCTGTTAAGCGAACCTGACAGCGGACAATACGAAGCGATGAACAAAGGTCTCGCACTCGCCTCTGGAGATGTGATCGGATTTCTGCATGCTGATGATCTCTACGCCCACTCACAGGTTCTGAAAACCGTGGCCGACACTATGGCAAACAAAAACATCGACGCCTGTTATGCCGACCTGACCTACGTTGATCCAGACAACATCGATCACACTGTCCGCTACTGGAAATCCGAATCCTATCGACCTGGTCTTTTCCGCAAAGGCTGGATGCTGCCCCACCCGACTTTTTTTGCCCGCCGGGAGGTTTACGAAAAACTCGGTAATTTTGATCCTCAATTCACCATCGGTGCCGACTGGGATCTTCTATTGCGTTTCATCGAGGTGCACCAGATTCACACTCAATACATCCCTGATTTGTGGATCAAAATGCGCAAAGGCGGAGTTTCCAACCGCAGCCTGAGCAATATCATCCGCAACAACCGTCAATGCTGGAATGCCTTCAGTAAATACAATCTCCATCCCAGCCCTGTCTACCCTTTCTACAAACTGTTACATCGTTTGTCTCAGTTTTTTGGGGAACCTCCTGAAACCAAGGGCGGCACATAAGCTAGTGTCTTGTCAGGCTCAAGATGATGGATTCACCGTGGGACAGAACTCCGGTTCTGTCATTTAAGGCCAGCGTAAACCACCCCCGACAAATATGGAACCGGAGCGTAGCGAAGATAGACGAAGTCAAATTTGTCCTACGATCCCCATCATTTTAAGGTGGTCGAAGCACTAGCTATGACTCTTTGCTTCCTTGCCACACAGTCCATGAAGCTGGTCGTGACACCATTGATACTCATCAGTAAAAACCAGCAACAAATCCCCCTCGCTGCACAATTCACAAGCACGGGTAAAGGCCGCATGGAACTCATCTGCCACTTCAATTTTCTCCGCCTCCACCCCCTGCTTGCGAAGGCTGTCGGCCAAACGACCGGGAATCTCAGTCGCAGGAAACCCCCGTGTTCCACCATCATCCTTCTGGCTGTAAGTATTGTCCCGAGCGCATAAATACCGGTCAAATCGGCCGGCTACAAAGCGTGCGGTTCGCTCAATATGATCACCGTGCCGGTTTCCCGTGGTAGCGAGGACAAGTAAACGACGCCCCTTCACCTCCATACGTTCAAGCGTATCACAAGCCACTTCAATCCCCTCAGGATTGTGAGCATAATCAATCACCACCGTAAAAGGGCAACCCTCAAATACATTGAGGCGACCAGGGTTGGAGGCAAAATTATTGTGAAAAGTTTTCACCCCCTCGACAATCTCCTTGAGCGAAATCCCAAGCCCATAGGCCAGACCACTTGCCACCAGAGTATTGAAAATATTGTGGTGGGCCAGGCCTCCCATGGTTGCCGGTATCTCCCCGGCTTCCGCTATCACAACGCTTTTTTCACCATCGTACAAGTGAAGCTTCTTCCCAGCTCCGTCCTCCCCCTCTGCCAGCAAGGCAATTCCGCCCTCTTTGATATGCTTATCAATAAAATCAGTCCTTCCTTGGAGAGAAACAAAGGCAATTCGTTCAGCTTGGCAGCCTCCTGCCATGGCCACTGTCAGGGGGTCATCGGCATTCAGCACCACCAAAGCCTGTGCGGAACATGCCACCCGAGCTTTGACCTCGGCCATTTGATCCAAAGTATCTATCCCGTCGATCCCCAAATGATCCGCTGTCACATTAAGAACCGCAGCAACTTCACACTCATCGAAAGCCAGGCCTTCTTCCAAAAGACCACCTCTAGCGGTCTCCAGAACAGCAAATTCCACTGCCGGATCCTCGAGAACCGCCAGGCTCCCCTGACAAGCAGCTGCATCCCCCAGGCCATTGAGCTTCCCTGCCACGAGAACCCCTTCCGTTGTAGCCACCGCGGACAATTTTCCTGAGGTCAATAGAATATGATCAAGCATCCGGCAAGTCGTGGTTTTGCCGTTGGTTCCCGTGATTGCGGCAATGGGAATGCGACCATTTTGTCCGGCAGGAAACAAAAAATCAACAATCGCCCTGGCCACAGTACCTCGCTGATCTTCAGGCCAATGATTCCTGCTGGCAAAACCCGCCTCCACGTCAAGCACCCTGGCATCTCCCTTCGTCCAGGATTCCCCAATATCCCGAGCCAGCAGCGTGACCTCCGCGGTCTTGAGCCCGATCAAACCAGCTACTTTTTCAGCCAGTCGCCTATTGTCAGGGTGAATCCCCTTAATTGGTTCCATCAGTTTTTTTTCACCTGGGGAAAATGCTATGATAAAACGATCGTCAATCACCACCAGTCGATAAATTTTTGTCCTGCTCGACCCCGCCCCTTGAACAACAAGCTCCCCACCTTTCCCCAGCAAAAAAGCAGCTCTCGCCCTGACTTTATCAGCATGGTTCAGAAAATAAAAATCCTGCCTCTGCGAGTAACGCTCCACCGGATTGATTATTACCGGATAGCCCATTTCATCCGCTGCCAACTCAGCCGCCTCAATCGAATCCACCTTCTTTACAGTGCTGCTCCTTATTTGCTTTTGTTGGAGAATACGCAATGTCTCACCTCGATTTGAAGCTATGCTGTATCCCAAAGCTGAATCAGCATCACTCAGCCCTTGCCCGTAGCGAATCTGTTTCCTCCCATGGCCCAAACAAATCGTCCCTGTGGCCGGATCAATTACCCGCCAGGGAATTCTGCGGTCTTCGGCTGCTTCAATCACTCGTTTCGATAAAGGTTCAAGCCCCCCCAATGAACCCGGCACACTAAAATGATTCAACATTCGCTGTGCCGCCTGGGCGCACCTTGTCGGCTCCCTCATCATGAAATTGACCAGTTCAACTGCGGCCAAAACCGCAGCGCATCCTGGTTGGACAAAATGATAAGCAATAAAAAGACACTCTCGCCCCTCGCCCTCAACAAGTCTGGCGCCAAACTTACGCGGCACCCGGTCATCATCGAATAGCTGCAATCCCACTGCGATACCCCCTATCAAGTCTCCCGGATCTATTTTTTGATCACTCTGAAGATTCTCAAGAAAACCGTGCCAACCCCCATCATCTCCAGTCAATCGAGTTGAGCCAAGGGCAATAAAAGTTTCCACCAATTTATCCAGCGCTATCCTGACCTCACGCTCATCGGGAAGAACTGCGGCAGCCAAACCTTCGATCCTAAGCTCCAAAACAGGATGCTCAGAAAAAACATTCGACCATGCATGCGGCAGAATTTCGATGATCCGGATCACGAGCAATTAAAAATTTATTTTACCCCTCAATACTCTCGGTGGCATCGTATCAATATCAGAGAAACCGCCTGACACAAATTTAGCTGTGCAACTCCAACCACCTCTTCGCTAGCAGGTTCCATCGTCGCTCTGGTTTTGTCAACAAAGCTCCAACAAACAAGTGGCGCTTAACTTTTGCCATGCCCCTTGCATCAACAACAAAACCCTATGCAAACACTTCTTTAATCACTTCCCCTCCAAAATTTGTCGGAATTTCATCACGGTTGTTGTGTTTGTAGGTCAGTTTGTATTGATCAAGTCCCAGCGCATGCAGCATCGTCGCATGCATATCAGAAGGCGAGACCGGTCGCTCAACGGGAACGTATCCCAGTTCATCGGTTGAACCGATCACCTGCCCTCCTTTCACTCCTCCGCCAGCCAGCCACATGGTATATCCAGCCGGCGAGTGGTCACGCCCCCGTTTTTTTCCTTTCTGGTTTGCCTCACAGGTCGGCGTACGACCGAACTCACCGCCCCACACCACCAGCGTTTCTTCCAGCAAACCACGCTGTTTCAAATCCTCGAGCAATGCCGCAATCGGTCGATCCGTTGCCCGCGAACGTGCTAAATGATTACTCTCGAGACTACCGTGTGCATCCCAGCCACCATTCCTCAATTGAATGCAGCGCACTCCTTTTTCAATCAATCGGCGCGCGATCAAACACTGGCCTCCAAACTCAGCTGTCGCTTTGTCATCCAATCCATAAAGTTTTCGAGTCGCCTTCGATTCAGTAGACAAGTTAAAAGCCTCCGGCGCTGAGGACTGCATCCGATAGCCCAATTCATACGAAGCAATTCTCGCTTCCAATTCGGAATCCTGACCGATTTTCGCCAGATTTTTATCATTCATCCATTTGATAAAATCCAGCTGGTGTGTCCTCTTATCCCGATTGTAACTCTTGGGCATTTTTGTATAGGGAACTCCCACCTTGCCATCGACCAACGTGCCCTGATAACGCGACGGAAGAAATCCCGGCCCCCACCCCGGCCGTTGCGGTGCGGGGCCACTGCTATTCGATAGCATCACCACAAATCCCGGCAAATTCCGGCTATCGCTTCCAAGCCCATAAGTCATCCACGCACCCATGCTCGGCCGATCACCAATAGCTGATCCTGTGAGCGCAACGCATTCACCCGGTCCATGAACCGGTATGCGGTGATTCATCGAACGAACCACACATATATCATCCACCATCCGGGCGGTTTCGGGCAACAGATCAGATACCTCAATACCACTCTCACCGTATTTTTTGAACTTGAACGGGGAAGCCATCAGCGCGGAGTCCACTCCTGAACGCGGGATTTTGGGAACATTCACCGCAATACTTTCCGGAACCGGCTGTCCCTCCAACTTCGTCAGCAAGGGTTTCGGATCCCAGGTGTCAGCCTGACCGGGAGCACCACTCATGAAGAGAAAAATAATATTCTTCGCCCGGGCAGGAAGATGGGGCCCGTTCGGCAAGACAGAAGCCGATTCAGTCGCAGACAGAAGTCCGTCATCGACCAGCATCGTCGTCAATGCCACCGAAGCAAAGCCCAGAGTTCCCTGACCTAACATTTCACGTCGTGTCACTTGATGATTAAACATTCGGGTAGCATTAATATTCTGATCGTCATTCATAAAATTCAGGGGATATAGATAAATTCATTCACGTTCAACAAAGCGAGGCAAAGACGGGCAAGAGCGTCAGATCGTTCTGCATCCGCTACATCCAACAAGGCCTTGGCATTTTTCAGCTCTTCTGCGTCCGGTTGTCTGCCAAGCGTTCTGAGAAAAACTGTTTTGGTTTGCGACTCGACATCAGCACCCGCAAGACTTCTCACCTTCCCCGCCAGAGCTTCCGCCCGGTGAGTCATAAATTCGCTATTCAGCAGAAAAAGCGGCTGCAAGGCAACGGTCGAAACGCCGCGTGCCGAACAACTGGAAATACTTTCCGGGCCGTCGAACATCTTCATCACCGCCGGCATTTCACTGCGCCTCTGAGTGAGGTAAATCGTTCGGCGCAACTCGCTTTCCTCACGCTCAACAGGAACACTCGGACCACCAATAGAAGCATCCAGCTCACCGGTGGCCAGCAGGACAGAATCACGAATCGCCTCAGCCTGCAATCGTCGACGTGGCCAGTTCCACAACAGGCGGTTATCAGGATCGAGCTCGGCATTTTTTTCATCATGTTTGCGCGCCTGCCGATAGGTGTTCGACATCACAATCAAGCGATGAATGTGTTTGGTGCTCCACTTGTTATCCATCAACTCAGCAGACAACCAATCCAACAACTCGGGATGAGTGGGTTTAGCCCCTTGAGTTCCGAAATCGCTCGCAGTCGAAACGATGCCCTGGCCAAAGTGATACTGCCACAAACGATTCACCCAAACCCTTGATACCAGCGGATTGCCCGGATCCGCCATCCAGTCAGCGAGCGCTACGCGTGGCCGCTCCCCCAAAGATGCTGGGGTCTTGCCCAGGACCACCGGCCAACCACTATCCAGTTCAGGTCCGGGTTTGGAAACATCCCCACGAATCAATAAACGAGCCCGCACATTTTTCAATCGATCCGGCTCATAGGCAATCGGGTCACGATTCACCACCGGCATACGCATGACTCCCGCATCTCCGGTCGCCGCCGAATAAAACCCCCAGGTATGCGGTTCATCACTTTCCGCAAACAAGCCCTTTGCTCTCAGTTTTTTGGCTTCCCGCATATAGAACGCGTATGAATCCTTCGACATCCAACGCTCGAGATCCGTCGGATTGTTTTTTGCCGAATTCTGCAAAGACAAATTACCCAACTGTCCGTTCACAAAAAAGGCCTGCAGACGATAATAATCACGCTGACTCAGCGGATCAAATTTGTGGTTATGACACTGGGCACATTCCATCGTCAGCCCCAGCACGGCACTGCCAGTTGCGTTCACCATATCCACCAGCACATCGTTTCGCTGGGCCGCCTTGTCCATGTTATTGCCGCTGATCCTTGCAGCAGCCAGGAAACCGGTGGCTACCAGATTTCCATCCGAATAAGGTTGCATTTCATCGCCGGCTATCTGCTCCTTCAAAAAACGGTCATAGGGTTTGTCTTTGTTGAAACTGTCGACCACGTATTCCCGGTATCGCCAGGCAAAGGGACGCGGAATGTCATGCTGGTAACCATGACTCTCCGCCCAGCGAGCCAGATCCAACCAGTAGCGCCCCCAACGTTCACCGTAATGAGGCGAATCCAACAAGCGGTCGACTAATAGACGATAAGCATTCGGCCGCGCATTCACGGGATTAACAAAAGCCTCGACCTCCTCCTGTGTTGGTGGCAATCCGATCAAATCCAATGACAGACGACGAATCAAAGTGCGCCGCGATGCTTCGGTCGAAGGTTCCACCCCTTTTTCTTCCTGCTTCGCCGCAATGAAAGCGTCCACTTTTGTCTTCGCCCAGTCCTTGTTTTTCACCTTCGGAACCTGTGGACGGACCACTGCCTGAAAAGCCCAGTGATCGGACTTCCCGTTCGGCTCCGGCAAGAGTTTGTCATCCCACTGAAAACCCTGGTCAATCCATGCCATCAGCAAGGCGATTTCTTTGTCACTCAACGCCTTTCCCTCTCCATCGGGCGGCATGCGTTTTTCGAGATCTTTAGCTGCCACATGTTCGATAAGTTTACTCTCAAGACTTTTTCCCGGAACCAGAAGCGGGTCGCCGGTGCTGTATCCCAGAACTTCACTCCTCACATCGAGCCTATAACCCGAATCCGGATTCGCTCCTTTATGACATTCAAAACAATGCTTTTTTAACAAAGGAAAAACGTCCTGCTTGAAATCAACCGGCTCGCTCCACACAACCTTAGGTATTCTCAAATGACTCTTTGTCAGCTTTTTGGCATCCTCAAGCGCCGCCTCATCAAGCACCCCCTCCCATGTCCGGCTCAATACCAGATCGTTGACAAAAATACGATCCTTCCGCTCCGTTTTTCTTCCGGTCGAAAAACCCAGCCATCGAACAAAACTGACACTGCGCGGATGTTTGATCGATGCCGCTGGTTTATCCAGATCACCGGGTTTGGGATTGACCCATAGTGCGACCTGATCATAATCTGCTCGCTCGGAATCCTCGCTCTTTTTCAAACGCGCAACCACCTGATAAGTTCGCCCTCGAACCAACTCCACCTTACTCCACGCTGTGTGGCTCGGCCCGATGCGTACAATAAATACCACCTTACCTTTTTTCGGCCCCTGGTCAGCTACATGCACACCGATATTCGGCACATGATCACCGTGAGTCGCTCGATCTCCACCATCCAGCCTGTCCAACCACAGCACAAAAAACTCGCTGCTATCCTCGCCCTTACTTTCGGGATCATAGCGAAACTGAAACCGCACAAACAACTCACTTTCCCGATACGGCTTGGCCAATTCCCGGCGCATCGGATTGTTGCGCTCCGTCGTTCCTTTTATCAACACGTCTCTGCCCTTCCCCTCAACATCCACAATTGACGCCGGACTCACCGCAGACAATTTCCACGGTGCAGACCATCCATATCCGGATTTTCCCGGAGCACTTCCACTGCCATCAAAAGCATCACCCGCCACCCGATCTTCCTCCGCAGCCCACAGCGAACCTGACAAACAAAACAAAAACGCGTACAAGCCCAAATTCCATTTAGTATCTTTTTTCATTCTAATCATCTCACTTTTCACTCTTCTCCATTCACTCTTTTTTCTCCACCGCTTCCACCGCTGCGGATAAATTTTTAGCCACGCTGAATCCGTAAACCAAGAGCTCATCGCTCACTTCCGTGTATTTGCCCATACGCAGACCGATAAATCGAAACTCCGCAGCTCCCTCATCTCTCACCGGACCAATACTACTCGCATCGGGTTCAGGCTCTACATCTCCATCCACTACCGGATTCACCCACAGGGCAATCCTCGCTTTGCTCAACTTTTTGTCCCAGGCATAATGCCCAGCCAATACAAACTCCCTACCATCCACAGGACGTTCGCCAATCGCTACATGCTCATGATGCAAGCGTGCAAAATATCGACCTTCTCGAATCCCGATCGTAGGCACATCCGTATGCGTGGAATCCTCGCGACCGTGCACATCAATCCACAATGCAAAAAAATCCTTATCATCCAAGCCCCGATAACAAGCACGGATGGCAAAATAATAATCGTCCGGCAGCACCTCCGCTAACTGACGTCGCACTCGATTTGCAACGGAAGGTTCGGCTTTTTCCCTTCCCCTGACCAACAAATAACCGCCCGCCTTTACCTTGCCTGAGTGAGAAGCCACCGTTGGAATCAAGCGAGTGAACGCACGGCTCGCCATCCACGGATTCCCCCCAAATCCCATGCCTCCCCTACTGCCATCCAGAATGCCCTGCCCTTTGGTGAAATCCTGCCCCGCCATTCGCTCGTCCCTATTACCGGGCTTATTAAAATCCAGGCGTGGCACATTTTCCCTGCCGTTATTTCGACCTAAATCATTCGATCCCGCAATCGCAAGCAACTGCTCCAAAGCCGGTGGATCCGCAAACAGCGTCGGATCATTTATTATATCGCCCCCTTGTATTCCATTGCTTTCAAAACGTCGTGCCTGCCCCTCGACGATCAATTCATGCACTCCCTCGCCCTTCCCTTTCACCGATATTTCTCCTTCAAACACATGCACATCCGTGCGCCCATTTTTATCCACGTCCGCCGCAAAATGCGTTCCCAAATCAACAATCTCGACATCCGGCGTCGTCAATTTAAACCCAATCGCCTCCTCCGGCGCATAAGCACTCACTCGTCCGTAGAAAACGCGCACCTCTTGGTCAGAAACCACTGCAACTTTCGCCGGACCTTCCAGAGCCAAGCCAGCATTGCCATTCATCGCCAGACGAGCAATGCCCGATTTGACCCGCAGCGTCGCCCCTTTTTTAAACAGACTACCAAAAGAATACGACAGCTCATCATCGGATTCCCAAACACAGTCTTCACTGTCGATCAACACAGCGACGATATTTTTTGGAGCCACTTCTGTTACTCCTCTGTTCAAAAGCACCGAAACCGCAATCAACAGTGCCACGCAAGCCGCGGCCAAAAGCGCAGCTCCAGTGAACATCGACTGTTCCTTTCCCTTGTCGGGAAATTCAACAACTCTATCATCCTTATCCAAGCCCACTCCAAGGAGATTGAGTCGACAACTCAACAGCTCATCCATCTCCATGAGATCCAGATATTTTCTGATCCAATCAAAATCCCCCTTCATCCCCTCGCCCAAACGCTGCAAAGTTTTCTCGGAGCGCTCCCCGTCCAAAATTTCCCTCAATAGACTGTCGAACTCTTCCTCCTTCATGACTCCACCCCCTGCTCCACACATTTTGCCAAGCCTTGACGCGCCCGATACAAGGTCATCGAAACGGCATCAACCGATTGCCCCACCAAATCCGCAATCGCTGTCACAGATGCGCTTTCCGTGTAGCGCAGCTCCACCAATCGGCGCTGACCTTCCGGCAACTTTTTGATGCACTCATTCAACACCTCCAGACGCTCATCAAAACTCTCGCTGCGCAACTGCGCCTGCTCGCTTATCTGCGTCACCAACTCTTCATCAAAGGGAACCCACTGCTGTTTATACTGCTTTCGAAGATGCACCTTCACCAGGTTGGCAGCAATCCCGCAAGCCCAGGGCATGAAGCGTTTAGAATGATCAAATTCCTCCCGCTTCCTCCACAACACCATATTGGTCTCCTGCAGCACATCGTTGGCATCAGCCTCACGCGGCAAAAGGCTGCGAATCAACGATCTCAAGCCCGGCTGCGCCTCAGTCACGAGAACCACATAGTGCTCATTGCCATCTCCGACAGATTCCAGGTTTTGCTCTGATTTTGATCCCGACATAAGTGCTCTCACTGTATTCTTTACAAAAACCCGGAAAATCTAACGCACTTTTTACACTTTTTTTAATCACCCTGATTTTCGCCCCATTATAACTTGATTTACCAGCGGCTGTTTTGTTGATTTAAGTGAATAACGTTAGCTCACCAAGCCCTGGGATACTTGCGTTTTTAGGGATTCCCTTTATTGATGTGACTCGACTCAAGTAATTTACTATGAATCTTCCAGACACCATCGGATTTGACAGCAATCAAGAAGAACGCGATCCCGCCAAACAAAAACAACTACGTGAGTACCTCAATCTGAAATTCGCCGCCCGCGGATTGCCCATCATTGGGGATGAGAAGGATTCCCCCTTTCTGGAAATGGGAAGTTCCATGTTGAAGAATTTTCAAGAACGCCTGCGCCTTCTGAAAGACTACCGCTGCCCGGTTGATCAATATGTTCAAAACTGGTTGGTTGATTATCTCGGACAAGATATAGAGGGCGTGTTCGAATCGGGAGATCCAATGTTACCGGATCCGCTTATTCTGGAGCGTCATGGCCTTTCACGTGAACTTTCTCTACCCGCCAACGCAGACCGATTCGATTCCGAGATCGTGTCCAGCTATCGCACATGGCAGGGTGTTTGCCACAACCCTGCCAAGGACCGTCGGACTACCAAAGGTGTCTTTCATATTGTAGAAGGCGGATTACCCATACCTGCAGATAAAATAGCGACTCCCAAAAAAGCTTTTGCCCACCTGCTTAAAGCAGCGCTTAATCCACCTCGGGATTTGATGATACTGCCTTATACTTCTGAGGAAGCCAATCCAATTGAAATGTTTGCTTCTGTTCTGCTTCGACCAATAGTAGTGCCTGAAGTGCCTGGATTTACTGCTCGGAAGACCATGGAGACTCGCTTTTTTGCTCCGGGCAGCCTGGTCAGCAATTTAGATTTCGTGGAATCAATATTCGGAAATGCGGGAGACCCCTTCCTTCCTGAAAATGACGCCCGCCTCGACGTCGAACACTGGTCAGGGCACACAGGTTGCGTCATCCTTGCTCCTCACTTGTGTCTTCAAAAAAAGCAAGCTCTTGGTCTTCCTCACATCAGTGAAGCCACCGACCGCCAAAAGCGTGACGGCATGTGCTGGGAAGATGAAAATGAATGCTACAACAACGGCACTGCCTTCAAAATAACCGTTCGTAACGAGCGTGGCGTTACGGTCACACTTATTGCCGATAACTATTTTGGTTATTGCAAAAAAGAAGTCAAAACCCAGATCAGTTTTGCCGCCAACCTTTACGGCCTAGCTGAAGAAGAGCATGCGGGCGGTGCTTTGGTTTTCCCAAGTTTTAATCTGGGTGAGAATTTCCACCTCAGTCAGTACCGTCTGGAAGTGTCCCACACTTTCGAGGAAGTTGCCAAAAACTATGAGAAGCTGATGAAATTGATGCCTGAAGGTTACGGCATTGACCAACAATACAAAGACATCCTTTACATCCCGGAAAACGCAAACATCGATCTTCGCGAACAAACCATCACTTGGAATAAAGGAGACAATGAACACTGCATCCAGCTCCTGCCTCAACGCACCTATGTGATGCCTTCTGGTTATAAGGTGGAAATGCGAAAACCTTCAGAAGGGAGACGATGGCGTCTAGTTGGAACCAATGCAGAGGGTACTTTCTGTCACAAGCCCTGCACCGTTTCAGGAGGGGGCAAGTCGGAGATATCCAAACCCCTGACAGATGCCATGCATGAAGGACCTGTGATCATGCCCGATTTTGACAAGGACATGAGCCGGGTTGAAGAATTGTTGAGCAGGGACTACAGCGATCGTTATCTCAACTCTCAACCTACCGGTGTCCCCAGTCGCACAATTCTCGATCCCAATCGCTCGCTTGGCTCCGTCGTCCGATTGTTTTCTCCCAGCGAAGAATTCTCTGCGGCATACAATCAATTCATCTCATTAATCCCCAGGACGGTGAGGGATTTTATATTCACTTTAAAACGCTACTACAAACCCGAATGGGGTGATGACTGGCGTAGCCGTTTTCGTGTAGACAGTGTCAATGGCCAACCCGGCTTCCTGCTCAAATTTCGTAATCAAACCGTTCTGACCCAATATCTGCGTGTTGGGTTTGCAGAAGACGGTTCTTGGCGTGTGTTCGGATTGCGACATGATTTTGTGCCTTCTACCAAGCTGCAACGGGAAGATGATATTTCTGCCTCAATCACTATTCCCGCCAGTGCAGTGAAGCGAAACCAGATGCACCCTGAACTGGAGCAACCCAGTTACAAATTCGTGGAAAATTGTGAATTCCGACTCTTCCAGCGACCCGATGACGCCATCCACAGAGGTTACGATAAAAAGACTGAACTCGACTTTTCACGACATCAGAATTTCTTCTCCAACTACGAACCCATCGACCGCCAAACAGGCAGAAAAATGTTGGAGGACGTCATTCGCTTTGAGCAATTTACCGCCCCCCTGCAGAATACACTTAGCGAATTCGCCGAAGCCGCTGACGGAACCTCTCCCTCATACTGCATCAGCTCTGCCCATCCCCGGATCGTAGACGGCGTACCTACGGAAAACCCCCGCTATCTGCAGAACCGACCAGACCTCGAAAATCCCCGCTCCGAATACCTTGCAGAAATCGGGTCGCGACTCTACCGACAGGTTCCGATTGACCAACCCGTAATAAATCCTGTTCATGCAGTTTTGCCTGGTCGTCGAAATAATCCTGCCGATCATGATGCAGGCATCCGCCCCCTCGCTGTTTACGGCCCGGTACACTATCAGGAATTGCCCGAGCTGTTCATGGATTTCATTGCCAGCCTCACCGGCAAATCCCCTTCCACAACCGGAGCTGGCTCGGAAGGAGCTCTTACCAAGGGCCCTTTCAATTCGCTGCTCCCAATCGTCGACTTGAACGCCGCCATCCTTAGTTATATCGTCAGTGATTACGAAGGTTTCACCACAGCCGCAGGTTACATCGGCCCGAAATGCCGGGTCGATCATGATATCAGCCTGCTGGTGCCCGAAGTGTGGGCGCGCATGTTCCTCCATGAGAGAAAAGCTGCGCATCTGATTGAAAAAGGTCATTTGGAAAAGATCGAAGATTTTGAGCATAATGGAAACTGCGTGTTGGCCAGTCGTCTGGGATACCGGATCACCGAAAGCTTCATCCAATCCTACTTTGGCCGGGTGTTTACTGAGCCTGCCTCGGTATTCACAGAAGAAATGCTGAGACCCGAACGGCAAAGCTTAGACGATTATATTGATGGAATAAGTAATATTGTCGAGACCCACCAAAAGGTAGCCACCCTCTATTTTGAAGATCAATCCGTGGAATTGGCCTGCCCGCCACTTAAGGCCCTTTTGCACATCATGGTTTACGGCCATTACAATGAAAAAGATATCAATCACCCCGAATGTCGCGCCCTGTTTTCCCGGGAAGCCGTGTTGGAAAGTGATTGGTATCAAGAACGTTTACAAACAAAGGTAAGTATTCGTTTGAAGACGATGAAGCAGCATGTCGCTTCCCTTGAAAACTTTTTGAGAAAAACTCATTACGCAGGCGAAGCAGAGCGCATGCAGGTTAAGGAAAGGTTGGCACAATCCAAAAAAATACTGGCAAAACTTGAAGACGATCCCGCTGTATACCTAGCCAGCATCCGCGGCACCATCGGCGCCGACCCCACACTCGCGCCGACTTCATGAACTTAGAGTAATCCTTAAATTATTTCACCCCACCAGTTCCGGAATCGGTTTATTGCCAGCATCCACCAGATAATGCGGACGCCCCTTGGCATCCGGGATAGTGGTCCTGGCCGCATCGATGCCAATGCAATGATGCAGCGTTGCAAACACCTCCTGAAAATTAACCGACCGCTCAGTAGGGAAAGCCCCATCCTTGTCAGTCGCACCGATGACTTGTCCCGTGTTTATTCCGCCTCCAGCCAGTAATGCAAAATTTGCGTTCGGCCAGTGATCGCGGCTGTTGAGTTTATTGATCCTGGGAGCTCTACCAAATTCACCACACACCACAACGGCGACATCCTTGTCCAATCCCCGGTCATGCAAGTCGTTCAACAAAGCCGAGAGCCCCATATCCAACATGGGAAATCTTTTTTGGTACTCGAATCCCTCTCCACCAGATTCATTGGTGAATGAGCAGGACCCACAAAACCTCCATCGTAGGGGTTACCCCGGTTACCCCCTTTGGAAGGATACATCAACGCTACATTCGCAGGAACACTCGGCTTCGAACCTTCCAGCCTCGAAACCCAGGCACCGAAATTCGGCCAACCCTGTGGCGGTGCATTCGCCGTATCCAGTTTTTTCCGTCCGGTCATGCACTGGAAAGGGTCGTGCCGCGAATCGCAGTCAGCCAATGAACGAATGATCGCAAACTTGTCCACACATTTGGCCAGGTTGGGAAATAACTCGCAAAATTCCATCCCCGGCACGTTGCTCTTGATCGGCTGGAACTCGCCACGGATTTCCTGTGGAGCGTCCAGCTTCATGTCGAACATGTCCAGATGTGGAGGCCCGCCGGGTAGATAAATATTAATGATCACCTTGTGCGAACTTCCCGTCTTCTGTGCCTCCTCCGCCGCCAGCAATTGTGGCAGGGATAAACCACCTGCAGCCATCCCTCCAATTTTCAGAAAATGGCGTCTCGACAGACCCTTTGATAGACCAGGGGTATCAAATAGATTAAGCATGACTGGGGAATGTTGCTTTTTCAGCCCCGACTCGCTCATCGGCGGCAAGTCAGAATTGGCAGGAGTTCTGGGCAGCGGAAGGTTTCGACTCTATGTAATTTATAAAAATCTCCCCACACGTCAAGCTTGGAGAACTCCATCTGATCCAGCCTGTTCCTTCCAGTTTTCCCTCGATTTACCCACAGCAGGCTTATACACTTCCTTCACCGTGAAAATCGCCCTCATCCCACTACTCATTCTGACTCTGGCCCTCGCTCCAGACACTTCACAGGCCCAGTATGCTAAAACCAAAACCGCCATAAAGACCTTCACTTACAAGACCGTCGGCGACCTCGAGATCCAGCTCGACCTGCATCGGGCCGATGACGATAAAATCCGGCCCGCAGTCGTATCGATTCACGGCGGAGCCCTCATTCTTGGTAGCAAACAAGGCCTCGGTCACGTGGCTAAAATGCTGCTCAAGGAAGGCTACTGCGTAATCTCAATCGATTACCGGCTCGCTCCGGAAAGCAAACTTCCGGAAATCATTGCCGACGTCGAAGATGCTTTTTGCTGGATTCACACCAACGGAAAAGAAAAACTCCACGCCGACACATCACAACTCATCGTCACCGGAGGATCGGCCGGCGGTTACTTGACTCTCACCTCTGGCTTTCGTATCAAACCGAAGCCTGCCGTGTTGATCCCGCTCTGGGGATACGGCGATCTAGTTGGACCTTGGATGAGCGAAGCCAGTCAACATGCACGTCACCAGTCGACCGATTTGCCCACAGAGAAATTCAAGATACTGAAAAATGGCTCACCGGTCGCTTTTTCCACCAGGGATACCCAGGCGCTGCGCGGCGGCTTTTACCATCAAACCCGTCGCACTGCCACCTGGCCACAAGAAGTTTCCGGATTCGATCCAAAAAGTCACCCCGAAAAGTTTTATCCCTACATGGCCGTCAAAAATGTCAGCAAAGACTACCCGCCAACTTTAATGATCCATGGAACCATCGATACCGATGTTCCTTTTGAGCAATCGGAAATGATGGCTGCCGAGTTCAAAAAGCACGGTGTGCCGTATCAACTCATCAGCGTTCAAAATGGTGAACACGGTCTCCAGGGAGCTGATCCAAAAACAATCAATGTCGCCTACGAACAGGTGCTGCCATTCATCAAAAAACACACTGGCAATTGAAACCCTGGCCGAATATGCATGTTCATTTTACAGGCGCTTGCGGGAGGGCGATTGGCTCACTGGCAGCGGAGTTAAAGCAGAGACCAGGTTGGACAATCTCCGCCAGTGATGCCTGCCAATACTCACCAATGGATCAGATCCTTAAAAAAGCCGGACTCGAAATATCCACGAGCTACAAGACCTCCCATATCCCAAAAAATGCTGCCGCCGTCGTCATCGGCACTTCAATCGCCGATGACAATATAGAAATAGCTGCCGCCAGGAAAAAAGGCATCCCTATTCTCAATATGGCACAATTCCTGAACCAGCATGTGCTGAAAAACGGTAAAAGAATTGTCGTGGCAGGCACCAATGGCAAAACGACCGTAACGACTATGCTGGCATGGATTTTCACTCATGCAAAAAAGCAGCCGGATTATTTAATCGGGGGAAACAGCCCGCACTTCCCTTCTTCGGTTCGGTTTCGCAACAGTCAGTGGACTATATTGGAAGGCGATGAATATATCGCCAGCCAAAATGATCTTCAGCCAAAATTTCTTTATTACAAACCGGACATTGCATTACTGACCAATCTCAACTACGACCATTCCGAAGTCTTCGAAGATCTGAATTCCATTATTCAACATTTTGAAAATTTCGTCTCCCTGTTACCTGAAAATGGCAACTTAATCATCCCCACTGATGATGCCGAGCTCAGAAAAATCGCCAGCAACACCTCTGCCGAAGTGATGACCGTTGGACGGCCTCACCAGTCTGACTACCGGATCACTCGATGCCGACCTTCATCACAAGGCATGACTTTTGATCTCAATGGACAAAAAATCTACCTCCCCCTGCCCGGCATGATGAATGTGATGAATGCCGCCATGGCCTGTGCTGCCGCTGAGAAAGCCGGTATTCCCTTCGAACAATCAGCAGCCGCACTTAACGAGTTCCACAATGCGGCAGGACGACTCGAGATCCTTGAAGACAATGTCGCAGGCACATTTATTCTGGATGAAGCCTACCATCCGGCCGCTCTTCGCGAAAACATCGCCGCCCTGCGACTGCGCTTCCCGAATCGCCCTCTCACCGTTGCACTGTTGCCAAGATTCACCGGCGGCAACAAAGGATTCCAGATGGCTGAACTGCCTGGAGTCCTTGCTGCAGCAGATCGAGTCATCCTCGCCGGAGTCTTTGACCCAACGGAGTTTCCGAGTGGTCCTTTTTCTAATCGCAAACTGGCGGCTCGGCTCAAACGCAAAAACGTTAAAGCCCATGTCCTCAAAGGCATCGCATCTTTGCCACGATTCATGCAAAGAAACTGGACACCCAACGATATTGTCCTCTGCTCACTTCCTCCGGGCCACCGCTTTGTTTATGAACCTCTTATCAAATGGATGAACCTCCAAACCAATTGATGAAAATACTCATCACCAATCACACTCTCCGACAACGCGGAGGCAGCGAACTATTCACCGCAGAAATCACCTGTGAGCTATTATCGCGAGGTCATGAGGTTTGTGTTTTCAGTACCGATCCCGGCGAAGTATCGAACGAATTGGAGAAACTGAACATCCCTGTAGTCGACGATCCTGGCGACTGCCCTTTTACTCCGGACATTATCCATGGCCAACATCATCTGGAAACGATGACCGCTCTTTGTCTCTGGCCCAACACACCTGCTGTTTACATGATTCACGGATCGGTCCCCTGGGAAGAGCAGGCTCCACGCCATCCAAGAATCATGCAATACCTTGCCCCCTCTTCGCATTTCGGCTGGATCATAGAACGGGATTGTGGAGTCAAAAAAACCTCGCTTGGGATCGTACGGAATTTTTTTGATTCCAAACGATTCACAGCCGTCAAGCCAACTGATCAGAGAACGGGGCGAGCTTTGGTTTATCACAACACAACACCAGCGAACGGAAAAAACTGGAATACCCTGAAGAACGCATGCAACCAAGCCAATCTCACTTTGGAAGGCATTGGTGCATCATTTGAAAAAACAACAAAAACTCCGGAAACCGTTCTCCCTGATTACGATGTCGTATTTGCCGCTGGCCGGTCTGCCATCGAAGCCATGGCTTGTGGCTGCTCCGTGATTTTAATCGGTGCGGAGGCAATGACAGCAAGAGTGAACCCGGACAATTTTGATTCCTTGATGGAATTCAATTTTTGTCCCCATGACCAGGACAAACCCATAGAAAGCTCCTTCGCTCTTGAACAGCTTGATCTCATCAGACCCGATGAAACAGCTGCGGTTACTACACGTGCCCGAGAGGAATTATCAATAGACGCTACGTTGGGGGCACTGGAAAAATTCTATCAAAGCGCCATCGATAATTTTGCATTGGGGTCCTGGAATAAAACAGCCAATGAAAAAAACATCGGTCGTTATATTCTCTCATTGGCGGCTAAAATAAAAGACACCGATAAAGGTCGAGCCGACTTGGTTGAACAAAAAAACCGTGCTAAGCGACGAGCTGAAAGATGGAAACATCGCACCGGGAAACTCAATCGCCGCCTGGAGTGGATCGAGGATCAGATGGAGCACAAAGCCTGGTGGCATGCCCGTTTATGGAGAAAACTACGACGAGACTGGGAAGCGCGTGAGAAGGGCACCAACAACGATTGATTATGTTTTTCCGCTGAGACACTTGGCCACCTCTTCCGAAATCGGGTAACCCGTCAATTCCTCAATCCATAACCACTCCGCATTCGTATTCACCTCAAGAAAATAAGGTTCCCCTGATTCATCCACTGCAAAGTCAAAATATCCAGCCTTCAAATCGAGAGCTTCTAAATAATCACGCAACAAAGCCTCAAATTCCGAAGATGGATCAAAAAGGCTGTGTTTATACTTCTTATGAGACTTTCTCCAATCAGGCTCGTCTGTTGACATCCCAGAGGTATCTATTTTACAACAAATGCTCGTGTTAGGAAGAACCGTGATGCGCCAATCCTCCTTTTTCACCACCTGTTGCTGCAGCATCAATTGAGCCCGTCGGTCAGGTCGAAGAGATTCGGCAATCTTCTTGGGATCAATTCCCTGGCACCAAAGCGGCTGACTCACTTGCCCCTGTTTTCCTCCCTCATAGGAAGAATGAACATGTATCGGCTTCACCACCATATATGAATGCCTCCCCAGAAAATCCCTGATAACATGTGGATCATTACCTACCAAAGTATCAGGCACCTTAAACCCCATCTCTTTTGCCAGGCGCAATTGAAGTAATTTATTAGATGCCCGTTCCATCGACGCGGGATGCCCCAGCGGAAAATAGGAACTCGGCAACGAGTCCACCGCCAAACGAAAGGCATGATAGGTCTCCGCGAAAGACACCTCCTCGGGTGAAGGCAGCAAGGTTTTAATCCCATCCCACTGGTTTATCGGACGCCTCCAATAAATGGTGCTAAAAACGGCTCCCTCCCTCGGCTTTTCATCAAAACCATTACGAAGGCTGGAGAAGACCTCACCTCGAGAAAACGATTTTCTCAGGGGTTCAACGGAATATAAAAACTCCGTTGCCAGGCGCGAAGCGTCAATTCTCAAATAATCGCATCCCGATTCATCGAGACGCTGGCAAACAAGGTCGCCCTGCGCATCACTAGCATGTGAAACAATCAGAATCATGAGTAGGTCTTTATTGATCTGCGAACACAAAAAAACAGCCGCCATGTATAACAACGCCTGCTTTTGAATGCTCGCTATAATTAAACAGCATTTCGTGCTTCTACACGATAAGATATCCCTAAGGCAGAGGCTGAACATCTGTTGTTTTAAAATCAGCCTGGGGGTCTTTTGTGACCGTTTCCTGTTTGATCAGCAATTCAGGATCGGCACAGATTTCGTGGAGTAGTATGTCTGTATTGTCGTTCATTTTATGGTGGATTAATGTGGAGAAAACCTTGCCCCATGACAAGGATTGAGAAAATATCACACTTTCCAGTAATAAGTCAATTTATTAGCTTTTCCGATTAAGCCCTCAATTGCACTAGCTAACCCTGAAAAATTATCTGCGCAAATGGAGAATTCAGGGAGAAACAAAGGGGCGGAGAATCGAATTTTTCGCAATTTTTTTGGCAATGTCACGCAGATCTGAATCAAAGCTTTCAACCTTGGATCCGTTTAATATTTTGGCACAAAGGAACGCGGTTCTATCATGTACAGGCAAGTCGAACGGGGGTTCCGCTGCCCTCCCGAACATCCGAGTGAAAATCCGGTCCATCACGTTTACCGGAGGTTCGTCAGGCCACTTGTTGCGGATAAACTCCAACAATTGTCCACAATCCGGAATATTGAGCAACAGTGCGAGCAAGAACCGCTCCTCCACATCCGAAGTGCTCGCCCGAAACTTTGCAAGTTTTGCCATTCGTTTCTGCTCCTTGATCGAGGCGATAACTTCTTTCAGCAAATCCCTGCGTTCGGGAACAATCCGATCAAGTGTGATCGATAGGTGATCGGAATGCCCCAGGTGAAAACGTAGTCCGATTAACAGGTGAACGAATTCGTCTGGCGGGCAGGTATTTAGAACCGTTTGTAAGTCATTAATAAAATCCGAGCTCTTAAGCCTTCCCATCATATTCAGACTTTGATGCCGACTAATCTCGTCAGGAAATAGATTCGAAGCTAGAGCAATCCTCGGCTTCATGAAATGCCTTTGTGGAAGAGTCCATGCAGCGGCCGTTCGAATAACTATTGAAACAGAGGGACGCTCAAGATGAAAAAGAGCATGAATCAAACCCTCACCGGCAATGATGGGGCGCACGTCGCCGGTTGTGAGTAATTCACAGGATCTCAGTTTAAGGTCCCCGATAGCCAGACGGGAATTAAACCTTTCGGTTTCCTCGAAGTCATAGTGACTATGAATACTGGAGCCATCCAGCACTCCTAATGCGCCACAAAATCCATGTTCGTGAATACCGGTAGTTCCATCCAACCAATAGTAGATATCAATATCAAAACGGTCACCCCGATATACGGTGACAGGCGGTTCACCAAACTTCTGTTCGCGATCACGTTGATCCCAGATCGACTGACTGAAAGCTGACCATCGTGCAGGATCCATAGAATCGATTTTCTCGTGAAGCTCGAAAGCTTTCAGAGCTTCCGTTGCGACCTCATGAAAAACCTTCTCATCATAGCTCAGCTCATTCCATCTGCAGTGAACTTCTTTAGCCAGTTCCTGAAAAACCCGGGGAACAGCTTCAAAAGATCCGGAAATCGCTGAAGGTGATTCCGATACCGACTCACCAAACGGCTTGAGGCTGACTTCAAAAAGCCACCGTTTCAGCGATCCGGGAAACTGTTCTTGCTCCGATTCTGAAAGCTCTTCAAAAAGCGTAACGGCCTGCTCCCGTTCTTTTTGAAAGGCCCCTCTTTTCCCAATCTCCCAATTTTTATAAGCCTTCACTACCCATCGAGTGAGGTCCTTCTCCTTTTGCTTATATGACATTAGACAAAATCTCTATTCAAATTCGGAACACATTATGCCCCTGCCAATTATGTCAGACGACCATGGAAACCCCGGAAACAAGTGATACCAGAACACTTTTCCACATTAATCAAACCTAATACAAATCGATTTGATACAATCCTTCCATCAAACACAAAAAAGCGGCCCCTGAAAAATCAGGTAACCGCTTCTCTTAAATCGAGCTTGGAGAATGAAAACCCTCCACACTTGCAATTTTTAGTCAGCTCGATCTAGCTGAGGATCCTTGGTCACCGTATCCTGGTCGATTGTCAATTCGGGATCAACACAGAGCCCGTGTAGTAATGTATCGTTTTCTTCGTTCATTTTATTAGATTTTTAGTAGAAAAACCCTGCGCCTTTACAAGGAACTCGGAAAAATAGTTATTTTATTAACTAAAGTCAACTAAGAAGCACTGACCTCGCCTGAATTCTGCTCTAAACCAGCCCGATTGACAAAATGTGCTCAGTCGCTACAGTTTCTTGCAAGCTATCCGGCTTCCCTGCGACTAATTCAGAGACCTGAATCCACTTTAATGCATTTCGATCGCCATTCTGTCGACAAAGACTTCATTTCGTACGCACCGGGATACTTCTCCGGAACGGACATCAGTCAGTGGAATGATCACAGCTGGCAACTCAAACACCGAATCACTTCGCTCACCCAGTTGGAAAAACACCTGAATCTCTCCAGCGAGGAACGCAATGGCGTACTGCTGTCAGGCACCAAACTGGCGATGGCGATCACCCCTCACTTTCTCAACCTCATGGATCGCGATGATCCAGAATGCCCGATCCGGCGCCAGGTCGTTCCCCGCATCGAAGAAGCTCTGGAAGGTGAAGACGAAATGGCCGATCCCTGTGGCGAAGATGCCCACATGCCGGTGCCGGGGTTGGTGCATCGCTATCCGGACCGGGTTCTCTTTCTCGTCACTTCCCGTTGCGCTGCTTACTGCCGCTATTGCACCCGCAGCCGGGTGGTCAGTGGTGCCGGACAACAGGAACTCGATACCGATTTCGAAGCCGCTTATCAATACCTGGAGGAACACACGGAAATCCGGGATGTCCTGCTCTCCGGAGGAGACCCACTGCTGTTCACCGATGACAAACTCGAACGCATCCTGAAACGCTTGCGATCTATCAAACACATTGAGTTTCTTCGCATCGGATCACGCATTCCGATTTTCCTCCCACAACGCATCACCCCCCGCTTGTGTGAGATGCTGAAAAAATACCATCCACTCTTTTTGAGCGTGCACGCCAATCATCCGCGCGAACTGACTTTGGAAGTCAAAGAAGCACTCGAACGGCTAGCTGATCACGGTGTGCCAATGGGCAACCAGAGTGTTTTATTGCGGGGCGTCAATGACGACGTCGAAACGATGAAAGCCCTGGTTCACAAACTACTCATGTGCCGGGTGAAACCCTACTACCTTTACCAACTCGATCTCATCCGTGGCTCCCAACATCTACGGGTGCCGGTATCAAAGGGCATCGAAATCATCGAAGGTCTGCGTGGTCACACCACGGGTTATGGCATCCCGCAATTTGTCATCGATGCTCCCGGCGGCGGCGGCAAAGTGCCGATCAACCCGGAATACGTGCTTCAACACAATGACAAACGCGTAGTGATCCGTAACTATGAAGGAGAAGTTTTTGAGTACCCGGAGACCTCTGAGCTGAAAACCACCCCTCTTGAGCCCGCTGCGAAGATCGATTGCGATTGTTAATTCGCCACTACGGACAGGGATTTGGAAAACGGTGGTGCACTTTTTCGATCTGACGTTTTACTTCACCATCCAACTTCACATCGATACTCGCGATGTTGTCGCGCAACTGCCCCATCGTCGTCGCACCAATAATGTTTGCCGCCACGTGCGGCCGCCCATTGATCCAGGCCAGCGCCATCTGCGCCGGATCCAATCCCGCCTCTTTGGCAATAGCTACATATTCCGCAATCGCAGCATCCGAATTCGGCCCGTTGTAGCGCGCAAAACGCTCCCACAAAGTGCAGCGTGCACCTTCCGGCCGGGCACCGTTCAAGTATTTCCCTGACAGCTTCCCAAAAGCCAACGGTGAATAGGCCAGCAAACGCACACCCTCCTGATGACAAACCTCTGACAAACCTCCGTCAAAAGTCCGGTTGATCAGACTGTAGGAATTCTGAACCGTCAAAATCCTCGGATAAGCTTTTTCTTCAGCCTCTCGAATAAATTTCATCGCCCCCCACGGAGTTTCATTGGAAAGGCCAAAATAACGCACCTTGCCCGATCGACGAATCTCCTCCAACACTTCAAGTGTTTCTTCAATCGGCACAGAATCATCCTCCCCTTTGGGCTCGGAAAAATCCCGCCCTCCGAAAATTGGCACCGGTCGATCCGGCCAATGCAATTGATACAGATCCAGATAATCTGTCTTCAAACGCTTCAGGCTACCCTCGAGAGCCTGCATCAAATGCTCGCGATTCAAACGCACTTTACCTCCACGAATGTGACTCACGTGCGGCCCCGGACCCACCGCTTTACTGGCCAGTATCACCTTGTCCCGATTCTTTCGTGCTTCGAACCAGGTGCCAATGATTTCCTCTGTCCGGTGGCAGGTTTCCGCAACAGGTGGCACCGGATACATCTCAGCGGTATCAAAAAAGTTTACGCCCTGTTCAAGCGCGTAATCCATCTGCTCATGCCCTTCGGCTTCCGTATTCTGCTCCCCCCAAGTCATAGTGCCGAGACAGATCACGCTCACATCCAAATCACTGCGGGGGATTTTTCTATATTCCATCTGTTTGTTTTTTTATATTTACTGTGATCCGGCATTTCAAAGTGTGTCTTGGAACCACTGGTCAATTGCTGTCACAAATCCATCAAACCATGGCAGGCGATTCCAACAACCATGCTTGCCATCCTTCACCACAATCAAACGGTTCTTCACCCCCAGCGCATCCAATTTTTCACGAGTCGTTTGATTGCGTTGAGGCTTATCCTTGTCTCCACACATGAACAGCATAGGCGGCGTATTTCCACCCAAATGATGAAAAGGGGAAGCCTGGCGATAGAGCTCCGGATCCTGGTCAAAGGTTTTACCGAACCACTGGTTCGCATTTGATTTCTCCGGCTCTTTCCGGGACCGCTCGACCACACTGCCGCTTGCAAGATCAAGCGGACCAGCCATGACCACACATGACTGCACCGCAGACGAAACACCCGTGTTCCCACCCGCCCCCTGAAACTCATCCGCATCACCCGCAGTCGCCATCAGCCCCGCAAGATGCCCACCAGCGGATCCTCCCACCACACCTATTTGTTTAGGATTCAGATCATACTTATCGGCATGCGCTCGCAAAAATCGCACCGCAGCGTTGCAATCGTGAATCGCTGCAGGGAACTTTGCCTCTCCCCCCAAACGATATTCAATTGCCGCCGTAACATAACCTTTGCTTGCCAGAGCAATCGCCAGTGCTCGAAACTTGCTTTTATCTCCCTTCAACCAACCACCACCATGCACCACCACAATCGCCGGTTTTGCCTTATCTGTAGCTTTCAGTGCGAACAAATCGAGATGCATTTTACGCTCTCCATATTGTGCATAAACCACATCCAGTTTCTCAGTCATGCCTGCCGGCAATTCTATACTCGGTTTCCCCTTCCTACTTTGTGACTGTCCCAATCCGGGCGCCACAACCAACAACACAAGCATCATCCACACACCAAGCACTTTCATACTTGATTATTTACGCCAAGCGGGACGATATTCAAAGACCATTTTACAGCCCAATCCCCATGCCTCCACTTCGCCAAATCATTCTTAGCACACTGCTGCTCACGATCTCTCTCGTGCCAGCCAAGGCTCGCGATGCTGAAACACTATCTGAAGCCCGCGGTAAAAACGGGATGGTCGTTTCCGTCAGCCCCCCTGCCTCGGAAGCGGGGCTGGCTATTTTAAAAGCCGGCGGCAATGCAGTCGACGCAGCTATCGCGGTCGAGTTTGCACTGGCGGTCACCTGGCCTGAAGCCGGCAATATCGGCGGCGGCGGATTCATGATGGTGCATCCGGTTGGTGGACGCGAAGTGTTTTGCATCGACTACCGCGAAACCGCACCCGGCTCTGCAACGGAAACGATGTTCACGCCGAAGGACGGCCGACACACGCATAAAATTGTTGGAGTTCCGGGGACGGTTAAAGGAATGGCCAGAGCCCACGCAAAATTTGGCAAGCTGGAATGGAAACAACTGGTCGTGCCTGCGGTAAAACTGGCCGCCGACGGGTTTGTAATCGACGACGCCTTGGCAAGTTCACTCAACAGCGTGTTGGAATCGATAATTACCAAAGAGGGAGGACATCACCAGGAATTGATCCGGGTTTACGGAAAAATACCACAGAAAGGTGCAGAAAAAACAAAATGGAAGGCCGGCGACCGATTGGTCTTGCCTGATCTGGCAAAAACACTGCAACGCATTGCTGATCGGGGAGCTGAAGGATTTTACCAAGGAGAAACGGCTGAACTACTGGTCGCCGAAATGCAGCGAGGTGATGGATTGATCACCGTCGAAGATCTGGCTAACTATAAAGCCAAAGCCCGCCGTGCGGTTCACGGGAAATTCCGCGGATACGATGTGTATGGCGCGCCACCCCCGAGTTCCGGTGGCGTCTGTCTGGTGGAAATGCTCAATGTTCTTGAGCGTTTCGACCTGCGCAAGTATGACCGCTACTCTACGCGCAATATTCATATCATCGCCGAAACAATGAAGCGAGTATTTTGCGATCGGGCGCAATTTCTGGGAGATCAGGATTTTGTCAAAACTCCAAAACGACTGACACGAAAAAATTACGCTCGCAAACTGGCTGAGGATATCGACGAACGTTTTGCCACCCCGAGCGAAACCCTGGCACCGCATGTTGAAGTGATGAGTGAATCCCCTTCAACGACCCATTTTTCAGTGATCGACGGAGATGGGCTGGCGGTGTCGAACACCACCACCCTCGAGGCAAGCTGGGGCGCACGCATTGTTGTGAAAGGCGCTGGTTTTGTTCTCAATAACGAAATGGGTGACTTCAACTGGTATCCCGACCACACTGACCGCAGTGGAAAAATCGGTACCAAAGCCAACCGGATCGCACCCGGCAAACGCATGCTCAGTTCACAGACCCCGACGATTATTGCTTACAAAGGACACCCTGCGCTCGTCACCGGAAGTCCCGGCGGACGAACCATTATTAATACAACCCTGCAGATGGTTTTGAATGTACTTGAATTTGAAATGGATCTTCCTGAGGCGATGCGCGCAGCGCGAATTCATCATCAGTGGTTGCCCGACAAAATCACCTACGAAACCTTCGCCGATCAGATTACCCCGGAAACAATCGCTGAACTGGAAGCCAAAGGCCATGTGTTGTCCGCCCGAAAAAAAAGCAGCACTCAGGGAGATGCCCATTCAATCGCAATTGATCTCGACACTGGCGAATACCACGGTGTCGCCGACTGGCGGAGAAATGGCAAAGCCCTGGGCTACTGATATTGCAAAACTTCGGATTGATCAGTCATCCCTTCACAAGAATCTCCCCCTCATCGACAGGCTTGGCTTCTTGCTCCCGCTGTTCGCTCTCAGGCGCTTCGCTCAATTGTCCTCGCCAGCTCGCCCACAGCAATCCAAGATATTCATGAAGTGCCATACTCATTCTCGATAAGTTTTTAGCACTTGGAATCAACTGGTCATGTTCGTAATTTGTTCTTGGCCACCGCTTGATATCCGCGGCCGCAGCGACAGGCTGCAAACCCTGGCCCCGGAAGAGCCCCATCGCCCGCGGCATATGGTAGCCCGATGTTACCAGAATGAAGGGCTTGGCCTGCAAGACGGGTTTTAACAAACTCGCATTCTCTCTCGTATCCCTGGCCTCTTCTTCCAGAATCACCTCCCCTTCCAATCCCAGTATCCTGGCCATCTCCCCCATCTCCGCAGCCACTGAGGGCCAGCCTTCTTTCATCACACCTCCCGTCATCACCACCTTGGCACTGGGAAACTGTTTATGAATTCGAAGCCCTTCAACCAACCTGGCCATCGTAGAACTGCCAAGGCGTGATGTAATCGGACGCTCCGGAAAATACACATGGGATCCAGCTAAAATCACTATGTATTCCGGTTCCAGAACCCTCACTTTTTCATCCTCCACTTGCAGCGGAGGGTATTGTTGCTCCAAAATGAAAAACATCTGATTCACCAACAATCCTGTGCTGCATCCATAGAGGATAAATATACCTGAAAAAAGCAACAACATGCCAAAACAACCAGGACGCCTTTTCTTTTTTGGCACACTATAATCCGCCAATACTTCCGTACCCACACCCACCAAATTGCGCCGCCCCCGTCTCGACCAGGCCAGCACCAACCAAGCCAGTAACAGCAAGGCCAATACCACCGGTATCGGATATAAAAACTGCGAAACCACTTTTTTAAACAAAAACAAATCCATCCTTCACCTGGTCATTGCTTCCAGACAACCGCCTTCAGCCATTTACGTTTTTCCACTTCCTACCGTCTGGCAATCCAAACCGCTACAGCCTCCCCCTTTATTTCATCTTGTAATCTTTCGAATAATTCGGCCTCCACTTTTTCAAATCATCCCAGGGCAGGACTCCCTGTGCCTGCGCCCACTTTTGCCAACTTTCTTTCAGTCCTTCAGCGCGGGCAGTCTCAACATCAATCAGATTTTTTGTCTCACTACGATCTTCGCCGATATTATACAACTCCCAGGGAGCACCGTCCACAGCCACCAGTTTCCAATCCCCCTGACGAACCGCACGGTTGCCCTGATGCTCCCAGAAAACCATTCTCTCTGCATTCATTTCTCCCTGCCCACGCAAAACCGGCAGCAAACTGCGTCCCGACACCTCTTTTCCCACCTTTCCTCCCGCCAATTCCACCGCTGTCGGCAATACATCGACCACATGCCCCAACGCACTCGTCAACCCACCTTTATTTTTTATGCCTGCCGGCCATGAAGCAATCAGCGGAGTGGAAATCCCCCCTTCGTGCACCCATATTTTGTGATAACGAAAAGGTGTGTTCGCCGCGTTGGCCCAACCTACTTCCAGGCAGCGATAGGTTTCTCCACTGCCGAGAGGTGCTTTCGGATCATGTCCGTCCCCACGTAGAATGTATTCCGCACTCGCACCATTGTCCGACAAAAATAAAATCAGGGTGTTGTCCAGAGCCTTCATCGATTTCAGTTTTTTTACGATCCGACCAATGCCCACATCGATCCGGTAAATCATCGCCGCATGCACGGCCATTCTCCCCGACCAATCATCTTTCTCTTTATCCGACAGGGAATCCCAGGCCACCGCATCCGAATCACGTTCTGTCAGTTTTGCATTCAGTATCCCCGATTTTTTCATCCGCACCAAACGCTGCTGACGAATCACATCCCAGCCCACACGATACCTCTCACGAAATTTTGCCACATCCTCCGGCAATGCATGCAAAGGAAAATGCGGTGCCGTGTGTGCCAGATAGAGAAAAAACGGCTCGTCGCGGTGATAAGTCTGGTGCTCGTCCAGGTAATGAATGGTGCGATCCGTGAAGGCTCGGGTGATGTAATATTCCGAATCCTCATCCCCCGGCCGCTTAAACTCGAAATGCTCATCCAGCATCAGCTTCGGATTAAAAAAGTTATCCTGACGCTTCACACAATACGAACGATCAAAACCACGCCCCAAAGGCCATGACGCCGCACTGGCTGCTCCTTTTTTCCTGTTGTGCAAATGCCACTTACCCACATGATAAGTGCGATAGCCCAAGGGCTTCAACACTTCAGAAATCATCAAGGCCCGCTGCTTCGAGGTTCCTTGATAGGCCGGAGGTGCTTGCTCGCCAAACATCATCGCGTGCCCCACGTCGTGCGGATAACGCCCCGTCATCAAAGCGGCTCGCGTCGGCCAGCAACGTCCCGTGTTATAAAACTGCGTGAAACGCAATCCCCCCGCTGCCAGCCGATCCAGATGAGGAGTATCGACTTCCCCTCCATAACAGCCAATATCGGAAAATCCCATGTCATCAACCATGATGAGCAGGATGTTGGGGCGTGAGTCTTTAGCCTCGGCAAATGTGGCCAGATTCCACAAACAAAAACCAACCAGAACAAGATTACCCGGCAGGAACTGTAACAAAAATTTCCTCCTCATGCCGACAATCTACATTCTCCACGCTGAGCAGCAAGGGCAAGTGGGGAGTTGATGAGGACTGTTACAACATATCCAGTTTAACCCCATTCAAATCTACCCTCTACTCTCCACCTCATGATATTCATTCCTCCTGCCCCTCTCTTCCTCTGCGTCTCCGAGCCTCTGCATAATCCAATTTCTTTTCCTGAATCACTTGAAATGATAATCCCCCTCCCTTTAATTCCCCTACCATGAACAACTCGGCTCCCTCGTCCGTAACCCGCCGGAGATTCATCCGGACAACCGCTATTGGCACCGCTCCCCTCGTCCTCGCACCCCGGCTGTTCGGCGGCAAGGCTCCTTCGAAACAGATCACCCTGGGATTCATCGGTGTCGGTAACCATGGCCTGAATTACAACCTGAAGCGCTTTCTCAAAGAGGAGGATTGTCGAGCGGTAGCGGTCTGCGATGTGTTCGCCAGCCGGACACAGAAAGCGAAGGAAGTCATCGACACCCACTACCATACCAAAGATTGCCGCAAGTTTACCGACTTCCGCGAATTGCTGGCGCGGGATGACATCGACGCGGTTGTCATTTCCACTCCGGATCACTGGCACGTCCCTCTTTCCCTGCTGGCACTGAAGGCGGGCAAGGATGTATTCTGCGAAAAACCCACCCTGACCATCGCCCAGGGTCGGCAACTGGTGAATACGGTAAAAAAACACGATGCAGTATTCCAGACCGGGCTCGAAGATCGCTCGGTCGATCTCTACCACAAACTCGCCGAGGTGGTGCGCAACGGAGCCATCGGACAGCTGAAAAGCATCGAGGTCGGCCTGCCCTTCAAAGACGATCATGTCTTCCCCAAAGAGGATCCCGCACCGGTGCCGAAGGATTTGAACTACAACCTATGGTTGGGCGAAGCGCCTTTTGTTCCCTATTCCCCGATGCGCACCCACAAGGATTGCTGGCGGCAGATTCGGGACTACTCAGGCGGCACTCTGGCCGACTGGGGAGCGCACATCATCGACACTGCCCAGGTGGGAAATTTCGCTGAAAACAGCGGTCCGGTGGAAGTCGAGGGTGAAGGTGTGATCCCACCGAATGCTCTCAACACCATGCCCAACAAATTTGCACTGACATACACTTATGCCAACAGTGTTGTCATGAAGGTGAGGTCCGAAGGAGTCCGCATCCGCTTCGAGGGCAGCGACGGCTGGGCGGGAATCAAGGGTTGGCTCGGCAAACTCGAAGCCCACGAGCCCGGCATCTTTAAACAGGAATACCAGAACAGCAAAATCTGGCCACTTCCGCCTGGTGAACACCGCGACTTTCTCGACTGCGTGAAATCGCGCAAAACCAACACCTACACTGCCGAAGCCCTGCACCGCCTCAGCACGGTGATGCACCTCGGTAATATCTCCATGGAACTGGGACGGAAGCTTAAATGGGATCCAGGAAAGGAATCCTTCGACAATGATGAGGCAAATCGCCTGCGCAGCCGTATTTCACGCACAGATTGGAAAACGGGATAAACAAGAAGCATCCAAGCCTACTCCTTTATGAAAACGACTATCATCATCCAATCCTGCCTACTCTTCCTCGCACTTATGACCCCCACTTGGGCGAAGGCAGAGAAACCGTCCTTCGCCCCGCCTTTCTACCCTTTCCAGAACGGAGTAAAATTCGAAACCCCGGAGAAAGGTGCCAGGATTCTCAAAGAACTGGGATACGACGGCATCGGCTCGGTCTATGGCAAAGACCTGGCGAAACATCTCAAAGCCTACGACGAAGCGGGACTCAAGATTTTTAGCATCTATGTCGGCGGAAAACTGGGAGCAGACGGCCACAGCTACGATCCTGTCGTCAGCGAAGCAATCGCCAGCTTGAAAGGAAGCAAGACGATCATCGAACTCTACGTGCAGAAAGGCAAAGATAACACTGACGAACAGGCAGTGACCTTTGTCCGTGAGATTGCGGATCAGGCCAAGGCCTCCGGGCTACGCATCGTGCTCTATCCCCACAGCGGATTTTATGTCGCCACTGCGGGTGACGCCCTGCGCATTGCCAAGGCATCCGGACGCGACAATGTAGGCGTGGCCTTCAACCTCTGCCACTTCCTGAAAGTGGAACCGCAGAACGACTTACGCGAAACCCTCGAAAAAATCTGCCCCTACCTCTGGAGCGTCAGCACCTGCGGGGCGGATACCGATGGCACAAGCTGGCAACAACTTATCAGACCACTCGACGAAGGATCATTCGACCAGACCAGTTTGCTGCAGCATCTACGCGAGTTGGATTACAAAGGCCCGGTGGGGCTACAATGCTACGCGATCAAAATTGCTCCCAAAGAGAACCTCCGGCGCTCGATCACCGCATGGAAGAAAAATCTCGCAGCGTGTCAGTAGGTCTGAACGCAGGACCAGGCAGGAAAATGATTCCACCAACAAAACACACCCAGTGAATCTCAACATAAAATAACGATTATGAAACGAAAGTCGCTGCAGTGATTCTTAACCGGGCCCCACCTTCGCACATCTTTCAGCTACAGCATCAGATTACTACTATTAACCGCCCACATTCGTTCCCCATTTGCGAAAACCCACCCTTAGCTGCTACCAGCGGCTTGATTGAGAAGCAATTCCGCATATTTTGCCCTCTTCCTCCGCATTTTAATGCCTCAAAGCAAAAAAACACAATTTTCTACTATCATCTTCTAAGAATTATTATATCTTACTGCAATTGAGACTCATTCTCATTAAGGAGTATCTGGATATGAAATCTGATTTATCTTTATCTGAAAACTATACCATCACTGAAACCCTCGCTGATCTCGAACCGGGCGATCAGGCGGTAATACGGGATTTCACCAGCTCTGATGATTCCCTGATACGCTTCCGCGAATTGGGAATGCTGCCGGGCACCCCCGTTTCACTGATCCGACGCGCCCCTCTCGGTGATCCACTCGAGCTCTCTGTCCGCGGCTCCCTGCTCTCGGTCAGAGCCCATGAAGCCAAACTGATCGAGATCGAACCCCGCCCCTGCCTGGCCTGACTTTGAGAGACTGCTACATGCTATGAGCAGTTCAAAGCCTGCAGCTTCGTATTCTCCTGAAACAGCTACGCAAAAAAGCCGTCGCGTATTTGCTCTGGTGGGCAATCCCAACTGCGGTAAAACCACCCTGTTCAATGCCCTAACCGGCATGCGTCAAAAAGTCGGCAACTATCCCGGCGTCACTGTCGAGCGCAAGGAAGGGACTTGTTACGACCAGCACGGCAAAGAATTGCTCATCATCGACCTGCCTGGCGCCTACTCCCTGAACGCCCGCTCCCCCGATGAAGAAATCCTGCGTGATGTCCTGCTCGGTCGCCGCGACGACACCCCTATACCTGATGCGGTCATTGTCATCCTGGATGCTTCCAATCCTGAACGAAATTTTTATCTGGCCACCCAGGTACTCGAGCTCGGCCTTCCCTCCATCCTCGTTCTGAATATGGTCGACGTGGCAGAGTCACAAAACCTCACCCTGGATGCCTCAGTACTCAGCGAAGCCTTTGGTGTTCCCGTGATTCCAATGCAAGCCAATACGCGCAAAGGTTTGCCCGAATTGCGCATCTCCATGAGCCGTAGCGATTTGCCTGCATCCCCACTGCGCATCCCCCTGCCGGATGACACGCAGCGGTTACTCAAAGGTTTTTTAGCTGCCAACAAGCAGCAAACACAAAATCACAACGAACGTGCAGCACTTTACTTGCTCGATGAAGCAACTAAAAAATCGCATTCAAACAATGACTGGGAAAATCATCTCATTGCTGCGCGCTACGATACCATTCAGAAAATCTGCGAAAACGCCGTTAAACACTCTGCAAACAATGCTCCCTCAAGCACAGATCGCCTAGACAAATTTTTACTGCACAAAGTCTGGGGCTGGGTTGCACTCATCGGCATCATGACATTGATCTTTGCACTGATTTTTTCCTATGCGGAAATACCTATGGGCTGGATCGACACCGCCTTTGCTTGGCTCGGAGACAAAGTCACTGCCCTCATGCCTCCGGGAGACTTGCGGGATCTCATTACTGATGGCGTCATTGCCGGTGTCGGAGGAGTGGTTATTTTTCTACCACAAATCCTCATACTATTCTTCTTCATCGGTCTGATGGAAGACACCGGCTACATGTCACGTGTGGCTTTTATGATGGATCGGTTGATGGCCAAAGTCGGCCTCAATGGCAAATCATTTGTCCCCCTGCTCAGCTCCTACGCCTGCGCCATTCCTGGCATCATGGCTACTCGGACAGTGGAAAACCCCAAGGATCGTCTGATCACTATCCTGGTTGCACCTTGGGCCAGTTGCACCGCCCGACTTCCAGTTTATTTACTGATGATCGCCGTACTGATCCCCGAAACACAAGTCCCCACACTTATTAAAGTAGGGTTCATGATTGCTTTGTATGTCCTGGGAACCGTGGCCATCTTTGCTGCCGCGTGGATTTTTAATAAAACCTTCAGCCGCGAAGTGAAATCTGCTCCAATCATGGAACTGCCCCTCTACAAAGCCCCCTCTCTGCACACGATCACCTTGCACATGTGGGATCGCTCCAAGATCTTCCTCCGCCGTGCAGGCACGGTGATTCTGGGGATTTCTATTTTGCTCTGGGCTGCTGAAAACTATCCCAAAACCCCCGATGCCGACCAGGCCACCCAGGTCGAAAACAGTATTGCTGGAAAAATCGGCCATGCTATCGAGCCCGTCATCAAGCCACTCGGATACGATTGGAAAATCGGCATCGGTCTGGTTGCCTCCTTCGCCGCACGGGAAGTGTTTGTCTCAGCCATGGCCATCACCTACAATGTCGAGGAACAAGACGACGAGGACGCTACTTTCACCCTGCTACGCCAACGTATGCAGACAGCCCGCCGCTCCGACGGCACCACCCCGGTGTTCACCCCTCTGGTCTGTCTCAGCTTGATGGTCTTCTACCTTTTTGCAATGCAGTGCATCAGCACCATTGCCGTCGTACGCCGCGAAACCAATTCCTGGAAATGGCCCCTGTTTCAAACTGCTTTCATGACGGGCACCGCCTATCTCGCAGCGCTGGTTATTTATCAGGGCGGCCTGTTGTTAGGCTTTAACTGATTTTACTGATGTCTTCCGACTGGCAAGCCTGGATCACCCTGGGGATTATCATCCTCACCGCCATGCTATTTATTTGGCGAGCGATCAACAAACGACGTAAAAAAAATGACGGGTGTGGGCATGACTGTGGCTGCCCCAGCTCTTCTCTTACCAAAAAGAAAGGTGATTCTAATCCTAAATCCTGAGTTGCCTCTGAGCAGTAAACTCCGGCTGTCTCACTTCGATCGGCGCTTCCTCCTCACATTCCCATCATCGGGGCTGGCACCAGAAATGCATGCTGCTCCAACAAGCTCATACTGCCATTCTGAGAAAGGTACTGGGTCACATAAACAATCAACACATAGGCCAGGGCTACTGGCAAAAAAGCCAGACGGCTGGTCCAGCGAAAAAACCTACCACGCATTTTTTTCCGCCTCACTGCACGACTCATCGCCCAGCCTGCCAGTAATCGAGCCGGGAAAATAAACAATACAAACAGCAAACTCGGCAACCAGGCAACATCTCTCGGGGCCAATTCAACCTTCAACAGGTAAAGCGGTACCGCGAACAGCAGCGTGATGAAAAAGGCCAGCCAGAAAGCCACCGGCGCATTGTTAAACAAACGCCGGATTTCGCCGACCTCAAACATTGCTTTGAAACGATCAACTCGGGCAAAGTGGGCTTGAAGAAAAGGCAACCACATAACCACCGGCGTCAGCAACAATACCCCCACCAGTGAAAGTAAAGCCCCTGCTCCCGGAGATAAACTCGCCGCAAAAATAAGTATCCCCACCGGTAGAATCAACCAAAGCACAGCCCCGGCAAAGCCCCTTGCTCCCAGCCAAAAATAATAAGGTAAATTCAATTCCGACAAATACCCCCACCCTCTGCTGCAAACCACTGCAAGCTTACCTGGCCCACGCAACCATTGCCAAAAGCGAAGAGGGGCCGGCCACAAAAAATGCCAAGGTCGTCCCCCACGAATACAAGCCCAGGCAATATGAAAAAAAGCGAGAACAGAAAGAATCATCAAGCCCACCCGCCAAGCCGAGGAATTGGAGCTACCGGGAGCTATCAGTTCCGCATCCCGCCACATTCCAAAAACATAGCGTATGGGCAATAATACCGCCCAAATCCCAACAACTGCACTACCGATAATAGAGGCCTTGCGAATCCCGACAAATCCAGAACGTAGTTTCCCTGTTCTCGCCACCCGACCACTGACTTCGAGCAAATAGCCCAAACTCAAAAAGTTTAAAATCGGCACAATCGACAACAAAGCAAGCCCGCCCGCTATCGCAATCAAGCCAAAAAACCAATCGAGCGAAGAGCCAAGCCCAGTCAGTAATCGTTTCCACCAGGATCGCGATTTCACATTTAAATTATCAGCAGCTTCAAGCCCTTTACTTCTACCAGCAGCTTCAGACAAAGGGGGCGGCATCACAATAGTATCGATAATATTCGCATCCATAGGCAGTATTTTCTACCTGACTAGGACGCAAGCCAAACACCCGGGGTTACAAAAAAACCGCTTTATTCCTCACACCCTATTTTTGTGCCCTCTTGGCTGCATTCGAGCGCATGATACTGATAGCTCCCCAATCAACAGTGAAATCGTCCTTCTCAATTCGAGGTTTACTCTCAAAATCAATCGCAAAACCGACTGATTTCCAGCGTTCAAAAACAGCATCCTCCAGTTCCTGATAGGTTCTTCCTCTCAACAAATGTTTCATCCTCGCTTCTTTCTCATCAGCTCCACTCAGCACGGCTTCAAGATAATGCCTCATCGGCTCACCATTCTTGCCATCCGCATGAAAAAAGAAATCTACCAGCAATAAGGCCATATTATACTGCAACAAACCTGCTGCCCCCCCTTCCTGAACGGTATTGTTCCATTTATCCAAACGTCGCCCCATAAACTCATCCATCTGGTAAAGGTGTAGCTTGCGTTCTTTGAAACCACGCTCGGCCATTACTGTTTTGTTGATGTGATAACGAACGGCCGCATAGCTCGTATGAAATTGGTAGTTCCCGGGGGAGAAATGCATGGCTGACAGATATTCCGCAATCCCCTCTGGAATCCATGCCGGCATATCGAGCATCAACATCGATACCATGGCCTGATGAGTCACTTCATGCACAATGGCATCGTATTTCTGACGTTTCTGCGGTTTGTCAAATTCGAATACAATGAGCTGGTTCTCCCGCTCAACCAACTGACTAGTATCAATATGAACTTTCCCAGTTCTCCCGTTAAAAAAACCTGCCAACTTCCCCTCTTCCTGTCCCTTGAACATGCTCTCCAAGATAACCTCACGCCGGGCACCCGCTGGACGCCCCCAATCGAGAGGTAAAGGCAGCGATTTCAATGCCCCGTCCACTGACTCACAAATACCGGCAATGGTTTCCAGAGTCTCGTGCTTTACTTTTGCTTCATTATAAAGATCAAAATGTTCACTCCTCCACGCTTCCTTATCCGAGGACCATACCAATTCTGTGCGGCTTTCCATTCTCCACTCCGCAGGCCAGGGATCTGCACGAAGATTGACAGGATAGCCTAAAACGCCCGCCTTGCCCCATTTTGCCACCCGCGTCTTCACTCTCTCCTGATCCTCTGCAGCCAGGGCATCCATATCGAGATAGTGAACCCGCTGCGTATCGGGCAGACGAAATTCAACCCGCTGATCATCGGCTGAAACCAGAACCGCCTTCATCGACTTGCCTCCACTGCCCGTCCATGTTTCCACCTTATCTGGAAGCTCATCCCGGAAAACCAAACCACCGGGCAATCCCGCAACTTTGTGCACCGCCTCATTTATCAGACCCGGCTTGAGCAGGAAAAAAGCCAGCAAGCCAGCAACCATCAAAAAAATAACTAGCAGCAAAAACCTGTTCATTTAATTCTCAAGCTCCCCTCTCTTCTTGCCCATAATAATAGGTTTGTACAAAAAAAGGACAGGTTGTAAACAACCCGTCCTGTTTGATTACCTCAATTAGGCTCTGAACAGTTCCTAAAAGTTCGCCGTTGCACCAATGTGGAAGCGACCGGTGGCATCAAGACCGTCCAAGTTCTCCGTCGAAACCGGGTAACCGTAATCCAAGCGCACACGGAACCAATCACTGTAGCGCCAACGCAAACCTGCACCTACACTCGACATCTGGAACGAGCTGGGTTCATCATCCAGACGATCCACATTGCCCACATTGCCGTAGTCAAAAAATGCAAGGAAGCGCAACTCATCAGTCTCATTTTTCCATTTCATGAAACGTCCAACCGAAGTAGCCGGAGTGAACACTTCAACCGTTCCCCAAACCCCCTGATCTCCACGAATCAAACGGTTATCAAAACCACGAACCGTATCGTAACCACCTATGCCAAGCTGCTCACTGGCGAGCAGGTTACCATCAGAAACCTGCCCCTGTCCGCGCAGACGCAACGTCCAGTTTTCCGGCAACCGCTGTTGACGCTCGATTCCAAAAGTTCCGTAGGCATACTCCGCATGAGCATCGTTTCGAGCTTCCTGGAAGGTCTCATCCGTATTGTCTCCGTTCACTCCACCCGGTGAGTAATAACCTGTGACGTCTGCTTTTGTCACACCCCAGCGATCCTGAGCCAGAATATTGTAACCGAGACTTAACTGGAAAATCTGTGTTGTGGTATCAAACACATCATCACCACCAAAGGCCAGATTATTGTTAGTTGATTTGAAATCCAAGCCAATTTTCAATTCCTGAGCCTGGGATTTGAAAAAATTAACCGGAAGGCCATAACGTATGCTTCCCTGAGAGTTGACCCCACCGGATTCCAAGGTAGACCCACCGGCCGTTGTTTCAGAATCTGCAGTCGCATACGATCCTGCCACGATCAGGAAATGCTGCCAGGGCAACATGCCCGTGTAAGCCATTGAATGCCCTTGCACCGTTTCAAAATCAGTACTTGTGGTATACTGATAACTAAGCCCTTGATCAGGCCCGAACGCATCCCCCCAGTTGTAACCGGCTATAAATCGATCACGTCCAAGCGCCTCTGTTCCGGAGTTTTCATAACCCATGTAAAAGAAAGATGGATCCGTCTCCAGTGTATTCAGTATGATATCCGTTGTCCCAAACTCATAACCAGGGGCGTAAACCAGATCAACCTTGCGATAAGGGCTTCGGTTCAACCAATTCAAATTTCTCAATACATCTTTGTTATTGATCACATCCCCCTTTACGAGATCCACCTGCCCACGAATGTATTCCTCGGTATTGGCATCAACTCCCTCCACACGAATCCGGTTCAACTTACCTTCGACCACCACCAACTGCACCACTCCTGAAGTAATATCCTGCTCCGGCAACATCACATCCACCACCGGGCGATCTGAACTTCGATAAGCACGAATCGTTGCTTTGATCATTTCATCCAAAGATGCCAGCGATACCGAGCTGCCCAGATAAGAGGTCAACACATCACCCACTTTCTGGGGGAAATCGTCGTAATCATGCCAGATGCCTTCCACTCCAGGCCAGCCATCAGCCCTTACATCACCAGGAGTAGGCACAATCACGATGCCTCTGAGATTATCAACCAAGGGGGCATCGCTCACTCCACGAGGAGAATCCGGTGCCAACACCACAGAACCACCCTGCACCTTCAAGGGGCCTTCACCACCCATCTCAATACTCGACTGGGTTTCCATCACCTTTCGCTGCGTATCAGGTGGCAGAACATCAATCAGATACTCGGTTCCAAACTCATCCGTGACCACTCGTTGGGCCGATGAATCTGTAAGTGTTATCATCCACGCAGCCGCGCCGGCAGCCACAAAAGCAACAGTCTTAATAGTTCGTCTCATGTTCTTTAATTAACAGATCTGAAATGATTACAAAAAAATCAATTCCTCTGGATAAGCTTTCTAAACTTTATCCATGAGAAATGCAACTTAAGCGTTTAACACAATTCCGGGGGTGCAGGAAAGCCTTTTTCTCAAAAAAGCACTTTTTTTATCATCAAGAATCCTCACAACTGCAACAAAACACCCAAAATGGCGGCTCTGGCACCAAATTATCGCCCCCCGACCTTCTCCGAAAGCCCCCCTGGCCCAATAGGCAACTGCCTTTTCTGAAAATCAGCCGGAATTTCAAACAAAGCCGGATCCAAGGGCTCAGCTGATATTTCCGTCAATTGATCCGTCCGTTTGAGTGCTGCGTTTTCAAAGTGATCCGCTTTGACCGGCAACTGGTTCCCTTTTGCCAGCAAGGTCTGAATTTTTATTTTCTGCTTCATCGGCCCCGGTAAACTTTTCATCAATTCCCCAAGAAATGTCTGAAATTTCTCCAAGGTGGCATATTCGCTGTCCCCTATTTTTAGTTCGCTTCGATCAACCACATAGTAGGCGATCGTTTTTTTGCCATCTTCCAAAACTTCAACCACTTCAGTTTGGTACCCTCCCACCTTCTCCTTGCGCCCGGTTTTCACATATTTGAGCTCGGGAGCTTTTCCGCCCCCCAGCAGACCTTGTCCCATTTTGCTCATCATGGCTCGCATCTGCTCCCGCTGCGCCTCTGGCATTGATGCCAGCTTGGCCTCAAGTTGGGCTTGCAGGCCGGACAAAGCTCCCATCATTTTTTCCATCATTGCCGGATCCATAGCCAGATATTTTTTAGCTTCCATTTCTAATAAGTAAATCTTGTCTGCCGCCGCATCGTAAAGCATCGCATTTTTACCATCAGGCATGTCGATCCGCATCTTGCCTCCGTGAATCAACATTTTCTGTGCTTCACCCGCCGAGCCGTCTTTATTAACTTTGCTATAGGTCAGGGTGTTATCCGCACGAGCACTAACCCCCATCCACATGGCTGTAGCGATGATTGCTCCAAAATATAATGTCAGTTTTCCTGTTTTCATTTTTCTATTTTTTCAACTCCTTCACCTTCTTCTGATTCACCGGTCGCAAATTAAATTCCGCGCCTTCCGGCACACTGATATCGGGATTCTCCTGAAACAATCTTGGATCATACAACAACCAAACCGAAGCGTCATCACCGGCTTTGATTTTACGTGACCCGAATTTCTGATAAATCGTGATCGCCCGACCTCCCGTCACACACTGCACGGCCAGTTGTTGTTGGCCATCCTCACCAAAATGAGTGTCCACTTTTTTCATTGCCGCCTTGAAATCTACCAAAGACTGAAACACCGCTTGGTATTTTACTTTCCCTTCCACCACTTCCAGCGCTTTCATTTTACCCATTCGAGGCACTGCCAAAGTGAACTTTAACGACAACGATCCCCGGGGTTGATTAGACCACATCAGTGGATTTTCATCCATCAATGCGTCAGAAAAAGGCACGGAGAAATGCCCTTTGGCATCAAGCGGCAAAGGCAATGCACCCTTCTTTAGTTCCAAGCTCAGCACAATCTGATCAAGAGGCACGTTTTTGTTACTAGCCAAAACAAAGGTCAGACGTCCCTGCTCTTTGACCTGACTGGAATCATTCTGCGCAATTTTGACCAACTCATGATAGGGCAGCTGGGCCAGATCATCCCTCCTTTCCGCCCCCCCCTCCGATTGGGCACTGCTAGTAACAGCAATCCCTAGCATCCAAATCAGGTATATCCATTGGCGCATCATTAACCATACATTGCTGGAAATTTGCATCGAGTCGAATCAAAAAAATGAATTTTACGATCACACACAGCCCCGGGCCAGCTTTTAGCGTTCATGGTAAATCCGCAAACCATCTGCGCACATGGAAGTCGGATTGGCCAGCTGATAGTCAGTCCAGACTGCTGCCGGGACCCCGGCCTGAAACGCCTGCTCCATCTGGAAAGCTTCATACAGAATCTGCAGAGCCTGGGCGTCCACCCCCTCCTTGAGACGCTCGGCAACAAAATCAGACGCTGCCTTCACCGCCACTCGGTACCGCTCAAGGTGATCTTCGACATCCCGCACCTCGCCAAAGTGCGTAAGATACATTTTTGAATAGGCCCCCTCTTGCAAAAAGGTGATCGATTGTTGGTAGGCTTGCGCATCAAACTGCGGCGGTGCACTGGTCACCGAAATGTAAGCCTGCCCCGCCAGGCGAACCCCGGCCACATCACCGGCAAATACCACGTCACCGCAACTATACACATGGTGATGTCGGGCATGCCCCGGTGTATCCCTGGCAACAATAACAGCATCCCCTACACGAATTTCATCACCGTCCTCTAACACCACCACCTGTTCCGTAGCAGCCGGCAACATCTCTCCCCAAAGTTCATCCATGCGATCCCCATAGACCATTTGTGCGCTTTCCATCAGACGTGAAGGATCTATCAAATGTCGCGCACCTCTTGCATGAACATATACTGTAGCCCCCTGCCCGGCCCACCAGCCTGCAGCCCCAGCGTGATCCAAATGAATGTGTGTCACCAACACCTTTTTCACATCAGCTACGGAATAACCCAAGTCCTCGATCCCCTCCCTCAATGTGCCCAGCGTCGAACCCGGTCCCGTTTCGACCAAGGCCAGCTCCCCACCGGACTCAATCAAAAAAGCCGCAATCAAACCTTCAATACCCTGGAATTTCAGATCAATGCTATGGATTTTCATCACTGTACCCAGCCATGACAGCTAGACATTCATCCGCCTTTCAAGCTAGCGACTAAGATCATGATAGCCGCTGAATTCAATAGATGCATTTTCATGGTTTTTCCGGTTTCACAATATCATATAGGCTATTAAGATTTCTGCTAAGCTGGGCGACTCACAACCTTTAGCAATTTGTAAATCCATTTTCAGCCTACCCCCCCATCATCCATAGAGCAACTATGAACACTAACCCATCCTCCACTCAATCCACCACTCGCCGCCGTTTCCTCAAAAGCACGATTGCTGCAGCCACCGCCGCGACGGCTAACCTGCCTGACCTGAACTTCGCTGCAGACAAAAAGAAAAAAACATCCAAACTCAAGGCAATGGAAAATCCCGTCTGTGTTTTCAACAAACCGCTGCAACACCTCTCCTACGAAGAACAAGCAAAACTCGTAGCAAAAATGGGATTTGCCGGCATCGAAGGCACAGTCAGACCCGGCGGACACGTCGAGGCCAAAAACGTCGAACGTGATCTACCTAAACAAATCGAAGCTCTCAAAAAATACGGCGTCGAAATGACTCTGATGACTTCCGACGTCAACAACATCGACGAAGCGATCAACCGCAAGGTTCTCGAGACCGCAGCCAAGCTTGGAGTGAAACGCTTTCGCATGCGGCCCTACAAATACGACTACTCGCAATCCATCCCCGAGCAGCTCAATACCTTCCACCAGACCTACCAGGAATTGATTGCATTCTGCGCCGATCTCGGCATCCGCCCGCTCTATCAGAATCACGCAGGAGCCAAATACTTCGGCGCATCGCTTTGGGATCTCTACCTCTTGATGAAAGACGAGCCGAAGGACCAGGTCGGCATGTGTTTTGACATCCGCCACGCCACTGCCGAAGGAGGATTGTCCTGGCCCACCCAGTTCCACCTCATGGAGCCCTGGTTCGGTATGGTTTACTGCAAAGATTTCGACTGGGACAAAAAGAAAAAGAAACCCTTCAATGTCCCTCTCGGAACCGGCATGGTGGATTACCCTAGGTTTTTCTCAATGTTAAGAAAAATCAACTACACCGGCCCAATCTCCCTGCACATGGAATACAAAGACCACCGCGATCCCAAACTGCTAGAGGAGTCCATCGCCGTCATTCGCCAGGATTATAAAACCCTGCAAGGGCTGATGAAGGGGTAACCACCGGACTCTTCCCCAGAGCATGGTCGGAAGTATAACGCCCTAATGCTCGTTCAATTTACCCTTCCAAAGCCTTGCCAAATGAGGAATTACCTCCGAGCCTTTTAAATACATTGCCTCCCCTCCTTCGCCTGCCTACATTCCATCCCTGCATCTCAGTGTTAAACCCTAATCTTTCAATGTTATACTCTCGCCGTCAATTCACCGAGCTGGCTCTCGGCAGCTCTCTCAGCCTCGCTCTCAGTTCCCAGCTAACTGCAGCAGAAAGTAACGCCAAAGCAGATACCAAGCCCAAAGACGGACTCACTTGGTACAATGTAAAAGACTGGGGCGTCGAAGGCCGCGGATGGCAAGCTGATGAAATGGAACGCCTCTACGCGCGTTTACCAGCCAAGGCTAAAGAAGTGGTGCGCAAACCTGTCTGGAGCCTTTCCCAACACAGCTCAGGCATGCTCACCCGCTTCGAAACCAATGCAACAAAAATCCAAACCCGCTACACCCTAAGCGCAGGCTTAGGCATGCCCCACATGCCAGCCACCGGCGTCAGTGGCATCGATCTCTATGCGGAAAATAAACAAGGCCAATTGCGCTGGGTGTCGGTCGTCAAACCCACAAAAAAGGAAGTCAATGCCACTATCGTATCAGGCCTCGATGCCGGCACCCGCAAATACACCGCCTACCTACCTCTCTACAACAGCATCAACTCATTGGAGTTTGGTGTCCCCGAGGGGTCGACTTTCAAGCCCATCGCACCTCGCAAGGATCTGCCGATTCTTTTTTATGGCACCTCCATCACTCATGGTGCCTGCGCTTCGCGGCCCGGCATGCCACACCCGGCGATTCTAGGGCGGCACCTTGATAAACCCACCATCAATCTTGGATTTTCCGGTAATGGTAAAATGGAACCTGAACTCGCCGCCCTGATCGGAGAAATCGATGTGGCGGTTTACGTGCTGGACTGTTTACCCAATATGACTCCCGACCTCGTCTCAGAAAGAGCCGAACCCTTCATCCGTCAGCTACGCAAAATCCGTCCCGACACCCCCATTCTGATGGTGGAAGACCGCACTTACGGTTATGCTTGGATCAAAAAATCAGCCCGCGACCGCCATCAAAAAAGCCGTGCGGCTTACGTGCTCGCCTACGACAAACTTGTCAGCAGCGGAATCAAAAATATTCACTATCTGGAAGGTGCCAATTTGCTCGGCGACGACAACGAAGGCACTACCGACGGCTCACACCCCAACGATCTCGGGTTCATGCGCCAGGCCGATGCGATGGAGCCGGTATTACGCAAGATCCTGAAAATGGAATGAGCCATCCGGCAGTTGAAATCCCGGCACTTACTAGCGCTTCGACCACCTTAAAATGATGGGAATCGTAGGACAAATTTCCATATTTGTCGGGGGTGGTTTGCGCTGGCCTTGAATGACAGGATCGGAGCCGGAGTGTAACGTAGACCGCCGGAGGCAATTCTGTCCCACGGTGAATCCACCATCTTAAGCCTGACAAGATACTAGCCCAGGTCGCAGACCTGGTGCAGATCAATTTCAACATTAGCGCTGAAAGCGCGAGACAACCTCAAAACCTCCCCTCAAGCCGCCTTACTCACTGTGACTACCGTCACACATGGGACTGTTCTTAGTGACCTTGCAGCCACAAAAATGCACCGTGCCGGTTCTTTTGGCTTCATACTTCACCGGAGTGAAGCCAGTTCCGGCATGAGAGCCATCACATAGTGGCTGTGTCTTGCTCAGACCACAGGAACACCAGAAATAATTTTTTCCCTCTTCGACTTCCACCGCCAAGGGACCATCAGACGCTCTCACAGGCTCACTCATCCGATCAAGGTGACAAAAATCCAAGCTAGAGGCAAGTCAGAAAATCTGATGCAAAACCCACTAGTTCCCCTATCTTGAAAAGCCCACCATGAAACCCCTTCTGACAAGCATCCTGCTCATCCTGTCGTCAAACTTACCTCTGCTACACGCCGAAGAGAATTTTGTTAACATCGTAGATCTCATCGACAGACGCTGCGGAGAATGCCACACCGGCAATGCGGCCAAGGGAGGGTTTTCGATGAATTCACGCAAGACTTTATTGCTCGGCAGCGACAACGGAAAAGTGCTCGAAGCAGGAAAAACAAACAAACACCTCCTGATCGAACTACTGAAAAGCCAGGACGATGACGAGTGGATGCCGCCAAAAGGAGCACGCTTGTCGACAAAAGAAATCAGCCTGCTCGAACAGTGGATCAAAGATGATCTGCCATGGCAGGATGATTTTGTTTTTAACAACGCCAAAAAAGCGATTACCGCCCATCGCAAAGTAGCCATCCCTTCAGGAACTCAAAAAAACCCCATCGACCGCTTTCTGGCCCGGCCGCTCCAGCCTGCCACAAGCGATCAAAGTTTCATTCGCCGGGTCACTCTGGATCTCACTGGACTGCTGCCCGATCCTGCACGAATAAAAACCTTTGTTACCGATCGTTCCCCGGACAAGCGCTCCAAATTGGTTGACGAACTTCTCTCCCGGCGTATTGCCTACGCCGACCACTGGCTGACCTTCTGGAACGACCTCTTGCGCAACAGTTATTATGGAACCGGTTACATCGACGGAGGCAGGAAACAGATCACCGAATGGCTCTATCAATCCCTCCTGGACAACAAAGCTTACGACCAGTTTACCACCGAACTGATCACAGGAGCACCGGGAGCAGAAGGTTACATCAAAGGCATCGTCTGGCGTGGAGTGGTCAACGCCAGTCAGCGCCCTGTCATTCAGGCTGCTCAAAACGTATCGCAGGTATTTCTCGGCACCAATCTAAAATGCGCCTCCTGCCACGACAGCTTCATCGACGGCTGGAAGCTGGATGAAGCCTATGCCTTCGCCAGCATCTTCTCCCCCACCGGAAAACTTCAAGTGGTGCACTGCAACCGCCCGACCAAAAGAGACACACAAGCAGCCATGCTCTTCCCCGAACTCGGAAACATTAAGCCCAACGCTCCCCTGGCCGAACGTCGCCAACAAGCCGCCGCTTTGCTGACCTCGGACAAAAACGGACTCTATGCCCGCACCATGGTAAACCGCTTGTGGAAAAACTTCTTCGGATACGGACTGGTTGAACCTATTGACTTCATGGCCAACCCATCGTGGAACGAAGATCTCTTGAACTGGCTGGCCTGGGACTTCAAAGAACATGATTATGATTTAAAACACACCATGCGCTTGATCTGCACTTCCGATGCCTACTCCCTGCCCGCAGTTGGAAATCCCAACATCAAAGAAAAAACAGCGGATGAATTCACTTATGTGTTTCGCGGCCCCTACGTAAGACGGATGACCGCCGAGCAATTGCTCGATGCCGTGTCAAAAGTTACTGGAGTTTGGAATTCAGCCAGCAATAGGGATCGTGACCCTGAAAAAAAATTCCGTGGCCAAGGAGGGCAGTATGCAGCCCTGGTGAAAATGCAGCGGCACTTGACCGCTGAGGACAAAAAAATGCAATCGGTGCATCAGGGGAAAACCCCCATCGAGCTTGCGATGCGGGCCTCGGCAAGCAAAGAAAATGACCTCATGCGCATCCTCGGCCGCCCGGCCCGGGAGCAAGTTGTCACTCAACGCGACAGTCTGGCAACCACCCTGCAAGCCCTCGAACTCAGCAATGGCAAAACCTTTGACAACATCCTCCGCCAGGGTGCCAAAGGCTGGTTGGCTAAAAAATTAAATCGAGATAAGTTGATCACTCAGATCCATCTGGAAACGCTAGGTAGAGAACCCACACAAAAAGAACGCCACATCGCAACCGAGGTATTGCAGTCGTCAGACAATCCCGAGCAAGCTTTAGCGGACTATTTGTGGGTCGTGCTCGCTTTGCCTGAATTTGAATTAATTTACTAAGCACAAAGATGAATCACATCAAGAGACGCCAATTTTTGCAATCACTCAGCAGTGCCAGCATCGCCGCCATGGCAGCCGGAGCACCTCGGGTATTGGCGAACCCGCAGGCCGGCCCGAGATTTGCCCCCAGCGCCGACTCGATGATTCTCTTGTGGATGGCTGGTGGCATGGCGCACACCGACACCTTTGACCCCAAACGCTACACCCCCTTTGAAAAAGGCGTCGAAGCCAAACGCGTATTATCCACCTTCCCCTCCATCGACACCGCCGTAGATCCCATCAAATTATCTCAGGGGCTAGAGGGAATCGGTAGCATCATGGAACGTGGCACCCTCATCCGCTCCCACGTTCTGGCTGACATGGGCCACATCCTGCACTCCCGTCACCAGTACCACTGGCACACCGGCTACCAGCCCCCGCTCACCGTGGCCGCCCCTCATCTTGGATCGTGGATGTCGCACATCCTCGGCCCAATGAACGAAGCCATGCCTTCTTTCGTCGAGATTGGCCAAAGTTATGCGGGCAACGGTGAAGCCGAGGAACTGAAAGCCTTTTCAACCGGTGGTTGCCTCGGCAGCGAACACGGCCCCTTTCGCATCGCCGATCCCGCCGACGCCATCCAATCGGTGCGCCCGCCCGCCGGCATGACTTTCGGACGTTTTCAAAATCGAGACAAAGCTTTGCGTCGAATGCTCGCAGCCAGCCCCTTGGCTGAATACGGTAGCGATTTCCAGAAAGATTCCTACCTACGATCCTTGGACAATGCTTACCGACTACTCAGCAGTCCCGCTGCGGAAGCCTTTGACCTCAGCAAAGAACCCAAAGAAGTTTACGACGCTTACAATACTGGTAAATTTGGCCAGGGCTGTTTATTAGCCCGACGTCTGGTAGAAAACGGCGCCCGTTTTGTTGAGGTATCGACTGACTACGAACCCTTCAAAGGTTGGGACACCCATGACAATGGCAATACCCGCCTCAAGGATATGAAAAAAATGATCGATGCCCCGATCACCCAGTTAATCCTGGATTTGGAAAAACGCGGCCTGCTCGATCGAACCCTGGTGGTACTGGCGAGCGAGTTCAGCCGTGACATGATGACCGAAGGCAAACCCGGCAAAGAAGTGAACGCCCAGGCCAAGGTTCAGGATAAAATTCAGGACCTCAAATTCTACGGCATGCACCGCCACTTCACCGCCGCCAGCAGTGTCTTGATGTTCGGTGGAGGAGTGAAACAAGGATTCCTCTACGGTGAAACTGCCGACGAACGCCCCTGCACTACCGTCAGTGATGCCATCGGCATCATGGATCTGCACGCCACCATCTATCGTGCCATGGGCGTTCGCTCCGACTACTCCGTCGATGTCGAAAAACGCCCCTTCTACGTCACCGACCTCGGTCAGGGGAAAGTGAGGAAAGAGCTGCTCACCTGAGGTTTCTATTTGATATTCCAGTGATAGAATTGACTGCGATAAGCGGCAAGCGACTGCGCCCCCTGTCGTAAAGCGATGTTCCGACATCGTTTTACATTCCAGAATGAAAAAAATGCCTGATTGCAAAATATCCGTCTCGGAGGGTTGTACAAATCGGACCCAGTTTTTCAAAACGCCGCGCCGAGCTGATCACTGCCGGCCGTAAAGCCGCCACGCACCCCTGCTCCCGAAGCTTCATCGAAAAGCGTAAATCTTCACAACAAGCCAGACTTTCATCAAAACCTCCCATCTTGTCAAAAATCTCGCGCCGCACAAAAATCCCCTGATCTCCAAGAAACACCCCCAATCTCTCACTGCGCCAGTCCGACAAACGACAAGTCCAATCCAGCCAACGTGAATCACTATCAAACTGACGGATAAAACCTCCCCCCACTACGTTTTCATCTTCAAGAGCTTTTTCAATCAAATCCAAAGCTCCATCCGGCACCAGGGTATCTCCGTGCAAAAAAAACAAAAGCTCCCCCTGTGCCGCTTCCGCACCACGGTTCATTTGCCGGGCCCGGCCCGCCGACAGACAATCAATCACCTGCGCCCCACCCTTTTTTGCAATTTTCCTGGATCCGTCCCGACTACCACCGTCCACCACAATCACCTCATTCGCCCCGCCTCGCCCTGCCGCTAGTGCCTGCAACACCCTGGCTAAATATTCTGCCTCGTTCAGCGTCGGGATAATGACCGAAATCCTCATACTCTTTTAAATAGCCACAGCCAGGACAAAAAAACTCGAATCCCCACCCATTGTTCCTTGTCAATTGTCTCTTGTCAATTGAAGCACCTCCCTTACAATCCGGTTCACATCCCGACACCCATCCTTTTAGAAAAAATGGAAAACAACGACTCCCTCAACGAAGAAATCGCCGAACTCGAAGCGCTCAATCAAAAGCCCTTCACCCAGCGCCTCGGCTTTTACACCAAAAAAAGTGGGCCTGGCTGGTTGCAGGGTGCGATCACCCTCGGTGGAGGTTCTCTCGCAGGGGCTCTTTATCTGGGTGTTTTCATGGGTTACAATATGATGTGGTTGCAACCACTGGCGATGATCCTCGGAGTCATCATGCTCAGTGCCATTTCCTACGTCACCCTTTCCACCGGCCAACGCCCTTTCCAAGCGATCAAACAACACGTCAGCCCGGTACTCGGCTGGGCCTGGATCATCGCCACCCTGATGGCCAATATCGTCTGGTGCATGCCTCAGTTTGCGCTCGGCACCGCTGCCATCCAGCAAAACCTCATGCCTTCAGTGGGTAACAGCACCCTGTCCACTACCATCATCTGCGCCATCCTACTGGTTGGTGCACTGATCATCAACGTCTTCTACGAAAGTGGCAACAAAGGCATCAAGCTATTCGAGCTTATTCTCAAACTGCTCGTCGGCGTCGTGGTAATTTCGTTTTTCGGCGTGGTCGTCGCCCTCAGCGTTAACGGTCAACTCGACTGGGGAGCTGTGTTCAAAGGTTTAATCCCCGATCCCTCTCTGCTCGGAAAACCTGCCCCCACCTTCGACACCGCCATCGCTGCCACTGGATCGTTTGCTGATTTCTGGACCGGCAAAATTGCTTCGGATCAACGCGACATCATGATGACGGCGTTCGGCACCGCAGTGGGAATCAACATGACCTTCCTGCTGCCGTATTCGATGTTAAAAAAAGGCTGGGGCAAACCGCATCGCACACTCGCCATTTTTGATCTCTCCATTGGCCTGATCGTGCCCTTCGTGCTGGCCACTACTTGCGTGGTGATCGCCGCCGCTTCGCAGTTCCACACCAAGTTCGGCGACGTGCTCAATGAAGACGGTAGCGTAAAACCTGAAATGATAGGTGCTTACAACAAAGTCATCGACGTCCGCCTGAAAGCAGAAATCGGAGACAAATTTGCCACCATGGACGATGCCGCCAAAAACGCCGCCCGCACTGCCCTGCCCAAAGCAGACCGCGAACTCGCCGCCATGCTCGCCAAGCGCGACAACTTCAATCTCGCCAATGCGCTGAAACCTCTTGCCGGTAAAACTATTTCCCAAACGGTCTTTGGCATCGGCGTGCTCGGCATGGCGGTCTCGACCATCATCATTCTGATGCTGATCAATGGATTCACCCTCTGTGAAATGCTCGGCAAATCCGGCAATCGAGCCGTCCATCTGACCGGCGCCCTGATCGCCGGACTTGGTGGGTTTCTCGGGCCGATGTACTTTTGGAGCAATGCCAGCTCGAAAGCTGCGCTCGCTATTCCCACTTCGGTGATTGGTGGAGCGATGATCCCTATCGCCTATTTCACCTTCCTGCTTTTGATGAACTCCAAAAGCTTGCTCGGTGATGCCAAACCCACTGGAGCGCAAGCTCTCAAGTGGAACATCCTGATGACCATCGCCACCGTGATCGCCACGGCTGGATCCGTTTGGGTGCTGAACGGTAAAGGCCTCTATGGCCAAATCGGCATCGGAATCCTGGTACTGCTTTTCATCCTCGGCCTTGCAGGCTTTATGAAAAAAACCGCCAAAGCCAAGGCTGATGCCCAGCTCATCACCAAAGACTAATTTTACAGCTGAACAAACAAACTCACCAATTCAACCCATACCCATGTTACCTATGAAATTCGGTATTATCGGCTCCGGCATGATCGCAAAATTCCACGCCAAGGCAATCGAAGCCATGGACGGCGGAGAACTCCACAGCATCTTCGGTCGCAGCCCCGAAAAGAATCAGGTGCTTGCCGATGAGTTCGGCTGCAAGAACTACAGTGACCTCGCTGAGTTCCTCGCCGATCCGGAACTCGAAATCGTCACTATCGCCACCCCGAGCGGAGCCCACCTCGAGCCCGCCATCGCTGCCGCCAAAGCCGGCAAACACATCATCTGCGAAAAACCCCTCGAA
>DAOUQC010000107.1 GCA_030625775.1 Verrucomicrobiota bacterium
TGGAGAAGCAGACGAAACGGTAAGCCTGCGAATGAAAATCGATGTGGTGATAGGAGTGGCGAACCTGGGAGCTTACAGCCTGAAAGCGGAACAAGTGCCGACCGCAAATGTTTTTGTATCACTGGGATTTTTGCAGCAAAAGCTGGAAAAAGCTGGTCGGGCGAACGGGCTGCTGATTGGGCAAGGGGAGCACTTGTCCCTTGAAAAATTGGAGCAAGCTCTGGCTGAAGAGTGGCAGTTCGAAGATGCTTCACTGACCTTGCGCAAAATTGAAAATGACAAACTTTGGGAACTCGGCAGTGACCGGGTTTTCATCGACCGCCCGCTGGAGCGGGCGGCGGAGCGGGTGGTTGGTGAGGGCGGTGGCAATGGAGTGCTTACTTATCTGGTGAACGGGATTCTCCATGCCGGGAAGAGCACGCCCTACAGTATGGTGGCGGCAGCGGGCAGTCGTTTCAATAAAATTGTGCCGGCAGGTCTGAAAGATGATGAAATCATCGTCACGGACTGGTTGGCGGATGATCTCTCTTTGAAGGTGGGGGACCAGGTAAAGCTGAGCTATTTCCAGGTGGGCAGTGGGCGGAAAATGGATGAGGCGGAGTCAGAATTCCGGGTGCGTGCCGTGGTGAAGATGGATGATGCGGAGATGAATCAGAATTGGACGCCAGCGTTTCCGGGATTAATGGATGTGGAGGACGTGAATCGCTGGAAGCCGGGCATCCCGATCGATAAAAAGCGTATACGTGACAAAGATGAAAAATACTGGGATGATTACAAGGCAACTCCGAAGGCATTCATTTCGCTGGCGATGGGAAAAAAAATCTGGAGTAACCGTTTTGGTGGGCTGACAGCACTGCGTTTTTCGGCAGATCAATTCACCCGCAAAAGCTTTCAGGAGAAGCTGAGAACGCAGGTCAAGCCGGGCGAATTCGGCTTGATGCTGCGCGATGTCGAAGCTGAATCAAAAGCGGCGGTGGCACAGTCAATGGATTTCGGGGCATTGTTTGCAAGCATGAGTTTTTTCCTGATAGTGGCAGCGTTGATTCTGACAGGGCTGGTTTTTGTTTTTGGAGTAGAGCAGCGTCGTTCACAAATCGGTCTGCTGCTGGCGGTGGGGATGACAAGCGGACGTATTCGACGGATGATGCTGCTGGAAGCTGTGCTGCTTTCGATGACCGGGGCTGCGGTGGGTTTGTTGGCGGGATGGATTTATACCAAGCTGGCTTTGTGGGGAATGTCAGGAGCGTGGCAGTCGGCGGCATCGGGGATTGAGTTTGTTTATTTCCTGAAACCGGTCAGCCTCGTGATCTCCTGGCTGGCAACGATTTTCATCGCCGTGACCGTGGTGTATTTTGCCAGTCGAGCGGTGATGAAGATACGGCCAAGCCAGTTGATTTCCGGTGGCGGGGATTCCGGGGCAAATATTTCCGACTTGAAGCCTTTATGGCGGGCTCCGGCATTGTGGGTGTTGGTGATCAGTTTGCTTGCGGGTGTGGGCTGTCTGTTTGCACCGAAGCAGGCGGGCAGCATGGCGGAGCAGGGTTTGTTCTTCGGGGCGGGTTTCCTGCTGACTTCAGCCGGGGTGGCCGCTTGTGCTTTGATCCTGCGTCGGCTGGCAAAAGTCTCGCAAGGCCTGCCCACTCTAGCGGGTTTGGGCAGGCAGAATGCGCTGCGTCATAAGGGCAGAAGTCTGGCAGTGATCGGTTTGATGGCTGCAGGGGTGTTCATGGTGACGGCGATTAATTCTTTTCGTCTGGTAGGAGAACGCGGTGCTGATTCGAGGCAGTCGGGCACCGGAGGTTTTGCTTATGTGGGCAGTTCGACCTTACCGGTTTACGAAAATTTGAATAGTGATGAAGGGCGCGAGAAGTATGGTTTTCAGAAAGTAGATGATTCGTATTCGATGGTTTCCTTCCGGGTGAGTGACGGGGATGATGCTTCTTGTTTGAATTTGAACCGGGCCCTGCGACCACGTTTGCTGGGGGTGGATTTTGCATCATTGGCCAGGCAGGAGGGGCCTTTTCATTTTGCTAAAATATCAGCAAGCGGTTTTTCATTACATTCTCCATGGCAGGTGTTGCAAGTCGAGCTGCCGGCCGAAGACGGCATGAAGGTGATTCCGGGGGTGATCGATATGAACACCGCAACCTATGCGCTGCGCAAAGGACTTGGTGATTTGATTGTGTATCAGAACAGCAAGGGGGAAAGCTTTGCAGTCAAATTGGTGGGCATGTTGGAAAATTCCTTATTGCAGGGTAGTATTGTGATTTCTGAGAAGGAGTTTATCGCCGAACGGCCGGACATTGCCGGCTATCGTTATTTTTTGTTGGATTTGAAGTCGAGCGAAGATGAAAAAACGGTCAAACAGTTGACCCGGATGCTGGAAGACAGAGGATTGGAATGGGTGCCTGCGGCTAAACGCCTGAATGAATTCAATGCGGTGCAGAACACCTATCTCAGTATTTTTTCGACCCTGGGAGGGCTGGGTTTGTTGTTGGGGACGCTGGGACTGGCGGTGGTGGTGAGTCGTAACGTGATGGAGAGACGAGGGCAATTGGGGCTGATGCAGGCAGTGGGTTTTCGACGGAAAGATTTGGAGAAAATGGTTCTTGCTGAGCACTGGTTTTTGCATGTTCTGGGGGTAGTAGTCGGTGTGTTGGCGGCGGTGGTTTCCGTAGCTCCGATGTTTTTGGAAAAGTCCTCGGGACTGCCTGTGACTCTGCTTCTGGCAGTGAATATCGGGGTGTTGGTAGCTGGTTTACTCTTTTGCTGGATAGCTGCCCGGGTGGTATTGAGAACCCCTCTGATGGAATCCCTCAGAACGGAATGAGCAACAGGATCATAAGTGTGATTTGCCTTTTGCTGTTTGCCAGTGGTGGGGAAAGGCTGTCGGCCGGGGAGGACAGGCCGGCTCTTATCTATCACAATGATTTTTCTCAACATGCTGCCGGTGAACTGGGAGACGGTTTGCTGGTATTGGAGGGGAATTTTACGATTGAGAAATCGGCAGACGAATCCTATTTGAGTTTATCACCGGTTCCTCTGATTGATTCTTCGGTGCAAATGGGCAAGGCTCTTTCGGCCGATGCTTTGATCCAGGTTCGGGTAAAAGCTCACAAAAAGGGTCGCCGCCAACCTCGATTTGGAGTGGGCCTGCATGGTTTGTCCGGCTTCCAGCTTGTGGTGGTGCCTTCCAGTAGGAAAGTCGAGTTGAAACAGGGGCGGCGTCTGGTGCAATCCGCTGCTTTTCAATGGCGTTCGGGAGAATGGTATTTTCTCGAGTTGTCGGTTTTGAAAAATGGTGATAGCTGGTCGGTATCAGGCCGGGTTTGGGCACAAAGCGCAAGCCGGCCTGCTGAGGCACAAATCGAATACATTGCCGATGTCAAATTGATGAAAGGGCGCGCTTATGTGAGCGGAATGCCGTTGTCAGGAACTCCGATCTGCTATGATGATATCGAAATCAGGGGGGAGAAATGAGGGGGCGATGAGTGGATTATTATTCGCAATCTGATGGGTCGGCAAATGAAGAGATGAGATCCGGGTCGGTTTTTAAGGCGTCGAGCAGGGTGGGATAAGTCGGTTGCCAGCCGGTGCGGGTGAGTTTTTGATTGGAGATGCGGCGGTGAGTTCGGGCACGTTTTTTGTTTTCCTTTGCTGGCAATTCAGGGGGTGTCGGGCAGGCGATGAATTTAGCAATGCTCACATAACACTCACGTTGGGTCGGTGAGTGCTGGTCGGTGACATTGTAAATCTGGCCACGCACTTTATCAGGGGCTTGCTGCATCAGGTGGGCGATGGCTGCAGCAGCATCATCACGGTGGATCTGGTTCAGGAAGCGTGGTTCGGTTCCCGCTTCTATCGAAGCGGTATCGTCGAGTAAGCGCTGGAGGTAGAGGCAGCGTCCGGGGCCGTAGATGCCGGAGAGACGTAATACGGTGCCGTCATGGGCGAGCACGACTTCCTCGGCTTTGCGCAGGATTTGGCTGGTTTCACGCATGGGCTCAGCAGGGGAATCTTCATTGACCAGCGAGCCGTCGTTCTGGGCATAGACGGAAGTGGAACTGGTGAAAAACAGGGGGCTGTCGGGGAAGCTGTCGATCAAATTGCGCACCCCACATAGATAGACGTCGTGGTAGGCATCAGCTCCACCGCGATTTGAACTGGCGCAGTGGACGATAGCTGATGGGCTTGGGATTTTTTGTGACAACATGCTCACCTCCCTGAGATCACTGAGATCGCAAGTAATCACTTCGGACTGTAGCACTTCCGAAGCTTGGCCGGAGAGGGAAAGGGCGAGGTGTTTTTGAGCACGGGATTCCAGTATCCTGGCGAGCCGGGAACCAACATAACCACAACCGGCGATTAAGATGAATGAGGGATGCTTGATAATGATTTAGTTTCTTTGTTTTTTAAAATAGTTGACCAGTCCGGCAGTGACGGAGTCGGCGTATTCGCGATAAATGCTGAGACGGTAGCTTTTACCAATTTTGCGAATGCCTTTATAATCACCAGCCTGAACTCTCGCGTGAACTTCCTTGTTGTTCATGACATAGGGCTCGAGAAAAATGACCGGGCAGAGGTAGATGCGGTTGGCGAGCAGATTCCGGCTCCAGATGTAGGGGTTGCTGTTCACCGATTTGGCATTGTCACCGGTGTAGGTGTAGGGCGGAAGTCCTGTGCCGCGACGCATGGATTTGGAAACTTCTTCAGCCATGGTGAGCTCATAGTAGTAGGTGCGTTGCAGCAAGCGCAGCAACAACTCCAGTCGTTCGTCATCCTCTTTGATTTCGCCCTGACTGTAACAACCGTTGATCAGGATGTGGTTGTGATTTTTGCTCACAAAGTCCGGTTTTTTTGGATTGCCCCAGGCTTCGGCATTAAAATGCAGACAGACAACAAGATCAGGTTTCAGCTTGTTATTGATCTGCTCGGCGCGGGTGCGGATTTCACTGCTGAGGTAAAAAAGGCGCTCGGCAGTGTGTTGAAGTTTGTAAGCGGAGGGCTTGCGACTGCCGGGCAAACGGGTGAGCCATTTTTGAGCTTCGGCCTTGAGGTCCTCACTGCGCAGCTTGGTGATCGGTTGGGCATCATTCCGGGTGAGGGTGACGCGGGCACCAAGAGCGGTGAGATTTCGCTGCATGATTCGGGCAACTTTGAGGGTCATATCCCCCTCGGTGATGGGGAGGGTGTTTTCGCCAATGCGGTACCAGCGCTCTTCAACCTGGGCGAATTCCCCGCCGATGTGGCCGGGGTCGATGACAATGTGCAAGTCGGTGAGGGGCTTTGGAGGGTGCAGAGCAGGGCGCATTTTCCACGGTGGTGTCCAGTAACGCAGGATTTTGGGTGCTGTGGCAGAGGTTTTTGTCGAGTCAGAGAGGAAAAAAAGATCGTAATAGCCGGATTGAGGGTGGTTGGATTGTTTGAGGATTCTGGCCCGGTCGGGGAGGATTTCAATCAGGTCAGCGGCTGATTCATCGTTTTGTAGATAATTGTGCCGGAGCAGGCGTTGGAATTCTGTGCGGCTGATGCTGCGCTGGTAGGCATCGAGCCGGGTCCAGTCAGGTGTTTTCCCAAGCCGGGCGAGGACTCCTGGTTTTGGGGGGGCGAGGGGCTTGGCAGGGGTGGTTTTTGCTTTGTCTGCGGCTGTGGCTGCGGTTTTGCTTTTGCTTTCAGGGAGGGCGGAAGTTGATGCGCTTTGTGAAAGCGTCGTGGACAAAAGAGCTGTCGATGTTACAAGAGTGATACACAAAACTGCAAAGCTGGAGCTTCGTGTTCTTGGGGTTATGTGATAAGTAGGGAGCGGCACGGGATAACATTTTAACACAGAAACAAACAATCATGCTGAGGATTTTATTTTTAGGGGATGTGGTGGGTGAGCCCGGGCGCAAAGCGGTCACCGCTCGCCTGCCAAAAATCCGCAAGGAACGGGAGATTGATTTCATCATCGTCAACGGCGAGAACTCTGCCGGGGGGCGTGGCATCACTCCCAAAATCAGTATCGGGCTGCTGCGGGCCGGGGCGGCGGTGATCACCAGTGGCGACCACATCTGGGATCAGCAGGAGATTGTTGAGTACATTTACACCGAACCTAGACTGTTGCGGCCGATCAATTACCCGCTCGGCACACCGGGCATGGGCTCCGTTTTATTGGATACCGACAAAGGCAAGGTCGGGGTGATCAATGTGCAGGGGCGGACTTTTATCCAACCGCCCTTGGAGAATCCTTTTTTGGCGGCGGAAAGAGAGGCCCGGCGGATGAAGGAGGAGGATGGGGTGAAGGTGATTTTTGTTGATATGCACGCCGAGACGACCAGTGAAAAGATTGCCATGGGGCGTGCCTTGGACGGGTTGGTGTCGGCGGTGGTGGGAACCCACACTCATGTGCAAACGGCCGATGAACAGATTTTTCCGGGCGGCACGGCTTTTTTGTGTGATGCCGGCATGTGCGGACCGAACGAATCCATTCTGGGACGCCAGATCGACCCGATCGTTGCTCGTTTTCGGAAATCGTTGCCCTGTCGTTTTCCCGTAGCCAAGGGAGTGGTGGGATTGCGTGGAGCGATCATCGATGTGGATGAAGAGACGGGGCATGCACTGGCGATCGAGAGGTTTGCTGAGGATTATTCGAGTGATTCGGGGGAGTTGGTGTAGGGAGGGGATTTTGAATATAGAAGCGGCTGCCTGCCTGGAGAGCTGGAGGTTTTTTATTGTTGCCTGTTTGTTAAATCTTGGCCAGAATCAGAAACTATGAGATTTGGTACTATTTTTTCCATCATTGTTCTGGGCGCTTTCATAGCGGCGACGGTTTATGGCTACCAACAATATATCAAAGGAATGAGAGGGCAGGCGAAAGGTCTGGGAGTTGGTGCTGCGAGATTGGAAAACTATCGATCAAGCTTGGATAAGTTGGGAAAGCGCCAGGATTCGAGTGCTGCCACTGCAGAAGGCGCCTCAAAACGTGCGGAGGAGATGATGAGGAAGATCCGCGAGTTACAGAACAAGAAATAGGAATTTTTCTTATCTTGTTGATTAAATAGTGTGGATCTTGAATGCCGAGCTGTAAGGGCGTAGTGGCCCTTAATGAGGTGGTTCTAGTAGGATATTTTTGGATTTCCGTCGAATCTGATCTTAGATCGTTAAAAAAATGTATGAGGAGTTTTTTGGATTTAATTTTATAAAAAATTAACTACTTAGATAACTTTTTACTTGCTGTTTGATAGTGGGCGCCCTTATTCTCGGCCGTCCATGAATGATAAGCTCATTAGTTCAGTGTTCTCCAAGGGGGGTGAAGTCAGAGGAGGTAGAGCGTTTCCATGTCGCAATTGGATTGTGGGATGGATGATTTTTTCACTGGTCTTCTGCCCGGATATTCCAGGTACTAATGTGGGATCGTTGCCTTTGTTGCAGATGCTTCGAGCCAGCGGTGAGGGGGGCTATGATGATGGAACCTATGATGGAGGTGCTGACGAGGCGGGAGGTATGGGTGATCCGGATTATGATTATTATACCCAGGATAGTGATGGGGATGGTCATCCTGACGAGGATGAGAGCCAGGCGGGAACGGATCCTTATGATGAATCCAGTTATCCCGGGGCGGTCGATCCGGCCGAAGCGGATAGTGATGGGGACGGTTTGAAGGATGAAGAGGAAAATGCTGGTTTTGAGATCGAAATACAGGTGTGGATGGAGGACAGTTTGGGGGAATACAATGCAGAACAGGGCACGATTGGTTTTTGGATGCCTTTTATCGAAACCGTGACAACCGACCCCGATGATCCGGATACGGACGATGATGGCTTGCCGGATGGCTGGGAAGTGGCGTCGGGCTTTCATCCGGGCAGCAGTGCCGATGGTTTGGCAGACGATGATCTCGACGGATTGACTGTGGGGCAGGAATATCAACTGGGCACCGATTGGCTTGATCCGGATTCGGACGGCGATGGTTTGTTGGACGGAGATGAAGTTCTGCTTTTCGAAAGCGACCCGAATGACCCTGATGATCCAGGGTCTGAACCGGAGCCGGAGCCCACTGCGGTTACGAGCGGAGAAGGAAATGAATCCGGGGACAGTAGCTCTGGCGCAGGTGGAGCGGTGATGGGAATGAGTGATGGGAGCAGTGGAGGGGAGGAAGGGACCGGGACTGCGGACAGTGGCACTTCGCAGGGTGGAGATCCTATCATCGTGGACAATTCAGGGGGCGGTGACATTTCTGCCGAGGGTTCTGAAGATGATGAAGAGGGCATTCCTGCCCCTCCGAGATTCACCTATGAGGTGGTTGGGGTTATGATGGATTATAATACTGAGCAAGAGACGAGTGATCCCGCTCTTCCCCCATACCAAGGAGTTGTGGATGAACAGGTGAATGAAGAGGGGGAGCTGGAAATGGTGATTGAAGGAGCTCCCGTTGATTTTGATGAAGAACTAGAAAGCCAGAGCGGTGTGGTGACCCCGGAAATTTCGTTTGTAAGGGATTTGAACCTGTCAAATTCTGAACCTTTTGATTCATATAGCTCTTTAGTCGAAGGATTTAGGTCACGATATGCTGGTTTGTTTGGGCCTACGATGGAGACGTCGGATGTTCCATCAATCATGGGATCATGGGAGGCGATATCGGAAAAGAGTGTGCCAAGAGCAGGAGCAAGGGTGGAAAGTGAGTTGACATTGGGGGTGTTTGATGCCTGGGGGGAGATGTCTGTAGTGCGCGTTAAGATGGATGTTGCTTCAGAGTATGATGTGGAAAGGACATTTTTGATGGTGACAAAAAGTATTAGGATACTAGAAGGGAGAGAATTTGAAGTGGATCCAGTGACTGGAGAGCCCAATTGGGTAGTACAAAGGGTTCAAACTATTAAATTGAAGATCCCTGCCGGAAAAATCGTGTCAGAGAATGCGGCAGTAATGATCCCGAATATTGTGGAAAACCAGACTAATCTAATGTTTCTCCTGCCAGTGGAGATAGTGCCGGATTATAATAGGGATGGAAAGATTGATGACGGGGATCGGGGCAGGGCGACGAAGGATAGTCCATGGAGATGGTGGGTGAATGACGATGATGATTCAGGGGAGTTTGATGCGAGTGGGGATCGTCCGGATGTTCCCGGGAGCGGTGAACCTGATCACAATGACGAAGTGGTGGACGGGATACGCGATCTGGTTGATTTTTTTCCTGTGCATCTGGATCTGAAAAAAATCCTAAAAGAGCTACCTGCCTCCAAATATAAGTATTACCTCAAGCAGGAAAGTGTCTCTGGGCGACCCTCATTGGGAGCACTATGGTATCCCTCGGCAAATTTGGATAGGGATCCCCGGGAACTTTACTCAGCAGGAGGTTTTTTGAGGAATCTGGAGCAAGCGGCGGGCACTGCAATGCGTCCAGTTGAAGGGGTTACCCGAGAGGGAATACTAATCCCTGAAACCATGCTGGAGGCAGCTCGTATTGGCATGGGAATCGTATTGCTCGAAGGGAAGTTTATCGAGCACGAACCCTTGATTGTTGAGATCCGCAACCCGTATGGTGAAAAAATGGCTGAAGTGGAGTTTCCGGTCAGGATTACAAAAGTGGAGGAAATGTACCGCCATGTGGATTTGCGAAGGGTGCCGGTGAATCCAAATGGGGGCGATGCAGGCAACGTGCCTTCAACACTGCCTGAAAGAAAGGGGGATCCAGGGTATTCCTATCCTGATCAACTGACCAACGGGAAGTATTTTGTTCTGGTTCATGGATATAACGTGAACGAGGTGAAAGCGCGTGGCTGGTTTGCGGAGGTATTCAAGCGTATGCACCAGGTGGGCAGTCGGGCGAGATTTGTGGGTGTGAGTTGGAGGGGAGATGCGGGATTAGGGGGGATCGACAATCCTTCCTTTTCCAACACCCCGAAGGAGCAGAACGCCAATTATCACAAACCGGTGTTTTTTGCGATGCAGACAGGGGATGCATTGAAGGGGGCTTTAAGCTTTACAGGTAACAATGATGTGACCATTGCTGCGCACAGCTTGGGGAATATGGTGGTCAGCCATGCGATTGCAAAAGCGGATTTTTCTCCGAATCGCTACTACATGATCGATGCGGCGGTGGCAGCGGAGGCTTATGATTCGGAGAATACGAAAAATCAGAGGTATGATATGCTGGAAAAGGACTGGAAGCCTTTTCTGGAAGTGCCCGGCGGGAGTTTTGACGCAACTTCGGCCAGGTGGTATAAATTATTTGAGGGGCCGGGAGATGACAAAAGGCGTAACTTGAAGTGGGTGGATCGGTTCAAGTATAATAAGGAGATTTCCGATGTTTATCATTTTTATTCTACAGGCGAAGAGGTGTTGCAGAATCCGGCGCCGGGGATGGATACTGCGGCAGTGTTTGAGAACGGACTTTCGGGAGCAGCTGGATTAGCTGAGGGACGAAGATCCTGGGTCGCACAGGAATTTTCAAAAGGAACATTTTACCTTGCCAGTGTCACTCAGGACTTTAATGGGGTAAGCCTTACAGCGAGACAGGCAGGATGGGGTTTTGATGAAAAGTATGAGGAAGACAAGTTTAAAATAATGCCTGTATTGGGGCTACTGGTTCCCGTTCCTTACAAAGTGAATGTGCCTCCAAGTCCGGTGGCGGTAGCTGCACTTTCCAAGGATGAACTGCGGGATAATCCAATTTTCCGCAAGTTTCTGGTGGAGGATTTGACTGACCCGGTATTGGGTAATGGTCTGGCGGATAAAAAACTGGTTGAATATCACGTATTAGCTTCTGGGATTCCCGCTTTGTCTTTTGCTGCTGGCTCAAATCCGATAGGGGGAGAGAGCATGAAAGGCAGGAGATTCAATATGCAAACGACATTCATGACTGATGCAGGGCAGTGGCCGACAGAAGGGCATTCTGGGTTAAGTTCAGGAGACTGGCTGCATTCGGATTTTTATGGAGTCGCACTTTCCCACGTGTACAAGATGTATGAAAAAATGGTTAAAATTGGAAGTTTGGATGATGAAAACGAAAATTAGAGTAATCGTGGTATTGGTTTTAGTGGGGATGTTTCATTCTCTCCGTGCGGAAAAAGTGGGAGTTACTGTTTTAGATGAACAATCAGAACCTTTAGGAGGGGCCATAGTTGATGTTTGGTATGCTGGTTTTCAAGGGGATGGCAGTGGGGATAAAAAATCTAGTGGTGTGTCAGATAAAAACGGAAAATACGTAGGAGAAGGAAAAGCTGCGATGCATATAGAAGTGCATGTTTCCAAAGAGGGGTGGTATACGAGTAAGTCAAAAATGTTGCCTAAAGGAAAAGATCATACTGTCCCTTTAGTCCTACGCAAGAAAGAACACCCAGTTCCATTATATGTAAGAGATGTTTTTTTAAAGTTTCCAGTGTTTGACAAGTGGCTGGGTTTTGACTTCGAGGTGGGTGACTGGGTAGCTCCGCAAGGCAGGGGGAAATCGAGGGATGTCCAGTTTAAGTTTCATAGGGAGTATATGGGGAGTGAATATAGCGAAAGGGATTTGGCAGAACTAATTCCTAGAGTTATAGAAGCGAAAAAAAAACGAGGTGAAAAATGGGATCCTGAAACATTTAAATTGCAAACAGGTAAATGGAAATCAGAATTTCAAATGGCCTTCTCATCAAAATTGGAAGGCATTATAGAAGAAAAAAAAGGTTATCTGCCTTATAGCAAAATGAAGATGCCTCATCTGGCCCCGGAGGAGGGTTACCGGAGTGAGGAAATTGTTATCAATAAAAAAAGCTATCATACGGAGAAGGATGAACGTGAAAGTCTAAAACGGATGAGATCCTATGTTAAATCAGGTGTTCCGGAATTCCAACCCACGGGCTACTTCATCCGCACACGGGTTGTTGAAGTGAACGGGAAGATCATCAAGGCGAATTACGTAAAATTACCCAAAATGATCGGAGTGGGGTCTGCAGGAAGCATTAATTTTATCTATTATTTCAACCCCGCAGTGAACGACCGCAATCTCGAATACCGTCCGAAATCCAACCTGGCGATCGAACAGAGACGGGAATACGAACCATGAGCATCCCTGTTCGTCTATCGCTTTCCATACACTGTGTGCCGTCCTACCCCTTCGCTCCCGGCAGGTGTTGTGGGCCGGATTCGTGATCGAGCATTTTGATGAAGTAGGGAGTGTATTTCATGTCGACGGATTTTCGGTCCAGTCGGTATAGATCGGTGTCGAAGGTGAATTTGCGGAAGTAGACAGTGCGGGTATCAGATTCGTAGATCACGTAGCGGCCTCGCAAGTCGTCCGGGTTACGGGGGTCGCCGACGGAACCGACGTTGACGATGTAGCGGTGGGTT
>DAOUQC010000118.1 GCA_030625775.1 Verrucomicrobiota bacterium
GATCATTTCATCAAAAATCCGAATATTAAAGCGGGTATCGATAAGGCAATGGGAAGTCTCTGACGAGGGTGTGTTCGAAAACTATAGTTCACCGTGTTCGTATGGACATAACCTTAGGATTACGTCGAGCATGGGATTTGAAGGCGTATTGAGCCTGTGAAATACTGTCCTGCGTCATCACGGATGAAACACAGCGTATATCATGCGAGTCCTCAGTAGTGATTGGGTATGGGCACTGCTATAATGCTCGTTTCAAATAAAAAGGCGGCCCTGGATTCTTAGTATTTGAACTGGTTTAAAACAGGCGGTCATCTAAGTTTAGGTATAATGTTTATTTCAGCGAAAACATCGACATGGTTTTGTTTGTTGGCAGGGTGCATCAGCCAATCTCTATCCGCAGCCGAACCCCTCACACTTTACACCCGCAGTCGTGTAGAGAAATCAAAGTGGATTGCGCCTGAATTGGCACACACGAAATTGCCGGTCCCTGAACCGTCTGGCTCTCATGTCATTGAGTATAAAACAGCAAGCTGGGACGGAAACAAGACCGCGATCATTGTCTGTGATATGTGGAATACGACACGGAATAAGATTTCGGCAGACAGAGTGGCGGAAATGGCTCCGCGTATGAATGAAGTGTTACAGGCAGCACGGGCGAAAGGTGTTCTTATCGTGCATGCCCCCAGTGGCACGATGAAGTATTATAAAGACACGCCTCAACGTGCACGCTGTGTGAATGCACCAGCCATCAATACCAAGGTTCCGCTCAAATGGAATCACCTGGATGAATCTTTTGAAGCTCCTTTTCCGATAGATGACTCGGATAATGGGTGGGAAGGCCATACCCTTAAGGGGCCTGCGCCGCAAACGCGACAGCATCCGGCTATCGTGATCCATCCGGATGATGCGATTGGGGATAGCAAGGATATTTACTATCTGCTGAAGCAACGCGGTATTGAAAACGTGATTATGATGGGAGTGCACACCAACATGTGTATCCTCGGACGTCCCTTCGGCATTCGTCAGTTAAGGTATCTGGATATGAATGTAATGCTGATGCGCGATTTGACGGACAGCTTGTACAATCCGGAGATGGCACCCAAAGTGAGTCATTTTCGCGGGACAGAGTTGGTTTTAGAGCATATCGAAAAATATTGGTGCCCCACGATTACCAGTAGTGACTTTCTCGCTAAACCTGCCTTTCGATTTGCTGGAGACAAACGTCCTCATGTGGTCTTTATGGTCAGCGATGATCATTACCACGGAGATAAGACCATGCCGGAGTTGGCGCAGTGGTTGCGCAAAACGCAAGGCGTGCACGTAACGGTATTGCATGGGCAAGGGGAGCACAGTATCCCCGGAATGATAAATTTAGAAACAGCGGATGCAGTCGTGGTATTTGTAAGGCGCTTGGGTCTCCCGGATGAACAGATGAAGGCACTTCAGGCATTTGTGGCTTCGGGAAAATCCATGTTGGGCATTCGCACCGCCAGTCATGCTTTCAAAATGAATTTCAAAAATCCAAAAGGGTTTCAAGTTTCGGAAGGTAGAATGGAATGGGCGGAGTTTGATCATGCAATCCTTGGTGGCAACTATCACAATCACGGCCCCAACGAAGCCGGTACTGACGTGAAAAATAGCGCGATGAGCCACCCTGTCATGAAAAACGTCACTCCTGCCGCATGGCATAGCACGGGATCGTTATACTTTACACAGCCTATTGCTGAGGATGCCACTTTACTGATGACTGGAAGCATCAAAGATAGTAAGGAACCATTGACTTGGGTGCGGGATAAAGTTCCGGGGCGCGGTAAGGTATTCTATACAGGCTTAGGGCATCCTGATGACTTTCATGTGCCAGCCTTTCGTCAACTAATGACGAATGCAATCCAATGGGCAGTTGTGGACGAATAGCGATTATACAATTCAGTCGTCCGTGTCCACATGGCCCGGACACCGCCCGCGCACCCTACGACAGCAATGGAAAGTCTCTGACTAAAGTTCAATTAGTTGCCCGTATTCGCTTTTTTGCGAATTTCAGCAAACCGATGGCGGATTTCGGGAAGTGTTCCTATGGTTAGATACACGTCGTATTCGTAGTGGAAACCTGGTTTGATTTCCATTCGCTTGATCGGCGCAACATAGGAACAGGCTCCTTTGTCTCGATTTTTTTTGTCACCTGCAGACCGATAACAAGTGATGGTTTTAATGCCCGGAACATGAATGCCAATCCCTCGTCCGTTTTCATCCAGATAAGCAACCCATTCATTAAAAATTTGATAGCGTTCGTTTGGCCAGCCGGGTCGAATCGAATGTGGCTTGGAATCTCCGGGCTTAATAAAGTGGAGATTCGAATACTCTGGATTTACAAACATGGCGGGAAGCTCCTGATCGTGAATCGAATGGGCTGTTTTTCCTGTGTATTTCATGGAAAAATGGATCCTGGCCACGTAATCATGAAGTGTGATTTCCTCCTCGAACTGCACTTCCTCGATTTCGTTTTCTGCAGCCCAGTGTCTCGGAGTCGTACGAGCAAAAATCCGGCTCTCATCCATCTTAAAATCCAGAACTTTTGCCGCTTTTCCTTGCCAACCACCAACCTGAACTGGATTCCAAACCCAGGGTTTTCCACTCCATTTTGATCCATCAGGGCTTCCATACCAGGATTGTTGGAGGTAACGACCGTAGTCAAATCGATTAAGAAGGTTCCGGTCCCTTCCGCTTTCCGAAAACCACCCTACGCCAGCACCAGCGGAACGATTGATTCCAATTCGAATCTGCCCATTGTCGAGATAATGCCAGACCTCCTGCCCGCTCGCAGATGATAGAAGCACAAAAAAATAAAATAAAACAGTCCGCTTTCGCATACGTTTGAAAATTGGAGGGAACAAAACCACTCACAAAAAAAATCCAATAAATTAGAGAAAGGGTCAAGTGAAACCTGTCGGCTAAAAGGCCGGAGCAGCAAGAGAGCAGGGGGGGTAGGAGAATGTTTTTGCAATTTCTCCCATCATCTTCTGAAGCAGCATCTTTTAGGGAAAGTCGCTAACTATGAACGCAGCGCCTTGACAATTATTCGCCTGTAAGGGATTTTTAGCCGTAAGATTTGATTGAATTCGGGCGTTATTTAATCAGAATCAGCCCCGAACTCTTCCCCTCATGATGCGCTCCCTTCCCCTCATCCTTCTGGCTTTGCTACCGCTCCCCCTTGTGGCAGCGGACTTCAATCGCGACATCCGCCCGATTCTTTCCGACAAATGTTTCGCCTGCCACGGTTTTGATGAGGAAGACCGGAAAGCGGATTTGCGCCTGGATACGGAAGAGGGCGCCTTTGCCGATCTCGGCGGGTATAAGGCTTTTGTCGCAGGCAAACCCAAGGACAGTGAGGCCTGGTTGCGCATTATCACGGAGGATGAAGATGACATCATGCCGCCACCGAAGTTTCACAAGGAGCTCACTGCGGCGGAAAAAAATCTGATCAAGGAATGGATCAGCGAGGGAGCGAAATACGAAATCCATTGGGCTTACCAGCCCTTGGCAAAACCACCGGGCAACAGTATCGACGCCTTTATCGAAACGCAGTTGAAAAAGAAAGGGCTCAAACTTTCCCCAGAGGCGGATCGCTCGACGCTCGTTCGCCGCCTATACTTGGATCTGCTCGGACTTCCTCCAACACCGAAAGAAGTGAGGGCCTTCGTGAATGACAAGTCGCCCAAAGCTTACGAAAACCTGGTTGACCGGCTGCTCGCCGATTCCGCTTATGGAGAGCGCATGGCAGTCTATTGGCTCGATCTCGTACGTTACGCCGATACGATCGGTTATCACTCGGACAACCTGATGGAGGTTTCGGCCTACCGGGATTATGTGATCAAGGCCTTCAATGACAATCTGTCTTACAAACAATTCACCATCGAGCAACTCGCCGGCGACCTGTTATCGAAGTCAACGCTGGATCAGAAAATTGCATCCGGTTACAACCGTCTGCTGCAGACAACTGAGGAGGGTGGCGCACAGGCTGCTGAGTATATGGTGATCTATGCAGCCGACCGGGTGCGCAATGTTTCCAATGTGTGGCTGGGTTCGACCATGGGTTGTGCCCAGTGTCACGATCACAAATACGATCCTTTTTCGATGCGCGACTTCTATTCGATGGCTGCCTTTTTTGCCGACCTCAAGGAAAAGCCCAATGGCAAACGTGTTCCTAATTTGAAACTGCCCTCGGCAGAGGAAATAAAAAAAATCGCGGAGCTGAAAAAAAATCTGACTGAAAAAACTGTAGCTAGGCGAATAGCCGCTAATACTAAGCTAGCTGGAAATTTAAAATCCGAACAGACTAAGTGGGAAGCCGCCATGCAGGAAAAAATCGGCAAGCAAAGCTCCGAATGGACAGTGATGGATCCCGCTAAACTGGTTTCAAGCGGCCGCCAAACACTGACAAAGCAGGATGACTTGTCGGTGCTGGCTTCAGGGAGAAATCCAGCCAAAGATAATTACACGATCACCTTGAAAGGAAAGGGGCTCGTGCGTGCTATCCGCCTTGAGTCCCTGACTCATGGTTCACTGACCAACAAAAGTTCCTCGCGTGCGAACGGAAACTTTATTCTCACCAACTTCATTATAAAACAAGAAGGCAAGCCGATTGCCGTTGCCTCGGCCAAAGCGGATTACGAGCAAGCGACCTGGCCCATAACAAACACTCTCGATGGAAAAAAACACACGGGGTGGGCAATCGATGGACACAGCAAGCCCAAGGATCATGTCGCGATGTTTGTTTTAAAACAGCCGCTCGATCTGGGCAAGGGTGGAAAATTCACCGTCGAACTGCAACACCAGTCCGCCCATGCCAAGCACAACATCGGACGCTTCCGGCTGTCACTCACAGAATCGGAAACACCTACCCTGAGCGGAGGAATCAACTTGTCACCCAATTTGATTGCAGCTCTCAAACAACCCGCAGACAAACTTGACGCCAAACAGAAAAAAGCTCTGGCGGATTATTATCAAGGCATCGCACCACTGCTGGCGGACGCTCGAAAACAAATCGAAGGCTGGAAGAAGGATCTGAAAAATACCGAAGAGGAAGTGCAGACCCTGCTGGTCTCGGAGGCGATTCCCGAGCCGCGCATGACGCGCATACTTGCTCGCGGCAGCTGGCTCGACAAGAAGGGCGAAGTCGTGCAACCCGCTGTGCCCGTCTTTCTCCCCATGGACAAGAAAGACGGCGCCCCTGCTGATTATCGTGCAACACGATTGGATCTTGCTAATTGGATCATGGGCGACAGCAACCCGCTGACTTCCCGAACTTTTGCCAATCGCATGTGGAAACTCTTTTTCGGAACAGGCATCTCCCGCGACCTCACCGATCTCGGAGGTCAGGGCAAACCGCCCACCCACCCTGAACTGCTCAACTGGCTGGCTGTGGATTTCCGCGAAAACGGCTGGGACATCAAAAATCTGGTGAAAACCATCTTGATGTCCAGGACTTATCAACAGGTATCAACGGTCACTCCCAAACTGGCCAAAGCCGATCCCGCCAATCACTTGTGGGGACGCCAGGGACGATGGCGCATCGAAGCTGAATTTGTCCGCGACAGCGCTCTGACTTTAGGAAACCTGCTGGTCGAGCAACAAGGTGGCAAAAGTGTGAAACCTTACCAGCCCGCAGGCTACTGGCAGAATCTGAATTTTCCCAAACGCAAATGGGAGGCCGGCAAAGGCGACGAACTCTATCGCCGTGGTCTTTACACTTTCTGGTGCCGCTCATTCCCGCATCCGGCCATGGTGGCCTTCGATGCGCCAAGTCGTGAGGAATGCACTGCGGAACGTCCACGATCAAATATTCCGCAGCAGGCTCTGGTGTTATTGAATGATCCAGTGTTTATGGAAGCCTCACGCGCTTTTGGATCACGCATTGCGAAAGAGGGAGGTGCTTCCCTTGATGCCAAACTAAAATGGGCCTGGCAATCAGCGACTTCGCGTCAACCAGGCGGAGAAGAACTGGTAATTCTGAAAAAGCTTTTTGAAGATCAAAAATTGCGTTACACCGCAGATGAAAAAGCAGCGAAGGATTTGCTCGGCCTGGCGGACAGACCCGTTGATAAGACGGAAGTCGGCGAAGCTGCTGCCTGGACCTCTGTCGCACGAACCATTTTTAATGCCTACGAAGCCACTTCGCGTTTTTGATTCGCGATTCAATATTTCATTACTACCTTTTATAATAAGATATGAACTTCGATCACCTCATCAATCGCCGGTCTTTTCTCAATCAGGCAACGGTTGGCATTGGTTCTCTGGCACTGAATTCCCAACTGCTTGCAGAATCCGGCACCACGTCTCAGTGGGCAGGTGCCATCAAACCGCATCATATCCCAAAAGCCAAACGTGTAATTTTTCTCTGCATGGCGGGCGGCCCCTCTCATCTGGAGACGCTCGACTACAAGCCGCAGCTGGCCAAAATGGACGGCAAGCCGATGCCTCAATCCATCACCAAGGGGCAACCCATTGCGCAACTGCAAGGCAAGGAACTGACATGCCTTGGACCCCAGCGCGAATTCAAACGCTACGGAAAATCGGGACTGATGATGGCGGACGTATTCCCACACATCGGCAAACACGCCGACGATCTCGCCATTATCAATTCGCTGCACACCGACCAGATCAATCACGATCCGGCTCATACTTTCATGAACACGGGAACGCAGATTTCCGGTCGTCCATGCATGGGGTCGTGGATCAATTACGGTCTCGGCAGTGATTCGCAGGACTTGCCCGGTTTTGTGGTGCTGACCTCAGTGGGTGGTGGCCAGAGCCAACCGATTGCAGCTCGCCAGTGGCACAGCGGTTTTTTGCCAAGTCGTTTCCAGGGAGTGCAGTTTCATTCGGCAGGAGACCCGGTGCTCTACGTCGGTAATCCAAAGGGGGTGAACCGTGAGGACCAACGCAGCGTTGTCGATGCGGTCAACTCCCTCAATCGTCTGCGCAACAAAGCCGTCGCCGATCCGGAAATCGACGCCAAGATTACCCAGTATGAGATGGCTTTTAAAATGCAGACCAGCGTGCCTGAGCTGGTTGATGTTTCGAACGAACCGAAAAACATCCTCGATCTCTACGGAGCCAAACCGGGTGACGGCTCATTTGCCAGCAACTGCCTGCTGGCACGACGTCTGGCTGAGCGTGGTGTGCGCTTCATTCACCTCTATCACCGCGGATGGGATCACCACGGTGGTGTAAAAAAAGGCATCGAATCCACTGCCAAGCTGGTGGATCAGGGCGCCGGAGCCCTGTTGGAAGACCTCAAGCAACGCGGCATGTTGAAAGATACTCTGGTGATCTGGGGCGGAGAATTTGGGCGCACACCGATGGCACAAGGCAGTGGCCGGGATCACCATATCAAGGGGTTTTCGATCTGGATGGCTGGTGGTGGAATCAAGGGGGGCATGAATTACGGCATGACTGATGATTTTGGATACAATGCTGTTGACGACGTGGTTCACGTTCGTGACCTGCACGCGACGATGCTGCACCAGTTGGGCATTGATCATGAGCGTTTCTCTTTCAAAAACCAGGGGCTCGATATGCGACTGACCGGTGTGGAGCCCGCGCGGGTGGTGAAGGAAATCCTGGCATGAATGAATGTAGAGTAGATCCGAAGTGTAGTAAGGCAGGCGACCTGAACGGCCGAATGAAGTGTCCATTTTCAATCTGCTGACTCGAAAATAATGCTGGATTACAGGCCTGCTCCAGATTAAAAATTCCAGTATGAAATCCCCCGAAATTTTAGCCAGTGAGCACATTGCCACGACGCGACGCTACTTTCTTCGCCTTGGTGCAGGCACAGTAGCCGGACTGGCGATCCCTGATGTTTGGGCCGCCGGAAACATTGACCACCCGGCTTTGGTCAAAGCCATGTCCAAACTCCAGTATCTGACCGCAGACAAAGACTTTCGATACGTGGGGCGCATCAAACCCAGGATTTCGGAAATGTCCGACAGCGAACGCAAGGCTGCTGGCCTCACTCGCGACAGCTGGAGTCTCGAGGTGATCGTGGATTCTGACAGCAAGGCACGCGTTCGCAAGCCAATGACGAAAAAGGATAACACCGCCCTCACTTTCGATCAACTGCTCGAAATTGGCAAGACAAAGGCCGTCAGTTTTCTCCAGGTGATGACCTGCAATAATGTTGCCGACCCTCTCGGTATGGGTTGGTGGGAGGGAGTTCCGCTTCGCGATATTCTTTGGAAAACTGACCCTGATGAAAAAGTGCGTCGCGTTTTTTATCATGGCTTCCATCGTGATGACCCAAAATGGATGTTTCGCTCTTCACTTTCAATCAATCGTATTTTAGAAGACCCTCCCGGTGACCAGCCTGTCATCCTTTGTTACAAACTCAACGGTGAATGGCTCTCGCCCGACCGGGGTGGCCCGGTTCGAATGCTTGTCCCCGGTGCCTATGGGTTCAAATCGGTGAAGTGGCTGAAAGAAATAAAACTCACTTCCAACCACTTGAATAACGATACCTACGCTGAAAAAGGCAATGACGTGGACAGTCAGATGAAAACTTTCGCCCGTATTCTCAACTGGAAAGAAAAGGTGAAATCCGGTAAGGCGATTCCTCTTACAGGTGTGGTTCAATGCGGAGCATCGGGACTGAGCAGGGTGCAGTTCTGGCTCAAGCCAAAATCCGAATCATGGCCCAGCGAAGATCGCTATTTTGATGCTGCTCCGTGGAAAGATGCGGAGATTTTGCCTGCACCGGATGATGATTGGGGTGATCTTCCAAAGGTCAAATCGCTACCCGAAATCCGACATCAGACTGGCGCTGATGGAAAGCCGGTCACCTGGCCTTTGCGCAATACCATCGTCCACTATGCAGCCTTGCTCACCAATGTGCCAGAAGGTGATTACGAAATCCGCGTTCGAACTATCGATGCCAATGGCATCGCCCAACCTATGCCGCGTCCTTTTCGAAAGTCGGGCGACAATGCGATTCAACAGATGAAGTTGTCGGTTGGTAACTGAGTAAGCGAAGTCCCGTTCAAATCAGATAGGACGGACTTTACGTGCCGCGTGTTCTGCTTTAGGTTCCCGCCATGAACCGCCGAAATTTTATCCACCAGACAGCCGCCACCACTCTATTGACCACCGTTGCCGGATCGGTCTCGATTTCCAAAGCCGTTGCGAAGCCCAACGACCGGATCAACATTGGGGTGATCGGAGTCGGCAAACAGGCGCGCTACCTGATGACCGTAGCAATGCGGTTGCCGAAAGTGCAAGTGGTCGCCGTCAGCGATGTGGTGAAGGAACGCAAGGAAGATGCCGC
>DAOUQC010000103.1 GCA_030625775.1 Verrucomicrobiota bacterium
TCTCCTGTTCCAATCGGTATATTGTTGATTTTGGTACAAGGTGCCGCGCAATAAGGCGTAGTCGTGAGCCAGGCTTCATCGGCGTTGGCTACGTCATAAACCTGCAGATCCTTTTCCACCCAGTTCCAGCCAAGATCACCCGCCAGTTCGCGAACCGTAGCCATACTGATGCCGCCTAGAATATTACGTGAAGAGGGGCTGTAAACGGTGTGGTTGCGAGCGATCAAAAAGTTGGATCCAGCGCACTCGGTGATGTTACCACCGAGATCCAGTAGCAGGCTGATAGCCTTGGGATCCACATTTTGGCTTTGTTGTTCAGCAAGGAACCAGTGAAGGCGAGAGCGGTTTTTCATTTTGGGATCAACGCACTGTGGAGGGATGTGCCTAATCGAGGGAGTCACCACATGGGCGCCGTCTGTAATCAGGTGGCTCCAGGCGGAAAACGGAAGGGGAAAGGAGTGGATGCAGACAGTAGGTTTGAGACGGACATTGCCAGCGGCGCTGCCCGCATAGATCGGATTTTCTCCGGGGGTGACAAAGTGAACAATGCCCAGATCTTCGCCGTCTTGGAGTTGTGCTCCATTGATGGCGATCAACTCCAGTGTTTTGGAAATCATATCATCCGGTGTGAGATCCAATTGGATACCTGAGTAGTGCAGTGAGCGGTAAAGGCGATCGACATGGTCTTCTAGCCGGAAGGGCTTGCCGGTAAAAGTGCGCGTCATTTCGGTGAGCGTGGCCCCGAGCACGATACCAAGGTCGTAAATGCTGATGCCAGCCTCGGAGGCGGGAATAAAACGATCGTTGAGGAAGACTTGGTTTTCAGCGTCATTCATGGGGCAGAGGGGTTTAGGCTGTAGGCATTTAGGTTATGAAGAAGTTTATGCAAGCCGTCCAAATCCGGCTTTGGCTTTATGATCGCCAACGCTTTCCTGAAGCTTGCCGCCTGATTGTATTTTAACCAGTTCAGCGAGGGTTTCGTCGAGGGCATTCAGCATGCTGTCGATCTGCGTCGAATCATGCGTGCCCAAAACGTAGAGCTGGCTCGAAAACAAAAAGCCGCGGCTTAACATGGCCCGGATCATTAATGTTTTAGCAGCCAGGCTGTCATCACCGAGTTGAAAAGCGAGGGAAGGAGCACAGGGCTGGCTGCCGACCTTGAGTTTGAGTGCTGGATGTTGTTTGGCCAATTCGCTCAATTTCCCCTGAAGCGTTTGGCCCAGCGACCAGACATGCTTTTGCGTTCCCGATTGCTGCATTTTTTCGATACAGGCCAGGGCGGCAGCAGGGCCGATACCGTCCGTCCAGTAACTTGATGAAATGAAACTGTCATCAGATGCATCCATCACATCACCTCGTCCGACGATGGCCGCACAGGGGATTCCGTTCGACATGGCCTTGGCGTAAACGGCAATGTCCGGTTCGATGCCTACAGTGGCGCATCCGCCGGGAAAACCAAAACGCCAACCGGCGGTGACTTCATCTATGATGAACACTGTGCCGGTAGCGCGACAGCGCTCAGCGATTTTTTCGAGGAAACCATCACGCGGCAACTCTGCTCGCAGTGGCTCCATAATCACCGCAGCAGGAGTATCGTCGGCAGCAGCGAAGGCTTTTCCAAAAGCTTCGTAATCGTTGTATTTAAAGGGGATCGCGGTGCCGACGAGTTCGGAAGGAACGCCGTGTGGTTCCAGACCCGGCAAAAGATGGCCTTCGAGCTGATCGGTTCCGGAGAGGTTGGCGGATAAATACCAATCGCTCCAGCCATGATAACCACAGAAAACAATCTTACTGCGTCCGGTGGCTGCACGAGCAATACGTGCTGCCACACTGAGGGCTTCGCCGCCTCCGCGGGCATAACGCACCTTGTCTGCCCAAGGATGCAAAGCAAGCAGGGAGTCTGCGAGGGCAACTTCATCGGGTGAGGCCAGGATGGAATAAGTGCCCAAACTGAGTCGTCGACGAACAGCGGCGTTGACATCCGGATCACTGTGTCCGAGCAGGATGGCACCTGCCCCTCCGGTGAAGTCCATGAACTTGCGTCCTTGCATGTCCCAGATAAAGGAGCCTGATGCACGTGAAAAGTAGGCGGGCCAGGTGGACGGATCAAAGCTCTCCGGACGCTTGGACAGCAGGCCGGTGCCACAGGAAATGCGTTCACGTGCTGCCGCCGCGAGTTCCGGGCCACTGGGTGTTGTTGGCACATCAGCTGTGTTGAGATGAGGTGACAGCAATCTCAATGCATTGTCGTGAAAAACATTCTGTGCGTCTGCAGAATTAAATCCGCCGATTTCAAAAGCTTCACGTAGACAGAGCAGAGACTCAACTCCGACCAATGCAGCATTTTCAAAAGCGGTGACCGCAGGAGAGGGAAGATTGTCAGAATAGAACCAGGAAAAACCGTTGCCCATGGTGAAACATTTCCCCCGCAACTCACTGACCATGTAATCACTGCCGAATAAAACCCGTTGAGGTCCGAGGCAATCGAGCGCCACTCGCATGGCTTCAACTTCGGTCACCGCGGAAGTATCGACGACTACATTGTCCAGGTGTTCGAGTTTTCGTAAAGCGGTGCGGGCATTGCGGTAATTGAATGAGCGAGCAACGTGGGCAAGAACCAGGCGGCACTTGGGGTATTCCCTGCACAGGCGTTCGATTGTTTCCAGATTATCCGGATCGGCTATGCCTTCGCCGCGCATGATGTGTAAGACCATTACACCTTCAATGTCGTGACAGATTTTCCACATCCAGGCTGGGGCAAATTCCTCGATACGTGCCTGATTGGTGTCCTCAACCGGCGCGTATAGGCGATAGGGTTTGATGCCGTTGAATCCATGTTCCGCAATCAACTGGCGGGTGGCTTTTTCGCCATCCTCAGGGGATACGAGCGCGAGTTTTCGGCTCAGGCCTTGCTCAGGGTGTTGTTCGAGCTGGGATGCAACCCAGTTGTTTTCTCCCGCACGGTTATTTCCTGGCGAAGGATAACCGAAGAATAGTCCTTCGACTTCCCGACCTGGCAGCCAGCGTCCCAGGGCCTCACGAAAATTATTCATTCCGTAGCCGGTGTCTGCTTCAAGGAATTCAGGGCGTCTGCCTTGTGCAAAATTTTTCGAGTGAAACAGATGTGCATGGATGTCGAAAATTTTGTCAGGTACAAAGTTGTCGCAGGCTTCACGAATCATTTGTTCGTCGGCCGGACTGAGTTGGTTGATGAGGGAAATAGCCATGAGTATGAGGGGTTATTTGTAATTCAAATGTGCTTCCAGTTTTTCGAGCTGGACGGAGGTGTTCTTTGCTGAAATCAAACGAATGGAGATTTGATTGAGGCCTTGTTTCCATGCATCGTTGGGAACAGCATAATCAAGTCGTAGCAATTGCTGTTTAGGATTAATTTTATATTGCCCCTTACCTCCGGATGTGGGTTGGCGCTTCGGGGAAAAGATCTGGGCATCCTTCCAATTAGGATCATTCACATCAACGGGGAGGATTGTGTCATTCATCCGAATTTCGAATGAATTCTCGTTTTTTGCGCCGAACAACACACAGCGAAGTGTGAGTTCAGAATTTGCCGACTTGGAGGACTTCGCTGAATCACTGATGTGCAAAGGTAGTTCGACGCTTGTCTTATCTTTAGGGAGCAGTACAGGCAGAGGAGAGGTATCGTTGCGATTTAAAAATCCGTCGGACCAAGGGTACCCACCTTTCCGTTCGACTGCGAATATCTTGTCCTTTCCATCCATAGTGGCCGGGTCGCCGATTTCCCGATAGGCAACCTGTTGTGACAGTGGCCCGATCTCAGCCCCTACTTTTTCGGCTACTTCGGGAATACCGGTAGACCAGTTGAACGTTGTCACGCTGTCTGCGCCACGTTGCCAGTGATTGGCGTAAACACCGCGCAGAAACTCAATCGACTGATGCCGATACCCGTCGGTGGCGTGATGATCATCGAAGCAGGGTTGCAGCTGGACTTTATCTCCGACCAGCTTGCGAAAACCTTCCACCTCTACATCGATTGAGCGTGAGCCCAGAGTGAGTATGTCCACCAGCCCCTTATCCGCCCATGCTTGAATATCGAATCCATCTATCCGGCACCCTTCAAGATTACGAGCTACCTTTGCCGCGAGGAAGAAGGGACGTCCGCGTTTTTGTTCGACTTCACTGAGCAAGTGTCGAACCATGCGCATGAACTCGGTTACATGTTCACGCATTTCCCATTGTCGTCCTATGGGCAGGCAGGGCGTGTGGCGTGAATAATCGATCTGGATGCCGTCGAGGTCATAACGCGTGACCAGTTCACGTAGCACCTCGATTTTGTGTTCGCGTAAACCTTCTGAGGCGAGGTTCCACATACCTTGCCACCACCAGGTATCCGGCACAAGCCAGTCAGGATGCTTGGCTTTTAAAGGATTCTTTTTTTCCTTGGCTAAACCGCCGCCAGCTAAACCATCCACCTCACTGATGCGATAATTCCAGAAGACTTCCAGCTTTCGCCGCCGGGTTTCGTCTGCCAATTCCTTAACCCAGTCAATTTCCTCCTTCATCCATTCTTTTAACAGTGGGTTGTCTACAGGGGGTAACACATCGCTAGGATAAGCTGACCCGGGAGATGCGCCGTTGATATCCCACCAAATTGAGTCGATCTGACTGTCAGGGTCATCCATGTGAGAAAATACAGCGGTTTTAAAAGTATCGAAGGATGCTTGATCCGCTCCGAATTTTCGGAGGCAAGCCTGTAAGACGTCATAGGCATCATGCTGGACCACTATGCGACGTTTGCGCTTACGCAGAGCTTCGCGATGATCGATAGTCTGGCTAATTCCAATGGAGGGGCACCCAATGGACGCGGCACCAGCAAAGGCACCGGTTCGGATAAATTGACGTCGGGATAAACCCAAATTCGCAAGGGGAATCTTTGATGTCATTTTTCTGAGATGGGAAATTTATTGAAAAGCACGCACCAGTTCCACAAGGGGTAGGATTGCCCGGAGCGAGTTCCGTAAGCTTTGTCGGCGAATTGATAGATTGCCTTTTCGGGATCCGAGTCGTGCAGGTTTCCATACGAAAAAGGACGCAAGGCGATCAGTGATTGACCCGTGACAAAATCCACCTTGTTTCTAAGCTCACGATTCTCGAAGCGGAGCACGGTTGATCCATTCTCCAGATAAACATGACGAATAGGTGCACTGGTGTAGACGTCGCCGGTCAGGGTGTTCGCTGCAGAAAAAGCACCTTCGGTTGTGAGGGTAGCCAGCTGGCCGGGTAAGTCTCCATCGATGGTGATTTCTGTTGTAGCTTGTTCGTTAAGTAGCGGCCCTTTGCGGATTCCGGTTATTTTTCCGAGCTGACCAGAGTAGGGCAGGCCATAACTGATATTGAGTTTTGTGTCTGCTTTAACAGGTGAAGCCAGCCGGATGCGGATGCTTGTTGGTGATTTCACCTCGACAGCAGTGATCATCGAGATGGCTCCCGCTTCATCCCTGATTTTGAATCCGCAAAGTGAGGAGAATACCTTGCCTCTTTCATATTGCTGACGAGCTAAAAAATGATCATCGATCTGCAGTGGAGGTCGAGGAACCTGGAAATCCACCACTAGGCTGTTTCTTGTGGAATCGATCCATGCTTTGCGGGGGCGCAAGGGTTGCCAATCCTCTTTCTCCAGCAGAACCCGCCGAAGCACTTTGGCCACATGTTCGCCATACCAGCGTTCGCCATCTGCCGACAAGTGGATTGCCGCGCCATATCTTCCTGCGTAGCGACTATTGATTCCGCTCGCCACCATATAGTGAGGGCCAACCATAGTGATGTTCGGATCCTGATCGGCAGCCATGAGTTGAGCTTCGCCTGCCGCGCCCAAAGTCTGGTAGGTGAACATGGGGATTTCCCCGGCTTGCCCTGTAATTGATTGCAGATCATGTGACCATTGTTTGCGGTAGGCGGTCAGGCGGTCGCGGTACCATTCCTGTCCCTCTGGACGACGTAATTCAGAGTCCCAGCGGCTGGGATTGATGCCGCCCGTTGGGCCGCCATTGGCTTCTCCCTGCATCCATACCAGAGCGGCGATTGAAAAATCTTTACCCATGACCTCGGCTTGTTTCCGAGCTCGACGGGCATCATCGAGGCTGGTCTGGTAATAACCGCCGCCGTGCTGTCTTGATATAGGCGTTCGAGGATCCGTGCTTTGATCAACTTCAGAAAGCTCATCGATGAGGCGTCCGCCCTGGCCTGCGTAAGAGACTAAAAAAGGAGAGCTTTTTTCACTCACCGTATGTTTATTTTTCGAGGTGGACAAAGTGGCTGACAAATGATCCGCCAGGCCATTGGCGATGGTTTCACCCAGGCCACCATTTTCAGCTGCCGTGAGAGGGATGAAGGTGAACTGCTCATCCGAGCGCTCTGTTGCTTTGTTGCTGTGGTCTCCATACCGCCAAGTGCGCACCCCGCGTTTGAAGGCGTAGTTTCCCCAGCCTGTATCTGCAGGGGTGACGATTGGCAAAGATTGAGAGCCTTCGCAGAGGGATTGTCCCATTAACCACAAACCGGTGATGTGGTCTTTGCTTTGAAGATTATTCTGTGGTGTTGGTTCGGAGGAAGCCCGAATGACCAACAGAGCAAATACTGCTGCGAATAGACTTAATCGATTCATATTATTTTGCTTTCAGCAGGCGGGTCAAAAATTCCTGCATATCTGTGTTCCCTTGCTTGCCATCATTTCGATAGCGCATTTCGGACTTCACTCCGAGTGAGTTCAGCTTTTTTTGAAGCATCAGGCCGGACACAGCGGAGTGGGTCGGGTCGTTTTGTTTTTCTCCTGCGACGGGAGCTTTGTCCTGTCTGGGGAATTCCATGAATATCATCGGGTCGTCTTTGCTCGCGTGTTCGATCGGAGAGTATTGCAGAATGTCTGTAAGGATGGAGTCACGTGCAGCAAGAAAAGGGGCGAAGGATTCGGGGCGAGTGGCTTCTGTGAATCCAAATGCCCGGCCGCCATAGTGGCTGTTTGGAATCCATTCGGTCAATTGTTCTGGATCGAGGGAGGTCTGTGGAGCGTTCACTGCGGCGCACAAGAGTCGGGTTGACTCGTGGCTGATCACATCATCGCTGTCTGATTCAGCCATGTCGTCGTGCAAGGCCAGCCACAGGGAGGCACATCCACCTGCGCTGACGCCACTGGCTCCTATGCGGGATTTGTCGATGTTCCATTCAGCGGCTTTTGACCGTACAAATTGCAAGGCACGCTTGGCATCGTTCAAAGGCCATTGCAGAGGAGGGCTGATATTTGCCGCGTTTGCGTCCTGCAGCAGCCGGTAGTTCACCGACGTGACGGAGATCCCGGCATCGAGAAAAGCTTTCACATCGAGGTATCGGTGGATATCCGTTTTGTCCTGTGCCGCCCAGCCTCCACCATGAATGTAAAATACCATTGGTGCAGCTTTGTCAGACTTGGCCAGCCATACATCCATCGTCTGGCGAAAATGTTTGCCGTAGGGCATGTCGGTAAAGGTGGCAGGAGTGGCATCCGCTATGGCCGTGGCGTTCTGTTTCTGCACGGCTGTGGGAGGCATCCAGCCGGTGGATCGTATTTCGTCCGGGGTGTAAGAGCAGGTGATGAAATAGAGCTCTGTTTTTGCAGCCTTTGCTGGAGGCACGTTCACTTGAACCTGAGTGAAACCGTCGGCGAACCAGCTTTCGTAACCATCGCTGGCGCTGGTTTTCAGGTTTTGCCCATTGAGCTGCAAGTTAAGCTTGGTTGGTTTGCTGTAAGGCAGACGCAAGCGAAAGCTGACACCATTTTCGAATTTCACATCATCTACTTGTTTTGCCGTGGACAAGCGTGAATTGGGCGTGCCCATCGCCAGCTTCATTTCCGGCCCCGCTTTGATGAAGTTTTCTATATTAAGAGAGTCCTCCCCAAAATGTTTGCGCAGGTTGTCATGCAGTTCGTCAAGTCCATGAACAGAGACGACTTTTTTTGCAGCGGCCGTGGTTGCACAGACCAGGCTTTCCCGGCCATCGGTTTGCGGATACATGAAGCCGAGTGCGAGGTTGCCTTGTTTGGACCACAGCTCAACGCGGCTCTTGCGACGTTCGCTGGCGGTATCGCCATAAGCAGTAACAAAGTGACCGACAAAATGTTTCATCCGGTTGACCGGATAACTCGGTTGGCGTTCGTCATTCCAGACCCGGTTGCCGATGCGGAGCAGGCCTTTCATGCGTTCAATCACACTCTGCTCCCAGGCCACTTCCTGGGTGATAATCAGGGTGTGGTATTTGGCGTACCCATAGTGGGCCGAATAGAATAGCGGCATTCCATGCCAGAGTTTTTTGCCAAGTGGTGCGAGTTCCTTGCCCCAGAAGGTGCGTTGCGCATCCGCTTCGAAACGGTCAGAGGGAAAACCTGCCGCGTTACCCGCTTCGATCATGGCTTCGGTCACCCGCCAGTCCCAGGGGCGCAGGGCGTAATTGGAATAGGCGCCGCCAGTGACTTCGGTCATGATCTGGCCGTGATAAGTCTGCCGTGTGCCGAGTTGATCAAGTGCGTATTCCTGGAGACCGGTGCCATGAAAATCAGCATGGACTTCCGGTTGGTATTCATCCACCACGGAAAGAAAAGCCATTAACTCAGGGGCTTCTTCGGGTTTGAGAACTGACAGGGTTTTTACATCCCAGACTTTGCCCTTTGGCCCCAAGCCCGCATAAGGGTCCACGCCGTATTCATTACGAAAACGGTCGGTGAAAAACATCGACATTGGATTGATGATTGGCATGACGAGGATGATTTGCCTGCGTCTTGTTTCTGCGGCAAGTGGATCATCGCTCAACATCCATTCGGCAAAGGCCAGCGCTCCAGTGGTTCCGGTTCGCTCGGGTCCGCTGTGCAAGGCGGTGATGAGGCACACTTGTTTGTCGGTATCGGTTACAGTGCTGTCGGTGATCTTGAGCAGATAGACGGGCATGTTTTGACCGCTTGTTCCACGGGACTCAAGAGTGACCCACTTGGGGTGCTGCTTTTTCCAGAAGCGCAGAGTGCCTTCGTATTCCGCCATCGTGAGGCGATGCTGGGGAGTGTAGGGCGTGGGTTTATCCTGAGCCTTTGCAGAGAAGCAGACTGAAGAAAAAAGAATGCTGAAAAAGAAGGTTTTCATGTGAGTAGTCAATCAGGTTTGGGTGATCTTTGGAATGTAACACGCAATGTTATTACGTGTAGCGTTGGAACGCTTGCGGATAAACGGATTGGCAATCCATTCTACATTATTTGTCACTGGCTGATATAGATTGCATACACTTTTGCCTTGCTAGCGATTGGGTATTTTACTCTGAGTGCTAGTTTTTTACCGCTTGGGATAGCTTTCGACCAAGTGATGGGAATGCGGGTTCCTCCACTGGTAATATTAATCGCATCGGCAGCGGAGAATCCCGGAACGGGTTTCGCAAAACGATCGAGTAATTCGATTTCGAGCGGCGATTCAGCAGATAGACCGTCAACATTAAGATGGATTTTCTCATTTTCACCTGACTCGAAAAAATCAGTGATGAATTCCGATTCATTGTCATCTTCCTGGGCAGACAAATATCCAAAACCATCCCGGCGCAAAGTCGCCAGACCGATCTCCATCGTCTTCAGTTTTCCGCCAGTGTCCCAGTGGGAATACCAAATCATGGTTTTATTGCCTTCATTCACAAAAGCGTGTCCCTGAAGCAATGCCGTGTCATCCCATGCCCCCGCTTCTCCACGGGCGATAATTTTGAAATTGGGAACCGGTTCACGGAAGTGGATGCCGTCATTGCTGACAACCAGACCAAGATCAACATGAACCCCTTTGTTCCAGTATGTTCCATCGGCGGGTTTTGTCGGGGCATCTTGCCACATGCCGTGAAGCCCTACCATGACATTGTTGCGGTTCCACAAGCCCATGCCCATGTGCATTTGCTCTCCTTTTAACGTGGGGGTGGTGAGTTGTCCAGGTCGGGAGTAGGCATGGGTTGTAGCTTTCGACCAGTTTTTAAAATCCGCTGAACGGTATGCCATTACATTACGCCCCGTTTTGCTGCCATCGGGCCGCCAGGTCCAGGGAGAAAGTAGCTGTCCGGTTGAGTAATAAAAATCACCAAAGCGATAGAGCGAGGATACTTCGAAACGCTCGCCTCCGGCATTGGCAGGACGATCACCGACGACTTTCCAACTCAAGCCATCGGCAGAAGTCGCACAGATTGTGGTGCCTACTCGTTTTTCCTTAATCCCGATGTTGCTCATGCCGCCCTTGATATCTTCATAGGGCATGTGGGCGATGTAGGCGACCTTGTAACGTTTATTGGGATCAGGATCATTCGGGTCGTAAAGTACGGAAAGAAAATCGTTCACTTTAGTCATCGAAAGAGGGGATCCTTCTATCAGGCAGATGTTGTTCTTTTTGTTGCCATTGAATTCGACCAGTCCCAGTTCCGGTTTGGTCCAGTGAATGCCATCCTTGCTTTCGGCATAACACATCGGCCGCCACCATCCGGGTGCTTGACCACTTTTCATTTTGGATTCGAACATGCCGAGATACCACATGCGAAAGGTGTCGCCGTCTTTGATGACGGTGCCGTAGAGAATCGCGTGGCCGTGATCAGGAGCTCCCTCCGGTCCGCGGCGAAGAACAGGATTGCCGGGATGTTTGTCCGCCTGCACCAGTGTGATCTTTAAATTGTGTCGCCAGGGGATGCTGTGGTCGTCGAAGGCGAAAAAGGTTCGTTCTTCGGCCTGGGATAAAATGGTGCTGAATGACAGAGTCAGTATGGAGGCAATTGTTCGGATGTTCATTACTTGTTTTTGTTGGGGCTTATTTTTTGATTTGAAAAATGAGTTTGATGATTTTTGGGGACGAGGATTTTGATTAGCTTTTCTCTATCGGCACCAGGGGATTTTGCATCAGCAGGTTTTGGTTGGTCTTTGATCAGGCAGTTTTCGAATTCGGCTTTGCCGGTTACTCTGATATCCAAATTTTCGAGAGTGAGCTTGTTTGCGAAAACGATGGAATGGCCGGCGATCAGCGCAGCCTGTGGGTTGCCCATCCTTCGGATGAATAGATTGTCGATTTTTAGCTCACAGTAACCTTTGGCTCCTCCGGTTATGATCAGAGGTTTCTGGGAGGAGGACAATACGACCGCATTGCTGATGGAATAACGGCCGGTATCGAGAAAATAGAGATCAACTCCAACACAGTCGGCGATGAAGAGATTGTTGTAAGATGTCTGACTGCTGCCGGTATCACAGATGCCTGTTCCATTGCCAACGGATACAAACCCGTCGACACGATACTGTGCGCTTTCGTGGGCACTGATGCCATCGTCGCCGCATTCAATCGCACGGATGTTTTCAAATATCACAGAACGGCAATCTCCATGAATATTAAATCCATCGTTGTAGGGATGGGTGGCGGTGAGATTGCGGATGACGAGGTGGGTGTTGTCACCGTTTAAAATCACCCCGGCAGATCGCACAGGGTATCTGATCTTGGCTTGTTCCAGGGTTTGACCTGTTTTGATTCTAATAAAAAAGGATCCGGACACTTTTTCCGAATCACCAGCCCCGGGGATAGCTGTATTATCTTCTACAAAAGTCCATTCACCCGGCTGTAAATCTTCCGGCTTTTTGAACTCCTCGCTCTTGCCTTTTAAAACCCGTCCCATGCGATTGATCTTTCCATCGAAGAGGAAAAACCAGCGCCATAAAATTGCGCGGTTGAGTGTCGGCATGAGTTGCTCGTTTTTGAACAGGCCGGGTGACACTTCATTCCATTCGGCAGGATTGATGGCATCAGAGCCTTCCAGGGTTGCTCCATGACCGTCGAGAGTGATTGGCTTGTCGGGCTCACCGCGTTTGTCGTGGAAACCTGCGTATTCATAGTAGACCGCAGGTTTGAGATGAATGACGTCACCAGGCTCTGCTATTCGGATGGCACGATTGATCGTTTTTAACGGTTTAGCGGAGCCGCCGTTCTTATCATCGCCAAGTGAGGGGTCGACATGCAATTCACGTGCTACGGACACGCCGTAGCAACTAAGGAAGATCAAAGGGACTATGAAAAGGGGTTTCACAAATACGCGGGAGGCTAACAAGGAGGGGGGGGAGTTTGCATGGATGAACAGGATAGACAGGATTTTTTAAAGAGATGCTATTCTTGAATCAAAATGATTTGTAATTATTCAGCTGCCAAAGCTATATTTTCGTAGCGTCGGCTGAAGCCGACGCTACACCATGCCTATCCATGTTTGATTTATTGACGTCCTGAATGAAAACTGTTGGGGATTCTGTTTTCACCATTCGCCTGAGTTGTTGAACTTCGTTTTGACGTTGTTACGAAATTCATCGATTGAATTTTCGAGATCTGCCAGTAGTTCAGTTGTGTTTTTATCGGCACCACCACGGGTCGAAGGGATCACCGTTTTGCATTCGTTTTCATCCATGAAGCGAGCGGCATCAAGTAGTCTGGATTGATCCTCTGGAGCAATGGTCATGAAACCATGTTTGTCAGCGTGAATGAAATCACCGGGATTAACTTTGCGACCAAATACCTCGACTTCGCAGTTCCAACGAACCGGGTGGACAAATCCATGGCCAACACAGAGTCGCCGAGCGAGGGCTTTGAATCCGGCGTTGGTCATTTCATCCACGTCACGAATTGCGCCATCGGTGATGGTTCCAACACATCCCAAAGCACGGTGGAGATTCGCATTCACTTCGCCCCAGTGGGAACCAATTATCCGTGGTTTGTCAAGATCCTGGACCACCACGATTTTGGGGCCCGGAATACTGGCGAGGTAGGCGCGATATTCAGCCCCGGCGTTAGGATTGGTATGGCGATGTGATTCATTACTGGGTTCGATCACCAGAGTAACGGCATATCCAACCATAGGCCCCATCTGCGGCATGAAGTCGTGGCTTTCCTCGATATTAAAAGAGTCAGCACCGGGACTCTGTTTGGTGATCTGTTCCCAGCCATTGAAGATCGTGGGGGTGTTCCAACGCTTGAGCTGGTAAAGGTCTGCAGGGGAGAGGGTAGGGGTGTTTTTTTGGGAATAACTCATAGTGGTAATATATTCCTTTTCCTTTATCTGCTTTGCAAACCCATGCTTATGGTATTATTT
>DAOUQC010000078.1 GCA_030625775.1 Verrucomicrobiota bacterium
AAAACATCAAGTGAGTCTCCAATCTGGCCGTAAACATTCAATCCGTCTGCCGGGCCAAAAGGCGTCGTGACCACGTTGGTTCGCAAATCGTCCACATTGCGATTGGTGATCACATCACTACGGGAATTAAACAAACTGCTGGCTATGCCGCCTTTGGCAGGATTCGAAGAATCGAATTGAGTATACCTCTGCAGATAGTCAATCCCGAATTCGAGCCCCTCCTCTAACTGCAACTGCCCGATCACTGTCGCCAAATACACCTGCAAAGGTTTCCTGTCCAGAATATCGATAATCTGGGTAACTAGATTCTTGGCTTCATCCGAACCAATAACAATAATCGCGTTAGCCTGTCGATCGGCAATAATTCGCGTTTTCCCCACTAATACCGAGATCGGTGCTACCTCATCCAATGGAAAAGCCAGCTGATCCGGTCGCCCGGTGTTGTCAGCGGCATTGCCCTGGACCCGCGTCTGCTGCTGACGATTCTGAGTGCCTGTCAGGGCGGAAAGCTGGGATGAGGTGACCGGTGTCGGACGGGTATTGATTTGTCTCCCGCCGGGAAGAATCGTCTGTCCCGTTCCCGTGTCCTGCAAGACATCAACCACTACCGGAAGAATATCGTTGGCCTTCACGTAATTCAACGGACGCTCCAAAGCCTCACCAGAAACCAGTGGTTGATCAAATTCCTGGATCATCTGTAGGATATAAGCCACGTCCTGGGGAGAGGCGACAACCATGATCCGGTTCATTCGGTCATCCGGTATCAATTGTGCTGCCGGCTGATCAGCCGTGCCTATCCCGTTAGTCGCTCCCCCTTGGGTCGAACCACGAACTAATTGCCCACTGGAGGTTCTTATGGTGACCTGCTGGGAACTGCTCGAACGGCTCGATGTTTTTTTACTGGTTGCAGCCGGCGCTTTCGTTTGACCACTCAAAGTTTTTCCGGATTCACTCATGCGCAGGCTTTCCTCCATACGCGCATCCATTGCCGCTTGAATGATCTGTGCCACGACGTTTGCTTCGGCATACTTGATTTTCACAAATTCCGTCATCAAAGGGGCCTCTCCCGGCACCACATCAATGATCTCTTTTAACTTGATAAACTGCCGGATGATCGAGGCATTTTCTGAAATCAACAAACCCGGTGGCGACGAAATAGGCGTGACTTTACCAAAGGAATGTAGGGTGACATGATTGGCAAAAATCGTCGCCATCTCCTCTGGGTTCATAAAATCGATACGCATGTAATAGGCCACCAGAGTATCCCCGTGAGGCAAGGATTCCGGCGTGACGAACATCAGCAAACCTTCAGTGAATGAAGAGGCCTGCCCGCTGCTGGCAGCTCGCAGAATTTTTACAGTTTTCCCCTCTGCTCCCTGAATCAGAACATAACCATTGGTGATCAGCGATGCTTCAATCAAACGGATCGCATCTTCCCTGCTGACCTCTGCCGGAGTCACTAAACTGATTTGAGGACCTTCAAAAACGGAAGTATCCTTGATGATCGTCTTGCCTATCAACCGCTCGTATATATTCAAAATATCCGATACCGGATTGAGCGGAAACTGTAAACTCACCCGATCACCCCCAGGTCGCCGGGAAAATCCAGAACCCTGAGCTGTTGGCGGTCGCTTTACTGGCATTCCCGAATCCGGCTCAGGTTTTGCCGGCGGGGCTGGCGGGGCAGAACTCTCTGCGGGTTTTGCTTTTTCGCCCTTTTTCTCCACCTCCTTCTGCTCCGGTATTTTTTTCACCTTCTTTACCGCATCCACCGCTGCGGCCGCCGCCTTCTGACTTTGAGCTAGAATCCGCAAGTTGCGATTCGCTTGAGCCGTCTGCCCTAGTGCGGAGGAATCCACGACAACCACCAGCAACACCGATAACAGCCACACCATGCCAAAACCGAACCGTTTATCTAAACGGCCCGCTTCAATCTTTCTGTGCTCTGCATGTAATCCCATCACTGTTGTGTACCCTCTCTTTAAAACATGTTCCAGCCAAGAGGCAATGGAAATCCCACTAACTTCTGGCCATTCACTGTTTTTTCTTCCCTCCTGCCGTCAGCCTTCCCATCGCTTTTTCCAACAAGGCCCGCCTTTCGTCTCTCGTCATATCGGGATTACCCTGAGCTTCCTTGATCATATATTCACGCAACTTGCCTCGCTGCTCATCGGTCAAAGTCCTCAATTTTGCAATCATTTCAGGAGGAGGTCCTCCCCCGGGGTGTCTGCGTCGCCCTTCTTTTCTATCTGTTTTTTGCCCCCCTCCAGGACCAGCCGCCGGCTTTGCCTCCCCAGGTTTCAGTTGGGCCTCGTCAAACCTCACCGTCACCACCTCACCGCCAGACAAAGCAATTTTTGCTGTCACCTTTTCCAAGCCCCCTTCATCCGAAATTTCCACCATTTTCCACCCCTGGGCATTCGGACTCTCCGAAATCACATAGGTTTCCTTGGTCTCCTTATTCATCAAAGTAGCCACCGCCTTTCCCTCCACCTTGGCCACTCCTGTCAGAATCAGGGAATCCGACAGATCCAGTGAGCGGGTGAAAGGCGAATTTTTCATCAACTCACTAAAGTCCTTTGCCACCAGCACTTTTGGCAGATCAACCGTATTCGCAAGCTCTTGTGCCCTCAAGCTGGCAAGCCACACAACGCACAGCAGCCCCTGCATGAAAAAAACTCCAGGCGCTGTCGCTGTTTTCCAAATTATGGTCATTATAAAAAAATCAGATGTCCGGATGTCCGAGTTTAATGAAACCCCTCATCTCGAAAAAAGTTCTTCGCTCTCGGAGAATAACCTTCTTGCACAAATCACGGTTTTCGTAAAGCTTTCCACCATGATCGATGATTCCATCTCCAGCAAGCTAACATCTCTAGGCACCGCACTCATAAATCAAGAAAAAGCCCGGATTCTTGTCCCCGCCCAGGATCAGTCCACCGGCTTCTGGTTTGGTGGAGGAAATGTGGTGCAGGACAAGGATGGCTCAATTCTCGCCTGCGGCCGCTACCGCAACTTTGGTGATTCCCGCACCGGCACCGGGGCTGGGGCACGCGGGCTCGAACTCGCTATCTTCCGGGCCGACTCCCCTGATGCCGATTTTCTAAAAATAGCTAGCTTTTCCAAAGCCGACCTCACCTGCAATGGCCGCGAAGTGGTTTCCATCGAAGGCTGTGCTCTGCACCTCACCGAAGACGGCATTGAGCTGTTCATCTCCACCGAGAAAGATGATGCTTATCCCGAGAGCCACAAGGATTTCCAAAAAACCGGTACCGGGGTCTGGTCGATCGACCGTATTCACGCAGCGAAGGTGGAAGATCTCTCCCCCTCCAATATCGAGGAAATTATTCCCTTCGGCCCACCGCCTTACCTGCATGTGAAAGATCCGGTCACCACCGACCTTCCGGACGGTAGCCTCGGACTGATCTACTGCACCCACCCGTTTTCCTGGTCCAGTTCCGGCACCGCTGTCATCACTCGTGCTCCCGGCTCGTCGCATTACCAACACATCACCGACACCATGCTGCATCGTGGCCCGGTCTGGGACATCGCTGCCGCCCGGGTCACCGACCGCCTACCGGTTCCCAAAATCGGGTCTTTTGCTGATCAGCCGGATCAATCACTCTACTTCTACGACAGCGCCGAGTGTTTGCGCCAACTCGACGACAATCCTAAAGCCGTGACTCGTCCACGCGGATGGTCCTGCGAAGAAATTGGCGGACTGGCACTTGGAAACGACGCCGACTTCCCCTACATCGAATCGATCACCGTCGAAGCCCCACTCTTCGTCTCCCCGACCGGAACCGGATGTTCCCGTTATGTCGGCACCCTGGTCACCGATGACGGCATTTTTGCCACTTGGCAGCAATCCCAGGACGACCTGTCGCAACCTCTGGTGGGATATTTTCTCAGTAACGAAAAAATCGCTGAACTGCTGGCATGAAACTCTCCCTCAATTCCTCCACCATCAAACCCACGCCGATACTCGATAAAATTCGGGTGGCGGGTGAAGCCGGATACGACGGCATCGAACTCTGGGCGACTGAAATTTACGAACACGTCGGTCGCGGCGGTGAAGTCTCGGACATCGAAAAAGCCCTTGCCGATCACGGGCTGGAAGTCCCCTGTTTCATCGCTGTGCGCAACTGGGGTGAAAGCGTTGACTGGGAATACAAACTCGCGCTCGACGAAGCCCGCCGCCGTTTTGAGCTCGCCGCCCGTCTCGGCTCTCCGCTGATGGTCTGCACTCCGCCGATCCTCGATGACGACATTTCACAACTGCACGAAGGTTACCAAGACCTACTGCAAATAGGCCGTGATACCGGAGTCCGCGCCGTGCTTGAATACATCAGCTTTTTCAAGTCACTCAACAATGTCGCTGATACGGTGACAGTTCTGGATCGCACCGGTGATCCCGATGCCTGCACCATTCTCGACGCCTTCCACAACTGGAACAATTCCACCACACTGGACGACTTGCGTGCCCTGCCGCTGGAGCGCATCGCCCATTACCACATCGACGACGCCCATCCGACAAAAGCTTCCGGCACCCAGACTGATCCCGACCGCGTCATGCTCGGCGAAGGCCAGATCGACCTAGCCGCCGAGATGCAGATCCTCAAGGAGAAAGGCTACGACAAATGGATCAGCCTCGAGCTGTTCAACGCCGAACTATGGGAACAAGATCCACTGGAGGTGGCAAAGGTCGGCTTGAAGAAGATGCGGGAATTGGTGGGCTAAAGTGAAGTAAGCCTCTTCCGCAGGATGGAGCTGGAGCGAAATGGAGACAGCCCTTAGGCATTGCCTATCCGTCCCGTAACGCTCAACTGCTTCCCTAACACACACCTCACTCCACCCCGTGAGCACAAGGTGATCACTGAACAAATTGACAATCTGTTCTACTTTGAAATACTCACTCCACCGGCACTCCAGCACTTGCCCGCAACTCATCCATCGCACGCATATTCCCCAGCGTATCCTCTTTACTCATCCACGGTTCCGCACCGCCTAAAACCGACGCGGCAAACGCATCGGCTTCTACAGCATAAAGCGGACGCGGCTCATCCACCGACACAAATTCTTCCTTGCCATCTTTAATGATCGTAAAACCCTCCTCGCAAAACCAGAAGGCGTTGATCTTGATCGTTCCTCCGGTGCCCGCAATATAAGTCCCCTGATCCGAATACACCGTCATGCCACAGGTAAAAGTGGTCAGTAGGTCATTGCCAAATCGCATCATGCCCGCTGCGTAATCATCCACCCCGTCGCCCTCGTACAAATGCGCAATCGCCTGCATTTCCGTCGGCTCTGATCCCGCCAGTTGCCGGGTCAGATTCACGCAATAGGTGCCCACATCCATGATCGCTCCCCCACCCTGCGACGGATGATAACGCGCGTCATTCATGCTCGGCTCCTTATAAAAAGTGAAAGCCGAACGGATCAACTTCAAGTCCCCGATAACTCCCCCACGAACCATCTCAATCAACTTCTGCGTCTGCGGATGCGCGCGATACATAAAAGCCTCGATCAACACCATCCCGGTTTCCTCCGATACCGCAAACATCTGCTCCGCCTCAGCCACATTCAGAGCAAAAGGCTTTTCGCACAGCACATGTTTGCCCGCCCGCATCGCCTTGATCGACCACTCGTGATGCAAACCGTTCGGCAGCGAATTATAGATTGCCTGCACCTCCGGATCATTGACCAGGGCTTCATAACCCTCAACCCCTTTACCTCCATACTCCCCTGCAAAACGATCCGCCGACTCCTGTGTCCGCGAACCCGCCGCCACCAGTGCCCCTGTATTCGACTTCGGAAGATCCGCCGCAAACTTGCCGGCAATCATCCCCGTTCCCAATATGCCCCATTTTAATTTATTGCTCATGATTTTATAGAAGTAAGGAGTTAGTAGTCAGGAGTTAGAATATAATTCTTATACTGGTTCTCCGGTCTTTTACGGTTTCAATATCACCTTCATCAAACCCGCTTCCCTCGCATGCAATCGTTTGAACCAATCCCCTCCGTCAGCTAAATCTGCCACCGCAGAAATCAGGGGTTCTACTTTGATTTTTCCCTCTGCCACCGCTTTCACCGCTTCTCCATATTCTCCCGCTGACGAACAGGAGCCAAACACCGACAATTCTCTCGTTACCACAGCCTGCAGTGGAAACTCAACTTGGGCGTGTAAGTTCCCCACACAGCCCACCGAGCCCCCCTTACGTACACAATTCACCGCCAATTGAATCGTCGGGGTAAACCCTACCACTTCCATCGCCACATCAGCCCCGTCTTCATTGCCAACTACTGCACGTATTTTTTCCAGAGCTCCGTCATCCGATATCACCACTTCATCAGCTCCCAGTTCCAAAGCCATTTTTAATCGATCCTCATCCACATCAACCGCCACCACGGTTCCCGCCCCCGCTGCTTTCAAAGCCTGCACCACCAGCAAACCAATCAGCCCTGCACCGATCACCACCGCCGAGTCTCCCTGCCGCAGCGGCACCCGGCTCACTCCATGCAGAGCAATCGACACCGGCTCGGCAAAAGCCGCCTGCTCATAAGGCAAACCCTCCGGTACTGCGTAGAGAATATGCTGAGGCACCGTCACCAACTCCGCAAAGGCTCCGTGCCGTCGATAATCATCACACGACACCCCCAGCACATTACGATCCGGACACAAATTAATCTGCCCGTTCTTGCAGGCTTCACATTCACCACAATAAACCGTCGAATCAAAAGTCACCCGATCACCGACACTCCATCCTTCCACTTCCTCACCCATTTTCACAATCTCCCCGGCAGCCTCATGCCCCATGATGATCGGCGGAATCCGTCGTCCCGAACTTCCATCCATGCCATGCACGTCACTGCCGCAAATTCCACAGGCCTTGACCTGTATCATCACCTCCCGCGCGCCTACCTCCGGCTCCGGCGCATCACCATATTCAAATTGATCGTATTCCGTCAGAGTCAGGGCTTTCATCGGAACAACCTGCGTCATCCTTGCCAACTCTCAATTCCTAATTCCCCACTTATCCTTATCCTTATTCGTGTTTATTAGCGTTCATTCGCAGTTTCTCTCCTCTTCCGATTCATCATTTGTGCCCCCGCTTTCTCCATGCGAACGTCTGAACGTGAAAACTGCATCCACCATCTGCCTCATCCTGCTGTCTCTGATTTCAACCGTCATGTCTGCTGAAAACACCCGCAAAGCCCTGCCCTCCCCCGAAGTGATCTCCAAGCTAGCCAAAGACGGCGGTGAAGAATTCAATCGACTGATTTTTTCCCAGAGCCCCTACCTGCTGCAACACGCACGCAATCCGGTGAATTGGTATCCCTGGAGCGAAGAAGCCTTCGCTGAGGCAAAAAAACAAAACAAACCTATCTTTCTCTCCATCGGCTACACCACCTGTCACTGGTGCCACGTCATGGAACATGAATCTTTTGAAGACCAACAAGTGGCCGACATTCTCAACAAGGATTTTATCTGTATCAAAGTGGATCGCGAAGAGCGGCCCGACATTGACGAAGTTTATATGACTGTTACCCAGGGCATGACCGGCAGCGGAGGCTGGCCGATGACCATCGTCATGACTCCCGATAAAAAGCCCTTTTTTGCCGGCACCTACTTCCCCAAGGATGATCGAGGCGGGCGCGCCGGATTGATGACGATCCTGAACCAACTCACCGCCGCATGGAAGGATCGCCGCGCAGACATCGATAAGTCGGCTGATGAAATTGCCCAGCAGTTGCAGAGCATGGTTGGAGGTGCCCCCGGCGAAGAACTGCCACCCACCATCCTCGATACTGCCTATCAACAGTTCGAAGGACGCTATGATGCCACCAACGGTGGATTTTCGACTGCCCCGAAATTTCCCATGTCACCGAATCTAATGTTTCTGATGCGCTACGCCAAACGCACAGACAAAAAACAGGCCCTCGACATGGTCGGCAAAACTCTCACCGAGATGCGCAAAGGCGGCGTCTTTGACCAGGTCGGTTACGGGTTCCACCGCTACTCCACCGATCCAGTCTGGCTGACTCCACACTTCGAAAAAATGCTCTATGACCAGGCCTTGTTGACCATGGCCTATCTGGAAGGCTACCAGTCAACCGGCAACGAAAGTTTCGCTCAAACTGCCCGTGAAATTCTGACCTACGTGTTGCGTGACATGACTTCTCCCGAAGGTGGTTTTTACTCCGCCGAAGACGCAGATTCGGAAGGTGAAGAAGGAACCTTCTACGTCTGGACGGTAAAAGAGATTAAAAAAATCCTCGGTGAAGATGACGGTGCGCTTTTTGCAAAAACCTTCAATATCAAACCCGGTGGCAACTTCAAGGATGAAGCCAGCGGCAAATCCACCGGAACCAACATCCCCCACCTCAGCGCTGAAATCCCCGCTGACCAGCGTGACAAAATCGAAACCCTGCGCCAGAAACTTTTCGAAGTGCGTGAAAAACGCATCCACCCACAGAAAGATGACAAAATTCTCACCGACTGGAACGGTCTGATGATCGCCGCCCTCGCCCGTGCCGGACAAGTGCTCGATGAACCCGAATACACCGCCGCTGCCAAAAAAGCCGCTGACTATGTGCTCAGCACCCTGACCGACAAAGACGGACGCCTGCTCAAGCGTTCGCGGCTCGGCAAAGCTGGCCTCACCGCTCATCTGGAAGATTACGCCTTCGTTGTCTGGGGTCTGCTCGACCTCTACGAAGCCACCTTCGACACTCATTATCTCGCTGAAGCCATCCGACTCAACGATCTCATGGTCAAACATTTCAAGGACAGTAAAGACGGTGGTTTTTACATGACTGCCGACGATTCAGAAAAGCTTCTTGTGCGCACTAAAAAACTCTACGGCGGAGCCATCCCCAGCGGCAATGCCGTGGCCATTCTCAACCTCACCCGCCTCAACCGGATCACCGCAAATCCCGACTATGAAAAAGAAGCTCATACTACCCTCAAAGCCTTCTCCGCCGAAGTAGAAAAAGCTCCCAGCGCTTTCCCGGTCGTACTCGTCGCCCTCGATTTCCTCTTCGGCCCGAGCAAGGAAATTGTCATTGCGGGAAAAACGGGTGCCGAGGACACCAAGGCCATGCTTGCTGCATTGAGCTTACCTTTTCTGCCTAACAAAGTTATTATCTTTCGACCCGACGGCGATCCGGGATCGATTGTGAAACTTGCCCCCTATACCAAGACCCAGGCCAGCCTGGGGGGCAAAGCCACCGCCTACGTCTGCAGTAATTTCACCTGCCAGCGCCCGACCACCGATATCAAGAAGATGCTGGAGTCTTTAGAGAAAAAATAACTTTTCACTCCCCTTCCCCTCCCCCTGCAAGCACGGAGGCTTTGAGAGATGAGCCATTCTCTCCGGCAGAGATCATTTTTGCAAATGCACCGCCAAAAAATAGGCATGGGCTGGACTGAAACCCCTGTCCGTATAACGATGTTTCAACATCGTTTCTCCATGCTCGCCGACAATTCGTTCGACGCTGCAGATTGACGCCAAAATAGCAGGCAACAGCCTCCACAAATCGGGAAGGAGCCCTATTCGCTCATATCCTGCACCCTCCTACGCAAATTTTGCCCTATCCCGCTTACTTGGGCAAATTCAACCCCTCAAAACGGTACCCCTGCTCCAGGGGCATACGTAATCACCAGTGGATGCAATGATCAACAGGCACAACTACTGCAAACATTTCCATTTTAACCACTCAATTCACTACTACAAATCACTCGCATTTTTGCTGCATGAGTAAAAAACCATCAGAACCCAATTACCAAATCACCCATCCACTGGATCGTCCGGTGATATGGATAATTGCCTTGGTATTTTTTGCCATTGCTGCGGGTTTCTTCTTTCTTCCTACCGGGAACAGCATCCCCATCCCCGGTCCGGCCAATGTTTCTCCAGCTGACATCAATCCAGCCCCACGTTTTAAGGTTCTTTCAGATCCCCCCAAAGCCATGATCAACGGTTTCGAAAGAACCTGCATGGATTGCCACGTCATCATCGATGCAAAACCCCATTCCACCGACCTGCATCAACACGCCAACATCAAACTGCAACACGGACTGAATACCCGCTGCGTCAACTGTCACGATGCCAAGGATCGCAACAAACTGGCTACCCTCGATAACAAGACTTTTGATTACGCCCAGGCCAGCCAACTCTGCGCCCAGTGCCACGGGCCCGTTTACCGACAGTGGGAGCGCGGCATCCACGGCAAAACCCTCGGTTACTGGGATACAAAACTAGGCAAGGCGGAAAAGCTCACCTGCACCCAGTGCCACAACCCGCACCACCCTCGCTTCGACCCTATCAAACCCCTGCCCGGCCCCAATACCCTGCGTATGGGTGAGCAGGACACGGAAGACACCCCGCATCACGACGGCCACAAGAAAAATCCTTTGCTCTTGCCTCAAGCCCCTGAAACCACGGATTCACATCTGCCTGCAAATGAATCAAAACACTAAGCAGAACCAGGAAAGTTCAAGCAATACGCCCGCCTCAGTGGGTGGATGCTCAGGAGGGTCATGCGGGGACAAACCCACCCGCCGTAGTTTTCTGCGCACATCCGCGGTCGCCGCAGGAGGTCTCGCTGCCGCCATGGCCGCACTCAAACCACTGATGGAGCTGGAAAGTGAAGACCGCCCTACGGTTGAAAAATTCCTCCAGAAACACTACAAGGAAATGGACGGGGACGAGATGCAGACCGCTCTGACCCGCATCTCCAAGGAAGTCGAAAAGCGTTTTGACCAGCGACCTGACATTCGTGACATCAAGCCAATGGATGGGGTGGAGTTTGTCTACGCGCTCAACCTGACCCGCTGCATCGGTTGCCGCAAATGTGTGCACGCCTGTGTCGCCGAGAACAACCAGAGCCGCTCACCGGAAATCCAGTACATCCGCGTATTGGAAATGCCCCGTGGCACCACCAATGTCGAAAAAGGCAACCATCACTATGACCACCCGACGGTTCCCAGTGATGACCACTACTACATGCCGGTGCAATGCCACCAATGCGCCAATCCTCCCTGCGTCAAAGTCTGCCCGGTGGAAGCCACCTGGCAGGAAGCGGATGGCATCACGGTCATCGACTACGACTGGTGCATCGGTTGCCGCTACTGCGAAGCTGCCTGCCCCTATTGGGCCCGCCGTTTTAATTTCACCAAACCTAAACTGCCGAAAAAGGATCTCAATCCCAAGATGTCCTACCTCTCCAATCGCCCGCGCCCCAAAGGTGTAGTTGAGAAGTGCACCTTCTGCCTGCACCGCACCCGTGAAGGTAAGATGCCGGCCTGTCTCGAAGTTTGCCCGACCGGTGCCCGCAAATTTGGCAACGTGCTCGATCCTGAAAGCGAAGTTTCACAGATCCTCAAAAACAACCGGGTATTTGTGCTCAAGGAGGAAGTCGGAACCCTACCACGATTCTTTTATTACTTCGACGAACGCTACCCGGCTTCCGATGAAGCCAAAGCAGACAAGACTGCCTAAGTAAAATGAAAGCCTACCTTAAATTTCTCTACCGCTGTTTCAAACGCAGCTTCGTCGGCGGATGGAAATACCATCTCTGGCTGGGATTTCTTTTTGTGATTGCCTTGGTAGGCCTGAATGCTTACTGCCGTCAGTATGTTTACGGACTGGGCACCACCGGCATGACCGACCAGGTTTCGTGGGGCGTTTACATCGCCAACTTCACCTTCCTCGTCGGGGTCGCCGCCTCGGCCGTCATGCTGGTCATACCCGTATACATTTACAAACGTGAAGAGCTTCATCATCTGGTCATTTTTGGAGAACTGCTCGCCGTAGCAGCCATCATCATGTGCCTGCTGTTTATTGTGGTCGATCTCGGCCGCCCCGACCAGATGCACCACATGATGCTGCGTTTCCACTTCCCGGTATCGATCCTGACCTGGGACGTCATCGCCCTCAATGGCTACCTGCTGCTTAACCTGCATATCCCAGGCTACCTTATTTACTGTGCTTACAACAAACGCAAACCCCACAAAAATTTTGTTATCCCCTTTGTCTTCATTGCCATCGCCTGGGCAATCAGCATCCACACCGTCACCGCATTTCTCTACTCCGGCCTCGGCGCCCGCCCCTTCTGGAACTCCGCCGTGATCGCCCCGCGATTCCTTGCTTCTGCTTTTGCCGCCGGTCCGGCTCTGCTGATCATCACTTTGCAAATGATCCGCCATTTTACCCACTGGCGGGTGGAGCGTCAGGCGCTGCTTACTCTGCGCAGCATCGTAACCGTAGCCATGTTCATCAATATGTTTCTACTGGGCTGCGAATGGTTCACTGAGTTTTACACCGACTCCACCCACGTCGCTTCAGCCAAGTATCTGTATCTGGGACTTGATGGCAAATCCGCTCTTGTGCCTTGGATCCGAACTTCTTTTGCTCTCAACATGATTGCTCTGATGCTGCTGGTATTACCTATCAGTCGTCGCCGTTTGCGAGTTCTCAACATCGCCTGCATTATGCTCTTCATCGGGATCTGGATCGAAAAGGGCATGGGGCTCATCATTCCTGGCTTCATTCCCACCCCACTGGGAGAAATCGTCGAATACACCCCGACCCTGAACGAAACCCTGATCTCACTCGGCATTTGGGCGTGCGGCATTCTCATCTACACCATTCTCGTCCGCATCACCGTTCCGGTTCTCAGTGGACGCCTCACCAAAGACGCCGAATCCTTTGACGGAGGACGCCTCGATTTTGCCAAAGAAGAAGATCTCACAGCCATTAACTATCAATAGAAGGAAGCAAATATGAAAACATACAACACATCCATATTCATTCCCTGGATCACAGCCATCGCTTTGCTCCTCGGGGTCAACTCGGCATTTGCTGGTCCTTTTGGACTTAGTCAGGTCAGTGAGCAAAGCAAGAAATGCATCGAATGCCATCAAAAGGAAAATCCAGCACTCTATGAGCAGTGGGGAGATAGCAAGCACTACAAAGCCAAAATCGGCTGTTTTGAATGCCATCATGCGGAAAAAGGGGACAAGGATGCCTATGTTCACTTCGATGAACTGATCGCGGTACTAGTAACGCCCAAAGACTGCGCTCGCTGTCACGATCAGGAAGTCAAGGAGTTCGCAGGTTCTCATCACTCCAAAGCTGCCCGCATTCTGGGTTCGCTGGATAACGTGCTCGCCGAAGTCGTCGAGGGCAATAAAGGCATGAAAACCAAAGCCTTCCCTGGTGGGGTGTCTGCTGCTGCCGTCAATGGCTGCTGGCAGTGTCACGGCACCGAGGTCAAAGTGCTCGAAGGCGGCAAAGGCCTGCTCGACCCCGCCACTTGGCCCAACACAGGAATCGGACGCCTCAACCCTGACGGCTCCGAGGGCTCTTGCTCGGCTTGCCACAGTCGCCACACCTTTTCGGCGGCCCAGGCCCGCCACCCGGATACTTGCGGCAAATGCCACATGGGCCCGGATCATCCGCAAAAAGAAATCTACGAAGAGTCCAAACACGGCATCGCCTTTTTTGCCAATATCAACAAAATGAATCTGGACTCCCCCAAGTGGATCGTCGGTGAGGATTACTCCGCTGCCCCCACCTGCGCCACCTGTCACATGTCACAGACCAAAAACCAACCGATCACCCATGACATCGGTATGCGTATATCCTGGAACAACCGGCCCGCCGTCTCAGTGAGACCGGAAGTTTCAGATGCCAAGATGAACTTGCCCGGCAAAGACGTTCCCTGGACCAAGCGCCGGGAAAATATGCAGGACGTCTGCTCGAATTGTCACAACGAAAACTGGGTGAAAAACTGGTATGTGCAATACGATTCCCTGATCGAACTCTACAACGAAAAGTTCGCCAAACCAGGACTCGCTTTGTATGCCGCAGCCAAACCGTTGATGAAACCCATTAAATTTGGTAACAAACTCGACTTCATCTGGTTCGAAATCTGGCATCACGAAGGTCGCCGCGCCCGCCATGGAGCATCGATGATGGGGCCCGACTACACTCACTGGCACGGCACCTATGAAGTGGCGCAGCATTTCTACGTGAAGTTCATTCCCGAACTCGAACACCTGATCGAAAAGGGCATGGCCAATAAAGATCCTGAAAAACAGGAAGCTGCCAAAAATCTTCAGGCAGTGCTCGACAAAACGCTCAAGAGCGAAAACCATCGCTGGTTCATCGGCGAGATGGACCCCGAAGAAAAAGCGGCTCGTGAAAAAGCTTCGGAGGACTTCAAAGCCCGCTACAAATAAATAAAATCATGTCTGCTGCTGCCAATGCCAACTGCATGCCCGCCCGCATTCGCCCGACTGAGGAGGACGGCAAACGTTCCCTGGTCGAGCATGCAGCGGACAAGGCCTATGAGGCTCGTCAGGAGCATGGCATCAACCTGCTTCCCGGACTCCCTCTGGAATCCCTTGACGCCTTGCTGGAAGACCGCCGTTTTGTCCGTTATCCGGTGCAAGTCGTTTTTGACGAATCTCCCTTGCAGGACGGTGAATTTGCTTTCCTGCAAGCAGAAAAAACGGGGTCTCCTGCTGATGGTTTTGTCCTTTTTGTGCATCCCCGCTTTGAAGGCAATGATGCCATCCTGCCGATGCTCGTTGCTTATCACCTGGTCTGCGTGAACTATGGAGAGATCGCCGGCCCCGAGGCCGCCGAAGCATTTGGTGCGGCCCTGATGGGAATGGAAGTGGAAGACTACTATCAGGAACTCTGCCAATTTGCCGACTCCTTAAAGTAAAACTGTTGAAAAAAAACATTGTGACATCATTATCCCTCTCCTTCTTTCTCCGAGCAGCAAGTCTAGCCTTCTCAGCCGCCTTCCTGGTTTCCTGCAACAAAAGCGAAACACCTGCAAACGAAGGCCATGAAGCCATCGATGCCGTGGTAGAATTATTGCACCACGATGACAAAGGATTGACGGTTGCCCAAAGTGTGACTCTGGATCACCTCGGCCAGAGTTTTGAACTTGCAGGCACCCAGCTTCGAATCCTGGAACACTGGGAACAAGCGCAAGCCCTGCCCGAAACGGACAACGAGGGAGACAAGGAAAACCACGCTGTGGAACTGGGGTGGAACATCAGTGCTGCCGACACTTCCCCTGCAAAAGAATCCCAATGGATCTATCAGACCATCGAAGACGGCCCCTCAGGTCTGCTTCCCGGAATCGATATCCAGGTTCGTATTCTGCCTCCGGGCAGTCAGCCCAGCCCTCCCGATCAGTGGAAAAATGCCGCTAAGGACACTGTTCAGTTTGAGCATGAAAAGCATTTTGTTTCAGTTCCAAAAGCGGGTGACGAAATTTTTCCCGGTTGGAAAGTTGAAAAAATTCATACCTACCAACATGCACTGTTGGAAGAAAACGGGGACATCAAAGAAAGCGACGACGGCAATTTTGACAACCGAGCCATCGAAATCATCCTGACTTCCGATGAAGGAACCGTCGAACGCCACCTCTGTTTTCTCGACCACCCCGAACTCACCAAAGGGATTCACCCCTCCCTGCTGCCCGCTACCCGGCTTAAGGGAAGCAATGCCAGTCAATCCCGACTCACCGCCCGCGACCCAATCAAAATTCAAGGCAACAGCAAAAACCGATTACTTCTCAGCGCTGATGGCAAAGACCCGGCCAAACTGACCGCTTTCACCTGGGATGATAAAAACAGTCAATTCACCATCATCCCCATTGCCTCCCTGCCTGCAGAAGTGAAAGTCGGCGAGCAATCAATCAGCATCCTCCAACACCGCAACCATGCCCGCTCGGTAGTGAAGTGGCAACGTATCTCCCGGGAAAGCAAAAACGACGAAAGCAGCAAAGAAGAGGATAAAATCACCTCCGCCCTGCTGATCACCTGGCTCGAAAACAATCACCACCAGAAAGCTGTTCTGCCTCTCGACCGCCCCACCCCCGTGCGCATCAAAGGCCAGTTCCAGACCTTCCGCTATCGCGGGGGGAAAAGCTCAAAATAACTCCAATCCAACTTCCGAAGTGATCCGGTCATGTTTTTTCCTTGGCTGCTGTTCACATATATATCTCAAAAACAGAGCACTCTCCTCCTTTTCCGTAGTCTTGACGCCTATAGCTCTCTCCCTCTTTTTTTTCTTCATGAACTTCACGCGCTTCATGGCTAAACTCCTACTCTTTCCCTATACGTCGGTGCCTCCCTCTTCCCCGATGCCTGCTCATACGCATAGGCCACTTTCAGCAACACCGGTTCCGACCACGCCCTGCCAAAAAACGATAGCCCTACCGGCAAACCATGCACCGCTCCCATCGGCAGGGTAATATGAGGATAGCCCGCCCGCGCCGCAGGTGAAGAGCACCCTCCTCCGCCTTTCCTGTCCCCATACACCAAATCCGTAACCCAGGCCGGTCCACCCGTCGGAGCGACAATGGCATCCAGTCGCAAGTCATCCATCACACGATCAATTCCTTCTTCCCGCGACCCACGCAGACTCTTCTCCAAAGCCTCGATATACTGCTCACTCTTCAGATCCCCCTTACTCTCCGCTATTTCCAGAATCTCCTGCTGAAAATACGGCATAACCTCTTTCTGATGCTCGCGATTGAAAGCAATCACATCACTCAGGCTTTTGACTTTCACCTCTTTCCCTCTAGCCGCCAAATAACGATTCAACCCATCTTTGAATTCATAGAGCATGATGGTGAAAGAATCCCCACCTCCTCCACTCGCCACATCCCCATCCACTTCGATCAGCTCGGCTCCCTGCTTCTCCATCACTCCAAGTGCTTCCACCATCAGTCGATCCACACCTTTATTGAAGCCCATATAAACTTTTCCCACACCAATCCGAGCTCCTTTCAATCCGCTGCTCTGCAAAAAAGGTAAATAGTCACGATGGCTTTTCCCTTCACTTTCAAGCGTTCGTGCGTCGTCCTCATCTCTCCCAGTCAAGGCTCCGAGTAATATAGCCGCATCCCTGACCGTCCTTGACATCGGCCCCGCCGTGTCCTGGGTAGCCGAAATCGGAATAATCCCCGAGCGCCCGACCAATCCTACTGTCGGTTTGATGCCAACTATGCCATTTACGCTCGACGGACAAACAATTGATCCATTGGTTTCTGTTCCGATCGCCAGGGCGCAGAGGTTTGCAGCCACCGCGACCGCCGAACCTGCACTCGAACCACATGGGTTACGATTGAGCACATAGGGGTTGCGCGTCTGCCCCCCGCGACTGCTCCAGCCACTTGACGATTCAAAACTGCGGAAATTAGCCCACTCACTTAAATTGCTTTTTGCCAGAATCACCACGCCTGCCTCCCTGAGTTTTTTTGCCACCTGACTGTCCTGACTGGTGATCGAACCCGCCAGTGCCAGCGACCCTGCAGTCGTCTGCATTTTGTCAGCCGTGTCGATGTTGTCCTTGATCATCACCGGAATGCCGTGAAGCAGTCCGCGCAATTTACCCTCGGCGCGCTCCCGATCCAATTCATCCGCGATCGACAAGGCGTTCGGATTGATTTCGATCACGGCATTCAGAACCGGGCCGCTCTGATCAATCGCCTCGATGCGTTGCAGATAGCGTTCCGTAATAGAACGAGCTGTTTCGCTTCCATCAGCCATCTGCTGCTGTAAAGCCTCGACCGTGATCTCATTCAAAGTGAAATCATCATCCACTGTCCCGAATCCCTTCACTCCCTGCCGCAACTTGTTTCCCCTTGGTCGGCAGCCGTCCAGAGACGCCAATGAAACAGTGGCCATTGCCATCGATGCTGATTGAAAAAAGCTTCTACGTTTCATATTGCGTTTAAGGGAGAGCCCTAGCTTCAACAATGTGGAATAGATTGCAAACCTGCTCCACATTAAAACGACTGCCTGTCACCTTTCGGCTTACTGTGATTAAACTTGCCCAAATCGGCAAAACCCTGTCCATTCTACAGAGTTTAATCGTTCACATTTCACCTTTCCTTACCCGTCATTCAGAAATCCGCTGCCATTCTCATCATTGTCGCCTCGTGCGGCTTTCTCACTGGCTGCCTCACGCTCGAATCCGGAGGGAATCCGCTCAGTGGAGACTTGGCTTCAAAAACCCCTGCGAAGTGGGTGGGAATGCCCGTTCCTGTCCCAAAAAAAGCAGCAACCGCATGGATCTATGACTTCAACAGCCCCGAGCTGAGCTCACTGGTGCATCAGGCAGTCGACAAAAACTACGACCTACTTGCTGCCTCTGCCCGCATCCGGTCCGCCGGCGCCCGTGTTCGCATCAGCGGAGCCCCCCTCTACCCGCAGCTCTCGCTCAGCCAGGACTCCAGTCGTTCGCAACGACTACGCGGAGTCCAGTTCCAGAAAACGATCTCAAACCAGTTTTTACTTGGCGGCGACATCTCCTGGGAAGCCGACCTCTGGGGTCGCCTCAGAGATTTACAAAAAGCCTCTGTCAGTCAATTCGATGCCTCCTCAGCTGATTATCAAGCCAGCCGCTTGTCCCTGGCTGCCGATGTCATCAAGACCACTCTCGATCTCGTCGAGACAAAAATGCAAACTGAACTCAGCCGCCAAACCCTCGAAAGCCTGGAAACCAACCTCGAAATTCTCGACGCCAAACTCGAAGCCGGCGATGTCAATGACCGCACCGCTCTCGAAATCAGCCTCAGCCGTTCCGATGTCGCCCGGGCCAAAGCCTCGATCGCCCAACGGCAGCGTGATGGTGATGGATTCAAACGCCGCCTCGAAACTCTGATCGGCAGCTACCCTGCAGGGAAAATCACCGCGCTCAGCAAGTTTCCCACCGTCAAACGCTCGGTACCAGTCGGCCTGCCTTCCGATCTTTTGTTGCGCCGTCCCGACATCGTCGCCGCCGAACACCGCATCGATGCCGCCCTCAATAATCTTTCTGTGTCGCGCAAAGCCCTGCTGCCATCTCTACGCCTCACCGCTGGGGCCGGAACCAGCACTACACAGGACTTCCAGAATATTTTTGACCCCCAGGCTCTGGTCTGGAACATCGGTTACGGCCTCAGCCAGCCACTCTTCGAAGGTGGACGGCTCAAAGGTGATATCGAACTCTCCACCGCCCAACGTGATGAGCTTGCTGCAGATTATGCAGAAACAGCACTCAACGCTTTTCGCGAAGTGGAAACCGCACTGGCCGCAGAAGATTTTTTCAAACAACAGGAAATCCATCTCGAAAGAGCCTCCCGCGAAGCTCTGCTGGCCGAGGAATTATCCCTGGCTCAATATGAACGTGGCCTGGTTGATATTATAACCGTATTGGAATCCCAACGTCGTGCATTTGACTCCCGCAGCACGCTGCTTACCATTAAAAATCAACGTTTGCAGAACCGGGTCGACCTTTATCTCGCCCTGGGGGGAGATTTTGATCACCAAAGTGATACTCAAACCCTGCCCCTGCAGCCCCGAAAAAAATCCTCGCGATGAAAACCTTTTTCCGCCTCTTTCTTCCTCTGGTCGTGCTTGCTCTTACAGCCAGCGGATATTGGTACCTCGTCGACAGCAAACCCGAGCCAGCCCATCACCAGATGCCACCGGTCATCACCAAAGTCGAGGCCACCCGGCTCAAAACCCAATCTTACCAGGTCATGCTCGAAAGCCGTGGCACCGTTCGGCCTCGCACTGAAACCACCCTCATCCCTGAAGTCTCCGGCACCATTGTCGAAATGTCCCCCTCTTTCCAGGAAGGTGGATTTTTTAAAAAAGGAGAGCTGTTACTTAAAATTGATCCGCTCAACTATGAAACCGCCATCATCGTAACAAAAGCCTCCATCAGCCAGGCCCAAACACTCATCGAAGAAGAGAAAGCTCGTGCGGTACAAGCCGTAGAGAACTGGAAACGTCTGGGCAAAACCGGACAGCCTGGCGAGCTGGTGCTGCGTTTGCCTCAACTTGCTGAAGCCAAAGCCCGTGTCGCTGCCGCCAAAGCCGACCTCATTCGAGCCGAACGCGACTTGCAACGCGCCCAAATCCGCGCGCCCTACGCAGGACGAATGCTAACCCAGGAGGTAGACCTTGGCCAGTATGTATCGCCCGGCACCATCCTGGGACGCTGTTACGCCACTGACTATGTCGAAGTTCGCCTACCCTTGACCAATCGCCAGCTCGCCTTCATCGATCTGCCGAAAGCTTATCGCAACGAGACAGCCGGCTTGCAAAAAACACCCCATGCTCAAGTGACTCTCAAAGGTTCCATCGGCTCCCAGAATGCAGAATGGAAAGGTGCAATTGTTCGTGTCGAAGGCGCTATCGACGAACGCTCACGTCAACTTTTTGTAGTGGCCCAGATCGATGACCCTTATGTTAGAGATGACTCTGATCGCCCCCCTCTCAAAATCGGCCTCTTTGTTCACGCTTTGATCAAAGCCAATATATTAGATAACGTTTATGTTCTACCACGCAAAGCAGTTCGTGCTGGTAACGAAGTTATTTTAATCGATAAGCAAAACCGGATTCATCGGCAGCTTACCGAGCCCATCTGGTCTGACGAAAGTTCTGTAATCATTCCTGCAAATAAAAAAAATGGACTCCATGACGGGCAGATTATCTGCCTCACCCCGCTCGCCTTCCCCGCTAATGGAGCTATGGTGTCGCCCACCATCGATGGCCAGGCTCCTAAGAAAAACAAGCAGCAGGGCAAAAAACAGTGGAGCAAAAAATGAAAGCAGATTTCAAGCCACGGCTGCAACGCATTTTTTCATATACGCCAGGCTGTCTTCACAGATTTTTTCAATGCCGGGATCGTAATCAAAGACCTCCACAGACACCCAGTCCTGATAATGGGTCTCTTTCAGTGCAGCAAAAATAGGTTCGAAATCAATCTCTCCCATGCCCGGCCCCAACAAATTGGCATCGTTGGCATGGAAATGGGCCGTCCATTCCGCACTGTCACGAATGATATCCGGAATCGATTTTGACTCGGTGGACATCGCTTTCACATCCAGGTGCAAACGACAGTTCGGTGAGTCCACCATCTTCGCCAGTTCAATTCCTGATTCAGCTGTATTCAAAAAATCTCCTTCAGCCGGCCCCAATGGCTCCAAAGCCAAAGTCACCCCGCAATCCTCCAGCACCGGCATCGCATCGCGCACCACCTCGGCAGCAAATTCCATCGCTTGTTCATGACTCACGCCCGGCAGTAAATTGCGTTGAAATGGGGATCCCAATACCATGATCTTTCCATCCAGATCCCGGCACAACCGCGCCAATTCTTTTAAATAATCACTCGTTTCCTGCCTCACCGCTGCATCCGTCGTTGTCAGATAAAACCCCTCGGTCTTAGCAAGTAGCCAATGCAGCCCCACACAGTCCAAACCCGCATCTGCAATTTGCCCTCGTACCGTAGACCGGGTTTCCGCCGAAATCAGCCGGGCATCTTCATTGATGGTGAAAGGAGCGATTTCCACTCCGGCATAACCACACTCCTTAGCGTAAGCAAAAGCTTTCTCAAAAGGCCAATCCTGAAAGGTCTCGTTGCAAATAGCGTATTTCATAGTCCTGATAATTATTCACCCTTTTTCACCTCAGCCGCTGCGGCCCCCGCTTTTTTTCCCCCACCCTCTTCAGCTTTCGGATTTTTCTCACCCTCAGCCTTTTTGATTTTTTTCTTTTCTCCCGTTTTTGCCCCGTTCCAGATCCAATGCAGGATAATCAGCGTTTCCTCCGGCGTAAGCAGGTCCTTCCCCTCCGGCGGCATCGCCAGGTCATCCTCCTCTGGCAAAGTAATCGTTTCCGCGAGGAAACTCTCCATCACCCGACCGGCAACGATTGGATCCAATTCACTCTCCCCGGCTTTGAACAAACCTTCCACAGTGTCCATGCGGTAGTCCCCTTTCTGTTTCTCCTCACCGTGACACTGATAACACTTTTCTTTGAAAATCGGCACAATCACTTTGGCATAAACACCTGCGCCGCTGCCCGCATTGGGATCCGCTTTATCGCCTTTGCCTTCAATTTTGTGAACAACTTCCTGAATCCACTCCGGAGCATCCGCCCATAAATATTCAGACCCGTGGGTCAAATTACCACCCAGGTGTCCGGAATAGGCAAGCAAGCCCATATTCGCTGCCAGCAAGAGCAGGTAAATTTTGCGTACTCCGCTTCGCTTCAGCTCACCTCGTCGGTAAGCAAAAACATGCAGCACTGCCATAATAAAAGTCACTGCACCAACTCCAATACCCGTCCAACGATGCCACCAGACGGCATTTTCCTCATAACCACCGCCTTCGCCCAGAGCATAACCCAGACCAGCCGCAATAATTGCCGTCAACGCGCCAAACCATAAGGCCAAGCCCACTACCTTACGCACATCCTTGGCCGGGTTGAACCAGGCATACATTTCCAGCACCACGATGAAAGCCAACATTCCGATAGGCAGATGCAAGGTCACCGTGTGAAAGGGGCCCAGGAAAGCAAACCAATTCAAGCCTTCCTCCGCTGCTTCTTTGGTCGTTTCACCACCATCGCCCGCAGCCATGAGCAAAGTTATAGTCACACACCAAAGCAGTGTCCCTAATGGCAGTATTTTCTGTAAATTATTTTTCGTCATCACGCATCACTATCGCTTAATCCCCTTAATCAAAAAGTCAAAGCTGCAAACATTGCCAATTTTTGCATAGTCCCGGCACTTTCCTTTTTTTGTGCTTCGCCTTGCTACGGTTCCACTGATCATCTAATTTTTCAATCAAAACAAAGCCGCTCCCGCATGCTTGTTGGAAGCCAGCAATTGATCGACCCCCCCCTGCACCGCCTCTTCCAATTCAGCAGTCACCTCTGACACTGCTGAACGCAATTTTCCACCATTGTGATCAAGCACCTCAGCCAGATTTACAGGCTCACCCACATGAACCATTGCACTACGGCCCCCAAGTGGCCGCGCCGATTTACCGGTGTAATCCTCTGTCATTTTTTGTGTAGTCTCCGCAAATCGATCCAAGCTTGGCAACTCCGCCACATAAGGTGTGGCGTAGGTCAAAGTCCTGAAGGCCAGGATGGCTTCATCGGCCCACAGCCTCATCTGGTCAGTCCCCTCCGCCCCATTCCTTTCCTCCTCAACTTCGCGAATTCGAATGTGATGAATCGCCGCACGAATCCGCCTAATCCGCCCCGTCAAATCACTGGCATTTTTCACTTCCAGTCCCATTTTTTCCTCCAGTGCTGCGATCACCCTCTGTGAGCAGCCTTCAAACTGCATCTGCCAATC
>DAOUQC010000088.1 GCA_030625775.1 Verrucomicrobiota bacterium
TTTTGCTGCAAAAATCCCAGTGATACAAAAACATTTGCGGTCGGCACTTGTTCCGCTTTCAGGCTGTAAGCTCCCAGGTTCGCCACTCCTATCACCACATCGATTTTCATTCGCAGGCTTACCGTTTCGTCTGCTTCTCCAGACAAAGGGGCATCCTTTGACAACTCTCCAGGGATTTCCAACCGCACCACAATCGTATCTCCGGGTTTCACCCCCAAGCGTTCAGCAAGAGCTTCATTCACTGCCAGCCATTCATCCCCGTTCACAGCTGCCGAGATGGGATTCCCTCCGCGGCTCAAAGACCAGAATCGATCATCTACCCCCATCACTTGAACCCCATTGGCGCGGTAATTGCCGTCCGGAGTCGCCACGGTACCCAATACCTGGATCACGGGTGCTGCCACTACCCCCTGAAGCGATGCATGATCCTGCAAGCGATCAGCCAGTGTCTGGGAAAAATACCGATCCCCTCCTACCAGAGCATAAACAATGCCCTCGATCCGCGCTTTGGCATTGCGTCGCAGGCTTTCTTTCACCGAGTCCCCGACCACCAGTGAGCCGCTCAAAATAGCAGCGGTTAAAGCAACCCCCACCATCAGCGCAACATTCAAACGCCCGTAATAAAACAAACTACGGACGACCAATTTCCAAATACTCATACCTAGCTTCCCAGTTTTCCCTCCTGCAATTCTTTCACATCCCCCACCCGTTTTGCCAAGCCCAGGTCATGAGTCACCAGAACCAGGGCAACCGATTCCTCCTCATTCAATTCAATCAACAAATCCATCAGTTTCCCGGCATTAGCTTCATCCAGCGCCCCCGTGGGTTCATCCGCCAAAATCATCCGCGGCTGATTGATCAAAGCCCGCACCACCGCTACCCGTTGCCGCTCCCCACCCGACAACTGAGCCGGGCGACTCTCCATGTGCTCACCGAGTCCCATACGCTTCAGCAAGCGTTCTGCTCGTTCGCTCAACTCAGCCCCTTTCGGTCGATCAGACCGAGCCAGGGTCGGCACCAATACATTCTCCAAAGCCGAGCACTGGGGCAGCAAATGATGAAGCTGGAAAATAAAACCAACGTCCTCACTCCTCAGGGCAGCCAGTTCTTTTTCGCTGGCTCCCTGTAAATCCCTGCCACCAAAAATAACCTGCCCCTCGCTCGGCGAATCGAGCGTTCCCAATATATTCAGCAAGGTACTTTTGCCACAGCCCGAAGGCCCGACCACCGAGAAACGTTCTCCCGAATGAACGGCAAGATCAATCCCTTGCAGCACCTTGCGGTCTTCCGCACCCGGATACCACTTGGATACCCCTTTCAATTCGACAATGACTTCACTCATGCTGTTCTGATTTCCTCCAGTTTCTTGCGTATCTGCGAGGGAATTTCCACCGCTTTCATTCCTTCGTTTTCCTCCCCCCAACAAACGCACACTACAGTAAATTTTCCAGTCGCTGCAAGAGTCCGTTTTTCTTGATCATCAGGGTTTTTCCAAAAATGAAACTGATAGGAAACCGTCCTTGTCCCCAGCTCTTCGATGCCCAACTCGATTTCCACTTCCTCCTCGAATTTCAGCGCCTTTTTATAATCACACGAAGCGTGGACCCGGGGCCACCCGACATCCGTCGACGATTCCCCACCCCCGGCTTCTGCACCCGGCGGGTGAGCTGAAAACCCGACGGAACGAAGGAAGCTGTGTTCACACACTTCCATGAAGCGGAAAAAACTGGCAAAATGCATGATCCCCGCAGCATCGGTATCAGCGAATTCCACTCTCTTTCTTAAGTTAAAGTGACCCTTCATCAATCAGACACTAAATACCCGTTTTTAAAACCTGTCCAGTTCACGAAGCAACGACGACGCAAAGGCAACCTTGCTCTCATCTTGGGGCAGAATTGCCTCCGGCAGCCTGTGTTACACTCCGGCTCCGATTCTGGCAGGGAAAATTCCCTCAAACTTCCAATCAAAAAGCAAAAACAACACGTAGCGAACCAGCACTCAATATCACTTCACTCAGTCGGCATCGCCTGCCAATTGTCCGTCCGGAATGGCGATGCCGGAAGCTCCTCCGTATTGTAAAAATTCACCTGCTCAGGGTTGTTCGTCCAGGCATAACGCACCGCACGCGGCGCTTTCACCGCATCGCTACCAATCTTCAGGCTATCCTTGCCCGTAATTTCAACCTTGGCTTCAACAAACACCCCGTCTGCACCAGCAACAGAAAAATGGCGCAGCGCCTGGCCATCAGAACTCTTCAGCCCACCACCGGCATGATCAAATTTCACTTCGATGGATGTCCCCTTCACCTCCATCGATTTGTAAATCGGCCCCGAATACACCAAATCCTCTGCATAAACCCTGCCGCGGGCAAAACGCGCCAGGCGCTCCCCCACAGGAATTTTGTTCTGCGGGTGGATATCCCTGGCGTCTCCAACATCAATACTCACCACCATGCCTGTGCTTTTGCCCTCTTGCCAGAACTTCAGCATCTGCTCGCGGATCACCGGCCACCCCTGTTCATGGCCCCCGGCAAAATTAGGCAGTTGTACCAGATAAAAAGGGAGATCCCTTTTCTCTGCCTTGGCAGGTAATTGGTCCACCCAATCCTGCCGCCAACCAGCGAGTAAAGCCAGCATCAACGCTTCATAATTGGAAGCAAAGGGCGGGCGGGAATTGGCTTCCCCCTGATACCAGATTGACCCCTTGATCGCAAAAGGCTGCAGAGGCGCAATCATCGCGTTGTAAAGACCTGTCGGTCGCTTGACGTGACCCGACCCCATCGGCTTCTGTGGAGCCCTGCCCTTTATTTCAACGCCCGCCTGATTGGCCTTTTTCACCTTTTCCCGCCAGACCTTCATTTGCTCGTCATAACGCTGGCTGGCTTTCGGATAATTTATTACTGCTTGATCAAAGTAGTCCCGACTATTTTTTGCTGCCGGATTGTTCCGATAGGTTTCATTATTGATCCACGAATAGGCATTGGTTCCTCCCATTGCGCTCTGGATCAATCCCACCGGAACTTTTAAATCACGATTCAAAGCCCGTCCAAAATAAAAGCCTGCTGCAGAAAACCTTGCCACACTCGAGCCATCACAGAGCGCCCATAGAGCATCCACACCCGATTGCCTTTCATCCTCTCCCCGGACAGGCACACGAAATAACCTGATCGCCCGGTAGGCGCCCTTGTCAGCTTCCGCCACGGTTTTCTCCTGCCCAAGCGAACGTGATATCGACATTCCCATATTCGATTGCCCCGAGCAAAGCCACACTTCCCCCACCAGCACGTCCTTGACGGTCAAACTCTCAGCACCAGCCCTCACCACCATCATTCCGGGTTCCGCATTCGCCACCAGGGAATCCAACACCACCATCCAACGTCCGTCCGGCCCCGCTTTTGTTTTGACTTTTTGCCCTGCAAATTCCACTTCAATGGCACCCGCCGCATCTGCGGTTCCCCACACCGGCACCGGCATTCCCCGCTGCAGTACAACATGATCCGTAAACAAAGAGTGCAGCTTCAATTCCGCCCGCAGTTCCCCCGCCGACAAATAAGCAAAAACCAAAAATAACGCCACAGTGTTGCGGATACCGATAAAACCAGCCTGAATTTTCATTCCCAAACTGTCGTGGAACAAAAGTAGAAAAGCCAATGCAAACTAAAACACCCTCGACAGCCTTCCTCCACCCTCAATCCCTCCGGCTTTTCTCCTTCAAGGCTCGCTGCTGGGTGCGCCGAAAACGAGTGAGCAGATACTCCAGTACGGTTTTTTTACCCGATAAAATATCGACTTCAGTGATCATTCCCGGAATGATCGGCTTCTCCTCCCCGCCAACTTCCAGCGAGTTTTTATTTGTCCTAACCTTAATCTTGTAAAAACTCTCTCCTCGTTCGTTCATCATGGTATCCACCCCGATACGCTCCACCTTGCCATCCAGACCTCCGTATGAGCCAAAATCATAAGCTGTGATTTTTACCACTGCATCCTGCCCCGGAAAGATGGAGGCAATGTCAGACGGCTTCACATTCGCCTCAATCAGCAGGTTATCCTCCAAGGGCACGATCTCCATTATATCCTCCCCCGCCTTGATCACCCGACCGACCGTGTTGATATGAATTGAATTGATCGTTCCCCGCACAGGTGAGCGGACCTCCGTTCTTACCACCCGGTCTTGGTATCCTTTGATCGTCTCCAGCAAAGCCTCCAACATCGCCTTGGAGTTATCATACTCCTCCAGGGCGCTTTTCTGATACAGGCTGGTTCTGGAGTCGATGGTGCCTTGGCGTTCATTGATCTCCCTCTCGAGACGCAGAACCTCGATCTCAGAAATCGCTCCCGTTGTCATCAGGGGTTTCATCATATTGATCTCTTTTTCCGCAAGCTCCAGGCCCCGGCGCAAAGTCCTCAATCCCCCCTCGAGATCATTGAGGCGTTTCAAAAACAACTCCTTCTCACTTTCCACCAGGTCGGGACGGGATGCCACTATCTCTGCAGGAAATACGACTTCCTTGTTGCCCCGGGCTTCTGCTTTTAACCGAGTCATCCTGGCCTGCAGCGCATCGCGCCGGGCCATGCTCTCTTTGTATGAAGCGCCGATCACCGTATCGTCGATTTTCAGTAATACCTGCCCCTTATCCACCTCATCGCCCTCAGCCACCATGATCTGTTCGATGATGCCGCCCTCTAAACTCTGAATCAACTGCACCGACGAAGAGGGAATCACTTTCCCCGTTCCACGCACCACTTGTTCGAGGTTGGCCCGCGAAGCCCACACCACCACCACCACCACAAAAATCACCATCAAATAAAGCAGCCCATTGGCCCATCGCATTTTTTCACCTGCCAGCAGCGCACGGCAATCGGCCGCATAATCGAAATCCACGCTATTGAGAGATTGATGTTTTGCTGGTTTTGCCATGATTGTGGGGAAGCCGTAAGAAGTCAGTAGCTAAAATACAAAATATTTTCAAATCAATCCCGTTTCCTGAATCCCTAATTCTAAACTCCTAATTCCTAATTGCCTTCGAGTAGTATCCTCCGGCTGTCTCGTCCCGCGGCCGCGGGACTCGGTTCCTAATTCTTAACCTTCCCTTGTATCTTTGCCAGCACCTCCTCCTTCGGGCCGTTCGCTACGATACGCCCGTTATCCAATACGATGATGCGATCCGCCAGGGACAGCAAGCTCGGTTTGTGGGTCGCCAGGATCAAAGTACGGCCAGAATCTTCCTCCAGATATGCCAACACATCCCGGGTGAATTCCCGTTCCGCACCAGAGTCCATGCCGCTGGTCGGTTCATCAAACAACAACAGCGCAGGTTCATTGAGTAGCGCGCGGGCCAGGACCACACACTGACGTTGCCCTCCGGAAAGCATCCCTCCCCTTTCCCCGACAGGCCGGTCATAGCCCATCGGATGATTTTCAACAAAATGGTTCACCCCGGTACGCCCCGCTGCTTTTTTCAAGGGCTCATCCCCGCTCCAGGGGGATCCCATCAAAATATTGTCTTTGATCGACCCATAAAACAACATCGCATCCTGCGGCACATAGCCGGACTGCCGCCGTATTTCCGCTGGATTCAGCTGGGTGATATCCGTCCCGCTCACCTTCAACAATCCCCCGCTGGGCTGATAGAACTTCATCAGCATCCTCAGCATCGTACTTTTCCCCGAACCAATCTTGCCAAGTACTGCCACCCGCTCCCCCGGTTTCACTTGAAAGGATACCTCTTTCAGAGCCGCCACCCTCTGCCCCGGATAGGCAAAAGACACTTCATTGAAATCAATCTCAGCTCGAAAGTCCGGACGACTGACATGCTGTAAACCTGGCGTCTGCTCCCGTGGCATCTTCATAATTTGATTTAAGCCGTGCAAAGCCGTCATCGACTGCTGAAGCCGGGTCAATAAACTCGCTACCTTGGCCAGTGGAGCCAGCCCCCGGCCACTGAGAATCACACAGGCAATCATCGCCCCCTGGGTCATATTTCCAGCTTTGATTTCATACACCGAAACCACCACCACTCCCACCGTTACCAAGTGATGAATAAAACTGGTTACCGTTGTTGCCAGCGAAGAATACCAGCGGGATTTGACCTCCAACTCTGCTGACTCCCTCACACACTCTTCGATCCGGCGCTGGAAACTGGCTTCTGCCGACGCTCCTTTTACCGTCTCGAGCCCACTGATCATTTCCACCAACAAGGCATGTCGCTGCATTCCCGTCTGGTACGAGGACTTCACCGCATACTTCAATGGAAATTGCAGCAGTAACCCAACCGCCAGGACAATGCCCGCTGCAGCCAAGGGCACCAGCGCCACCGCCGTGCCGCCAATCACAAAGACCAGATACACAAAAAGAAATACAAAAGGCAGATCTATCAAAGCCACCAGGGTTGCCGAAGTAAAAAACTCACGCAGCGATTCGTACGAACGTGCCTGATTGGCAAAAGCCCCTGACGATGCTGGCTTTGCCGACATTTCGATACCGAGAATCTGCTCGTACAACGCACTCGCCATCAGCACATCTGCCCTTTTCCCTGCCCGGTCTATGAAATAACCCCGCAGCATCCGGATCAGGAACTCAAAACCAAAAACTATTGCCGCCCCCACCGCCAGCACCGACAAGGTTTCCATCGCCTGGTTCGGAACCACACGATCATAGGTTGTCATGATAAAAATCGGACTGGCGATCGCAAACAGATTGATCAAAATGGAAGCGGGGATCAGCTTGGCATACAACTTGCGAAAGCGCCAAAGCGTTCCCCAAAACCATGAGGAAGCCCGGGGAACCACTTTAAGGTCGGCCCGCTCCTCGTAGTCAAATTTGGGTTTCAGAAAAATAGCATAACCAGTGTAACTTTTTTTAAGCTCTTTCAGTGATACACCAACGGCTCCATCGGGCATATCGGGGGAAATCACCTCTGCCTGAGTCCCGTCGTGCCGGGTCAATACACAAGCATTGCCCTCTTTCAAAATAAGAATCACCGGCAGGATCAAATCAGAAATTTTCCGCAGGGGGCGATGCACAAGTTTCGCCGTCAAACCACCTCGATCCGCAGCACGAATAAAAAGATCCGGAGTCAAGCGGTTGTCGACCAGGGGCAAACCCATTGTCATCGAATCCCGCGACAGGGCTTTGCCATGCAACTTACCTGCCACTATCAAACACTCCAACAGGGGGTCGTGATGCTCCATGTGCTCTTCCACATTTTTAGCACCCTCAGACGATTCTTCTTCAGAACCAGCACTTTTTGTTTCAAGTTCAGCCACAGCTTTTTAGACTACAAATAAAAAGGAAGCATAGGTTACATCAAGCCAGGAAGCTATCGCATATATCTATTTTTATCTGCAAAAAAAAATTCAACATTACAATAAAATTTCAGTAGCATTTGCGCTTACCTGATTCAACCCGATGTTGCGCCTTACTTGATTATAAAGGGGTTTATCATGTATTTTGAGCAGTTGGCAAAACGTATTGGCGGAGCACAGGTGAACTATCACTTTAATTTTTCTTTAAAAAACAAATACCTCTACGTACAAACTTCCAAATGCGCCTGCACTTATTTAAAAACAAGCTTAAGCAGGATAGAACTTGCCCCGGACATATTTTTCTCTCCACAATACCGCTACACCAATCTCGACAATATCCTCAAAAATGCGCTGGGAGGCACACCGCATCGCCCGGTAAACAACTCATCATTTGTCAAACCCTACCAATTGGGAGTCCGGCAATTTGATGAGCTGGTCGGCAATCCCGATATTTTTAAATTTGCCGTATTGAGAAACCCATATACCAGAATTTTGTCAGCTTATCTGGATACAGTAAAAGGCAGACGCCCCCCCTTGCGCACAGTAAAAAAATTTATTGCCGATCAGAAAGGTATCCCTGCCGAAAAACTCCACCATTCTGAAATCACTTTTTTAGATTTTTTGCATGGATTAAATAGCCAGGTTGCCGAAGAAGGCTGGCAAGGGGTCGACCAGCATTATCGTCAGCAAAGCTTCCATATATCCGATGACATCATAGCTTACTCGAAATTGTACCGTGTTGAGGAATTATCCAGCGCGTTAGAGGATCTGTCAGCTCTGTTGGCAAGCCCTCTGGAAAAGGTCAGCCGAGGTTCGCATACCACCAATGCTTCAGACAAAATACGTTCATACTATGCAAATCAAGAATCCAGGGATATTGCACAAACCCTCTACAGCAAGGATCTCGATAGATTTGACTACAGCTTCCCTGACATCTGATACCTGGAACTCTATTTCATGCCCCGCCCTCGTTTTGCTTGGGAGAATTCCGTATTTTGTCATCTACTAAACATTGATTCAACTCCGCAGCTTCGTCCACCTGCCCTAAGTCGAGCAGCACATTCGCCAGATTGGTCTTCAGTAAGGCATTTTCCGGCTCCAGATCCAGTGCCCGTCGAAAATAAGTCACCCCTTCCTCCAAGCGCCCGCTAATGTGCAACAAGGTTCCCAGGTTGTTCAGCACCGCAAGTGACTCCGGATCGAAAAGCAACGCCTGTTTGAATTTTTCGAGTGCTTCATCCGTCCGACCCTGGGCTTTCAACACCAAAGCATAGGCATTGAGAGCCGAGGCATTCTGCCCGTCCCATTTCAACCAGGTCTCATAGATCTGAAGAGCCACCTTATACCGTTTCAACTTATAAGCCATCCCCCCCCACTGACGATAGGGCTCACTCATGCGGGGCTTCAGCTCAATCGCCCGCTGATAATGCCCGACGGCACTTTTTGGCTGTTTGAAAACCTGATAGACAGTTGCCAGCCCCAGGTGAGCCCGATAAAAATCCGGCCTTAGGCAAATCGCACGCTGATAGGAGTTAATTGCCACTTTTTCGCTGCGAAGGCCTGCCGCAATTTCAGCCAGAGTGAACCACAAATCCGGTCGATCAGGATCCAGGGCCACTGCCTGTTTCAAGGCATAACCCGCATCCAGATCCCGACCTGATTTTCTCAATGCAACACTCAGCTTTGTCAATGCCAACACATGCCCCGGATCAAAACTTAAAATGTATTCAAGCTCTTTGATCGCCAGGCCAAACTCATCCTCCTCCATCGCTTTTGCTGCCACGAAAATCGACTTATCAAAATTTTCCGGCACTTGCAAAAAGGCCGCTTTGCCCTGCGGGATATCCCTGTTGGCAAAAACCTCCCCGGCTGCCTGGCTTATTTTATCAAAACGCCGACGGGTGCTCTCTTCACTTTCCAGGTAATGTGTGCCAAAATGTTTTTCCCGGTTGAAATCGCTACGTCTCGCAGCACAAGCCTCGTAACGTCGCCTGACGTATTCCACTCCCAAGTGCCGGAAATGCAGCAGCGCAAGGCCCGGTCGACGAAACAAGACCACCCGCCCCGTCGGCTCGCAGACATGGGAGCCGGGCTGGTAGGCGATTTTTTCAATCGCATTTGGATCAAAGAGCACACATTTGTCAAAACTATAGGTTCGCACCCCTTTGGGATAGAGATCAAAAATATTCTCATCAGCGAGCGGAGGCCTGTCACCCAACATCTCGTAACCGTGGGGTTTTAACAAAGTGGCTCCACTTTCTTTCATCGCCTCCAGCAACGCCGGCAAATCGGAGTGATAAAGAAACTCATCCGTATCACAAACAATCACAAAATCAGCCTGCCCCTTGCTCTCGACCCAAGCCTGGTTTCTGATTCTGTCGAGTTCACCTGTATGGTGTTGACCGCTGGTATCAAAGGTTCGGACTTCCACCTTTGGCTCCGCCTTCAAAATCTCCAGACTACGGTCATCCGACTGATTGTCATAAACAATCATCTTATCGACAAAGCTGTAGTGCTTCAAAAAGTGAGGCAATATCACCTCCTCATTCCAGCACAGGGTATAAAGATGGATTTTCACTTTTGCCTTATTTGTGGAAGTGACAGGTTCGCCCAAGGGCCTTCATTCCCTTAGTGCCATTAAATCCTCTTCTGTAGAACAGATTGGCAATCTGTTTATTCGAATACCTGGAAAATAAAAAGAACACCATTGACTGCATCTGCTCCAGTGCAGCGAACGCAGAATCCAGCTTCACCCACCGTATTGCCCTCACTCCACAATGACAGAAACTCTGATCATACTCCAAAAAAAACACCGCCGCAGCGGTGTTTTTTAAACTATTTTCCAAAATTTTACCAAACTCAGTTACTCTGAACTACTTCATCCACAGGACCCGTTTGCACTTCTGTTGCAGCCGGGCTATTTGCAGATTTCATCGTTTTACCCGGCTTGAGGAATTTCAGGAACCCTCCGCTCTTTTTCTTTGGCTCAGGAGCGGCCTCAACACTTTCGTCAACTTCAACTGCCTCTACCGTTTCCACAGCTTCGGGAGCCGGAGCCAGTGCTTCTGCTTTCATTTTTGAAGCTTTCGGGGAAGCGGCGCTCCATGAATAAGACTTTTCCTTTGCCGGTGCAGCCGCCACTTTGGGAGTCGGAGCCGGTGTCACCGTTTCTTCCTCGACCACTGCGGGCACCACATCATACTCTTGGTAAGCTTGGCTCTTTTTGTTTTTTGCTTTTTTGCCACCGAACATCCGTGAGAACAAACCTTTTTTCTTCGTAGCCGGTGCTTCCTCGGCAGGAGCAAATTCTTCAACCGCCTCGACTTCTTCTGCAGCAATCATCGGCGCCGCTTCTTCAGCCGGCTCGCCCCATTGTGCATCCGGTGCTGGCTCTGGAACCACATTTTTGCCACCGTCATCAGCCGACGCCCCATCGCCCGCATTCGGAGCGATCACATCAACAATGCGACCCGTTGCCGCGATCACCCGGTAACCGGCCATCAGGCTGGCAAATTCCGAATCAACCAAGGCTGAATTGGCGCGGAAATTTTCATTCTTCACATCCAACAAGTTCAGGATGGCACGACTGCCGACCTCAACCTGTTTTTCATAAGCTCCCACCACTTTGCCAATCGCATTGGCATAATCCGTCAGTTGTTTTTCTGTCAACAAAGCACCATTCCTGTCGGCGATGGCACTGCCCAAAAGCCCCTCGACTTCCAACTGGGCATCCAAGGTGATGTTCAATGCTTCAACTTCACGTTCTTCGCGCTGCTTTTTCTGGGCACGACGTGCGCCACCCTCCCAAACATCCCAGGAAGCCACCAGAAAGGCATGGGCTTCGTCATCCTGACCGCGCACTCCACCGACATCGTTACCAATGCCTCCACCCAGGTCGAGCTCTAACAAAGGCCAGAGAAGCCCTTTACCCGCTACACTTTGAAACTTGGCTGCTTCATAATTCTCTTTGGCTGCCATCAATGCCGGGTTGGCAGAAATATCGGCATCCACCACATTAGACGGGATACTGGACCCTAAACGCCCAACGGCCTGTAAATCCTGGGGCTCTTCCTGCACCAGGTTACGATAGCGAACCTTGGCATTTTCCAGCAAAACCTTGCGGGTTTCCACACTCGAGCGGGACAATCCCAGACGAGCTCTGACCAGCTCGATATCGGCTTGAGTCGCCCGCCCGGCATCCTTACGTGCCTGGGTTTTTTTCAAAGTTTCCTCGTGAACCAAAGTGTTTTTGCGAGCCAGATCCACCTGCTCCTGCCCTCTCAAGATGCCTAGATAGGCTTCGACCACCAACAATGTCAGCTGCTGATCGACATCCACTGCCAGCAAACGAGCCATTTCCGCCCGGCGCTTGGCTGCCTTGGTATCGTTCAATGCCAAACCTCTTTGAAAAAGTCGCTGGCGAACCGAAACATTGCCCCGACTCTCATCAAGCCAATCCCCTGAATCAACCAGACCACTGACGTCGCGATCACGATAGCTAGGTCCAAAGCTCCCTCCAACATTCAAATGTGGAAGCAAGCTCCCCCGGATTTCCATTGCCTCGTAGTGGGCAATATCCGCCTGGGCCTTGGCTGCCTTGGTTTTAGGATGACCACTCAATACTTTTTCGACCGCTCCGGTAAGTGTTTCGGCACTCGCGTTGCTGGCGGACAAAGCACCAATGGCGCAACCCGTAAAGATCGCCATGGCGGTGTTTGCCATGGAGTTTTTAGTAAAAATTCTAACTGTCATTTGTTTAGGAGAACTTGGGTGAGATGAATGATCCGGTTTTTGTTATAAAATACCCTGCTGATAAAACTACTTTTAATTTATAAAATCGTCAGACCCGTCTTATAAAAAAGATTTCCCTGCTGTTCCCACCAAGAAAATCACCCGAATAAAAGGATAATAAATAATTTTCAAAAAAAATCAAACCAAAAAAAGCCCCTTTGCCGGGCATGAATGAAAATGGTGGACACTTATCAAAATACAAAATTGAAAATACTATTGCTAATGTGGGGCAGATATCAACTCTGTATCGAAGAAAACACCACTTTCATTCAACCCCCTTTGCCGATCAGCAAAAAAGGCTGTTTTGAATTTTAATTATCAAATTGCCGTCAATTCTAGTGGATTCATCAGACCGCTGCCAATTCGTCTTCGCTCGGATCGAGAGGATCAGAGCCGTCAGCCGCTGGAACTTCTGGAATCACCGGCACTTCGTCGCCGCTTCCCCCGTCTCCGCCGCCATCAGTGTTATCATCCACCGCAGCAACCAGCGCTTCATCTTCAGGTGCAGCATCCGACTCTTCGTCGAGCACACCATCGAGATTCACGGGTTGTTCCTGCGAGAGGAAGATCGCATCGGCCAGTTGACCGGTGCTGCCATCCTCCCAGGTGAATTCTCCCGTGCCCTGCACAAAAACATGACCACTGCTGTAACCTTCGGTGCTGAGTGCATTCAGATTGATCGACTGGATTCCGGCGTCGGCGAGGCTGATCAATTCCAGCCCGCTGCCCACTCCGTCGAGATTGCTTTCCTGCCACAGGAAGAAGCTTTCAAAATCGTCATCCTCGGCTGAGAACAATCCGTCACCATTGCTATCGAAAGCGCCCAGACCTTCGAGGTCGGAGGTCGATCCCGGCACGTAGGAGGCAAAGGCAATTTCTTCCAGTGAGGAAATCATCCCGTCGCCATTGGCGTCAAAGGCCAGCACCGCATCACCGGCACCTGCCCAGGAAATATTCTCCAGCTCACCGTCACCATCGACATCAAAACGATTGCCCCCGATTTCAGTGAACTCGACAATGCCGTCACCGTTCAGATCGAGAACAATAGGAGTCACCACATGGACATTGCTTACCTCGAGGTAAGCACCTCCACCTGAGAGCGAAAACTGGGTGTAACCAGCTGTTGAGGCTGGGCCACCATAGTACCAGCCGGTGAGATCGACGTAATCTGAAGCATCGGTCTCCACCAGCAGGGTATTATCACCGTCGGTCATGTTAGTCACATCCGCACCGTTCAGGGCAATATGATTGTACTGTCCGTTCTGCAAGTCGAGCACTTCGATGTTGGAGACACCTCCTCCTAAAGAGACATCGCCGCCTCCCTCTACACTCAAGGTGTCTTCTCCGCTACCCCCATCCAAAGTATTATTATCCAATACACTCTGCACACTCTGCCCGGTTCCCTCGGAGTACACCTGAATAGTATCGTCGTCCGCATCGCCGTAAACCGCATTATTGTAAAGTCCACTGCCGCCTCCTGCATCGTAACCCCGGGCACTCAAGCTCAGTCTATCATTACCATCACCCCCATTCATCCTGACTGCCGGGGCAATCGAACCAACCGCCGATTGGCTGATGACATCCGCACCGCCACCCCCGTCAAGGGTATTACCGTTGACGGTGGATCCCGGTCCGTAATCGGCCGAGGTGTAGGCATACACCGTCAAAGTGTCATTGCCCAGCCCACCGGCCAGTGAATTGTAATCGGCATTCGCCCCGCCATAGGTATCTCCGTTACCGCTCGCCTCAGAACGGGCAGTCACCGATAGCACATCATTCCCATCACCACCCAGCAAGGTATTGTGACTTGCGCTGGAATAAGCATAGGACTTGGCGTTGCCACCAGGCCCGTATTCACCGTAGGATCTAGCCTCGGCATAACTGTGCGCACTGACATTCAAGGTATCATTGCCGTCTCCACCGTCCAGATAGTTGTTATCAGCAGAGGAAGTAGCCCGGGCCGTGGCTTCACCATATCCGGGTCCATATTCACCATATCCGGGTCCATATTCACCATATCCAGGCATAGGCCCTGGCCCATTGTAAGAGTATGCATTTGCGTCACTTTGTGCGCTAACGCTCAAACTATCATCCATCCCCCCGCTAAGTGAATTGTCAACCCCACCAAAAAGTGAATTACCATCAGCTTCGGAACTGGCTCTCGCATACGCTTCCGCATAGTTCGAGTCATAAGCATCACTCTGCGCACTGATACTCAAAGTGTCGCTGCCGTCTCCCCCGATCAGAGTCAAACCGCTGGCATAAGCTTTTGCAAATGAATTGCTATCGGTATCGTCTGCCGAAACCGACAGCACATCATCGCCTGTACCTCCGTCGAGGGTATTGCTTCCACCACCGAGCGAGCTGCCTGCATTAGCCACTCCATTATCACCAACCGCACTAACACTAAGAGTATCATTGCCCGCACCACCACTCAGCGAGTTGCCCTGCGCCTGGGCACTGTCATTGTTACCAGTTGCTGTGACCGACAGACTGTCGTTCCCCTCTCCGCCAAGCAAAGTATTGTTGTTGGCCTGTGAACCCGTGGCACTGACATCCAGAGTATCATTACCGGTTCCTCCATCGAGGGAGTTATTATCCGCATAAGCATTATAATAACCACTGGTGCTCTCCGCACTCACCGTCAACGAATCATTGCCAGCTCCGCCATACAAAGAGTTATCATTGGCATAAGCATATCCAAAAGCCAGCGCACTGACAGCCAATACATCGGCTGCGGTGCTTCCGCGTTCGTCCAGAACGTTACTATTAGCTCTGGCCCTTCCATTGCTGGTTGAGCGTGCGGCAACTGTCAATGTATCGCTGCCATCACCGCCGCTGAGAGTGTTGTTCTGTACATTCGCGGTAATGGAACCCGTGCCGGAATTGTATGCCGTCACGGTAAGCGAATCCGCCCCCGCTCCGCCTTCAAGAGAGTTGTCACTCGCCGATAGACTGAGCTGGTCGCCCTCGGTCACCGTTGCACTCACAATCAGGGTGTCGACTCCATCTCCTCCCCGCAAGATATTGGAACTTGCTCTCACCGAACCACTGTTATCCCCGCCGGCACTCGCCGACACTGACAGGTAATCTCTACCTCCATCTTTACCTCCATGGAGGATATTGGATTCCGCAACAGCACTGGGTTCATCCTCAACTCCACCCTCGGCTTTCACCCTCAGGGTATCAGCTCCGTTATCTCCATAAAGCCGGTTACGGGAAGCTGTCGAACCTATCGCGATCACGTCGAGCGTATCGGCCCCACCTCCACCATACAAAGTATTATCATCCGCAGTGGAAGAAGTGTAGTAGGACACCGACTCGGCCCTCACCAAGAGGGAATCCGCACCCAGCCCACCCAGAAGTGAGTTGCGGTCAGCATGGGCGTTGGTATCCGATTCATAGTCATCCTCCGCATAAGCATAAGCTCTTACCTCCAGAGTATCTCCACCGTCGCCACCGGACAGGGTATTATCATTGGCATAAGCGTCGGCATCGGATTCAGGATAATCTTCATCTCCATAAGCACGAGCCTCACTACGGGCACTGACCGTCAGGGAATCGCTGCCGCGTCCACCCGTCAGTGAGTTATTGTTTGCATAAGCGTCGGCAAAGGCCTGGGCATAGTCATCGCTATCACCATTCGCCCGGGCCTCGGAATAAGCCCCGGCACTGACGCCCAAAACACTGTCTCCATCCCCGCCTCGCAGGGTATTGTGATTTGCTGTGCTGGTCGCAACGGATTTGGCTTCGGCTTCGGAATAATCCGATTCTGCTTCTGCATAAGCATCACTGCGGGCACTCACCCTCAAGGTGTCCCCCCCCTCTGTATAAGAAGAAAGCGCATTGTAGTTAGCATCGGCTTCAGCGTAGGCCTCGGCATAAGCCTCTTCGCCTTCCGAATAGGCCTCCGAATAGGCCTCAGCATTCGCGCTCACACTCAGGGAATTGTTGGCCTCTCCATATTCTGTGTAGGCAGTGAGCACGTTGCGATTGGCCACGGCTTCTGAATAAGCCTCGGCATAAGCATCGTCGCCCTCCGAATACGCTCGTGCCTCCGTGTAAGCTCCTGCTTCCACGCTCATGGAATTATCACCTTCGCCATAAACCGAGAGCACATTATTATTGGCATAGACTTCCGCAGAAGCCTCCGCATAAGCCTCGCCATCCTCCGAATACGCATCGGCTTTTGCACGGCCCTCCGCTGCCACACTCAAGGTATCATTACCATCTCCACCCATCAGGGAATTGTTATTGGCGCTAACATCCGCATCGGCATCCGCATAAGCTTCATCATCCTCCGAATACGCATCGCTGTAGGCTTCGGCGTAGGCTCTCACGCTCAGGGAATCATTGCCATCTCCACCTATCAGGGAATTGCCATCCGCATCGGCATCCGCATGTGTATCCGCATTCGCGGACTCATCCGCATCGTCTGAATCTGCATCGGCGTAGGCCTCGGCGTAGGCACTCACGCTCAGGAAATCATCCCCATCTCCACCAAACAAAGAATTGTATTTGGCATCCGCATGCGCATCCGCATCCGCTTCCGTTTCCGCATATTCTGAATACGCATCGGCGTAGGCCTCGGCATCCGCACTCACGCTCAGGGTGTCACTGCCATCTCCACCTATCAAAGAATTATTATTGGTATCCGCATCCGCATGAGCTTCCGCATAAGCTTCCGCATACTTGGAATTCGCATCGGCGTCCGCATCGGCAAACGCACTCACACTCAGGGAATTATCGCCCTCTCCATAAACAGAGAGCACATTATTGTTGGCGTAGACTTCCGCATAAGCCTCGGCATAAGCATCGTCGCCCTCCGAATACGCATCGGCGTTTGCACGGCCCTCCGCCGCCACACTCAAGGTATCATTGCCGTCTCCACCCATCAGGGAATTGTCATCGGCGCTAACATCAGCCTCCGCATCCGAATAAGCTTCACCATCCTCCGAATACGCATCGGTGTAGGCCTCGGCGAAAGCCCTCACGCTCAGGGAATCATTGCCATCTCCACCGATCAGGGAATTGCCATCCACATCGGCATCCGCATGTGCATCCGCATTCGCTGTCTCATTCGCGTATTCTGAATACGCATCGGCGGAGGCCTCGGTATTCGCACTCACGATCAGTAAATCATCCCCATCTCCACCAAACAAAGAATTGTAATTGGCATCCGCATGCGCATCTGCATCCGCTTCCGTTTCCGCATATTCTGAATATGCATCGGCGGAGGCCTCGGCATCCGCATTCACGCTCAGGGTGTCATTACCATCACCACCTATCAAAGAATTGTATTTGGCATCCGCATCCGCATCCGCTTCCGCATCTACATACGCATCCACTTCCTCCGAATACGCGTCGGCTTCTGCATAAGCAATTGCACTCACGCTCAGAGATCCATCCCCATCTCCACCGAACAAAAGATTATTATTGGCATCCGCATCCGCATCCGCATCCGCATAACCTTTATTATTTCCTTCAAAAGGATGCGCACTCGCTTCTGCCTCACTGTAGGCACTCACCCTCAAGGTATCACTGCTCTCACCACCGAACAGGGAGTTATCGTTCGCATCGGCTTCTGCGTGAGCACTAGCATAAGTTATATCGAAATTTTCACCATAGCTATCTGCATGCGCATCTGCCTCACTGTCAGAACTCACCGTCAAGGTATCACTACCGTCTCCACCGATCAGGGAATTTCCGCTCGCCTCGGATTCGGCATAAGCCTTCGCTACGGCTTCGCCGTATCGTGATTGCGTATCCGCATCCGCTCCCGCATAAGAGCTAACCTCCAACTGCCCGCCTCCATCCAGGCTATTACCTTTTGCATCAGAGGAAGCAAAGGCGTCAGCATAGGCATCGCCTTCCGCATAGGATTTCGCTCGCGCACCTGCATCTGCATCCACCAGCAAAACATTTGCTCCCTCTCCGCCCTCAAGGGTATTGTGCTGTGCATCGGCCTCGGCATCAGCATAGGCATCCGCTTCTCCATAAAGCGGCGGATCCGCATAGGCATCCGCATCCGCATCCGCGCTGACCGTCAATGAATCATTCCCATCACCACCTGTGAGCGAATTACGCCGGACATCAGCTTCGGCTTCAGCATCCGCATAAGCATCACCACTTTCCGCGTAGGCATACGCTTCCGCATCGCTGCTGGCACCCACCGCAAGGGTATCCTTGCCGTCACCACCAGACAGGCTGTTTTCATTTGCCCCGGCATAAGACTCTGCCTCGGCGCGCACGTCACCACTGGCTGTGATATGACGATCCCCTACCTGAGCCCGTGCCGAGCTATCGACTCCGACATTTAGAGCATCTTCCCCATACCCTCCAGCGAGTGAGTTGCCACTGGCAATACTGACATCAACCGCATAAGCTTGCCCCGCCACCCCGGCATCACCATCATAGCTTTTACTCGTGCTTGTATCGGCGCTCGCAGTAATACTGGCCTGCGCATTTCCAATAACGGAGACCCGCAATTCATCGTCGCCCTCACCGCCCTCCAGAACATTATTTCTGGCTGCATTATACGCAAAAGCACTTGCCTCCCCGTAAGCCTTGGCATGGGCACCGCCACTAGCAAGGAAATCATCATAGTCAGCATAAGCATCTGCGCTGATGCGCGCACTCACATAACCGTCTACCGTCACTTCAAGAATGTCCGTCCCGTCCCCACCTGCCAACATATTATTATTCGCAGTAGCCCCGCCATAGGCTTTGACATTTCCAGCTGCTCCGGCAAACGCGGACGCATCTCCACTACCGGCCAATGTGGCCTCGGCATCAGCACTGATCCCGGCATTCACCACATTGCTTGTACTCACCGTCAGCAAATCATCTCCACCACCGGAATAAAGTTCATTGTAATTGGCCTTGCCCAGGCCTAAGCCTCCCGCATCACCCTCAGCATAGGCACTTGCCCGCACCGTCCCGGATCCAGCACTCGCCAGAGCATCCGCTTCGATGAGGGCATCAACCTGATCCCCCGCCATCACTGACACACGGTCCGCATCGTCACCGCCACTCAATTCATTGTAGGAAGCTTTGCCCGATCCAAACAGGATATTGTCACTACCACCGTCATAACTCTTCCCGGCAACCCCAAAAGCATTCGCCTCGGCATAAGCCCCAAGATTACCCGCAGCCGT
>DAOUQC010000055.1 GCA_030625775.1 Verrucomicrobiota bacterium
GGTCTGGCAGCATGTGCGTATGACAGAGAGCAACGATAGCAGCCGACTCGACATCTGGCTTTGGGCGCTGCGTTTTTACAAAACGCGATCTCTGGCGGCTGACGCCTGTCGCAAGGGTTGGGTGATGATGGGTGGTCAGCGGGTCAAACCTGCTCGCGGGATCCGAATCGGGGACGAGCTAAATATTCGTCATCAGAACATCGATAAGACAATCGTTGTGCGAGGATTGTTGAAACGCAGGGTAGGGGCGAAAGTGGTGGATCAGTATTGCGAAGACCGCACGCCACCTGAAGTGTATGCTCAGGCGGAGGAGCAGAGGAAACTCAATGCGACGGCTGATTTGATCAGGGACCGGGGAGCCGGACGTCCGACGAAACGGGAGCGGCGGGAAATTGAGGAAGTGATTTTGGAGGCGGAACAGCGGGAATCGGTGTATCGGAAATGGGATGAGGGCTTTAGAAAAGGAGGTAGGAGGTAGGAGTCAGAATAAGAACAATATGAGAGCGTGTAGAATTAAAGGGAATTGGAAGGAGGCTCGTAGAGCTTGTCTGTGTATGATGTTGTTTGGCTTGGTAATTCTCGGGGCGCAAGCTGCGGACAAGGAGGTAGTGACACTGCCCCTGTCTGACAATCTCATTATTTCGGCTGAGACGGTGTCTCCTGCGATGGATGAAAAAAGCGGGGATTTGATTGGTTTGTCGGCATCGGGCCAGGTGTCGATTCAGTTCAGGCCAAAAGGCACGGAAAAGTGGATTTATGTGAGCTGTGGCGAACTGGTTTACGATGTGGACAAGGATGAAATTATTTTAAAACAAAGACCGCTGGTGAAGTCGGGCATGCAGATTTTGAAAGCGACGTCGGACAAGACTTTCGTGAGTGTGTCCCGTAAAACAGGGAAGTGGGTGATCAAGGGGCCACACAAGATTCAGCTGAAACTGAAATAAAAAAGCTCAGGAGTTTTCTTTAGCTGCAGCGATGGCGTCCTGGGCCTGGGTGACAGGCTTGGCTTTCAGGTCACGCCAGACAATTTTGCCATCTTTGATCAGGAAGCTCTGACGGGAAGCAAAGCCGGGGCCCCGGGTGGGGACACCGAAGGCTTTGATGACGTCGCCCTTTTTGTCAGCCAGAAGGACAAAGGGGAGTTTGAATTTTTCTTTAAATGCCTTCTGGGCTTCAGGGCCGTCATTGCTGACTCCGAAAACCTTAATGCCCGCCTTGCTGACGGCAGTGAATTCATCCCTGAGATTACAGGCCTGTTTGGTACAACCGGGGGTATCGGCTTTGGGGTAAAAATAGACGAGGGTGAATCCGCTCTTGAGTTCTTCTCCGAGATCAACAGCTTTGCCATTCTCATCAAGGGTTTTCACTTTGGGAGCAGCTTCACCGACGTTCAATGGCTCGGCCAGAAGGCTGGGGACAAAAAGGTAGGAAGCGATCAGGGTAAGAACAATAGCAGCAACAATCAGTGTTTTCATAATGATTGAATAAAGGCTCGCAGCGTGGAATGTGCAAACATCAAGTATAAAATTTCCAGAATTTTGCACTTCCCAGATGAGTAGGAATCGGCCATTGTCTGAAGCGTGGTGACAAGGATCAGAGCAGGGAAAAATTCAAATCAGGCTGGCGGGGGCTGCATGATTCTGTTCGGCCTGGTATTTGCCGGCTTTGGCTTGGTTTTCATGTTTGTCCTGGGCAAGCAGGCAGTGAATGAAGCCCAGGTCTATCAGTGGGAAAAAGTTCCCTGTGAAATCGAGCGGTGCGAAATCAAAACGTCGAGGTCGAGGGATGAAAATCCTTTTCAACTGGAAATCAGGTATCGCTATTCTTTCAATGGTCACACACACAAATCCACCCGTTACACGCTGCAGGAGCATTGGGTAGCTGATTACGAAAAACTGGCCCTCAAGCGCAAGACGCTGTTGAACCAGTCTGAAGAGGTTTGTTACGTTAATCCAAGAGACCCGGCCCAGGCGGTGATGAGGCGTGAGGGTCTGGGAACCGGGCTGATGATACTGTTTCCTTTGGTCTTTGTGGTGATCGGGGGAGCGATCGCCTGGGGAGGGGTTTATTCATTACGGAAGAAAAAAAATCTGCAAGATGGAGGAACGGAATCAATTTCACAAAAGGGATCCAGCTCGAAAAAGGCGGGTTGGAAATTCATGCTGATTTTTGGAGGGATTTTCACTCTGGTGGGTGGCGGTGTTGCGATTCCGCTGGGGTTTATGCCGGTTCAAAAAATGATGGCATCACAGGGATGGGAGGAAACTCCGTGCAAAATTATCTGGAGCCGGGTACAGCGCCATGAAAGTACCAGTGATGGCAAGACGAGTATCACCTACAGTGTGGATATCTTTTACGAATACTCTTTTGCGGGCCAGAGTCAGCGGTCGAACAGTTATGACGTATTTGCAGGCTCGTCGAGTGGGCGGTCTGGAAAAGTTGAGGTTACGAAACAATACCCCCAAGGATCACAACAAATTTGTTATGTTGATCCCAAGCTGCCGGAGAGAGCTTTGTTGGTAAGGGGGTTCAGCTGGCAGGTGTTATTTGGCTTGATTCCCCTGGCATTCCTCTTTGCAGGTTTATTGATCATGCGTGCCGGTATTCGCGCAAAGCAGAAAACCGGAGTGAAAAAAAACGAGGGGGGACGATTTGCTGATGCCTATGCAAGTTCTTCAGGCGGGGACAGGGAGAGAAGTGGGAGATCAGAGCAAAAGGGTGCGATTTTCGGTGCTAAATCAGCATTGGATTCAGTCTCCGGGGAGAGTAGAGAGCTGAAACCTGGTAAAAAGCGTCTCGGGGGAGCAGTGGTGTTATTGGTTTTTGTTCTATTTTGGAACGGCATTGTGTCGGTGTTTTTTTTCGAGGTTCTCGAGGGCTGGCAAAGAGGCAAGCCTGAGTGGTTTTTAACTCTGTTTTTAATCCCCTTTGTATTGGTCGGCTTGGTTATGGTTTTAGTGTTTTTCTATCAATTGCTTGCCCTGAGCAATCCCAAACCAGAGATCACCTTGAGCCCTGGCATCCTGCGTCCTGGACAAAGTTTTGAATTGTCATGGAAGGTGGCTTCCAAAGCTGATCGGATAAAGAACATGACGATTGTTTTGTGGGGGATTGAATCCGCCACCTATCAACGTGGAACCAGTACCCACACCAGCCACGAGGTGTTTTTCGCCCGGACTTTGGCTGATGCCAGCTACCACTCGGATATCCGGTCCGGGCAGGTTCAAATTGAATTGCCATACGAGCTAGTTCCCAGTTTGGAAACAGGGAGCAATGCGATCAAATGGGAGATTCGCGTAAATGCAGATATTCCTCGTTGGCCGGATGTTCAGGACACCTATAAGGTAGAAGTAAGGAGATAGGATGGCAGAGCTCAGCATAAAAACAGAATTGGATAACCTGGCTTATACTCCGGGCGAAACTCTTCGTGGCGAAGTAACATGGGAGATCGACGTGATGAAAAATTCCGACGGAGGGGAGATCCGCTTGTTTTACTACACCTCGGGAAAAGGGACGCAGGATGTTGAGATGATCAAAACACTGGCTGTTGATGCAAGGGAACCAGCAGGCAGTCAGAAGTTTGAGTTTCAATTGCCAGCAGAGCCCTATTCTTTTTCCGGCAAGCTGGTGTCCTTGATTTGGGCTTTGGAATTCCAAATGCTTGAATCCGATGAAACAAAACGTTTGGAATTTATGATGTCGCCGAGCGGGCGGGAAATAGATCTCTACGCCCATGCCGAAGGGAAATTGCCTTCGTATTCAAATTTGAAAATCGGGTGATGAGTTTTGGTGAAATTGACATAGAGATAAAACCTTTAAAGGTAGAACGGATTGACAATCCGCTTATTGAAAATTGTCAGAAGCCAACGGAATGTCATTCCGCGCTACGTTTTCTTGCTCTTTATGACCGGGGCTGATCATCAGATGATGAAAACACGGGCGAGAGAAAATCCTTTTGCCAGTGAAAGGGTGGAGCGCCTTTTGGTCTTCGAGCCGGAATGGATCGATCTAAATTGGTCGCAGGTGATGAAACGCCTGGAGGACTTGGATTATCGCGCAGCAGTGGTGGGGCCACATGGTTCGGGTAAGACAACTTTGCTGAGGAAATTGAAAACTGACCTTGTACAGCAGGATTTTGTGGTGGAGTCCGTTTTTCTCAATGAGCAAAAAAAGTCTTTGGATGAAAGTGTTTGGCAGAGGCTGGCGCGGATTGATGGGGATTCGAATAAAAAGGTGATGGTGATGCTCGATGGAGCAGAACAATTATCGTGGAGGGAGTGGCGACGTTTTCGCTCAGCGGCATACCGTCACGATGGTTTATTAATCACCCGGCATAGTGCAGGTAAGCTTCCCGTCTTGTTGGAAACTGAGACAAGACTTGAGATGTTTATGGATTTTACCAGGCGGCTGGCACCTGATGTGGGTTTTGAGGATGTGGTTTTAAAACGGATTTTCACGTCGACACAAGGAAATATGAGAGAGGCCTTGTGGCAATGTTATGATTTGCTTGCAGAGGGATCAGTGAGTGGGGCGGGTTGACAATATTCGCATCAGGTAGTTTCTTATCAGGAAATGATTACGAAACTTACAGCGGTATTGATGCTGGCATTGCTTGCTCTGCCCTCTTGCTGTTGTTTGAACTCAGATGCTGGCAAGGCACCTGTTGGGGGCAAGGCCCCGGTAAAGTCAGAATCAAAATGCTGCCCATCAGTTGAAATTTCTTCACCGCAGTCTGTTCCTTTTGAAAAAGAAGACGACCCCTGTGATTGTGAGCAGATGGTTCAACAGGTCCTGGGCTTACCGGAGGATGCCGTTTTGGTGGAGTCCGGAACTTGGAAACGAAGTCTTTCTACTGAGTGGTTCGAAGTCCGGGCAACTGAGTTCACTGGGGACAAAAAGGTAAGGCCGACACTTCATGCATTTTCTTCATTTTCCTTTCTTCCCGCTGGTGGGCATTCCCAGCAGGACTATTGTGTCTATCTGATTTGACGGAGACTTTTTCTTCTCTCATTGCGAGAGTGACGGCGGTTCGTGAATTACAGAATCGTATTTCAGTCAGGTCTGTGCAGAATTCGGTCTGCATGGATTCAGTACCCGCATCTTTTATAGGCTTGCCTGTGCCAAAATCGAATTTTAAAGCAATTAATGAAAATACAATTTATGTCTCCAATTAAAAATGGTGGGCTGGTCGTTTTTATGGCAGTCATCAGTTTGCCAGGCTTTGCCCAGGAGAAGGAGCTTTTGCCGAAGCAACCGACTCTTACGGATTACCTTCGCGTGGGAATTGCCGGCAATCCCGGCTTGCGATTTCAATATGAAAGACATCAGGCCGCTTTGGAACAAATCCCCCAGGCAAAAAGCCTGCCCGATCCAAAAATCATGGCATCGAGTTTTGTCCGGGATATTCAAACTCGAACCGGGCCACAGCGAGGGCAATTGGCAGTGGGGCAAACCTTTCCCTGGTTTGGCAAGCTGCGACTGCGTGGGGAAATAGCATCAAAAGAAGCGCAGGCGATTTACCACCTTTACGAAAACAGTCTCTTGTCCTTGCATCGGGATATCAGCCTAGCTTATTACGATTACGCCTACTTGGCGAAGGCGACAGAGATCACTGAGAAGATCATCACTCTACTGGAGCGTTTGGAGCCCAGTGTGAAGGAAAAAGTGCGGGTGGGAAATGATCTCGCTTCCTTGCTGCGGTTGCAGGTGGAGATTGGGAAAAACCGTGATGTGTTGCAGGCGCTTAAAAAAGAGCGGCAACGGCAAAGCTCTGCCATGAGTGCTCTACTTGGCCGAAGAGATGGCCGTTCGCTTCCCTGGATAAAGCTGGAGGAGTCTAAGGATTTACCTGCAGGCAGGGTGAAGTTGGTTGAAGCTTTGTTTAAGGGAAATCCTGAATTGAAAGCGATCGAGATGAGAATCGCTAAGGCGGAGAAGGCGGTGAAGCTGTCAAACCTCAGCCCGATTCCGGATCCTACGATTGGAGTGAATTATTTCGACACAGGATCTGCCTTGAATCCCGGAACTCCCGGTAGTGGAGACGATCCCTGGGGGGTCACACTCAGTTTCAGAATCCCACTTTGGTTCGGAAAATACAAAGCGGAGAAAAAACAAGCTCTAGCTAATCATCGTGCGGCTGAAGCCATTTTGACTGATCGCCAGAATACTTTGATTGCCGAGTTGGAAAGAGCGCTGGAAGATTTTCAAGAAGCTGATGAGCGCATCGCTTTATATACCAAGACTTTGCTGCCGGCAGCGCGTCAGGCAGTCGAGGTATCCGAGGAAAGTTACAAGGCAAATCGTTCGACGATTCTGGATGTGATCGACAGTGATCGCACCTTACTTGAATTGGAAAAAACTTATTGGAGAGCGGTGGCTAATCGCCATTCGAGTCACGTTAGGCTCAAAGCTCTGGTGGGTAAACGGCAGGAATAAGGACACAGCTTATTATGAAAAAATACATACTGTATGCGATCACGCTGATCATCGGATTGGTGGTAGGCGCTTTTATATTCGGCGGTGGGAAAGAAGTCGGTGATAGCGGGGCGATGTCGCATCAGCATGCTAAGTCGACGGATTCCACCAAGTGGAGCTGCCCGATGCATTCGCAAATACAAAAATACAAACCTGGCAAGTGCCCGATTTGCAATATGGATCTCGTTGCACTGAAAAAGGCTTCAAAAAAGGTGCTGGGGCCGCGGGAATTGGTGATGTCCCAGGCGGCAAAAGATCTGGCACGTATCACAACGGTGGAAGTGAAGCGACAACTCGTTGATGCGAGAATTGAACTGGTGGGTAAGATCGACTACGACGAAACCCGCACGAAGACCATTGCCGCCTGGTTTCCTGCTCGGATTGATCAGTTGTATGTCGACTATACCGGTGTCGATGTGAGGAAGGGGGATCATCTGGCTTACGTTTACAGTCCCGAACTCTTAACTGCCCAACGTGAATTGATCAGTGCGATCAAATTTAAATCGACGGACATTGATACAATCAAAGACAAATTGCGCCTGTGGGGATTATCAGAAGAAAAAATACGTTCCATTGAAGCAAAGGGGAAGATTGATGATCACATGGACATCGATGCGCCATTTGGTGGTATCGTGATTCATAAGGGAGTTGCCGAGGGAGATTATGTGAAAACCGGAGAGCCCTTGTTCAAGATCGCTGATCTTAGCAAAGTGTGGGTTCAATTGGACGCTTACGAATCTGATCTGCCGTGGTTGAGATATGGGCAGAAAGTTGAATTCAAGGCAGAGGCGGTGCCGGGAAAAGTATTTGAAGGCTTGGTGACGTTTATATCGCCAATTCTGGATCCGAAAACACGAACGGTTAAGGTTCGGGTGAATGCGGATAATGCTGACTTTGTTCTGAAGCCGGAAATGTTTGTGCGCGCCACCGCTTTTGCAACTCTGGCCGGAGGAGGAAAGGTGATCTCCCAGGACCTGGCGGGGAAATGGATTGGTCCGATGCATCCCGAGGTGCTGCGCGATAAACCCGGCAAGTGTCCGATTTGCGGAATGAAACTGGCGAAGGCTGAAGATTTGGGATACTCCGTTGCCAAGCAAACAGCAAAACCACCGCTGGTGGTGCCTACCTCAGCAGTGTTGAAGACCGGCAAACGCTCGGTGGTTTATGTGGAGGTTCCCGAAGCCGAGGAGCCGACTTATGAGGGGCGGGAGATTCTGGTGGGGCCGAGAGCGGGAGGGTTTTATATTGTCGAAGAGGGTTTGATGGAGGGGGAGCGGGTTGTGACCGAAGGGAGTTTCAAGATCGACTCAGCCCTCCAGATTCTGGCCAAACCCAGCATGATGAATCCGGAAGGCGGAGGAAGTGGTGGAGGACATGATCATGGCGGGATGAAAAAAACGGGTTTGGAAAAAATGGATCACTCGGAAATGAAAATGACCACTTATGAAGTGTCAGATGAATTCAAAAAACAAGTGGTGCCATTATTTGATGAATTTTTTAAAGTGCAGTCAGCTCTTGCCAATGATGATTTGAAAGGTGCGACCGGAGCGACGGAGGCGATGCTTAGAGCTTTGGGTGGAATAGATATGAAGCTTCTTAAGGGAGATGCGCACATGGCATGGATGGGTGACGTCTCGTCAATCAAGGATGATATCGGAAAAATAGCCTCAGGGAAAGACATTGGAGCGCTGCGGAAGACTTTTGAAAACTTGTCCAAAACCATGAGCAAAGTCGCGATGAGTTTTGAGATAAAATTCGACATGCCTGCCGTGATTGTACATTGCTCGATGGCCTTTGATGGCAAGGGGGCGAATTGGTTGCAATCTGGGGAAGACGTGCGCAATCCCTACTTTGGCAAGGCGATGGGTGCTTGTGGTGAGGTGAAGATAGCGTTGGGGAAATAGAACAGGATTAAGAGTTGGAAGTCAGGGATCGGAATTTTTCGCTGAGATGGAAAAAGAATATACAACAGATTCAGAAACGGAAGCGGGGCCTGTACCGCTGTTGAATCGCATCGTGCGTTTTTGTCTGGAGAACAAGTTGATCGTTTTTCTCCTGCTGCTGATGTTCATTGTGGGTGGAGTCATGGTGGCTCCCTTTGACTGGAATACAGGCAGATTACCGCGTGATCCGGTACCGGTGGACGCGATTCCTGATATTGGAGAGAACCAGCAAATTGTTTTTACAGAATGGATGGGGCGATCACCGCAGGATGTGGAGGATCAAATCACCTACCCTTTGACCGTGGCCTTGCTGGGGATCCCGGAGATCAAGACGATCCGCTCTTATTCGTATTTCGGATTCTCTTCTATTTATGTGATTTTTAAAGAGAAGCCGGAGTTTTACTGGACGCGAACCCGGATTCTGGAAAAACTCAACAGTTTACCTGCCGGAACCCTGCCGGAGGGGGTGTCGCCCTCTCTCGGTCCTGATGCCACTGCACTTGGACAAGTATTTTGGTACACGCTGGAAGGTCGCGATAAGGATGGTAATTCGGCTCCGGGTTGGGACCCTCAGGAGTTGCGTAGCATCCAGGATTGGTATGTGCGTTACGGATTGATGGCGGTGGACGGAGTTGCTGAGGTCGCTTCGGTTGGAGGTTTTGTGAAGGAGTATCAAATCGATGTCGATCCCGATGCGATGCGTGCTTACGGCGTGAATTTGGATATGGTTTTTAATGCGGTGCGCAATTCCAACCTCGATGTAGGAGCGCGCACCATCGAGGTGAACAAAGCTGAATACATTATCCGTGGTTTGGGCTTCATCGAGAACCTGGATGACTTGCGTCAAACGGTTGTCAAAGCGAGCGGCAATGTTCCGATCACACTTGATCAGATTGCCACTATACAGAAGGGGCCGGCCCTGAGGCGTGGGGCTCTGGATAAAGAAGGTGCCGAAGCCACAGGTGGAGTGGTCACCGTTCGATATGGGGCAAACCCCTTGGCGGCGATCCAGGGAGTTAAAGAGAAGATCAAGGAGCTTGAGGCGGGTTTACCGGAGAAAACTCTGGAGGACGGTCGGATCAGCAAAGTGACGATCGTGCCATTCTATGATCGAACGGGATTGATCAACGAAACTCTGGGCACCTTGAACACGGCTTTGAGCGAAGAAATCATGGTGACCTGCATAGTGGTTATTCTTATTGTGCTGCATCTTCGCAGTTCATTGCTGATTGCCATGATGCTACCGATGACGGTGTTGGTGACTTTCATCGCGATGAAACTTTTCAAGGTCGACGCCAACATTGTTGCCTTGTCAGGTATCGCGATTGCAATCGGGACGATTGTCGACATGGGGATTGTCGTCTGCGAAAATATCCTGAAGCATCTGGAGCGAGCTAGTCCAGGAGAGAGCCGTCTTGAAATAATTTATCGCGCTACCTGTGAGGTGGGCAGCGCGGTGCTTACAGCGGTAATGACGACGGTTATTAGCTTCCTTCCCGTATTTTTTATGATCGGGGCAGAGGGGAAGATGTTTCGACCACTTGCTTTCACAAAGACGTTTGCGCTGATTGCATCGATCATTGTAGCGCTGACTTTGATTCCGCCGATTGCCCATGTGTTGTTTTCCGATCGTAAAGGTAGGGGATCCTTGTTGAGTAAGGTATGGCCCGTGATGATGATCCTTGTTGCCGTGAGTCTGCCCTTCTTTGTAGACTGGATCCAGTGGTGGATGAGTGTGGTGGTGGTGATTTTGGGGCTTTACCAGATATTGCAGCGCAAGCTTCCCGAGGCCTTGCGGGTAAAAATTGTCTATGCTTTTAATTTCCTGGTGGCCTTTATGGTGGCGATCATGCTGGCCAATCACTGGGCACCACTGGGACCCGAGAAGGGTATTTATAATGTTGTGTTTGTCGTGGGGCTGATTGGTGGATTGCTTTTGTTTTTCATGGGGTTCATGAAAATTTACGCATCCTTGCTGGGTTGGTGTTTGAGGTATAAACACGTTTTTCTGAGTGGGATTGTCTCTCTGGTTGTGGTGGGAGTCGTGATCTGGTTGGGCTTGAATCGCGTGTTTGGCTTTATGCCGGAGTTTGCCCGGAACAACCGGGTCTGGATCACGGCATCGGAGATGTTCCCGGGATTAGGTAAGGAGTTTATGCCTGCTCTGGATGAGGGTTCTTTCCTCTTTATGCCCTCGACGATGCCTCATGCTTCGATCGGGGAAGCGATGGATGTGATGCAGTTGCAAGACAAGGCTATCAAAACGATTCCGGAAGTGGAAAGTGTTGTGGGAAAACTGGGACGGGTTTCCAGTTCTCTCGATCCGGCGCCTATATCGATGTTTGAAACCATCGTGCTCTATAAGTCTGAATACATCAGTAATAAAAAGGGGGAACGGTTACGTTTTCGATTTGATAAAAAACGCAGTGAGTATGTGAGGGATGAAGGAGGGAACTTGATTGCTGATAAACGAGGACGTCCTTATCGTCAGTGGCGGGATGAGATACGATCGCCGGATGATATTTGGGATCAAATTGTCGAGGTGACGGAATTGCCGGGAACCACTTCGGCGTCCAAGTTACAGCCAATCGAGACGCGGTTACTCATGTTGCAGACAGGGATGCGGGCGCCGATGGGCTTGAAAGTATATGGCCCTACTTTGGAGGCGATCGAAAAAGTGGGCCTGGATATTGAGCGTTTACTAAGAGAGGTGCCGGCAGTTGATGCGCCCACAGTGTTTGCCGACCGCATTGTGGGAAAACCCTATGTGGAAATCGATATTGATCGCAAAGCGATTGCCCGATACGGCATCAGCATCAAGGATGTGCAGGACGTGATCGAGGTGGCCGTCGGGGGACGACAGATTACGATGACCGTGGAGGGACGGGAGCGATACCCGGTTCGTGTGCGCTATCAGCGGGAACTGAGAGACAGTATCGAAAGTCTGGGGGGAATTTTGATTCCGGCGTCTGATGAAGCACAGATTCCTATGCGCCAACTGGCGGAGATCAAATATATAAGGGGGCCACAGGTGATCAAGAGCGAGGACACTTTCAAGGTCGGCTACGTGGTGTTTGATATGAAAGAAGGTTTTGCAGAGGTAGAGGTGGTGGAATCCGCCAAGCGATTTTTGGAGAATAAAATTGAGTCAAAGGAATTGGTGATTCCGAAGGGAGTGAGCTACAAATTTACCGGTAACTATGAAAATCAGATTCGTGCGGAGGGGACCCTGATCAAAGTGGTACCCTTGGCTTTAATACTGATTTTCATTGTCATTTATCTGCAGTTCAAAAGACTGTCGACCACCTTGCTGGTATTCTCTGGCATCTTCATGGCCTGGTCGGGTGGTTTCATCATGATCTGGTTGTACAATCAGCCTTGGTTTCTTGATGTGGATATTTTCGGGGAGAATTTGAGGCAACTGTTTCAAATTCGTCCGATTAATCTGAGTGTGGCGGTGTGGGTTGGCTTCCTTGCTTTGTTTGGGATTGCTACCGATGACGGGGTATTGATGGGGACATATCTCAAGCAGTTGTTTGGGGAGAGGAAACCGAAGAGTATCGAGGCTATTCGGGCGACGACGATTGAGGCGGCAGTGCGTCGCAACCGACCTGCGATGATGACAACGGCGACGACTATTCTCGCCTTGTTGCCGGTGCTGACATCGAGCGGGAGAGGTTCGGATGTGATGATTCCGATGGCGATACCAAGTTTTGGAGGAATGCTGCTGGCGGTGGTGACGGTGTTGGTGGTGCCGACACTTTATTGTTGGATCGAGGAGCGTAAGGTGAGAAGAGGGGGGGGCGCAGTCGAATGAAGTGAGACAGGCAACCTGAAAGGTCAGCAAAGCGTCCAAATGAACACTGATGAAGAAGAGGGTCTCGCAAAGTTGCAAAGATAGTAGGGGAAGAAAAATTTGGAAAAGAGTGAAAAAAAGATGAAGAGATGGAGAAGTTTGAAACTATCATGAGGAAGGAGATGGCCTGCGGTGTTGTATGAAATTTGATAAATAAAACTAAATAAACAAGAAAATGAAAAAAATATTAATTACAATCATCGGTGTCTTGTTTGCCTGTGTTGTGTCACCTGGGGCAGCAGAAAAGGAGTCTTTGCTGGTGGTATATACAAAAGTATCCAAGGCATTGAGTCAGGATGATCTAGCGGCAGCAAAAATGGCGGCAGCCACCATCGTGGCAGATGGAGGAGATAGTTCATTGGCTGAATCAGCCAAAGAGCTTTCTAACTCCAAATCCCTGGATGAAGCCCGCAAGAACTTCAAAATCCTGAGTAAAAAGGCGATCAAGTTGGCTAAAGGGCAGGAAGGTTTCTACTTGATGCATTGCCCGATGGTCAAGGGTGGCGGCGGTGATTGGCTACAGACCAGTAAGAAGGTGGCCAACCCCTATTTTGGCGCCAGCATGTTGACTTGCGGCGGGATCAAAAAGTAAGGACAAAGCAAAGATCTTTTCCCAAACAGAGCTGGCCAGGTTTACCCTCGGGTCGTAGTTGTGTTGGAAGGTAGAAGGGGGGGGAACCACTGATATGAAGAAGGGGATTTAAGATGATAGATAGGAAAATGAAAAACATCATTATTGTTTTGTTGGTTTTACTAGGGATCCAAATGCCACTGCAGGCAGCGCCTTTGGATAGCTGTCACATTGTCGACGCCAAGTGGCACCACGTTCGTAATGTGGAGCCGCGGGAGTGGTCGCATCATCCAGAGAAGGCGGAGGCGAAGGAGTTGGTGGTGGAATTTGATTTGGCGGAGCCGGAGAAGTTTAAGTTGATTACGCTGAGGCAGAAGGAGACGCAGCAGGTTTGGGTGGTGGTTTTAAATGATAAAAAGATAGGGACCCTGATTCGTGATCATAATCATCTGGAGCATGGGATTGCGATTCCGGTGGGATTGTTGAAAAAGTCTGGCAATCGTTTGGTGATCTCGACAAGTTCGGAGAAACCGGACGATATTCTTGTGGGTGAGTTTGTGCTGAACAGCACTATTCAGACGGAGTTTGAAGGATCGCTGGATGCTGAGGCTCTTTACAAAAAGCGTGGATATCGCTCGCCGCGCCCGGAGTATGGGGCGGAGTTGAAATTGAGTTGTGTGGATGCGGATTCAGGGGAGGCGATTCCAAGCAGGTTCACTATTGTTGATGCAAAGACAGGTGCTCTGGTATTGCTTGGTGCGGAATCGAATGATCGTCAGGCGGTAAGGGCAGGTGTGGTCTATTCGCTTGATGGGAAATGCTCGGTCAAAATTGCAGCCGGTCGATCATACCAGGTTTACGCGGGCCGTGGATTTGAATACGGGCTGGCGTCGGCAAATGTGAAACTCAAACAAGGGGCCAAGGAAAGTGTGAATCTCAAGATTCGGCGTGAAGTTCCAACGCCGGGTTTGGTTGCCAGTGATACGCATTTGCATACCTTTGAGTTTGATCGTCATGGGGATTGTGATCTGAGTGAGCGTCTGCTCAGTGTTGTTGGCGAAGGGATTGAGCTGCCGATATCCACAGGGCATGACAAACATATCGACTATCGCAAGGAAGCGGATCGACTGGGCGTGTCACGCTGGCTCACTCCAGTTATTGGTTGTGAGGTCACCACTAAAGAGGGGCACTTCAATGTTTTTCCGATTGCGAATGCTGATGTGAAACCGGCCCAACATAAAGAGCTTCCCTGGGCGGAGGTTTTCAAGAACATTTATGCTACGCCGGATGTAAAGGTTTGCATTTTGAATCACGGTCGCGATTTGCACGGCAAGCTCATTCCGCTGGGTCCAAAAACCTTCGATGCTGAAAAAGGCATTTTCCTCGACGGACGCGAACTTGAAGCCAACGCGATGGAGTTGATCAATTCGGGTGCTCATATCAGTGACCCGATGCAAATCGTGCGTGATTGGTTTGCACTGGTCCGCAGTGGGCATAAGATTGCGGGTATCGGCAGCAGCGACAGTCACACCGTGAATTTTGCGATACCTGGGCAGGCGAGGACTTATGTGGAGTGCGCCGATGAAAATCCTGGCAAACTGGATGTCAAAGTTGCGATCGATTCCTTTGTTAAACAACGGACTTGGGTCAGCTTTGGTTTGTTGGCTAGACTGGATAAAACAGAGGAAGGAAAGTTCAAGGCGAAGGTGCTGGGGCCGAGCTGGAGTCAAGCCAATGAGTTGAAAATTTTCCGCAATGGAGAAGAAGTGAAATCGATACACATTTCTGAGTCAGCGGGTAAAAAGCCAGGGGAGAAAATGACCGCGATTTTTTCCTTGGATGATCTCGATGCAAAGCCCGACGACTTCCTTTGTGCCGTTGCGACGGGGCCGGGTATCACTGGAGTCTGGTGGCCGGGAATGGTGCCTTACCAGCCGACCTCGCCAGACTGGAAGCCGTTTGTGATGGGGATCAGTCCACTGGTGTGGGTGAAGTGAGGGGGAAGAAAACCGCGAATAGTTTTCTTATGGCAGGCCCTTTAAGCCCTGACGATAGCTTTGCCAAATTTTAGCTAAATAGTGCCCGACAATGTATGAATTTATCGCTAGGATTAAGAAAATTCCCCAGCACCTAGGTAATGATTCGGGTGGCATTAATAGTAAGGATAGGTAACCCAGTGGAAATGCAAAAATCCAAAGAAAAAATTCTTCTATAACCTGTGCTGTCGAAACAATGCAGGAGGTGGGTTTATAGGGGAGATTAAAACTTTGAAGGATGCTTAGCAACTTGTTAAAAAAGTAAAACCCAACTATAAAAAAGTGAATAAGGGAAATGCGGCCACCTAGTGAAATTTGTTTTGGGTTCAGAGTTTTAATAAAATGTGGGCTTGGCATTCTGTATTTGCTTTGTCAAAATTTTATCAATATTTGATTGAGGTGGCTAGCTAGAAAACAAAAGAAGCCGCACTCTTTCGAGGGCGGCTTCTTAATTTAATGATTTCTTATTAGTCCCGCGGCCGCGGGATGCATTCGTAGTTCTCTTCAATCCCAACCGTGTGCGTCACGGACTTTGACCATCGCACCAAGAATCGTGTTCCAGGTTTCTTGTTTTTCGAGAACCTCATTCGGGAACATGCAGCCATCCCAGCAGATGTGTTTGATGCCACGATCGGGCGCATCTTTCAGCCAGTAACCAGCGGCGCTGGTGATATCCATGCGGCCGTTGGGGTCATCTGCCTGGCAGTGACGTCCGGTTTTGTCATGTGATCCGGTTCCATGAACGGAGCCATCATTCTGTGCGACGTGAAAATCAATCGTCCACGGACGCAGGGCGTCTGTCATGATGGTGTAAGCGGCGTGGAATTCCTCGTCGCTGTAACCGTCCTTGAGCAGCGCATCTTCCGGCGCGTTGTATCCGAGCAGGTAAAGGTAGGTGTGTGCCATGTCTGCCTGGAAACCCACGGTTTCCGGCATACCGACTTCTTCAAGCAGGTTGACCATGTTTTTCCATGAGTGCATTCCTGCCCAACAGATTTCACCTTCGGCGGCGAGACGCTCACCATTGTCTGCAGCGATTGCTGCTGCTTCGCGGAACGTCTGGGCGATCAATTTGGTGTTCGCTTCGCTGTCGCTTGACCAGTTTTCCGGGCTGTCAGCGGAGTCGATACGAATGACTCCGTATTGGCGCACTCCGTGCTCGTTGAATATTTTTCCGATGCGACAGGCTTTCTCAACAGCCAGCACAAACTTCTTTCTCGCTTCCGCATCTCCCATGGCGGAATCACCAACGGTGCCGGGCCAGATGGGAGCGACCAACGAGCCAATCGCCAGGCCGTGTTCGGCAATATTGTCGGCCATGGCCTTCAGATCATCATCGCTTGCATCCGGATCGGTGTGCGGGTGGAAGAGGAACAGATCAACGCCGTCGTATTTTTGTCCGTCGACTTCGGCCTTGGCGGTCAGCTCGAGCATACGGTCGAGACTGATCGGTGGCTCGGCGCCTTCTTCGTCGCCGCCTTTGCCAACGAGGCCGGGCCACATGGCGTTATGGAGTTTGGGTGAGGTCATGGTGGAAGGAGTTAGAAGTTAGGAGAAAGGAGATACAATGGATTAAGCTTCGTTTTTGAGATCGTTGTACAATTGGAAGGCTTCAGCTGGTTTCATGCCTTCGTGCACGACGCCGCGAACGGCTTTCATCATTGGCACCGGAGCGTCAGCCTGGAAGATGTTGCGTCCCATGTCCACTCCGCTGGCTCCTTGTTCGCAGGCGTCGTAGGCCATTTGCAAGGCGTCGAGTTCAGGGCGTTTTTTGCCGCCTGCAATCACGATAGGAACTGGGCAGCAAGAGGTGACGGTTTCGAATTCTTCATCGGTGTGGTAACACTTAACAATATGGCAGCCGAGTTCAGCCATGATGCGGGTCGCCATGCGGAAGTATTTCGGGGTGCGTGCCATGGCGCGTCCGACAGCGGTCACTCCCATCACGGCGATGCCGTAACGTGCTGCAGCATCAATGGTTTTGGTGAGGTTTTGCAACGAGCGGCGCTCGTGTTGGCTACCGATGAATACCTGCACTGCCAAAACCGAAGCATTGAGTCGGATCGCTTCTTCGATATCCACAGCGGTGTCTTCGTAGGAAAGGGGCTCGTAACCAGGGCGACCCAGTTTGAGCGCCTTGCCGTCCAATTCGCCTTCCCATTCGTCCATTGGGCTGATCATCGAAGTTCCGCCGGATGAGCGCAGAGCAATCGCTTTCTGGGTGCTGGCAGGGATGATGCTGCGTTGGATACCACGGGTCAGCATCAGGCAGTCACAATGAGGTTCCAGAGGAAGAATGGTCTGATCGACACGTTCGAGGCCAGTGGTTGGTCCCATAAAATAACCGTGGTCAAAGGCCAGCATGATGGTGCGTCCTGTCTTCGGGTTGAAGACTTTGGATAGTCGGTTTTTCAGTCCCCAGTCGTATTGGTGGGAGCCCTTAAGGAAAAAATCAGGAACCTTTTGAGGAGTGTCAGTGAAGTATTCCTTGTCCTGTTTGTCTGCTGTTGAGGTGTCTAGATCGGCCATTTTTTTATTTTAGTTAAAGTGTGTAAAGTCGGATGGTTCTTTGATTATTAGCTATTTATGAAATTTTTCATTGTATTCAAAATGATCGCAATGGAAACGGCACCCGCATCGGGGTGGCCGATGGATTTTTCGCCAAGGGTTTTGGCTCGTCCCATAGTGGCGATCATCGCCTTGGAAGCATCGCGGCCTGCTTCACCGGCGGCGGCTGTTGCGTTGATTGCTTCAGGTAAGGATTGGTCTGCGGCAGCTTGGGCTGCAGTGGCGGCCGGGTCAAGGGCGTCGATCATGGTTTTGTCGCCCGGTTTGGCTCCGCCCCGATCCATCACGCTCTGTGTTCCTGACGTGATAAGTTCTGCAAGTTCTTTAGAACCAAATGTTCCGGAATCCTTGATGCTCTTTCCACCAGCTCTGAAGAGAGTTCCGAAGACAGCGCCGGAAGCACCGCCCATCGAGCTCATCATCGCCATGCCAACATCCATGAATACCTTGCCGGCCGACTCATATTCGCTGGCTTCGAGTTTTTCCTTGATGGCATTCATGCCGCGTTCCATGCCGACCCCGTGGTCGCCGTCACCCAGTGCGCGGTCGGCATCGGTGAGAATAGGTTCGGCTTCGATGATGGCATCGGCCACCTGAAGCATCATGGTTTTTGTTTCTGCGGGTGTGAGTTGTTCTTTAGCCATGGTTTGGAAATAATTATGAATTATGAAATGGGGAATTATAAATCAAGCGCCCTGGGCGCCTTCGAGCTTGGTGTAACAGATAGATTGACAGGCCATGTTCCAGTGCTGTTTCAGTTCATCATCCAGTTTGGTGATGCTGAAGGAGATACCGGTCATTTCCTGACAAGTGACCAGAGGACCGACGATGACATCGTAAATTTTGATGCCGCGTTCGCTGAGGATCTGTTTAGCTTTCCGCAGCGCGATGAGCAGTTCCATCATGGTAGTGGCACCGAGACTGTTGACAAATAGAATGACTTCATCACCTTCACCGAGAGCAGCCACGTCTTCATCGGCTTCGAAGTCTTTGAAGAGGTAGTCGAGCATCTGTGGAACCAACTCGTCTGTGGTGGTCATGGGGATTTCACCTACCCCCGGTTCGCCATGGATCCCCATACCGAGGCCGATTTTGTCGGCGTCGATGTCGAAAGTGGGTTTGCCGGTAGCCGGGATTGAACCCGGTGACATGGAAACACCGATCGAACGGGTCATCAGACAGGCTTTTTTAGCTGAGATTTCCAATTCATCGAGACTGCAAGCTGTCTGGGAAGCAGCTCCAACCAGTTTGACAATGGGCACCAGTCCGGCGACTCCGCGGCGATTTTGTTTTTCTGTAGGCGGGGCTGAGGCCACGTCGTCACAGATTAGAACTGTGCGCACGTCGATATCTTCATCTTCAGCCAATTCAGCTCCAATGTCGAAATTCATTACGTCACCGGCGTAGTTGCCGTAGAGGTAGAGAACGCCCTTGCCTTTATCGACCGCTTGCGTGGCTTCCAGCACGATGCCCGGAGGCGGTGCGGCAAAGATGTCACCGCAGGCAGCCCCGTCGGCGAGATTTTTTCCGACCAGACCGTGGTAGATAGGCTCATGGCCGCAGCCGCCACCGACGAGCAGGGCGACTTTTCCGTCGGGAATGTTTTTCAAAGCCAGTGAGCGCTGTCCGACGTGGACGCATTCTCCGTTGTAGGCGTCGACAAGTCCTTCGACGAGTTCGTCAGCGACTTTAAGCGGGTCGTTGATGAGTTTTTTGAGTTCGCTCATGGGTAAGTCAGGGATAAGGTCGTTGCTTGGTGATTGTTGGCAATAAAAGGCCGTGGAAGCGGTGATTTGTCAATAATTAAAGGAAGCGATTTAGGCTTTGGGCCTCTTAGGCTGTAGGCTGAAAAAAAGAGGCATGGAAGGGCTTGCATCGTTTTGGCTTCGCTGATATTGAAAATCAGATCACATGGGAATAGATAAAGAGCAAACTCGGCCAAAACGATTTTTTCTTGGATGGGATCGGCCAGTGGTGGATTTGGCAGTGGAGCATTTATTGGCTCGTATCGATGGGGGACAAGGGGAGGCGTCGTGGGTGGACTTGTCAGATTTGCTGGTGGTGGTTCCGACTCGCAATGCGGGGCGACGTTTGCGGGAGGCCCTGGCGATTGCCGTATCGGACCAGGGCGGCGCTTTGCTGCCTCCTCAAGTCCGTGTACCAGAGGATTTTCTCAGAGCGGAAAAGGGGAGCACCAAGGTGGCGGGCCCGACGGCGGCACGTCTGGCATGGATTGAGTGTTTGCAGGAGATTAATTTGGATGAATATGAGGTATTATTTCCGGTGAAACCTCCGGAGCAGGGTTTTGCCTGGGCGACAAAAGTTGCCGGGGAGCTGGCGCATGCGCGCGCGGCTTTGGCGGAGGGAGGGATGTTGGTTCGGGATTTGCTGGGTGGTGAAATGGGCGAAGCTCTGCCTGAAAGAGAACGATGGGAAAATATAGCCAGGCTGGAGACCCGGGTGAGTGAAGCTTTGGACCGGGTGGGACTGGCTGAGCCGGAAGGGGCTAAGATCAAAGCGGCCCGGTCATGGGAAATGTCTGACGAGGTGAAGGGAATCATTCTGATGGTGGCGCCGGATCCTTTGAATTTGGCGATTGAGGCCATCAAACTTGATAGTCAACGACGGCAGGTGAAAGTTTCCGTCTGCATTCATGCACCGGAATCATTGGCCGGGGCTTTTGATCCATGGGGTCGTCCAGAGGCTGAATTCTGGCAGCAACGGATTTTGCTGGAACCCGGGGAGGAGCATATTTATCTGGCGGCTAATCCGGAAGGCCAAAAGGAAGCCATGCTGGCTTTTTTGCGCAAGCGAAGAGAGCAAGAGAAAATGGCCAGGCATGCGGTGGCGGTGGGTTGTGCGGATGGGGATGTTTTACCGCTGCTGAGGCGTGGTTTACAACAAGCCGGGGTGGCGGTGTTTGATCCGGATGGGGAGGCATTTCGCAAGCACACGCTGTATCATTTTCTCGCTAATTTTTCCAAACTGCTGAGGGATGGCAGATTCCGGGATTTTCTTGAGATGTTGAGAAACCCTGCCTGGTTGGATTCGCTGGAGGGACAATTTAAAGAAACGAAAGTGCCAAACGCAGAGGGGCAGTCAACTGCAGAAGAACGAGCTCGTTTTGATGTCGCACATATTTTGCAGGCTTTTGATTCGCTCTATGAGCGTGTTCTGCCGGGCAGCTTTGACGAGGCCCTGGAGGCTTTGCGTCGTGATCGGGATCAGGACAATGAACACAGGCGACCATTGCCGGGGCAGTGGTTGGTGGGGGATGCGGTCAAAGTGATGTTGACGCGTTTTCATGACTTGCCCCTTGCGGATGCCTTTGCTGCTTTGCTGGCTGATTGGTTGGGGAAAAGGCAGTTGCGTCCGGACGAAGCTGATGCCCACTTACTGCTCACAATTGCAGAGCGCAGTCGTTTCCTGGCTGAGGAAATGAGTCAGGTGATCGAGGGCAGTGCCCGAATTGATCCCGCTGATTTGTTTGAGCTTTTACTGGAGGACCTGGCCGAGCTTCGTTATTATCCGGGAGACCGCCACGCGAGTGATCTCGAGTTGCAGGGTTGGTTGGAGTTACCCTGGGAGAGTGCGGACGATCTGGTGATCTGCGGTTTTAATGACGGACTGCTACCTGCGTCGGTGGTGGGAGATATGTTTCTGCCGGAATCAGCAAGGCGCTTGCTCGGATTGAAAAACAACGAAGATCGGTTTGCCCGTGATCTTTACCTCTTGGAATCCATGTTGACCTGGCGTCTGCAGCGAGGAAATGCAGTGAGGCTGGTGGTAGGAAAGGTGACGGGTAGTGGAGATCTGCTCAAGCCCTCACGCTTGTTGTTTCAGTGCGGAGATAGTGATTTGCCACGACGTGCTTTGCGTTTGTTTGCGGAAGACCCCGATTTAAGCGGCGAGGAGGAGTCGGTTCCTGCCTGGAATTTGGCATGGAAACTGCAGCCACCTTTTGACCGTGCCAGACTGGTAGACAAAGAGCCGACAACGTTGTCCGCAACGACTTTTTCGTCTTATCTGGCTTGCCCTTTTCGTTTTATTTTGAAGCGTATCCTGGGCATGGAGGAAGTGGATACGAAAAAAATGGAAATGGATGCACGGGATTTTGGCAGTCTGTGTCACAGTGCGCTGGAGGTACTGGCAGCAGGTTCAAATCTGGCTGTGGAGACAAATTATGAAGAGGTTTGCCAGGCACTTGTCGAAGCATTGGGGGAGGTCGTCAGGCAGCATTATGGACCCCGGCCTCCTGCGACCATACTGTTGCAGGCGGAGGTGGCTGCCAATCGTTTAAAATTGGCGGCACGTTATCATGTGGATGCCCTAAACGAGGGCTGGCAGGTGGTGGCAACTGAAAGGGTTTTTGGCAAGGAGGATGGAGAATGGTTGGTGGCAGGGATGCCCCTTACCGGGATGATAGACCGGATTGAGAAAAATACTGAAGGCCGGTATCGTTTGATCGATTATAAAACATCGGGACGGGCAAGTTCTGCTTTTGAGGCTCATTTGCAGATTTTAAAACGGACGGAATCTGCTCAGGATTTTCCTGATTGGATGCTCTATGAACTGCCGGAAGATGGGAAAACCTACCGCTGGATCAATCTGCAATTGCCAGTGTATTGTTTGTGGGCTGAGCAGCATCTGGCAGGGGAGGGCAAGGTGGATTGTGCCTATGTGAATCTGCCCAAGGCTATGGGTGATGGGGGATACAGTCCCTGGCAGGGAGGGATGGACGGGCCCTTGTTGCGCTCGGCCAGACGTTGTGCCGAGGGGGTAGTTGGACAGGTGCAAAAAGGGCACTTCTGGCCACCGACAGAAAAAATAAAATATGATGATTTTGAAAAACTGGGCTTCCCCGGTTTTGTGGACAGCCTGGATGAATCTGCATTTGAAAAAGTATTTGCCGCATCTCCTGATAAACAGATAGGAGGGGATCAATGAGCACTGCAATGGCGAAAATATCGAGTGAGATTATCGAAGCTTCGGCGGGATCGGGTAAGACTTATGCGCTTACCAATCGATTCATCAAATTGATGGTTTTTGGTGTTCCTGCAGATCGAATAGTGGCACTTACTTTTACCGTCAAAGCAGCGGGGGAGTTTTTTGATGCTATTCTGGAAAAGCTGGCGGAGGCTGCAGGCAGTGCTGATAAAGCCGCTAAATTGGCGGAAGAATTAGCTAGGCCGGATTTTTCTCAAGCAGATTTTTTGTCGTTATTGAAGGATTTAACACGAGGCATGCATCGTTTGACACTGGGCACCCTGGATAGCTTTTTTGTCAGGGTGGTCGGGGCTTTTCCTTTGGAGTTTGGTTTGGGAGGAGACTTCACCATGATAGTGGAGCAGGCTGAAATTGAAGAGATGCGTGCCCGCATTGCTGAGCGTGTTTTTCGTGAAGTGGTTAAAACGAAGCAGGGTTTGGATGAATTTTTGGAAGCCTTCAAACAAGCGACTTTTGGAATTGAGGAGAATAGCTTTTTTAGAAATCTGGATAAATTTGTCGAGGATTATCAGAGATTGTATCTGGATGTTCCCGAGGGAGAAAATTGGGGGAATGCTGCGGCGATCTGGCCTAATGGAGAGTGGGGGGTAAAGGGGGATGGTCGCAAAGAGCTGATTCAAGCGACAAGTCAACTAGTCTTACTGGCTCCAGATCTCGGGCCGGAGGAAAAACAGCAAAAACGCTGGGCTGATTTTTTTGAAGATGCCAAAAAGATAGTGCCTGGCATGGCTTTGCCAAAAGGGGTGGCTTACCTGACAGGGAATTTTTTAAAAGTGTGGCAAGATTTGAGAGAAGGAGAAGCCGTCATCACCATTGAGCGCAAGAAGATTGACTTCGATGCCGTGGCTTGTCAGGCGGCGGTAGATTTTGTCGAAGCGATAATCGCGATGAACTTTGCCGCAAAGTTACTGCGAACCCACGGGGTATGGAAAGTAATTGATGCTTATGAGAAGTGTTATGACGAAAGTATTCGCCGCCGGGGGCAATTGAGATTTGAGGATGTGGCGCGGGTGATGGGAGGTGAGAACGGCCTGGATGCAGGGGCGGGAAATGGCGTGAATTTTGATCTGGCTTATCGACTGGATGCGCAGTTTGATCACTGGTTGTTGGACGAATTCCAGGATACCAGCCGGGTGCAGTGGAAGGCGATCAGGGAACTGGTTGACGAAGTGGTGCAAGACGGCGAGGGCAGGCGTACCTATTTCCAGGTGGGGGATACCAAACAATCAATCTACGGTTGGCGCGGAGGAGATCCCAAGTTGTTCAATGAGGTTCTAGAGCAGTACCGGAAGGGAGTGGAACTGCGTTCACTGGCTGTTTCTTATCGCTCTGGCCAGGCAGTGATCGATTGTGTGAACCAAGTGTTTGGGGGGCGGGAAATTTTGAAGGGAAAGTTACCTGAAGAAGCCGTGGAGGCCTTTCATTGGAAAGATCATGTTTGTTCGGGTAAGACTGAAAACCTCTCTGGCTATGCGTCGCTGTGGCATCCGGATGTGGAGAAAGCGAAGGACGAAGATGTGCTGGATTTGATGGTGGAGACTGTGAGGGAGGTGGATCCCATCGGACGGGGACTTACTTGTGCCATTTTATGTCGGGGCGGCACAATGGTGGGTAAGGTGATGGATCGCCTGCGTGATGCGGGAATCGATGAGGTGGATGGAGGAGCCAAGTTATCAATAGCTGAGGATAACCCCGTGACCTTGTCCTTGCTGTCTTTGATCAAACTGGCCGGGCATCCCGGGGATCGTTTTGCCTCGGGGCATATCAAAATGACACCGATCGGAGCTTGGATGGTGGCCGATGGAATGTCGCAGCGGCGCTTGGGGATGGAGACTTTGGCTTTGATTCATAATGAGGGTTTTGAATCCCTGGTGAAATTGTGGCAGGGGCGTTTTGAGGAATCGGGGGATTTGACGGATGCCTTTGCGCAGTCCCGTCTGCACGCTTTCCAGGAAATGGCGCGTATTTTTGATGAACGGGGGGATTGCTCCGTGGACAGTTTTCTCAATTTTGTCCAGGGACAGAAAGTGAGCGAATTATCATCAGGCAATGCGATTCAAGTGATAACGATTCACGGTTCAAAGGGACTGGGATTCGATGTGGTGATTCTACCCGAGTTGGCAGGCAGGAGTAAAAGTCTGCTGCATGTGGATGGGGGCTTGAGTCAGGGGGGTGATGAAGAGCATCCCTGGGTGATGGATTTGCCCAACAAGGAATTTCAAGAACTGGATCCGGTATTAAAACATCACCGTGAGCAATTGCAGGCAGCGGCTGGTTTTGAGTCTTTGTGCGTGCTCTATGTAGCGATGACGAGGGCGAAGCAGGCTTTGTATATGTTGTCACCGGAGTATGGGAAATCGAAGGCATTGAATTTTCTGGCGCTGCTAGAAGCAACTCTGAGTGAATATGATGAGGAGGGGGATCGCTGTTCGGCATCTATCGGTAACTGTGACGTGCTTGTCAGTTATCAGGGGGGGGAGCGTCACTGGTTTGAAGAAAAGGCCCTTGTCATGGAAGGAGCTGATGAGAGCACCGGTGCTGAAACTGAGAAGAGGGAAGGGCCGATTGAATTAGGTCTGGAGGGGAAGAGAGAGCGACATCGTACCGCATCGGAGCATGAGAGTAAAAATTTGGATGCTCAGAGCTTATTCTTCTCGGGAGGATCTGCCTCGCGGGATTTTGGCAATGAAGTGCATGCGGTTTATGAGCAGATTGAGTGGCTTTCAGGTGAGCAGGATTTGCAAATGATTTTACAGGGGATTTTTGCCAGTGAAGAAATACTGGAGCATGTGAGGGAATCACTGAGTGAACCAGGTATTCTGGCGCTATTCACAAAGCCGGATAGGGTGACGGAGCTTTGGAGGGAGAAAGCTTTTGAGATACTGATGAATGATCAGTGGATCTCGGGGGTATTTGACCGGGTGGTACTGGTGAAAGATGAGAAAAGCGGACAAGTAAGCAGCGCGCAGATTATTGATTACAAAACCAGTCGAGTCGAGGGGGCGGAGGACATTGCTGTAGAAGCAGAATATTACCGCTCGCAAATGGAAGTCTATCGTGAGGCTCTGGCTAAATTAACAGGCTTGGCCAAAGAAAAAATTCAATGTTATCTGGTATTTACCCAGCCGAAAGTGGTGCTTGAGATTAAGTATGAGGGGTAAGCAGTTCCCTGGGAATCAGCTATCGAAAACCGCAGTATTAAATAACATTTCTCTATTTGCATATAGTCTTGACAGGGGGCTCAATAACTTTCTAGATTGCAGCAACTCAAAGTGATTTATCACCACATCATCATGAAAAAAACGGCTCTCTTCCTTTTCCTTGCATCTTTTTCCTTGTCGGCTGTTGCACAAATTCCGGCCCCTCCGGATGCCAAAGAAGTTCTTTCGAAAGCTTACACGGGCAAAGCCTATTCTCCCTATGCAGGACGGAGTGTTCGCCGACCTTTATGGGGAGACACCCATCTTCATACGTCGATATCTTTTGACGCAGGTGCTTTTGGTAATCGGCTTGGCTTGGATGCTGCGTATCAATTTGCGCGAGGCGATGAGGTGATTGCATCATCGGGTATTCCTGCGAAGTTGTCACGTCCGCTGGACTGGCTGGTGATTGCTGATCACTCGGACAACATGGGGATGTTTACCGATTTGCTTGCTGGAAAACCCAACATTCTGGCAGATCCAAAAGGTAAAGACTGGTATAAACGACTACAGGCAGGTGACGGAGTGAATGTGGCGCTTGAACTCATTGGCGATTTTTCCCAAGGCAAACTTCCCAAGGCTTTGACTTATGGTCCGGATACCGCGGCGTACAAAACAGTTTGGAAAGAAATCGTCGATGCGGCGGAGAAATATAATGACCCTGGCAGGTTCACTGCTTTCATCGGTTACGAATGGACTTCTTTGATCAAGGGCAACAACATGCATCGGGTGGTGATGTATCGTGATGACGCCAGTAAAGCTTCGCAGATGGTTCCCTATTCGACCACTCCGCCGCTGGGCAGTAACAATCCACGGGACCTCTGGAAATGGCTGACCGACTACGAAGCGAGAACCGGGGGGGATGTTTTGGCCATCGCTCATAACGGTAACCTTTCCAACGGCATCATGTTTCCACTCGAAGCACAGTTTGACGGCAATAAGTTCGACGAAGAATACGTGACACAACGTGCCAAATGGGAGCCTGCTTATGAGGTGACCCAGATCAAGGGAGACGGGGAGGCTCATCCATTGCTTTCACCCGATGATGAGTTTGCGGATTACGAACAGTGGGATGTGGGTAATCTGGATATCTCTGCTGCGAAGACCGATGATATGTTGGCAGGTGAATACGCTCGTGAGGCACTGAAAAGAGGTTTTCAAATTGAATCCAAGCTTGGAATCAATCCTTACAAGTTTGGAATGATCGGGTCTACCGATAGTCATACGTCCCTGGCCACGGCGCAGGAGGATAATTTCTTCGGCAAGCATACAGGTTATGAACCGAGCCCCAAACGTATGGAGCATATCATGATGGAGACAAAACTTGGCAAGCTCGATGGCTGGCAGCTCGTTGCTTCCGGGTTGGCTGCCGTGTGGGCAACCGAGAATACGCGCGAGTCCATTTTCGATGCGATCGCACGCAAGGAAATTTATGCCAGCACTGGAAGTCGAATGGCCGTGCGGCTTTTTGGTGGTTGGAACTTTACCGATGAAGATATGAATAGTCGCAATCCGGCCTTTGCGGGATACAGCAAGGGAGTGCCAATGGGGGGCGATTTATCAGGCAAAGATAAGGGGAAGAGCAAAGCTCCGTCTTTTATGGTTTACGCACTCAAGGACATTATTGGAGGCAATCTGGATCGAATCCAAATGGTCAAAGGCTGGATGGACAAAGACGGTAAAACTCACGAGAAAGTTTATGACGTGGTCTGGTCCGGTGATCGCAAACCGGATGACAAGGGAAAACTTCCGGCAGTCGGGAATACCGTTGATGTGAAAAACGCAACCTGGACAAATACCATTGGCGCTTCAGAACTCGCTACGGTGTGGAGTGATCCTGATTTTGATCCAGCGCAGAAAGCTTTTTATTACGCTCGTGTGCTTGAGATTCCGACACCGCGCTGGTCAACTTATGATGCTTTCCGTTTTGGGGTGGAGATTCCTGAGGGGGCGCCGACATCGGCTCAGGAACGCGCCTATACTTCTCCGATCTGGTATACGCCCTGATATTCTACTAAGCGGGAGACTAGTTTATATTTATATAAGTCCCTGCAGCATTGCTAAGCAGTTAAGCAGTTAAGCAGTTAAACAGTTAATAAAGGCGTTGACACTCAGATTGGGCAGTGGCAGGAATATGAACTTATGAACTCACCGTTATTCCGCTACCTATTATTTACCCTAATCTCCGTCTCGGCAAACTTCGTAACTCAAGAGGCTGCGATCGCCGAAGAAGGTGGATCCGGGCATTATCTTCCGGGATCGATGAGCTCCTTCATGGACGGTGTGTCAACGGAGGAAGCCTTCATCGCACGTTACAATTTGCTTTGGTATGACGGTTCCATCAATGCCCAGCGAGCGATCCCGATAGCCGGTCGGTCGGCTTTCGGCGTGGATGCCACCTCCTGGGCCAACGCATTGACTTTGTTCTGGCGACCGGCTTCTTTTGAGATCGGAGATAATTTGAGCTTTGCCATGAGCACAACGATTCCCTGGGTCTCGATGGATGTGTCTGCTAGTGCCGGGGCCAATGTGGGGGCAGTTCGTCGCTCGGACAGCATTGAAGGAGTGGGGGATATCGTGCTGATGCCGTTCATGTTGAATCAGAAAATTAGCGATGATTTCAGTATCAATTACCGTCTGGCTATTTATGCGCCGACCGGAAAATACAAGGTGGGGCGTTTGGCGAATACCGGTAAGAATTTTTGGACCTTTGAGCCAGCTGCTGGATTTATGTATTTCGGACAGAAAAATGGTATCGAAGCCTCGGTTTTTACCGGTGCTGATTTTAATACACAAAATGACGACACCGATTACAAAACCGGCACTCAGATTCATGTCGATGGCACGCTGGCGCAACATTTGCCGCTGATGGGGGGGCTGGCGGGACTCGGAGTGAATGGTTATTGGTATGAACAGGTGACAGGAGATAGTGGGTCGGGTGCGACCTTCGGTGACTTTAAAGGACGCACAGCAGGCTTTGGTCCAGTTTTGTCTTATGCAGGAAAACTGGGAGAGGTGGACGTGATTGCAGAGCTGAAATGGCTGCACGAATTCGAAACTCAGAAGCGTCTGCAAGGGGACTACGTGTGGTTCAAGTTGATGTTTAAATTCTAGTCAAAAACGAAAGTATGAAAATCAATCAGGTCTATAGTATTCTTTTGGGGCTCAGCCTCGTCACATCAATCGCCCATGCAGGCCTCGATCGTTCCGTGCGCACGGCGGAAAACCGGGAACCCGCCATTCCACGTCCGGAGCAGGACAAAGTGGTCGTGGCCAAGCTCGCCGCATTGGAAAAGAAAAGCGGCAAAAAGCCGAACATCCTCTGGATCGTAGTCGATGACATGGGATACGGCGATCCTGGCTGTTATGGTGGGGGTGCGGCGATCGGTGCAGCGACTCCGAATATCGACGACCTTGCGCGTGGAGGACTCAAGCTCACTTCCTGTTATGCTCAACAAACCTGCACTCCGACACGGTCGGCGATTCTAACTGGCCGCATTCCGTTTCGCACTGGACTTACCAGGCCGATCCTGTCAGGTGACAAATTGACAAAAAACCCTTGGGCTGACGAACTCAGTCTGGCCAGGTTATTAAGTGATGGTGGATATTACACTTTGCTCACCGGCAAGTGGCATGTCGGAGAGGCAGAGGGCATGCGTCCTCATGATGTTGGCTTCGACGAATATTACGGTTATTACTCAGCTCAAAAGGAAATCTCCCAAAGAGTGGATCCGCGACGTTTCCCTGACCTGGTAAATGATCCCGAAAAGTTCAAGGCTTTTGAATCGATCGCCTCGGATGATCATCTGGTGCGTGGATTCAAGGGAGGTAAAACCGAGGAGGTTTCCCAAGTCAAATCCATCGAAGACATGGGGCGTGCTGACAAGGTGCTCGCTGATTTTACGATCAAAAAAATCAAGGAAGCCGCTAAAGACGATAAGCCCTTTTTCATCGAGCATTGTTTCATGAAAGTGCACGCAGACAACTTTCCTAATCCTGATTTGGGTTCGCTCAGTGCAGCTAAATATTATTACAAAGAGGCTGTTGCAGAAGTGGATTTTCACGTGGGTGAATTTATGAAAACTCTCGACGAAGCAGGTGTGCTCGAAAATACCTTTGTGTTTTTCACTTCAGACAACGGGCCACAAATGGATGCCTGGCCTGACGCGGGATACACTCCCTTTCGTGGAGCCAAAGGCACCACCTTTGAAGGCGGTGTGCGTATTCCGGGTATTGCCTACTGGAAAGGCATGATCAAACCCGGACGTGTGAGCGATGATTTGTTCGACCTGATGGATCTTTTTGGAACCAGTCTTAATCTGGCCGGGGTCTCGACAGACAAACTGCCGAAGGATCGTTATTATGACTTTATCGACCAGACGTCCTTTTTGCTCCACGACGAAGGCGAGTCAGCGCGGGAAGCGGTTTATTTCTGGTGGGGCGGTGAGCTGATGGCTTGTCGTATGCGTGAATACAAGGCGCATGTGAAAGTGGTGCTGCCGCAATCAACCCACATGCAGATCGATATGTCCGTCCTTCAGAATGTGGGTCTGGCTCCGTGGCTTTTTAATCTTTATATTGATCCGAAAGAACAGTTGCCCGTGGGTCACCGCCGTAATGCCTGGTTGGCGACAGTGGTTGGCAAACTCAAGGCTCACGGTGCTACTTTTAAAAAATACCCACCAAAGGACATTGGCTTGGGTATGTGATTCGTTATTTTCGAATAAGCATTATTTTTAAATTTAATATTAATAAAATTTCATGAAAAAAGGATCCGCTCATTTTGCCATTGTTTTTGTGTTTTGTGGACTTCTTTCAGCACAGGCAGCAGACGAACGCCATGCCTATTTTGGCGAAACCCACTTGCACACGTCCTATTCACTGGATGCCTATCTTGGTGGCACCCGATTGACGCCATCCGACTCCTATCGTTATGCCAAAGGCGAGGCGGTGACGGTTAATGGGAAGGAAGTGTTCCACAAGCGCCCCTTGGATTTTGCTGCGGTGACCGATCACGCTGAATACATCGGGGAAATGTATTCGACGCTCAATGAAGGGGCTCCGGGGCATGATCAACAGCTCTTGAAAGATCTGCGTTCGATGACGGATCTCGAAGAACGACAGAAGTGGTTCATGAAATATGTGGTCTCAGCCAATCGGGGAGCGAATCCCCAGCACCCACCCTTTTTTGCCGGGCAGGAAACGGTGAAGAGCGCGTGGCAGATCATCATCGATGCAGCAGAAAAACACAATGATCCCGGCAAGTTCACTGCATTGATAGGCTTTGAGTGGAGTGGTGCTCCCAAGGGCGGCAACCTGCATCGCAATGTCATTTTCCGTGATGCCAATGTGCCGGATTCTCCAATAAGTTATATCGATGTGAATCGTGAGGACGGCTTGTGGCAATGGATGCGGAAACAGGAAGCGAAGGGAATCAAAGCTCTGGCGATTCCGCACAATTCCAATGCCAGCAAAGGCATGATGTTTCCCTCAAGCAATGCGGCCGGTGATCCGATGGATAAGGACTACGCTCAGACACGTCAACACTTTGAACCGCTGATCGAGATGATGCAGGTGAAAGGGAATTCTGAAGTGCATCGCAAGTTCTGGGAAGCCGATGAATTTGCCAATTTTGAGAATGCGGATTCGATTCAAAATTCGAGCGGACGAATTTTTAAGAAGAAGGATTTTGTGCGTGAGGGTTTGAAAATCGGATTGGGCTTTGAGCAGAAGCTTGGGGTGAACCCTTTTAAATACGGTTTTATTGGAGGCACGGACAATCACAACGGCCTGATGTCAGATCTGGCGGAGGACAGTTTCATAGGAGCGCACGGGCCGGAGGATGGTTCTGTGGAAGTTCGCAGGACGGGTAATGTGACCGGCTGGATCGACGGCAAGGATCTCAGTATTGGATCGATTGCTGGAGTGTGGGCCACGGAAAATACTCGGGCTGCGATCTGGGATGCGATGAAGCGACGTGAAACGTTTGCCAGCAGTGGGCCGCGGATCAAAGTGCGTCTGTTTGGCGGCGTGGATTTGCCCGCTGACCCGGCTGACGCTAAAATCCTGGTTCGTCAGGGTTATGAACTTGGCGTGCCAATGGGAGGAGATCTGGGATCAATTGGTGCCGCGCCGACCTTCACGGTTTACGCGATGAAGGATCAGGACGGAGCGAATCTGGATCGGATTCAGATCATTAAGGGCTGGGTGGACAAGAAGGGGGAATTGCATGAGAAGATTGTCAATGTGGTGTGGTCAGGTAAGCGGACGGTAGGAAGTAATGGGAAACTTCCAGTTGTTGGCAATACGGTAGATTTAAAAACAGCGAAGTTCCAAAACACCATTGGCAATACGGTGCTGATGGGAAGTTGGAAGGACGAGGGTTTTGATTCCGAGCAGCATGCATTTTATTATGCTCGCGCAATTGAGATTCCTACCCCACGTTGGAGCACCTATGATGCGGTGCGGAATAATTTACCCTTACTCAAGGATGTTCAGGCAACAATTCAGGAGCGGGCCTGGACTTCACCGATTTGGTATGCACCATGAACAATAGCCTTGTAGATAAGTAGAAATAATAATAAATTTTAAACACATGAACAGATACATAAAACCCAAGTTCTTATTTCTGACGGCCTTGGCAGGCCTGGTGACCTCACCGTTTTATTCGTTTGCTGAAGACAAACAAGAAGGATCCGCCGTTGATCCGATGGCGGCAAAAATCATCAAAAGGGCGGCGGATCATCTGGCAGCAGCTAAACAATTCTCCGTCTCGGCAGAAATCTGGCAGGATCTAGAAGAAGAGGATGGCACGATGCTCCAGTTTACTAAACTCGGCGAAATCAAAGTCAGGCGTCCTAATGGATTCCGCATCGATATCAAAACTGATGTGCCCAAGCGCAGCTTTTATTACGATGGCAAGAGTGTGAGTGTTCAGGATCACCAGAAAGGGTTTTATGCCAGTGCTGCCGCACCGGCGACGATTGATAAAATGCTCGATGCCATTGATGAAAAATTTGATATGACCATGCCGCTTGAGGATCTTCTGGTCAGTAAGCCTTTTGGTGGAGCTGCAAAAAATGCCAAGTCAGGGCAGTATCTCGGTAAGGAACCTGTATTGGGAAAACTTTGTCATCATGTCGCATTTCAGGGAGAGCACGTCGATTGGCAGGTATGGGTGAATGAAGGAGCTGTTCCGACCATTCGTAAAGTTGTGATCAGTTTTATAGAGGAAGAAGGTGTGCCTCAGTTCACTGCGATATTTTCCAAGTGGGACACAACGACGGCATTGCCCGCTTATGTGTTCACTCACGAACCAGCACCTGGTGCGGTTAAAATCGAATTGCTGCCGGCCGAAAAAGAAGCGGAATCTGCTAAATAATTAATCCTCAAATAACAGGAACATGAAAATCAGTAATAAAAAATCGAAGAAAGTATTCACGCTTTGTACCGTCGCAGCGCTTGGTGCTTCACTCATCAGTCTTGATGCCCGGGGACGTGGAGGTGGGCGTAGCGTCAGCCGAAGTCGCAGTGTAAGCCGTGGCAGTGTTCACCGCAGTAGTAGCAGCGTGCACCGCAGCACAAGTGTGAACAGGAACAGCAATGTGAATGTTAACCGAAACGTCAATCGGTCTCGTCATGTCGATGTTGATGTCAATCGGCACTATCATAGGCGAGGAGTTGGTGTAGGGGTGGCTGCAGGACTTGTGACGGGAGCTGTGATAGGTGCCGCAATCGCAACTCCGCCAAGGGGTTACCGCACGGTCTATGTGAGTGGCGCTCCCTATGCCTATTACGGAGGGGTGTATTACCAACCCGCTGCGACCGGTTATGTGGTAGCGGCACCCCCGATTGGTGTAATTGTTCCCACCTTGCCTCCTGGATCAACCGCGACCGTGGTCGATGGGGTGACCTATTTTGTATTTAATGATCTTTTTTATAAACCTGTGATGGTGGGAGGGGTTACTCAATATCAAACGGTTCAGCTTTAGAAAAATTGACCCTGTGAAGCGACAAACAACGGGTTAAAAGGCTTATGACAGAACTAGGATTCCCCGGAAACTTGGTATCTGCAGACTGGCTGCAGCAGCATCTGCAAAATGACAATCTGGTTGTTCTGGATGCCTCCTGGCACTTGCCTGCCAAAGAACGCAACGGTCGAGAAGAATGGGAGAGTATGCGCATTCCGAGCGCTGGTTTTTTTGATTATCATGATGAAATAAAAGATCATGATACGGATTTGCCGCACATGTTTCCGGAAGAGGAATTGTTCGCCGAGTCGGTGCGGAATCTGGGGGTGAATGACGATAACCTGGTGGTGGTATATGATGCCAATTCTATGTTCTCGAGTCCCAGAGCCTGGTGGATGTTTCGTGCCATGGGGCATGAACGGGTAGCGGTGCTCGATGGTGGATTGCAGGCATGGCAGGAGGCGGGGCATCCGGTTGAGACTGAACGTGTAAATGACCCAGATAAGGGAAATTTTATGGCGGAAAAAAATGAGCGTTTTATCAATTCTGAAGATGTCATGAGTCGTTTATCCTGTGAAGATACGAGGATTCTGGATGCACGTTCCGATGACCGATATGCCGCAGGGCGTATGCCTGGTGCAAAAAACCTGCCCTATGCGGAATTACTTCAGGACGGAAAGATGAAGTCGGTGGAAGAATTGAAACGCATTTTTTTGTCAGCTGTCGATGGGCGGAAACAATTGCTCTGTTCCTGTGGTTCTGGTGTTACTGCCTGCGTCCTGGCTTTGGGTGCAGAGCGTGCTGGTTTTGAGAATGTTGTTGTTTATGATGGCTCTTGGACGGAATGGGGAGCGAAGGGGGCGGGTTTCCCGATTGAGGGGGCCGCTGATTGAACGAGAATAGGGAAAGATGTCAAAAAATCAATCCCCACAGTTTACTGCCAAATTTATAACTGAAGGGACTTTATTATGTTGGACATAATGGGTCAGAACAACGGTCGTCTTTGTGACGGTGTTTCCCGTCGGGACTTTTTTGCATTGGTGCTTTGGGTAGG
>DAOUQC010000141.1 GCA_030625775.1 Verrucomicrobiota bacterium
CAAAAAAATGGCCTCTGGTCATTTTTCTCCACGGTTCGGGTGAACGCGGCAGCGACATCAACAAAGTCAAAATGCATGGCCCGCCGATGTTAGTCGACCAAGGAAAAAAATTTCCATTCATTCTCATCTCGCCGCAATGCCCGAGCGACAGCTGGTGGTCATACGAGCCGTTGATGGGAATGATCAAAGATGCAGAAAAACGTTACCGGGTTGATCCCAAACGCATCATCCTCACCGGACTCAGCATGGGGGGCTATGGCACTTGGGAGTTGGCTGCCCGTTACCCGAAAAAATTCGCCGCCCTCGCCCCGCTCTGTGGAGGAGGCATTCCCTACATGACCCGCAGATTCAAAGACACTCCGGTGTGGGCCTTTCATGGAGCCAAGGACGGCGGCGTGCCGATTCACGAATCCCAGCGGATGGTCGATGCGCTGAAAAAAAACGGCAGCAGCAAAGTGAAGTTCACCATTTACCCTGAAGCCGGCCACAATTGCTGGACCGAAACTTATAACAATGAAGCCCTCTACCAGTGGATGCTTGAGCAGAAGCTGCCCTGATCAAAAAAACTGATACAACGCATCTTATGCTTCACGTCATCCATTTTTCGGACACCCACCTCGGCGAAAGCCCGGACTTTATGGTGCAGGGGGTGAATCCTTACAAACGAACCCTGAAGTTGGTCGAGGCCATCGAGAAACTTAATTTCCAGCCTGATCTCATTATTCATACCGGTGATGTCACCAATGCCCCAAGCACTAAAGCCTATCAAACAGCTGCAGAATCTTTCACCTCCCTCAAAGCCCCCCTGTATTTTACAACCGGCAATCACGATGATGCCCGCTTGATCAAACAATATCTGCCCTCCTCCCCGAAAACACCCCTGGTCGATGATGAAGATCGGCTTGCCTATCACTGGAATGCTGGCCATCTGCGCTTCTACAACCTCGATGCCAGAGTTCCTGACGAAGATGGCCCCCATGGTGAAATTCCTCAAAATCAACTCGATGCCCTGCGTGAGGACATCGCCAGTCACGACCTACCCTACGCAGTGTTTTTGCATTTTCCGCCTTTCCGCATGGGCTCCATCTGGATGGACAAAAAACTCATCCTCACCAACGGCCCGGCTCTGCACGAAATCTTAAAAGAGTCCAGCCCTGATCGTTACCGCATACGAGGTGTCTTTTTTGGACACACCCATCGCAGCATTCAACTCTACCGCGAAGGAATCCTTTACTCCGGCATCGCCAGTCCGGCCTTTCAATTCAGCATGACACCCGAAGATGGACCCCCAAGCATCGATCAGGATTCCCCCATCGTATTTAATCACATCACTTTCCTGCCCAACTCCACTGCAATCAAAGAATACACCATCACTCCGTGATAAGTTGGGAACACAGAACCGCCGCTGCGATCTGAATTTTTGAACTACAGATATACACTTTACTAAACCCAAAACCCGTCTTCTGTATCAGTCATGAAAAAATCCACCCTTCTTCCCAAAGGCTCTGTCGCTCTTGCTTCACTTGCCCTGTTCCTTTTTGCCTGCCCCGGCACAAGCTCTGCCGATGAAGGAGTAAAAATCACCGAAGGTGATGGCAAGCTACGCATTGAGCTCGATGGCAAACTTTTCACCGAATACCTCTACAATAGCGGCAAGTCAGACTTTTTCCCTATCTTCTATCCTGTTCTGGGACCAGGTGAGGTGCTGATGACACGTGACTACCCCATGAAAAAACGCGCTGGGGAAAGCAGCGATCATCCCCACCATCGTTCCTTGTGGTTCGGACATCATGACATCAACGGTGTCGATTTCTGGGCAGTGCAGGGAAACAACAAGCAGCCCCTCGGCAAAACTATTCACCAGAAATTCACCAATATCAAAAGCGGCAAGGATTCCGGCACCTTCACCAGCGAAAACAAATACGTCCATCCCGATGGCAAGATCGTTCTCACCGATGAGCGAACCATCGTCATTCACAAACGCGACCCAAAAACGGATGCGCGCCTACTGGATTTCACCATCAAATTCAACGCTTCACACGGCAAAGTGGTGTTCGGTGATAACAAAGACGGTTGCATGGCGATTCGATTGCACCCTTCCATGCGTGTCGATCAACAGAGAAAGGATGTCGAGAATCCGATTAAAGCGGAAGGACACATTCTCAACAGCGAAGGCGTCCGCGACAAACCCACCTGGGGAAAACGTGCCAAGTGGGTGGATATGACCGGCCCCGTCGATGGCAAGGCTGTTGGCGTCGCTATCTTTGATCACCCCTCGAATCTCCGTCACCCCACCTGGTGGCATGCCCGCAGCTATGGACTGATCTCTGCCAACCCTTTTGGCAAGCACCACTTTGAAGGTCTCAAGGACCAGCCTGAAGCAGGGAACTACACGATTAAAGATGGCAAAAGCCTGACTCTCCGCTACCGCTTTTATTTTCACCAGGGTGATGAAAAAAAGGGTAAAGTCGCCGAGTTTTACGAAGCCTTCAGCAAGGAGTGAGTGAATACGATCTGGACAAACCTTGCTTTTATCCCAACAAACAAGGAGTGGCTGCAAGAGCACCAAACCTTGCTTGTCTGGCTCGGCTCGGCCTCCATCGCCACCTTTTTTCTTGGCCTGATCATCACCCCTCTCATTGTCATCCAAATGAGCGAGGACTACTTCCTCACTGACCGGCAGGCCCCTGAAGATAGCTTCAAAGGAAAACACCCCTTCATTCGTTGGTTCGCCCTGATCCTGAAAAACCTGCTTGGTTTTCTGCTTGTTCTTGCCGGGATTGCCATGCTTGCTCTACCCGGCCAGGGAATACTCACCATCCTGCTCGGCCTGGTGGTGATGAACTTTCCCGGCAAACGCCGTCTGGAATTGCGCCTCATCCGCGTCCCTGGAGTTTTGCGCAGTATCAACTGGATTCGAACCAAGGCCAATCACAAACCACTCAAACTGCCTGCGTAAAACCAGTGTCGGATCATTCCCACGAGCTCACAAACTGCGCTTGTGTTTACCATCCCCCACTGACACCACTTCAAGCAGCACTCTCGTCAGCCCCTGGTCTTTAAAACGCAAACGCGACGCCACTTTCGGAGTCACATCCAACATCCGGTCTCCAACAAAAGGACCGCGATCATTCAGGCGGATCACCGCCGACCGTCCATTTTCCAGATTGGTCACCCTCACCCGGCATGGCAAAGGCAATGTCGTGTGTGCTCCTGCCAGGGAATGGGGCCGGAACTTTTCCCCCAACGCCGTCTTGCCGCGTGACAAGCCCAACCAACGGCGCTCATCATACCAGGACGCCACCCCTTCTTCGCTGTGATACAAAGCTGCCTCAACCGACATCGGTTGATAATGTCTGCCACGGATTTTATATGAACCCATCTTGTAACCATGATAAGCGCCCGAAGAGCAGGCATTCAAAAGAAACAGCGAGGCAAAAAGCAGGCAAAAGAAGGGTGTGTTTTTCAACATTGGTTTTTTGTGAATACACAATGCCTGCGACAAATTCAAGAACAAGAACCCGCCTATGCAAAAAGGCTCTTTGAAATCATGCCAATATACAGTTAATTGCAATAAATTCCGCATGCTATGAAATTACCACTCACACCCATCCTCATCACCGGCGCAGCCCTGTTATTTTTCGCCTGCGAGCAAAAACCCGAGGCTCCTTCTGAAAAAGAAGAAGCCGTAATGCCTGAACTCAAGGGATCATCCCCCCAGCCTAAAGTTATCCCACCTGAGCCAAAGGGATCCTCTCCGCAAGCCCTGCCTGCTAAAAAAAGCGCTGCCGAACAACCTGCCTCGCCGAGCAAATCCCAAGCTTCCAAAATACCCAGCAAAGAAGAGCTCAAAAAAATACTGACTCCAATCCAATACCAGGTTGCCTGTGAGAACGGAACGGAACGGGCTTTCTCAAACGAATACTGGAACAACAAAAAGGCCGGAGTTTATGTGGATATCATTTCGGGCAAAGCCTTGTTTGCTTCCAATGCAAAATTCAAATCGGGGACTGGCTGGCCTAGTTTTTTCGCCCCACTCGACAAAGAGGAAGTGCTTGAAATTGTCGACAAAAGCCACGGCATGATTCGTACCGAAGTACGATCAAAAACCGGTGATACCCATCTCGGCCACTTATTCAACGACGGCCCCAAACCCACCGGCTTGCGCTACTGCATCAACTCCGCTTCACTGAAGTTCATTCCCGTCGAAAAGCTTAAAGAAGAAGGCCTGGAGCAATACTCCGATCTCTTTATAAAAAAATAAATACCCTGAAGTATCAACCTCCCGAGCCCGCCGAATCCACTGCTGCCGGAATGGGTTGAGCTAGCCATGTTCTACTTTTTTTACTCCAGGCAAGTGCTTCGCTCTCACCCACTGCACAAAAATTGCCCTGTGACACAGCAATAAACTTTCCGCCTCTCAAATTCTCCTGATCCCAGGACTGGGTAGTCACATCCCACACTGCCGCCGAAGAGATACCCAGAACACAAAAGCTTCCCTGGGAGCTGATCACCTGTCTGGCACCTGCCAGGTTCTGGTACATCCACTCCTGTTTTTTTTCACTCCACACAGCCGCCGAACCACTGCCCAAAGCGCAGAAATTTCCATCCGATTCAACAATCCGAGAGCCCCCCGCAAGCCGGGTAGAGATCCATTTCCCCGATTGATTGCTGAAAACTGCAGCATTGGTATTCCCTACCACTCCCAGATTTTCTCCACGGGATAATATGCGATCAAAGTCAGCTGACATTTGTGCAAACTGAGCCTCCACAGTCGTCTGTTGCGTTTGTGCCCTCACCTCCCCGACAGGCAAAGGAGAATGGTCACCCATATACCTGGCAACTGCAAAACCAGCAATAAATACAAACAGAAAATGAGTGGATTGAGAGTTTTTCATAAGATGATTGCAAGACTTGAATACCACCACCTCTATCATCATTGTTTCACCCCGACGATGAAAAAAATCTTAAGTAAAACGATGTTCCAACATCATCTCTGTAGCTGGTGATTAAACGAAGTGGGAACTTCGTTTTACAAACCTCAGACCTGACCTCCCACCTTCGCTCCCTTCTCCCCAACAAAGCATCAGGAACAGGAAGCAAGCGCTCTTCCCCTACCCCCTCAGGCCATCATCCCCGGAATCACATTGCCCGCCACTCCCGTCAGTCGCATACGCAATCCTTGGAATTTATAAGACAAACGTTCGTGATCAATGCCCAGCAATTTCATCATCGTGGCGTGGCAGTCATGCACATGAACCGGATCCTCGGCGATGTTATAACCAAAATCATCGGTCTTCCCATACGTCGTTCCCGCATTCACACCTCCACCGGCAAACCACATGGAAAAACAGCGTGGGTGATGATCCCTGCCAAAATTATTTCCGTTGAGTTTGCCCTGTGAATAATTTGTCCGTCCAAATTCTCCACCCGATACCACCAGGGTATCCTCCAGCATGCCTCGCTGCTTCAAATCCAGAACCAGTGCTGCCGAAGCCTGGTCCGTTTCCTTGCATTGACGCTCCATACTGCCCTTCACCCCTCCATGAGCATCCCATCCCTGATGATAAAGTTGAGTAAATTTCACCCCTCTCTCCGCCATGCGACGGGCCAGAAGGCAGTTGTAAGCAAAGGTACCCGGCTTTTTTGCATCCTGACCATAAAGATCGTAAATGTAATCCGGTTCATCGCTGATGTCGGTCGCCTCGGGTACTGATGATTGCATTTTGTAGGCCATTTCGTAGTTGGCAAT
>DAOUQC010000137.1 GCA_030625775.1 Verrucomicrobiota bacterium
AAAGCGAACTCTGAAGGAGTCTCGAAAGTCAGGGCTGCTTTGGAGTGATTCAAGTAAAGGTAAATGGTTTCCGGATAACCTCCGTCCAAATTTTCCTCAACCACCTTCCGCATGTTTCCGCTGCGACGAACGATGCCTCCACTGATTCGCTGCCCTTCGATGTTGCTGCGACTTTCACGTGGGATAATGGACGCCACCTGCTCAAAAATTTCATCTGACAACCGCACACCTCGCTGAACCAGTTCATAAACATAGATCCCCTGTGCGTCGTAGTCCTCGTGCAGGCTCAGAGCCAGGCGAAATTGCTGCTCCCCGATAAACTTTCGCCAGCCACGGAAAAACGGCAGGGTTTTATTCTGGAACATACGGTTCAGGTCCCTGCCTCGATTATCGAGCCTTACATTATTGACGAAACCCCAGGGATTCACACAGGGCAGAATCACTATCGTTTCCTGGCGCAATATTCTCTGATTTGCTTCCGCCCATTCCAGCAAAGCCCACACTGGAGCGGGTTCATCTCCGTGCACCCCGGTAGAAAGATACAGCCCGCCATCGGCTCCCTTCTCGCCTCCACGCAGCCCAAAAACTTCGTAATCTGCTTGCTGGGACAAAAGCACCACTTCCAGACCTGTTTTTTTTGCCAGATCTTTCCATCTACTCATCAGCCTCTGGTAGTCATGCGCCGAATGCTGATTCAGCCACTTTTTTTCAGATGCCTTCATCCTGTTATTTGCTCACAAAACCTGTAAAAGCTTTTCGTGAATTCCTCCAAATCCCCCATTACTCAATACAATCACCACATCACCTTCGCAGCTCTCTTCTTTCAGACGCTCGACAATCGCATCTGCCCCTGCCTCATAAAAAGCCGGCACCCCTTTTTCTTTCAATGCCGACATCACCTTCTCCGGATCGAGGCGATCCTCCACCGCCACTTTTCCTGAATCCTCCACTGCGGACACACACACCGCATCGGCTTCACTCAAAGCCTCGGGCAAGTCATCCTGAAAAACATTACGCCGGGTTGTATTCGATCGCGGCTCGAACACCGCCCAAATGCGTGCGCCATTAAAACGGCGACGCATGCCAATCAAGGCTTCACGGATTGCCGTCGGGTGATGGGCAAAATCATCTACCACCGTGATCCCGCTTTCGGTAACCCCACGCACTTCCTGACGTCGGGCAATCCCTTCAAATTCCTGCAATCCCTCGCGAATGACCTGCGCTTCAATCCCGGCAAAGCGGGCGCCACAAATCGCCATTGCCGCATTGCGCACGTTAAACTCACCATCCATGTTAATCACATAGGGTTCCCCGTCGAGCACAAAAGCTGACTCTCCACCGCGATACTCCACCTTTTCAATCTGCACATCACAGCCCTCCCCCATACCCACCGTCTTCACCGGAGCCGGACAATTTTTTGTCACCTCGATGCAATTGGAATCATCCCCATTTGCACAAACCAAACCCTGCGATGGCACGATGTTCAGCATCCGTCGAAACGACAACTTGATATCTTCGATGCTGTCAAAAATGTCAGCGTGATCAAATTCAATATTGTTCACCACTACGAACTCCGGCAGGTAGTGCAAAAATTTCGACCGCTTATCAAAAAAGGCAGTGTCGTATTCGTCCCCCTCCATCACCACAAAATCTGAATCCATCAAACGAGCCCCTTCACCAAAATTTCGTGGAATCCCCCCGATCATGAATCCCGGCTGCAAACCCGCAAAGTCCATCAACCAGGCCAACATCGACGAAGTGGTAGTCTTCCCGTGGGTTCCGGTTACGACAAAGTTTCGTTTTCCGCGCAGAAAAAACTCTTTCAATAATTCCGGCAGTGATAAATAACGCAATTTGTTATTGAGCACCGTCTCGACTTCAGCATTGCCCCGGCTCAAAGCATTACCCACCACAATGTAATCTGCATCTTCCGGCACATGCTCTGCCTGGTAGCCTCCCTTGATCTCAATGCCATGGCTTTGCAAAAAAGTAGACATTGGGGGGTAGACCGAAGCATCCGATCCCGATACCTGGTAACCACGCTCTTTCAATGCGACAGCTGCCGACCCCATCGCCGTACCACAAATCCCCATGAAATAAAAATGTTTTGCTGTATCGCTCATTCAGATCTGTGCTTTCAGAAGGCTTTGCTTAACCCATATTCCAACTCTCTAACAGTGCAAAAATGCAATATCCCCATGTTTACGGTGCTTCTGCGCGGAAAAAATAACAGAAAGCATATCCACCATGAAGAACACGAAGTTCATGAAGAAATAATAAAATAAATTCCCCCCTCTTTCTTCACCTTCATGCCCTTCAGTTGTTGCCTGCGGGCAGGGGAACTCCGACTGTCTCGGTTTCGCCTCGGCTCATGGTGAAAAATCCGGGTTTTACGGAAGCTCAGCAAGCAAAATCCATTGCAAGGTCGCACAATACCGCTTAAATCACTCAATCAACGGTGCTATTTGTAATTAGCACTATTATAATCAACACAACATACCATTGTAACAATGAGCGTACTCGTCAATCAAGAAGCCCCGGATTTCACTGCTGCCGCCGTCATGGGCGACGGCTCCATCAAAGAAGATTTCACTCTTTCCTCACTCAAGGGACAGCCGGTTGTGCTTTTTTTCTGGCCACTGGATTTCACCTTTGTCTGTCCAACAGAAATCATCGCCCACGACAAACGCATCGCCGAATTCGAGCAGCGTGGCGTTCAAGTCGTTGGTGTATCGATTGATTCCCAATTCACCCACCATGCCTGGCGTGAGACGGCAATCGAAAAAGGCGGCATCGGCCCGGTTAAATTCCCCATGGTCGCCGACATCAGTCACTCCATCACCCAGGCCTACGGCGTAGAGCACGCTGCAGGGATCGCTTTGCGCGCTTCCTTCCTGATCGACAAGGACGGTATCGTCCAGCATCAAGTGGTCAACAACCTTCCACTCGGTCGCAACATTGACGAAATGCTGCGTCTGATCGATGCCCTTCAGTTCACTGAAGAGCACGGTGAAGTCTGTCCTGCAGGCTGGCAAAAAGGCGATGACGCAATGAAACCTGATGCCGAAGGGGTTGCCGATTACCTGGCTTCCCATTCGAACGATCTCTAAGATCGCCTTTCAACATCATTTTAGAAAATGCCAGGCATCACGCCTGGCATTTTTTGTGCAGGCTTGCAAAGAATAACAACGTAAGACGGATAGCCTATCCGTCCTCCCCAGTTCCACTTCAAAAAATGGAATGGCATTCCGTTCTACACAAATCATTCACTTGAGGCTTGATTCGCCAATCGCTCAATGCCTTTTCGATCCAGACGAGCCGTTCTCCAATCGGGCATCACATCTGCGCCGAGTGATTCATAAAACTTGATCGCTCTTTCATTCCAATCCAGCACCGACCACTCCAGGCGCTGGCAACCACGCTCTTCAGCCAAGGCATTCACTGCCCGAATCAGTGCTTTACCAATGCCTTGCCCCCGGCATTCCGATTTCACATACAAATCCTCCAGCCACAAACCCGATTTACCGTTAAAAGTTGAATACGACGGGAAAAATATCGCATAAGCCACGATCGTATTCTCCACCTCCGCCACTAAAGCTTCCGCCGCACGCTCTTCCCCGGTGAGCCCCTGCTGCAAATCCCCGACTGTTGCCACAAACTGGTGCTGCAGGCTCTCGAAATCAGCGAGCTCGGAGATCAGACCATGAATGGAGATGATATCCTCCTTGAGAGCAGTTCTTACTTCGATTTCATCCATTTTTTGCTGGGTCATAGTGAAAACTCTATACAAGCTTGGAAAATTTTCTCCTTTTACTTGATTTCCATCCAGAATAAGATTTATTATGTTTTCGTAATAATAAGTGTGGAGTCTTTTTCTCTCCGCTTCATTTCCCCATGACTTCATCCCAACTCACGCGCGATCCATTTTCAGGTCTCGACCTCATGAGTGAGGGGGCTTTTGCATCGCTCGGCTCGATGGAAGCCATGGATTGGGAGGCGATCCCCAAGCCCAAGGATGCATCCATCCTCAATGGTCTGCTGCTTGCTGCTGTCATTACAGCCACGGCGATTGCCCTTCACGCATTCTTGCTCAAACCGGTGGGCATCCCACTCGGCAGCACCGCACTCGCCATGGTCGTCGGCATCGCGCTGCAAAATTTGCTCAAACTTCCCACCAGCATCCAAAGCGGCTGCCGCTGGGTCGTCACCCGACTGATCCCCATCGCCATCGTAGCTCTCGGGGCAGGCTTGGATCTTTCAGTCCTCGCCACCAACGGCCTGCGTTATCTTGTTTTCATTGTTACCGCAATCAGCATCTCAATCGCCACCGCCCTGTTACTGGGCAAGCTGTTGAAACTCAAAAGCTCAACCGCTCTGTTGATCGGCTGCGGCACCGGGGTCTGCGGCAGTTCGGCTATTCTCGCGGTGGCCCCAATCATCAAAGCCGATGAAGAAGACATCATCGTCTCGGTGGGGGCTATCAATCTCATCGGCATCCTGGCAATGTTCATCTGCATCTCTGTTGGTGCAGCTCTTCCCATCAGCGCCGAGTCTTTTGGGATTTGGACAGGAGCGACAATTCACGCCGTGCCCACGGTCGCTGCCGCTGCTTTCGATCATAGCATGGCATCCGGGGAAATCGCCACGCTGGTCAAACTTGGACGTGTCGCCATGCTGGTGCCGCTGATATTCATCATTGCTCTGTCAAAACACATCAAACTCAACAGCACCGCAACCAGAGCCAACGGCAGATCCACTTCCATCCTCGCCCGCGGGGCCAAGCTGATCCCCTGGTTCGTGTGGGGTTTTGCCCTGATGGCCCTGATTGGAAGCCTCGGACTTGTGCCGGACCTTTCTTTCACGGCATCCTCCTTTTCCGATGATCCGGTAACTCTCGACAGCCGCGAACTGATCCGCTCATTGGGAAAATTGTTGCTTGCCATGGCAATGGCAGCCATCGGCCTTCAAGTGAACCTCAAATCAATGCTGACTGCAGGGAAAAAAGCAATTATCGCAGCCATACTTTCCTGGATTACGCTCACACTGGTGATTCTCACCCTGCTTTGGCTGATATAGCGTATTTCCCGATGTGCCGGGGAGGATTTTTCTATCCCATGCCCTTCTCCTTGAAGCACTTGACTTTGGTCCCAAAATCGCCACTTTACGAGGCCTTCACCTGACAGTGGCGAATTTTGTCGAGTAAAGCGGCAAAAGATTGCCTTCATCAGGTGAAAACTGCCAGTTTGCTTTATTTCAGACCAAAAATTCCAAACTTTCGGAAAAAAGAAATTGCGATGTTGGCAAATCGCTTTAAACGGAGTGCTTACAACAGCAAATGCCTGTCTACCGCTAGGTCGGCGAGCCGGAAAACAAAGGAAATTCACTATGAAAGATCTCTCTAAATACAGAAACATCGGCATCTTTGCCCACGTTGATGCGGGCAAAACCACGACCACGGAACGTATTCTCAAGCTCACTGGGAAAATCCATAAAATCGGCGAAGTGCATGACGGCGCAGCTACAACTGATTTCATGGATCAGGAACAGGAACGCGGCATCACGATTCAGTCAGCAGCTACCACTTGTTTCTGGGACGACCACCGCTTCAACATCATCGACACCCCCGGTCACGTTGATTTCACTATCGAGGTGTATCGCTCGCTCAAAGTTCTCGACGGCGGAGTCGGTGTCTTCTGCGGATCCGGTGGAGTGGAACCCCAGTCCGAAACCAACTGGCGTTACGCCAACGAATCTGAAGTGGCCCGTATCATTTTTGTCAACAAACTGGACCGAATCGGAGCTGACTTCTACCGCGTCGTGGACCAGGTCAAAAACGTGCTTGCTGCCAACCCCCTCGTCATGGTTTTGCCCATCGGCATCGAAGACGAAATGGTCGGCATGGTTGATCTACTGACTCGCAAAGCCTGGGTGTGGGATGGATCCGATGATCCCACCGCCTACACTCTCCAGGATGTACCCGCCGACATGGTGGACAAAGTTGAAGAATACCGCGAAAAACTGATCGAAACCGCCGTTGAGCAGGATGACGATGCTTTGGAAAAATACCTCGAAGGCGAAGAGCCCGACAT
>DAOUQC010000115.1 GCA_030625775.1 Verrucomicrobiota bacterium
CAGAAAAAGATGAACTTGATTCTACTCGACCTCCCCAATCGAACAGGGAACACTGCTTGTGTCGATGCGAGGGAATTAAAAACTCACATTGGGGATAGCGTCCATTTCGATACCGCTGCACAGGATGAGATGGGACGGCGCTTTGCAAAAGAGTTTTTGAAGTTAACAGGGGAGTAAATCTCAAATCACTTTACTGCTTGCTTTCAACCTTGCGGCAGGGAAAAGCAGCTGCCTGAGGGATGATCGTCATCCTTCTCGAGGTTCAACTCGTTCAGCCGAGTGATGTGCTCCTGAGGCATCACTCGCCAGATGCGCACCGGCGTTGATCGGGCGCTTGCCGTCCAGCCGGGTGAGTTGGCCTGTCTTGAAAACGCCGCCGCAGTTGCCAAGAAGCATCACCGGTCATTCTGTGCAGCAAACTTCTTCTATCAATTGTGGTCATAGTCTGGGGATATTCGATGAATTCGACAGAAATAAAGGCAAGGGCTTTGGAAGGTTGCCTGTTTTAAGGCATCGATCTGCTGCCCATAAATGGCCTATTTCGCTATAGATAAGCGACTGATGTTAGGAGGTCGTAATGATGTGACTTGTATTTCAACTGCGGGCAAGTCATTGTTTGCCTACTACCCCATGCAGCCTACTCGTTTTATAACAGCCGTTCTCGTGGCGACCGCTTTGAATGCAGGTTGCTTTATTCCTTCTGCAGTCATTGCTGCGGATGAATCCGGTCCTTTGGCCGCAACGCTTCACGCAGCGCCTAAACCAAACATCATTTTTATCCTCGCGGATGATTTGGGTATTGGTGATGTGAATTGCTATGGGGGAGATCGCTGTCTGATCGAAACGCCGAATATTGATGCGCTCGCTGCGGGTGGGCTGCGGTTTACTGATGCACATGTCAATGCTTCGGTGTGTGGCCCCACGCGTCGTGCTATTATGACCGGGCGTTATCCCTGGCGTTTTGGTGCTACGGTAAATAGCGGGCCATGGGGTTTTGTAGGTCCACGACCCAACACCGAGACGTCCACCCTTGGTAAACTGCTTAAGAGATCCGGGTATCGCACTGGTTACGTAGGCAAGTGGCATTTGGGCACGATCATGACCACGCTCGATGGGAAGACACAGGATTTGACCAATGTCGATTTTACCAAGCCGCTCAAATATGGACCGGTGCAATTCGGATTTGATGAAAGCTTCATCCTTCCTGGATCTCTCGACATGTATCCTTATGCCTACGCCCGCAATAATATCTGGCAAGGCGAGGTCACCGCGCAAAAAGGTTGGAGCGCTTTCAATCGAGTGGGTCCCGCCGAAAAAGCTTTCGAAGATCACGAGGTGTTGGAAACTTTTTATGGCGAAGCGGAGTCCTTTATCGGGAAACAGAAAAAGGACCGTCCCTTTTTTCTCTTTTTAGCTCTCACGGCTCCGCACACGCCTACCAGCCCTGGGGTTAAGTGGCAGGGGAAGAGCAAGCTGGGCGTGTATGGAGATTTTGTGATGGAGGTTGATCATTCGGTAGGGCGAGTGATGTCGGCACTCAGGGAGAAGGGATTGGATCAAAATACTCTGCTCATGTTTTCATCGGATCATGGTCCGGCTTCTTATGCCGGGAATATTTTGAAGGCGACATCGGGTCAGGTCCATCAACTGGAGGAAAAAGGACACTACCCGGGTGGACCTCATCGGGGATATAAATTTTCCGCCTACGAAGGGGGGCTGCGTGTGCCATTGATTGCCAGTTGGCCGGCAGTGATTCCCAAAGGAAAGACCTGTGATGCTTTGGTTGGCTTGAATGATTTTATGGCGACTTTTGCGGAACTGGCAGGGGATGAGCTTGGTGAAAAGGAGGGGCCTGATTCCATCAGCTTCGCCAGGTTGTTGGCTGATCCGGGGGCTGAGGGGGAACGCAAGGTTTTGATCATGCAGTCTGCGATGGAAGTTTTTGTGGTGAGGAAGGGGCCCTGGAAGCTTGTCATTGGTCCTGGCAGCGGAGCGAAAGGGGTTTACGGCAATACACCAGGCGAGGATGAGGCTTGGAGAGCTGTTATGGACCAGGTAAAGGGAAACCTGAAAATCGATATGCTTACTCAAGTTCCATTTGTGCAACTTTACAATGTGGATAAGGATCCGCACGAAGACAAGAATGTTGCCGAAGACCACCCTGAGCGAGTGGCCCGTATGGTCGATTTACTCAAAGGGCAGATCGAGAAGGGACGCAGCACTCCGGGCTCCAATCTGGCAAACGACAAAAATATTAAGATCCACCAGCGGTTGCCTAAATTCGTGCGTGCACGACTGAACTAACAAAGGTTGATGCGAATTTTATTCTTCCTTTGCTTTGCATTTTTAACTCCGCTCACGGCCTTCGGTCAGGGCGATAAGCCAAATATTGTTCTGATCCTGGCTGATGACATTGGGATCGATGGGCTTGGGTGTTACGGAGGGACAAGCTACAAAACGCCTCATCTCGACAAGCTGGCTGCTGAGGGGATTCGGTTTACCCATGCTTATTCTCAGCCGCTATGCACTCCGACGCGCGTGCAGATCATGACGGGCAAATACAATCACCGGAACTGGCATAGTTTTGGGATTTTGGATCCGAAGGAACGCACATTCGGACACCTGATGAAAGATGCGGGGTACCGGACCTGCATTGCAGGTAAGTGGCAGTTGCAATCGTATGACCCGCCGGATTTCCCCAATGCAGATCGACGGCGCGGCATCGGCATGAAAGTTGCGGATGCAGGCTTTGAGGAATATTCCTTGTTTCACTCTTGGCATACAGAAGACAAGGGTTCTCGTTATGGCACCCCGACCATTTATGAGAATGGAAATCTTTATCAGAATCTCGACGGTCGTTACGGGCCGGATAACTCGGTAAATTTCATTCTCGATTTCATGAAGCGGTTCAAAAACGAGCCAATGTTCATCTACTACCCGATGGCCTTGCCGCATTGGCCTATGGTTCCTACACCGGACTCTAAAGAATGGAAGGACCCTTCACGTCGCCTCGAAGAAAGCACGGACTACTTTCCGGACATGGTGAGTTACATGGATAAGCTGGTGGGAGAGTTGGTGGACGGAATCAATACACTTGGATTAGGGGAAAATACTCTGGTGTTATTTTACGGAGACAACGGAACAGATCAGCGTATCATTTCGCAGTTTGGGGGGGAGTCGATTCGGGGAGGTAAGGCAACACCTGCGCAGACTGGAATCAGGGTTCCCCTGATTGCCTATTGGAAAGATACGATTCAGCCCGGGCAGACGGTTTCGGATTTGATCGATGCTTCCGATTTTCTCCCTACGCTCGCTGAGCTAGCAGACCATAAGATTCCAAAAAACTGGGATCACGAAGGGATTAGTTTTTCCCCGCAATTGCTGGGTCGGGAAGTGGTGAGGCGCAGCTCATGTTTTTTCTGGTATGATCCGCGTCCGGGGTGGGACAAGGAAAAGTTCTCACGTCATATCTTTGCGTTGGACCACCAATACAAGCTATTTGAAAATGGGCGTTTGTTAGACATCGCAGGCGAAGGGTTTCGTGAAGTGGAATTGGATCTTGAGAAGCTGACACCAGAGGCCAAAGCGGCTCGTGAAAAACTCCGTTTGGTGATTGATGAAAAAATGAAGCCGCCTTTTTCCTCTTCTGCCAAAGCGGTAGTGGATGCTTTTGGTGATCCGGTGAAGTGATGGCGTCAGGTCTTCTACTTCATCACTGGTTCCAGCCTGATATTCCGGTAGCGAACATTGGTGTGATCGCCCTGAAGAAATATAGGGCCGGGAGCGGTATCGTCTGCTGAAAGCCCGCCGCCGGTGCAACCCTCGATGGCCTCGTTGTTGATCACGGTTTTGCCGTTGATTTCAAGGTTCTGTACCGGTCGAGCGCTGCCCACGCTCCACAATAGCTTACCCTCGGGGCTACCATTTATTTGCAGCCAAGCGGGATTCCCGTCGGGCAATTCAAAAGTCCAACTGCCGTGCAGGGGGGGGCTTCGCCGTGCACGCGGCAGTGGATTAAAAGCACCAGAGCCGGGATTAAGATAGCGACGTTTCCGAATTTCATTGTGTCAATTATTGAAAGCTCCCCGCTGCAAGCCGCGGGGAACCTCTCCATACAAGCTTGCCTTCGGGAAAGCAAAATGAACTCGCTAACTCCGCAGTCCCGCGGATGCGGGACGCTCGTCAGGTATTCAGGCGGATTGAGTTCTGTCAAACCAGTGGGCATCGCATGATTGCGCCCTTGTCAAAAGTGATCGGGACAAGCTAAGTATAATCACTTCCTTTTTTATGATCATTTCTAAAAACATTTACTTGTCGCTAATGGTATGGGGCGTTTTTGTTGCAAATCCGCTCATTACGTCCACAAAGGCTGGGCTGGAAGGAGCTTTGGCAGAAAAAGGCCGTTTGTTATTATCAGATGATTTCACCAAGGCGCCAACTGATCGGAAGCCGCATGATTTTTCCGAAGGCTGGCAGCGTCGTCTGAGTTTTGGGCGGTGGACTTCTCTGAAAGAGGGGGGCATCAATGTGGTGAATGTTTCCGAACAGGGGCATGGTCCCGTGCTGACCTATCTTGGCCCCGTTAAAGATGTGATTATAGAGTGCGAATTCCGGCTGCCGACAAAGGCCGGTCTGGATAGACACTTTCGCATTTTCCTGGATCATCCTGACTACCGTGGCCACACCATCGCGGCCTGGGCCAATCTGGCTACAACATTTCAACCTCTTGGACTGACTCTCCTTCATAATCCAAAAACGAAAGACAAGAAGGTATTGGAGGAAGTTCGCTTTGGGCCCAAAGCTGTAAACTTCAAACCCGGAGAGTGGCACAAAATGCGTCTCGAACTGGTAGGGAAGCACGTTCGTGTTACGGTTGGCGACGTGGTTGTCGAGGGCGAACATCCTGCGCTTAATACCACCAAGAACAAGATTGGTCTTAATCCCGGCAAGGCAGGCGGAGATTTACGCTCCTTCAAGGTATGGGAAGCGAAACCCAAACAGTAATTAATATGAAGTTATTTAGAATTTTTCTCATACTCGTCTGTGCAATTCCTGGATTAAGTTTGGCGGAGAAAGGTGTCACTCTTCCTGGTAAAGCATCCAAAAAGGTGAGGAAGACGAACCCGGCTTTCGCCAAGGTGGTGGATGACCCGGCTTTGCCGAGGGTGCTCATCATAGGCGATTCCATTTCCATTGGTTATACGGCGGACGTTCGAAAAGCCCTGGAAGGTAAAGTGAATCTTCATCGAATTCCGGGAAACGCAGGTCATACGGCGATGGGTTTGGCGGGATTGCCGAAGTGGTTGAATAAAAAAAATGGAAAGTGGGATCTGATCCATTTTAACTGGGGTCTCTGGGATTTGTGCTATCGCAATCCTGAATCAAAAAATCAGGGAAAAAGGGATAAGGAAAAAGGGACTCTGACACATACGCCAGAAGTGTATGCGGCCAATCTTGAGAAGATTGTTACGAGCTTGAAAAAGACAGGAGCAATCCTGGTCTTCGCCACAACCACAACGGTTCCCGAGGGAGAAGCCGGTCGCAAAGTGGGGGATGATGTCATTTACAATCGGGTAGCTCTAGAGGTCATGAAAAGGCATGGTATTGTTATCGATGACCTGTATGCGGTTATGGCTGGCAAGATGAAAGAATATGCATCCAAGCCTGGTGATGTTCATTTCAAGCCTGAAGGGTATGCGATTTTGGCCGACGCTGTAGCCAAGTCTATAGAAACTGAATTGAAGAAATCTCGATAAAGAGGTTATTACAGTGGATTCAGTGATTTTTATTCTGAATATTCGGTTTTACTGTGGAGTATTAGTAGGCAGGAGAGATTGCCACAGGTTTTATCATGGATCAGACTGCAGAATATGTTCGACTCTGGCCCCGTCATCAGGCGGAGGTGGGGTGTTATGTCTACATGATGATTCCGCGTGCGGCGGAGGTGTTGCAGGAAGTGTCGGTGTTGCTGTGGAAAAAGTGGGTCGAAAAACAGCGTGCCGATCCAAAATATTCAACTGGGGGCATTTTGTCAAAATCATGGAGTCCGTGGTGGAGAATAAATAGTGACGAGAGTCCCTCGACTTAGAGAAAATATTTTGATGATGAAGATAGAGAATTGCAGGCTGGGGCAGGTGAATCACTTTCGAATCCTCGGGCTGGTCATTGCCATGGCATCCATGTTGGTATCCTTCTCTCCGGCGGCTAACATTGAGATTGGTGAGCTGGGCTGGTCGAAAGCTGTGGGGCCCGAATCCTGGGTCGACGACCTCACTCCCATAGGCAAGGCGGACTGGTCGTATCAGCGGGCGGCACATCTCCTGGAGAGGGCGGGATTTGGTGGAACGCCTGCCGAAATCAAAAAGCTGGCAGCCATGACACCGCAAGAGGCAGTGGATCACCTGGTGGATTTCCAGAAGGTCACCAACGTCACCCTGCCGGAATTCGAACACTCAGGTATCTGGAAAGGCATGTTTCCCGGCAAGGATGAGCACCTTTCATTTGATGCAATCATGAAGAAGGCCGGGAGAACCGGTGAGCACATGGGAGTGAAAGCGGGCAAGGATCGAAGCAAGCCGCTGTGGCTTCAGCCAATCAATGACCTTTGCCAATATAATATGGCGGTATCGGCTTGGGAATGGGACCGAGCTGAGATCTGGCTGGCCAACCGGGCGCTTCTGACCAAGCGGCCCCTGGAGGAGAAACTTGCCTTGTTCTGGCATGGGCATATCGCCATCGAAAACTTCAAGATCGAGGACTACCGCTTGATGCTTCAGCAGTTTAAACTCTTTCGCAAGCATGCCAATGGTAATTTCGGTGAGTTGCTGAAGGGCATCAACCGCGATCCCGGAATGCTGATTTATCTGGACGGGCGTTTCAACGACAAGACCGACACGAACGAGAACTACGCCCGTGAAATCTTCGAGCTGTTTGGCCTGGGGGTTGGTAACTACACAGAGCAGGACATCAAAGAGGCAGCCCGTGCCCTGACTGGGTGGAAGGTCTACGGACTGAAGCCCTGGTTCAACCAAGTCGACTTTGACGATGGCAAGAAAACTATTCTGGGGAAAACCGGAAACTTCAATGATGAGGATGTCGTCGACATCATTCTGGACCAACCCGCTTGCGCCCAGTTTATCAGCTCGAAGCTCTACAGGTTTTTTGTTCGAAAAGATTTGAGTGAGCCGGTCAGTGAAGAACTAGCCACCCTGCTGAGAGAGAAGGATTATGAAATCAAACCCTTGCTCAAGAATATTTTTCTTAGTCGGGATTTCTATTCACCGGACTCGTATGCGAGACAGATCAAGAGCCCGGTCCAGTTTATGGTGTCCTCCTACAGGAAGATGGGACTTCGTGAGACCCCGGGCATACCTTATTTTCCAAGGGTGATTGAACACTTGGGACAAGCGGTGGGCGACCCGCCCAATGTGGCCGGTTGGGCCGGGGACAAGGACGGCGGGATTTCCTGGCTCAATCCATCGACCTTGTTCCAGCGCGGCAACCTTATGAGGCACCTCTTGCTGCCGAAAACGGCAGGGAGACGCTACTGGCAGATTTTCTCGCCTCCCAACAAGGAAGTTGCGATGAAAGTGCTGGCCTCCGGGAAAGGCACTGAGGAGATCATGAGGATGAAGGGCAAAGGTGGAAAGAGCATGTCACCATCCGCAAAGCGCTTATTAAAGAGTCAAGCTGCAAGTAATACACTGGGTGTTTACAATGCCTATGTCATGATCAATGAGCGGGTCAAGGACGTGCCCATGACCGGAGCCGAAATCGATCTGACAACGATGCTCAAGAAAGCCGGTGTCATCAATGCCATTGATGCGGTCGATTACCTGGAACTGCGCTTTCTGCGCATGCGCCTGACGGACTCCGACCGGAACGCCGTGACCCGGTTCCTGGTCGAACGACTCGGCCTGGGCCGCATTGACTTTTCAAGAGATCGCCTGAATACAGACTTGAAGGAGGCACTCCAGATCATCCTGAGTCTACCGGAGTACCAGCTGTCTTGAAGGACCTACGCCGAATTTGATTTCAGAACATCCCGACGCTCTAACCAAGAGACAATCCCATGAAAACGAACCTTCCAACATCCTCTTCTCGCAGGCGATTTCTTCAGCGTAGCCTGCATGGGTGCGGAGTCGCGGCGGGCTTGCCTCTGTTTCTGCAGGAGACCGATCTGGCCATGGCTGCCAATACCGTTACAGGAATTCCCAACGGCAAGGCAGATCGTATCCTCGTGGTTGTGGAACTTGCCGGAGGTAATTGCGGTCTGAACACAGTCGTGCCCTTCGAGCAGGATGTTTACTACAAAGCACGTCCAACCATTGCGATTGCCGGGAAATCCACTTTGAAAGTGAGTGATGAATTTGGCTTTCATCCCTACCTCCTGGGATGGGAGAAATTGTTCAAGGATGGGAAAATGGCTGTTGTGCATGGTTGCGGTTATCCCAATCCCTCGCGCTCGCATTTTGAGTCAATGAAGTTCTGGCACTGGGCATCGCCAAATAATCCCCAGCCGGATGGCTGGCTAGGGCGACTTTCCAATGAGCTGCCACTGCCGGATAAAGGGCCCATGATTGTCAACCAGAGCAACAAGATGAGCGGAGCCGTTCGAGGCAGCAAGCATCCAACGGTGGTCTTTGACGATCCCAATCAATTTGTCTTGGAAAGTAGCGACGAGCAAAGGGCTGTCTTTCGCGAGGTGTTCAAGCAGAAAGAGAAATCCGGCAACCCGGCGCTTGAACTTGTAAGAGGGATCGCCGGCACGGCGGAGCAGTCTTCGGATTTTATTCGCAATGCCTGTGCGGAGTACAAAACAAAACGCGATTACGGTTTTGGTAAGCTTGGAAAGTCACTGCCGCGAATTGTCGCCCAGATTGCCAAGGGGTCCGGAACGCGAATCTATTACACTGCGGTGGGCGGTTTTGATACCCACGGCCGGCAAAGCGCCACCCAGAACGTTAATTGCATGAACATTGGCGATGCGCTGCTGGCTTTCCAGCAGGACCTGGAAGCAATTGGTCGCGACGCCGATGTGTCGATGCTGGTGTTCAGCGAATTTGGCAGGCGTGTTAAGGAGAATTCATCTCGAGGCACGGATCACGGAGCGGCCGGCCCTATGTTCATCGTGGGCAAGCACGTCAAAGGCGGCTTTTACGGAAAGTTCCCAAGCATGACAGATCTGCATAAAGGTGATCTGAAGATGACAACGGACTTCCGTTCCGTGTATGCCACCATGGTGAAAGATTGGATGGGTCTGGATGCCACCAAGTCACTGCTCAAGGCGGACTATCCGACCTTGGGCATTTTTTTGCCTGAGTCACTCATCTAAATTTCCAACAAGCCCGGGCCAATGCCGACCTTCTATCACCAGCAACTGTTTTGGAAAAATTTTTCGAATTTTCAGGCTTTGTGCGGAGTATAGATAGAGCTTGTCATCGTTCACTTCATAATTGATTCGAGAAAACAATTAGCTAAGCCTAAACCCAGCCCCCCATGGGAGTCTTTCCCCTAATTTTTTTTGTTATTTCCTTCTGCCTGGTGGTCAACCTGGAAGCGAGAACCTGGACCTCCCTTGACGGCAAAATTATTGAAGCTGATTTGGTAAAAGCGGATGACGGTAAGGTGACGCTTAAGCGGTCTGATGGGAAAACGTTCACCTTGGCTGCCAATAAACTCTCTGATGCAGACAATAAGCTGATTCCAAAGCCTGTTCCCGGACGATCTGATCAGGTGCAATATGATAAGGAGGGGCGTGTCAGGACATCTGCCGAATTGGTGAAAAAGCTTCTCTCTATGAGCAAGGATCAACAACGTATCTACCTGAAGTGGAAAGAAGAGGTGCAGCTTAAGGCTCGTCCTGATTTTCGTTATAGTACCAAACGCTTCCCTTTTGCGCACCGCGCCATGGATGCGATTAAAAAAGGACAAAGACCGGAGCGCCCATGACTTTCTAAGAGAAGCTGCTACTTATTCTCTCATGCACAATAATTTTGCGCTCTTGGTAATTATTTGGATTGTCTTAAATCCGGGTCAGTCCCGGGCGGACAATCTTTTTGATCACGAGGCGATACGAGACTCGGGCAATCTTGACGTCGTGGTGGTGCAGGACTGGCACGAAGCGACTGGCTCGGTTAACACCAGACAGAAGGTGATCAATATTCTTGTGCACGAAGTGTTGCCCGGGAAACCCTACCGAATCCCCGTGCGTTTCATTGTGCCGATGGAGCAGAAAGCAAAAGGCTTCCATCTGACGGGTGGGCATCAGCTCAGACAATTTGATGGAGATGCAAA
>DAOUQC010000123.1 GCA_030625775.1 Verrucomicrobiota bacterium
ATCCATCCGCTGCAAGGCAATTTCAAAACGCGGCCCGAAAGCCGTCAGTTTCACCAGCATGGAGTCATAATAGGGAGTGATGACCGCTCCCGCATCCCCGGCACCTGCATCGAGTCGAATTCCAAAACCGGCCGCTGAACGATAATTTAAAATTTTGCCATAATCAGGGGAAAACTGATTGGCTGGGTCTTCCGTTGTGATTCGACACTGCACCGCAAAGCCGTTCATGGGAATATCCTCCTGAGCGGGTATGTCTATCTCAGATCCATGTAGTTGATAGCCTTCAGCTACCAGAATCTGGGAACGAACCAGATCCACCCCTGTGATCACTTCGGTCACCGTATGCTCCACCTGAATGCGTGGGTTCATCTCGATGAAAAACCAATCCTTGGTATCAATATCATACAAAAACTCAACGGTTCCGGCATTGTTGTAATCAATCATCTTGGCAATGCGGACTGCTGCATCACAAAGCTGATCACGCACCCCTTCATCCAAACCAACCGACGGCGCGATCTCCACCACCTTCTGGTGACGACGTTGCACTGAACAATCCCGCTCGTGCAGATGAACGATATTACCGTGGTTATCACCCAGAATCTGGACCTCCAAATGTTTGGCGTTTTGTACAAAACGTTCCAAAAACACTGCTGAATTTCCGAAAGCATTTTGTGCTTCGTTACGGGCTTCATCCAGTTTCAACTTCAGATCCTCCGCTTTTTCCACCACCCGCATCCCCCTGCCTCCTCCGCCGAAAGCTGCTTTGATGATCAGTGGAAAGCCGATCTCGCGAGCCGCTTTGAGAGCTTCTTCAGGGTCGGCTATAGAATCTTCAGTGCCGGGTAAGGTTGGTACATTGGCCTTCTCGGCCAGTGCCCGCGCCGCGACCTTGTCGCCCATCCCATCGAGTTTTTCAGGATCGGGACCGATGAATTTCAATCCGGCATCCCGGCAAGCCCTTGAAAAATCCGGGTTTTCAGATAGGAACCCGTAACCGGGATGGATCAGAGTGACTCCATGCTCACTGGCAATGCGAATAATCCCCTCAATATCCAGATAAGCTCCAACCGGCCCTTTTTCCTTCCTCAACTGATAGGCCTCATCCGCCTTGAAGCGGTGAGGAGAAAACCGATCTTCCTCTGCGTAAATGGCAACGGTACGTAACCCTAGTTCCGTGGCCGCACGAAATACCCGAATGGCGATTTCGCCCCGGTTCACAACCATTAGTTTTTCAGGCTGTGCCGCGCTTGAGTTTTCAGATTTTGACATTGTGGCGGAATATAGACCGCTTCCCCAATTTTCACATTCCTTTTCTACAGAGCCTTACACCATAGTTTTTCAAATGCCACGCCACACCTTCCCGAGTCGACTCCCCCCTCTATCGTGCACTGGCTTCAGCCAGCAACAGGAGCGGAACGCTATTTCAAACGATGGGTCTCTGCTATTTCGTCTGCTTGGGTGATACAAACGTCGAGATCCTTTAATCTGCCATCGGCAATATCATATATCCAACCATGAATCGACAAGTCCTGTTTATTTTTCCATGCATTCTGGACAATCGTGGTATGGCAGACATTGGACACCTGCTCCACCACATTGAGTTCGCACATCAAATCCAGCTTTTTCTTGGGATCTTGTACAAAATCAAGCTCGGCCTGACGGAAACGATGAATATCCTTGATGTTCCGGAGCCAATTGTCGATCAATCCGTGCTCCCCATTTTCCATCGCTGCCTTAATGCCTCCACAACCATAGTGACCACAGACAATAATATGTTTTACTTTTAAGACCTCTACAGCAAATTGAATAACTGAAAGGCAGTTCAGATCAGTGTGGACAACCAAGTTGGCAATATTTCGGTGGACAAAAATTTCTCCCGGCATGAGCCCCACAATTTCATTCGCCGGAACACGACTGTCGGAGCAACCAATCCATAAGTAATCAGGGGTCTGTTGTTTTGAAAGGGCAGCAAAAAAACCAGGGTCAGCGGCTTCGATTTTTTCCGCCCAAATTTCGTTTTTATCAAAAAGGTCTTTGAGTACTCTCATGTTTTTAAGGTTATCAGGAAGATTCTGTCGTCGGGTCGGGCTTTTTAGATAAAATCGTCATTTCTTTTTTCAGCCAAGCCAAACATTCATCAAATCGCTCGAAATCATGTTGCTCCGGAAGCAGGCGGGGAATGATCTGCATTCGAGTCAGCCTGTCCCTGGAGGCCTTATTCAAGCCGGATAAGACCACCGTGATTCCCTTGTCCTTCAGATCCACCAAGGCTTCTTCCAATGCGTAGGCACCACTTTGGTCGATGAATGGAACTTTCTTCATGCGGATGACCACGTGATCCACATCAGGCATATCCGCCACGATACCTTTGAACCCGAAGGCAAAGCCAAAAAATAACGGCCCGTGAAGACGCTTGATATAGACTCGGTCTAGCATCTCACGAGGCAAGTCCATTTCATCAGCCCAGGGAAGCCTGTCGAAAAAATCCCCCAGAAGAGTTGCCTGGGTTTCCTTCTCAGCCAGATCGCCGCTTTGTTTCATGAAAATCACGGCAGCAAGAACAAGTCCGATAGCCACCGCAAACAGGAGATTCCAAAAAACCGTCAATACCACCACCGTGATCAATATGAAGGCGTCACCACGAGGGATGTGTTTCAACTGGCGGAATCCCTTGTAGTCGATGATGCCGATTCCTACGGTAATGAGAATACCTGCCAGAACGGATAGCGGAATTTTTTCGGCCAAAGGACCCGCACCAAGAAGCAAAGTCAGCAACAACAAACCGTGAATGACGCCGGAAACCTTGGTTCGCCCGCCGGCATTGACATTGACGACTGTCCGCATAGTGGCGCCGGCACCAGGCAAGCCCCCGATACAAGCTGAAACCATATTACCAATTCCCTGACCGACCAGTTCTTTATTGGAGTTATGGCGGGTTTTTGTGATGTTGTCTGCGACGACTGAAGTTAACAGTGAATCAATCGCTCCCAAAGCTGCCAACATAGCCCCGAATTTCAGGATCATCACCACATGCTCCGTGCCGATCTGATTCAGATTCCCCACTAACAGAGCCGGGAACCCTTCAGGAACATCCCCGATAACAGGCACGTCCAATTTAAAAAGAGTGGCGGCTAGTGTCATTGCAACCAAGGCGATCAAAGCACTTGGAAGCGTTTTGGTGATTTTCGGAAACAAGTAAATTATTAGAACAGTGCCTACTCCAATAAGGGTTGCGGCCCAGTTAATGCCTGCAATAGCCTCGGGAAGTGATGCCAATATGGTCAGTCTACCCTTCGGAGAAATTTGCCCCAGGAAAGGAAATATCTGGATAATAATGATGATAGCTCCAATGCCAGACATAAATCCTGAGAGCACCGGGTAAGGGATATAGCGGATGTAACGGCCGAGCCCCAAAAAACCCATAACGACCTGAATCGCTCCCGCAGCCAAAAAACAAGCGATGATCAATCCCCAAGCACTACTGATGTCACCAAACTCAGCCACGGCTGCGGCAACGACAATGGCCGTAATAACCGTCATCGGCCCAGTCGGACCGCTGACCTGGGAGGCCGTTCCACCAAAAATGGCGGCAACGATTCCCAGAGCAAAAGCCCCATAGAGTCCATAGATAGCGCCTAACCCAGACGAGACACCAAAAGCCAATGCCAGAGGGATCGCTACTACCCCTGCAGTGATTCCACCAAAAATATCGCCTTTTAGAGTGCTTTTATTAAAAATGTCGGCCATGATTGGCAAACGAAGTCCTTTCCTCTACCAAAAGTCAACTAATTCCCTGTTGAAAATATTTATTAAGAGCAAATACGCTTACTGAGCAAAAATCGATTTTCATTCTTTCCAAATTCCCCCCTCATCTCGATTGTTCAATTACGGCAACTGCCTATCGATCACAAAATTCCTCAATACGTAAAATCCGTATAACTATTCAGGTTGTTATTGAGTTCATCTTTGTAGCGCCGGCTTTAGCCGGCGCTACATCTTGCAACTCCCAACACTAAGAAATCCACAGACCTGAATAGTTATAAATCCACACAAAAAAATCTTTTCGCATCAAATAAGACGCGAAAAGATTGCCTTCGAATAAGTAGCTATTCTCCCGTAAAGCTACCTTTCAAAGAATTTAACTATTCCGGAAGAAACATCATACAGCCCTCCCACAATCTCGATTTCCTCAAACTTTTCCTGTTCAGCCAAAATGGGACTCTCTTTTCTAATCCTATCAATGGATACCTTCACATTCTGAACAGCAACTTCTTCAATCGCGGCGGCACTCATTTCCTCCTCTCCTTTTCTGATAAAGTCGATTGCCGGTTTAACTTTACTCAACAGGGTGGTGATGTTCCCCAGTTTAACGTCATTGCAAGCAGCATTAACAGCTCCACATTTCGTATGCCCCAGCACAACGATGATTTTTGAACCCGCAACTTTGCAAGCATACTCCATTGAGCCCAATACATCCTCATTGATAATATTCCCGGCAACCCGTACACTGAATATATCACCAATACCCTGATCAAAAACCAACTCGGCTGGCACCCGGGAATCGATACACGAAAGCACAACTGCGAATGGATATTGCCCCTGGCTGGTCGCCAATACCTGCTCTTGCAGATTTCTCTGAATCTTCAAATTCTGAACGAAGCGTTGATTACCTTCATTCAAAATCCTATGCGCATCTTCAGAGGTTAGGCTTTGCTGGATTTCTTTTGTCTGCGTTCTCATGCTTGTTGTTCTTGTTTGAGCTTATTCCTTGCTAATCTAAAATGCTGGATTGGACTGTCTTGCTTGTGTTCGTAGAGATCTATAACACCAACTTTTATATTTCTAGACTCGGTGCTGATCAAAAAATTCTCAACAATCTCAATCACGTCAAAGTGAATGAACCTTGTTTGGCTTGCATCTATTTCCACCGAAGTACCATCTGGAATTTGCTCCAGCGCTTTGAGGATGGAGGCCTTGTTCAAAAAGGTGACGTCCTCGGATAGCACAATTCTTATATCGTGTTTCCCTTCCAGGTTTTCTTTCAACATTTTAAAGGGCACCCTGAAGTTATTTTTCAAAATAACGAAAATCGCAACCGTCATCCCCATCGCGATACCGGTTAGAAGGTCGGTAAAAACAATTCCCAGAACCGTCACGGTGAAAGGAACAAATTGCTCCATTCCGTCGTGATACATTTTTATAAATAGCTCAGGCTTGGCCAACTTAAACCCGACCACTAGCAGTATCGCCGCCAAAACCCCTAAGGGAATGAGATTCAATACACCGGGGATCACCAATACGCTCAACAGTAGCAGCACGCCATGGGTAATAGCCGAAGCTTTGGTTTTTCCTCCAGATTGGTGATTAGCAGAACTTCTCACGATAACCTGGGTCACCGGCAAGCCGCCAATAAAGCCCGCTATGATATTGCCTACGCCTTGTGCCTTGAGCTCGCGATTGGTCGGAGTGATCCTCTTCAGCTTGTCCAATTTGTCGGAGGCCTCGACACAAAGTAACGTTTCCAGGCTGGCGACCACAGCAATCACAATGCCTGTTGTGTAAACTGCAGGATTAGACAGGGCAGTAAAATCAGGTAAGGAAAAATTACCGATGAAAGCACCTAAGCTATCCGGAACCGGCACCTTCACGAGATGGTCAGCACTGATTGCCAAATTGGAACTTCCGGCAAAAACTTTATTCAATACTATCCCCACCACCACTACCACCAAAGGCCCCTGAACCAGCTTTGTGAATTTGAATTTTTTGAAGAAACTTGTCTCCCAAGCAATCAAGAGGATCAATGAAATTACCGACACAATAAGCACACCGGGGCTGATGTAGTTTAAAATGAAAAATAATTCCTCAAAAGTATTGTGCCCATCGCTTTGATGAAAAGAAAAATCCCCTTCGGGAACTTTGTCATAACCGAGTGCATGCGGGATTTGCTTCAGAAAAATAATCACCCCGATCCCAGCCAACATCCCGTGAATCACAGAGGATGGGAAAAAGTATGCAATAATACCCGCCTTGGCAAAGCCCATGACAAGCTGCAGAATTCCGGCAATAATCACAGCCACGAGAAAAACCTCAAACGAACCAAGCTCGGTAATTGCATTTAATACAATAACAGCTAAACCCGCTGCCGGCCCACTCACTCCTAAAGGAGAACTGCTCAATGTCGCAACGATCAAGCCTCCGAGGACGCCACTAATCAGTCCAGCAAAAAGCGGTGCCCCGGATGCCAGTGCAATGCCCAAACACAAAGGTAACGCTACTAAAAAAACCACCAGACCAGCTGGTAAGTCTTCTTTCAGATGTTTGAATGGGTTTAAATTATTTTCGGTGCTCACGATTTTCTTCTTGGCGGGGGTTCGATAATTTCGAACGAGTTGTTCGATGTGGAGAGATATTACAATTAATCTTCCCATTGACTAATTGAATTATACATCGCATATTCATAGAATTATCCTATGTGCAATGGAGTGGCTGAACTATCATCATTTATATTATTTCTGGGTGGCTGCTAAAGAAGGCAGTATCGGCAAAGCCAGTCAGGCCTTGAATTTGTCGCAACCAACGGTCAGCACACAAATCAAGGCGCTGGAGGCGAATCTTGAAGAACATTTGTTCACAAGAGGGCCAGAGGGCTTAACTTTGACAGATTCCGGAAGCCTGGCTTTTGACTATGCTGATGAAATTTTCACTTTGGGTAAAGAATTCAGGGAAAGCTTGAAGGGCATAGGAACAGATCGACCCGCTCGCTTGAGAGTGGGCATATCGGATGTTCTGCCCAAATTAGTTTCACATCGCTTACTTGCCCCGGCTTTGAATATGGACAAGCCCGTCAGACTGATCTGTGAAGAAGGGAAAACAGAAGAGCTACTTACCGAGCTTTCCATTCACCGTTTGGATCTGGTCATTGTGGACGCTCCGATCGGTGGAGCCGCACGTATCAAGGCCTTCAATCATTTTCTCGGATCGAGTGGGGTGACTTTTTTTGGTGAGCGGACCTTGGCCGATCGATACCGGAAAGGGTTCCCCGATTCCCTTTCCGGCGCACCCTTGTTGGTTCCCTCAGAGGGCACCCTATTGCGCAGATCGATTGATCGTTGGATGTCATCAAAAGGTTATATCCCGCAAATTCGCGCAGAATTTCACGACAGCGCTTTACTCAAGGTGTTCGGGAGTGACGGTGCCGGCCTCTTTGTAGGGGCGACCATTATCGAAGATGAAATTTGCGAGGAATACCATGTCGAAGTGGTTGGCCGAACCGATGAAATCCTAGAATCATTCTATGCCATCACCGTGGAACGAAAAGTTAGTCATCCGGTAGCCTTGGCCATTACTCAAACTGCTCGGGAAAAACTGTTCGGCAGGGCTAAGTAATCCCTCTCATTTTTTCGTATCGACCACCAATCCATCTGGACAGATCCCCCTGCAGGTTGAAGGTTGTATGGGACATGTTGAAAAAAATTATCTCCGGAGGACAGCCCGGCGCAGCCAGATCGGCGCTGGACTGGGCCATTGCACACAACTTCCCCTATGGCGGCTGGTGCCCGCGATGGCGGCACATGCAGGACGGCTTTTTGGATGAGCGTTACGACGAACTGAAAGAAACCACTCTTCCCCTCTATTCACAGGCCAAGGAATGGAACGTGCGCGACAGTGACGGCACGGTCGTTTTCACTCTTGAAGAAGAACTCGACAGCTTCACCAGAAAAACCATGGACTTCGCCCGTAAATACGAAAAACCCTGTCATCATTTTTGCGGTACCGGTATCGAATCCACAGAGGACTTTTTGCATTTCATCAAACGCAACCAGATCGAAACCCTGAATATCGCCGGTTCCCATGATTCAGATGAACTGGGCATATACATATATGTGGGAGACATTTTAACCGAAGCCTTTTCACCACCTCCCACAGACGACTAAATCCCCAATCACATGAACAGAATAATTTTCATCATTACCCTCATAGCAAGCCTGCTGGCCACCCCAATCTCTCACGCGCAAACAAACAAAAAAGTCGTCATTGCCGTGATCACCAACGCGGAGGGGGCTCATCTCAGCGCTTACTTCCCCGCCCTGGCCCAGGCCAAAGAAGTCACTTCTGTCGTGCTCTCCGACCCCAGTGGCAACACGGTAGAACAAGCCCGCAAGGCTCTCGGCGAAAAACTTACGGCGACCTACACCGATCCGGCTGAGATGTTAAAAAAAGAAAAACCGGTAATGGTTCTGGTTAGCCTGGAAGCAGCGATCGCACCTCCAGCTATCGATCTCGCGCTCGATGCGGGTTGTCATGTGATGGCGGAAAAACCTGCCTGCCTGAACGCTGAGGATTTTGCCAAACTTACCAAGAAAGCAAACGACAAAAAACTGTTGCTGATGCTCGCCCTGGCAAACCGACTCAATCCGGAAACCCAGGAAGCGAAACGACTGATCAAGGAAGGCAAACTCGGCAAAATCTACGGCATGGAGCTTCACCTGATAGCTGATCAGACACGACTGAAGTCAAAAAGCTATCATCAAAAATGGTATGCACAGAAAAACCGCGCCGGTGGTGGTCACCTGATCTGGCTGGGAATTCACTGGTTGGACATGGCGATGTACCTCACTGAATCAAAAATCACCGATGTTGCAGGATTTGTTGGCAATGTCGGAGGTCAACCCCTCGACGTGGAGGACTCGGCAGCACTGGCGATCAAATTTGATAACGGCTCCTTCGGCACGGTGACCTCCGGCTTTTACCTTGATAAAGGTTATCACTCCCACCTAAAAATCTGGGGGTCGGAAGGCTGGTTGGAAATCAATCGCCA
>DAOUQC010000143.1 GCA_030625775.1 Verrucomicrobiota bacterium
CGATGCGCCTCCGCCAATGCCGCGATCCGTCGGGCTTCGCTCAATCCTCCACAATGAGTAATGTCGAGCTGGCAGATTTCGCAGGCGCGTGCGTTGAACAAATCACGGAAGGCCGCGAGATTAGTCACTCTCTCGCCAGTAGCGATGGGTGTTGTCACCGCAGCGTTGATCATAGCCAGTCCATCGATACTTTCCGGCCAGCAGGGCTCCTCGAAAAAATAGAGCCCGTAAGGTTCCAACGCCTTGGCAAACTGCAGGCCCATCGCCGGCGAAGGGCGTGCATGACAATCCACCATGATATCAATGTCATCACCGACCGCTTCCCGCATCGCCGCGACCGCTGCTTCCGCTGCCCGAATCGGTTTCAATCCCTCGATCGGCATCGTCGGTGGAACCGCCATCGATTTGAAAGCGGTGTAACCATCTTCGACTGCTGCCTGCGCCAGTTCACCAAAACGCTTGGCATCATCGGCAGCCGTTCCATAAAAGTCCTCCATGTTGCCGCCGCCAAGATGGCAGTAAGTGCGGACATATTCGCGAACCGGTCCGCCCCAGAGTTGCGAGCAGGGAAGATTGGCCACTTTGCCGAGAATATCCCACAAGGCGAGATCGATGCCCGCAATCGCTGTCGCACGCACCACGCCGTGACCATGCCAGAAATGCTGTCGGTGCATCATCTGCCACACATGCTCGACCCGGCGCGGGTCCTCCCCGACAACCAACTCCGCCAAATCCTCAATCGTTCCCAATACACCTTTGGTATGCCATTCCAGAGTGGCCTCACCCCAGCCATAAAGCCCGGGTTGATCGGTGAGCACTTTAACAAAGATCCAATTCCGCATGCGCGCGTGGCAGACGTGAGTTTCGATGGAGGTGATTTTCATGATAATTGAGCGCAGTATTGCATACTCGCCTCAGCATGCTAAAGCTGATCCTGGTGAATTTGCAATTTAAACCCCCAGGATTCTCCGGCCGAGCCGGCATGGCACGTGCGGATATCACGCCCCCGGTGGGGATCTATGCGCGCAATTGGGGTGCGGCTACGCATGACACTGCTGAAGGCATTCACCGTCCGCTTTTTGTAAGCGCATTGGTGATCCGCGACTCGGATGATCGCGAAGCACTGATCATCGTCGATGCCGATCTGGGCTGGTGGCGGAGTTTGGAATTGGAACGGAGCTTCCGCGACACGATTCTAAATGCATTCGAACTGGATGAATCACGATTCATTTTTGCCCTGACGCATACTCACGCCACTCCCCCGCTGACCGATCAAGTCGATGAGGACTGGGAAGGCGGAGATTTACTTTTGGCCTTCCTCAAGCAGGTTCGCGAAACCACCATCCAGGTGATCAAAAATGCAATGGAATCCATTCAGCCAGTGAGCATCGAATGGCGTACCGGAAAATGCCAACTGGCCGCTGCCCGGGATTTGTGCGACCCGGATGAAACCCGCAACAGCCGACGAATCTGCGGATTTGATCCGGACGCCGAAGCAGACGACACCCTGCTGGTCGGGCGAGTCTCGGACACCTCCGGCAAAACGCTTGCCCTCATTGCGAATTACGCCTGCCATCCCACCACACTTGCCTGGGACAATCGTTTGATCTCTCCGGATTACATCGGCGCCATGCGCGAGACGATCGAAAAAGAAAACATCGACGCCCTGGCCTTTTTTCTGCAAGGCGCTTCCGGCGAACTGTCACCGCGCTATCAATACACCAACAACCCGGCAGTTGCCGATGGTCACGGCAAAGAACTCGGCTACGCAGTGCTGGCAACTTTAGCTGGAATGGAACCGCCCGGTCAGCAGCTGACTTTTACAGGAGTTTGCGAATCCGGAGCACCTCTGGCTATTTGGGAAAGAGAAAGCTGCTCTCAATCCACCGAGTTAAAATCGATTCAGACAACTGTCGACCTGCTGCTTAAAGACTGGCCAAGCGCCGAGGAACTGCAACAACAAATGTCCACCGCCACAGAGCGTCAGACAGAAGAGCGCCTGCGTCGAAAGCACGATATCCGCCTCAGTCTCGGCGATGGTGACAGCTTTCCCTTACCCGTATGGATCTGGAAGATCGGTGATGCTTTTCTGGTCGCCAACATGCTCGAAAGTTATTCCTGGATTCAACAACAACTGCGCAAAGAATTTCCAGACTCGCCGGTGATTTACCTCAATCTCGCCAACGGCTCGATGGGTTACCTGCCGCCCGAAAAAATGTATGGGGAAGATGTCTATCAAGCCTGGCAGACACCCTTCGCCGCAGGCAGCCTTGAAATACTGAAAGCAGAAATCAGTCAAAAACTCCGGGATTTATGAGCGAGCGCCCGACATGGGTTCGCATCCGCGTACTCACCTGGCTGACTCTGGCAGCCGCTCTGGCTTACCTTTGCAGAAATGCTGTCGGTGTTGCCGAAAGCACTATCCGCGAAGACCTCGGCCTCAGCAAAGTGGAATCCGGCTGGTTCATGGGCGCCTTCTTCTGGACCTATGCAGTCTTCCAGGTTCCAGGCGGCTGGATGGCTCATCGATGGGGCTCGAAAATTGCGCTGACCGTATTTTCACTAGGCTGGGCTGTGGCAGGAATCCTGCTCGGTTTGGCTCCAGTGTTATGGATGCTGATACTCGGCCAGTTGGTGATGGGCATTGCCCAGGCCGGGATTTTTCCTGCCTCCTGTAATTCGATTTCCCACTGGATACCGCTGTCACGCCAGTCTTTTTCCTGCGGTGTGCTTGCCTCAGGCATGCAGCTTGGCGCGATTGTTTCATCTGTGCTTGCGGGTGCACTACTAACACAAATCGGCTGGCGATGGGTGTTCATTGTTTTTGCCATCCCGAGCATTCTCTGGGCCATTGTTTTTTATCTGAGATTCTGGAACGACCCTAAACAGGACCCTGCCGTGGATACCACCGAACTGGAATTGATTGAAGCAGGTCGTGATCATACACTGGCCGACAGCGAAAGCGAAAGTCACGAGGCTACTCCCTGGGGTGCTGTTATTTCCAATCCTTCTATGTGGGCCTTGTGCGGTCAGCAAATTTTCCGGGCAGCCGGTTACATGTTTTTCGCCACCTGGTTCCCAACTTTTCTTCAGGAAACCCGCGGTGTTTCCGTCGCGGATTCAGGTTATCTCCAAGCCCTGGTGTTTGGCGCGACATTCGGCGGCAGCCTGCTCGGCGGATTGCTGGTCGACTGGATCTGGAAAAAGACCGACAACCTGCGCTTGAGTCGCGGTGGAGTGGGCGCGACTTTTATGTTTTTATGCGGCGCCCTGATTTTGTGTGCTTATTTCATCCACGATATCACTCTCGCGGTTGCGCTTCTTACAGCCGGCGCTTTCTCCGCTGCCATAGCCGGTCCCTGTGCTTTTTCATCGACGATTGATATCGGCGGCAAACATATTCCTCAAGTATTCGGCGTGATGAATATGAGCGGTAATTTTGCTGCCGCCGCCTGCCCGGTAATCGTCGGTTACCTCTTCGACTGGACCTCAAACTGGAATCTGGTGCTGGTTCTTTTTGCCCTGGTGTATTTCGCCGGAGGACTGAGTTTCGCTTTTGTCAATCCGGCGAAAAAAGTCACGTCCTGATTTCCATGCCCCAAAGGGCCAAAATGGGATAGCCCAAGGCATCGACTTGGGACCCTGGTTTCATTTTTTCAAGACCTCGCCCCCCTTCACTCTTGGCCACGTTCATGAACTGCATTCTGACGGCCTCAAGTCCAAAGATGGAACCCCATTGCTTCACCCGGTGGCGTATTACACGCTCAATGAAATTCCCGGGCAGCCAGCGATAGCGGGAAACTAGGATTCATTTTTCTTTACAGGACCTCGTGCCCCGATAATATCGGCTTCGAAGGCAGGAGATGAAGTCTGCCCGAATGGGTTACCTGCCCGAATGGGTTACCTTGGCACCTATTATCCAGGCTGTCCGCAATAACATGTTATTCAGGACAGTTCCATATTACACTGTTGATGTAATGAAAATATTATATGACGTAGCAGCTTTGCTTATATCAGGGGTTCAGCTTGCCCTAGCTGAACAACCTTCTAGCAAAGTCGCTACGGATTTGGAAGGTCGATCTAAAAATTTTCTAAATGCCCTATCTAAAGGGGACGTGAAGGCGGCTACGGCTTTTTTGTTTAAGGCAGCTGATGATCCTGCTCTGGAAATGGCAGAGATATATGCAAAGAGCGTGGGGGATAGTTTAAGCAGGCTGTTTCAGCATTTCAGCGGAACCAATTCTAACCCAAGGTTTCAAAAAATTAAGGCTTCCGTTCAGTTAGAAAAACTTGGGAGAAGTATAGTAAAGGTAGATTTTTGGGGATTCGATCCCGATCAAAATGAATTAGAACCAGGGGATTTGGCGTGGATTCTTACTAAGAAGTCTGGTTGGAAGCTAATCGAACTATAAATCATCAACAAGAGTCAGCACCGAGCCACTGAGCCGCTCCGTAGTCATGATTTCACTCAACTTTAACCATCAATCTTTACGCCAAAGCTCGCCCCCGCTCAGTGGTTCGGTGTGACTTGACGTTAGGTCAAAAAATGAAGCAGGACCGACCATCGGCTCAAAGGACAACGGCACCCCTATCATTTCGCTCACAACTCATATCTTACTCACGATGAAAAGAATGTATGTCATCCCATTTTCGTTGTTACTAGTCGTTTCGGAGCTGACTTCATGCGCTACATCCAGAACCACTGTGAAATCGAGTGTCAATGATTCGTCACCGGCCTCTTCGAGTGGACAATGGGTTATTGTCTCCGAGAACCCGGTGACGTTCTTCCCAAAGGATTTGACAAACGACACTAAGACCGATTTTGCCAATGGGGAATGGGTCTACTCGAAGGAGCTCAACGTGCAGTGGTTCATTCCGAAAGGAGGGACCGAAAATCGCACGTCGGAAGAATTGAGCGCGGAGGCGCTTTCTATGCGCACCGAAGGGGATAAGAGGCGGAAGGCTCTAAGGGGAGCCGGTGTTTCTATTGCTGAATTTGGCGTGAAATCATTTTGGACGAGCGTTGTGTTATCGGCGGGGTTCGTGGCAGGATTAGGGGGTTGGAGTGGAGATGGGCTACTAGAAACAATTGATCGCGTCTGGGAGTGAAACGCGGCAGGGAAGATCTCCCCAGATAAGAACGAGAACCTCCGCCACCCAACCGCCTCATTTACCTCCGGAACTGAATGAAGGAATTTCGCTGTGTTGTGCCAGCTCGTTCCATTCCGTCGGCCTCCTATGAGGTTCTTATTCATCGGCTGATGACTTTCTCCTAGCCTGCGTTGCCAGCATCGCTTCGCTTGCAGGCTGTCTTCGCTTCGCTACGGCTCCCACGGTCGGTCACCCTCCCGCAGTTGGCTTCGGATAGTTCTTTCCATTTTCATGTTCATTCTATAAACAGGGGACTTGAACCCCTTTTGGTTTTC
>DAOUQC010000148.1 GCA_030625775.1 Verrucomicrobiota bacterium
CCGACAAAAAGGCCAATGCCGTTGAGGGTGTCGGATACGGCAACGGCTTTGAGGCCGCCAAATATGGCGTAGATCGATCCGACAATGCCCAGGGCGGCGGTGGTCAGCCACAGGGCTCCGTTTTCACTGAGATGGAAGATGTCTGCGATGTTGAAAACTTTCACCATGAAGAGAGCACCGGAATAGAGCACAAAGGGGAGCAGGTTGGTGAGCAGAGAGAGCAATAAGAGCACGGAGATAATAATGCCGGTGCTTTTGTCGTAACGGGAGGCGAGGAATTCGGAGACGGTGGTGACACCACCCCGCAGGTAGCGTGGCAGGAAAACCAGGGCCATGACGATCATGGCGACGGCGGCGAAAATTTCCCAGGCGGCCACCTGCATGCCGTGTTCATAACCACCGCTGTTGAGGCCGACGAGCTGTTCAGTCGATAGATTGGTGAGCAGCAGTGAGCCGGCTATGACAATCCAAGTGAGAGAGCGTCCTCCTAGAAAGTAGCCGCTTTTGCTGGAGTGATCGTCTTTGTGGGTGAGTCGCCAGGAAATGAAGGCAACCAGGCCGGTGAAGAAGAGAAAGCTGAGTAGAGGGAGCATGGGGAATTATGAATTAGGAAGTGGAGGGGGAATTATTAACGGAATGCCGGATTTTAATGGAATCGAGCAAGAAGAGAAGAGCAAAAGTTCCCCAAATGATCCAACTAATCGCGGGGATGTTCCAGAGAAAACTTCGTGAGATGGATAAGTCTGGATGGAAATCGAGGTAGGCCAGGGGTAGCAGCCATGAGAGCATGATCCAGGCTCGACTGGGGAATACACATAAAAAAGGCATCACCCAGGTGTAATACCAGGGAAAGGCAGTCGGGCTGAGAATAAAAAGGGCGGCAATCATGATGAAACAGCGGCGAAGCAGGTGCTGTTCTTTGTCGCCGGGGCAAAAGGTCTGGCGGGCGAGGATGACGAGCAGGATGATGGCGACCACCAATTTTGCCGGCAAGAGGCTTGTCTGTGAGGGGGGATAAAGGTGGCAGAGGGATTGTTGGATCAGGGCGAACAGGCCCGCGTTGTATTGCCAGTGTTCGTTGTAAACCCCGAGCCCCGCGAAGACCTGTTGGATACCTGCCTGGTTCCACAGAAAGAAGGGCAGGTAGGCGGCCAGGAAGATAGCGCTGAACAGGGCATAAGCCCGCCATTGGGAGGGGCGGGGGGGAATGAGAATAGGCAAAAGAATGACTGAGAAAAATTTGGCCAGTGTTCCTAGGACGAGTGATGCGGCGGTCTTGAAGTGGCGAGCTTTTCCAAGGGTGAAATAGATGGCAAGTAGGGTGAAGAATAAAGGGACGGCGTCGTAGTGGGCTGAATTGGCAAATTCCTTGAGAACCAGCGGGGACCAGGCATAGACTATGACCCAGACAGGATCGAGCTCGAGTTTGCGCAGGATTTTGATCATCACTGCGATGATGAGGGCGTCAAAAATCAATAGTATTAGTTTGAGGCCGACAAGGGAATCGCCGAACAGGAAGGCTGATAAACTGAAGACAGCTTGCGCCGTGGGAGGATAAATCGTCGGCACGGCTTGATGGCTGATACGTTGATGCAAGAGAGGTTTTTTGTCGCGCAATTGGGCGAGTTTTTCGAGGGTGGGTATTTCACTTTCGCTGAACTCACGCCCTTGCCAGGTGACGCCGGTATTTGAATCGCGATAAGGGCTGGTGATGCCCTGCTCATAGAGTTTGAGTGCTCCGGGTTCATAGAGATAGGGATTGATACCATGGGTAGCCACCTTGCCGTCCCATAGGTAGCGGTAAAAATCACTTTCGTGAACGGGGACTGAGAAGAGCAGTAGAATTCTGAAAAGCAGTGAAAACAGCAGGATCAGGGTCAGTGGAGATTTGATCCAGGGTTTGGTGTTTTGCGGGGCAGAAGCAGGAAGCTTTCGTTTGAGTTGAGCAAGGGGGGCTACGGATAAAATACAGAGCAAGGCGTAAACAATCAGAAAGGCGGTGATTGGCATCTCTCGATTGGCCACTTCGTAGTGAAAACCCATGCCGAGGGGCTTGATTTGATCAATATACAGCTGTCCGGTCGCCTGGTTAAGTAAGTCGATGACGGTGGGATGCAGGCCGTGGCTTAAGCAGATCAAAAAAAGGCAGAGCAGGCTCATCAACACACCTGACCACAGAATCACCCGGCTTGCGGCGGGGAGGTGGAGAGGCTGGGTCGCAGTCGAACGGCTCATGCCGACAACGATTACGCCAACGGTGGTGAGAGTGACAGCAAAAATGCGCAGCTGGCACAGATAAAATCTCCTGTTGCACGACCTGTAAATGACAGGCTAAGGTTGCGGCCATGAAAGTTACCCCATTCAAATCAATCATGGCTGGAAATGTGTGTCTGGCAATTGCGCTGATGAGTGCCGGCACTGTAGCCAAGGCAGAAGAGGCAAAGCCTATTTTCAACGGTAAGGATCTGGCGGGCTGGTATGGTCTGAATCCCCACCAGTTGGTCAAGGTGGCGGAAGACAAAAAGAAAGCTGCGATTGAGGGCTATCAAGAGGAATTCAAAGAACACTGGTCGGTCGACAAGGGTGAGTTGGTGAACGATGGGCACGGCCCCTACGCCACCACTGACAAGGAATACGGTGACATCGAACTTGAGCTCGATTACAAAACGGTAGCCAAGGCTGACAGTGGGATTTATCTGCGTGGTACTCCACAGGTTCAAATCTGGGATACCACCAAGGAGGGGGGGAAATGGGATCGTAAAGCCAATCTGGGCTCAGGCAGTCTTTTTAATAATTCAGATGGAGCACCAGGAAAATTGCCACTGGTTCATGCCGACAAACCTTTCATGGAGTGGAATCATTTCAAGATCACCCAGATCGGTGCCCGTACGACGGTGTACCTGAATGACAAGCTGGTGGTGGATAATGCGATCATGGAAAACTACTGGGATAAAACCCGTCAGACTCCGCTGCCGGCCAAAGGGGTGATTCATTTGCAGACCCATGGAGGGGAAATTCGCTGGAAAAACATTAATCTCAGAGAGATCGGAGCAGCCGAAGCGAACAAGACTCTGCGCGGCTCTGATTCAGACCAGGGTTTTGTATCGGTCTTCAATGGTAAGGATCTGACGGGATGGCGTGGTGAAGTTGATAATTATGAAGTCAAGGATGGTGCAATCATGTGCAAATCCGGTAAGGGCGGGGTGCTGTTCACGGCTGATGAATACGAGGATTTTGTGGTGCGTTTGGAATTCAAGGTGCCGCCCGGGGGCAACAACGGATTGGCTATTCGTTATCCCGGTAAAGGGCGTGCGGCTTATGACGGCATGTGCGAACTCCAGGTGCTGGATAATGATGCTGAAAAATACAAGAAACTCGACAATCGCCAGTTTCACGGTTCGGCTTACGCCATGGCTGCTGCACATCGTGGATACAATCGTCCGCCGGGTGAATGGAATTATCAGGAAGTCACCGTGAAGGGATCGACGATCAAGGTCGAAGTAAACGGTTCGGTGATTCTGAATACGGATCTCAGCAAAGTGACGGAGTTCATGAAAGATACGCCGCATCCTGGCAAAGACAGGAAGCGCGGTCACTTCGGATTTGCTGGTCACAATGACCCGGTGCTGTTCCGCAACATCGCGATCAAACGCTTGGAGTCCGGGGAATAAAAGTTTCCTATTGATATTTTGTGGGGCAGATTTGACTTCGTCTATCTGCTCTGCGTTCCGGTTCCATATCTGCTTTTTAGAGCTTGCCTCTTTCCTCGGCAGATATGGAAATCTGCCCCACGAAGATGCACAACTGTGCGCTTGAAAGTCCGCCACTTTTATTGGCACCTGCTACGGGAAATCGGAAGATTTTTCCATTGTGGGCTCTACGCCGGACTGGCTTCCGGCTCTGAATCCTCGGCTGATTCAAGGGGGATCATGCCGGGCCGCTTGCTGATTTTTCTGCTCAGCAGCACGATCCAGAAGGGAAGATTGACCAGGAATATCCAGACGATTTTTTCGTTGTGATAAAACATTAATCCCATGATGGCATCATTCAGCTGGTGAAAGCCGATAATCATTAACCCGGTGATGGCACACCAGCCCCGTCCGAACAGGGCGATAAAGGCAAAGAGCTCCAGACACAGGCCGCATCCCATGAAAATCCGGGTGAGATTGGGATGTTCCAGCATGTCACTGGCCCAGCGAACTTTCTGGTGACCGTAATGTTCGCCATCCAGATTGGTGTAGTAGTTCTGGCGGTCGGTTTTAACTAACTGGATGCCAATGTAGGGGCTGTTTTTTATCCACTCACCGTCTGATTTTATCAGCTTGATGTAACCTGCAATCATGTAAAAGCTCACGCAAAGCAGAATGGTAAAATAAACAAAATAATCGCGAATGGTGCGTTGCCGGGCATCAACGAAGTGCTTTTTCTTAATCAGACGGTAAAACCAGCCGAAAAGAATGACGCAGGTTTGCACCAAGAGGATGGCTGAAATCAATTGAAAGCCGTGATGGATGGCTCCCTGGGAATTGGACAGGGTGCGGCTGCCAATGCTAATGAAAGTGAGCAGGGGGAGGGTGATGGGCAGTCCAATGCCGGAGGCATAGAGGATGATCGCGGGAATGACGATCCAGGGAAGGAAGGCAACAAAGCGCTCATTGGAAAAAAAAGTGAGATCCACAAACCTGGCGATGCCGTTGGGACTGGGTTGACTGTCAAAGGTCTGGCGGTTGTCGCTGTTGGGAAGCAACTCTACGATCGGTGGCAGGGGGGGGCGGAACTTCTCATTTTGCTCCCTGGTATTGATGTGGGAGCCAATTCCAGGAAAAAGATTTTGAGTCAGATTGGAAAAGGGTTCCCCCAGTGGCATGGTTTGATAGATGACGAAGGCAAAGAGGATTCGCATAATCACCACTTCGTAGCGGGAGAATTTCCACACCCGCAGGGTTTCGGAGAGGCGTTTGAACTGATAGGGAAGTTTCCTGAAAAAA
>DAOUQC010000026.1 GCA_030625775.1 Verrucomicrobiota bacterium
AGGTCCCCCACTGCTTTTTTCACCGCCATCGGCTCTCCGGTCATCATCGATTCATCCACCGTGCTCTGCCCTTCCAACACTTCACCATCGACCGGCATTTTTTCACCGGGCCGAACCCGCAAATGATCACCTACTCCAATCTGGTCGAGCGGCACTTCGCTCTCCATGCCATCTGCCTGAACCCGCCGTGCCATTTTTGGAACCAAATCGAGTAATGCCCGGATAGCAGCTCCCGTCTGGCTGCGGGCTTTGAGTTCCAATACCTGCCCCAAAAGCACCAAAGTCACAATCATTGCCGCCGCTTCAAAATACACCGCCACTTGCCCGTTCCCAGCGAGGAAGGTCGACGGAAAAATGCCCGGCAGCACGGTTGCGATCAAACTGTAAAACCAAGCCACACCTACTCCCAATGCGATCAAAGTGAACATATTCAAACTGCGCTGACGAAGCGAATTCACCCCACGCACGATCAGGGGCCAGCCACAGCCCCACACGGTCACCGCACTTAAAATCAACATCACCCAGTTCCACACATGCGGTGAGGCCAAAGCGGACAGGGGTCGGCCGGGCAACATATCCCCCATGGCTATCAGGAAAACCGGCAGGCTGAATACCAATGACAACCTGAAGCGCCGCTGCATATCCTTCAGCTCGGTATTGTCTTCCTCGATCGCAATACTCCTGGCTTCCAGGGCCATGCCACAAATCGGGCAGTCACCCGCCTCATCCTGCTCGACCTCGGGATGCATCGGACAAGTGTATATCGTGCGACTATTTGATAATGGCGAACCGGCCGCCTCCAGCGCCATGCCACATTTTAAACAAATCCTCGGCTGATCACTTTCCTGCCCCGGACACATCGGGCAAAAATACGCCGCCCCTGCCGAAGGCTTCACCTTGTCATGATGAGCGTGCCCTTCCCCTCCACAGCAAGTCTTCGCCTCCACTGGCGGCGCGGCAGTTCCCCCTGAGCAACAATCCTTTTCCGCCGGCGCTACTGACTCCCTTGGTTTTTCTCCCGAGCAGCAAGTCTTCACCTGCTCTTTTTTTTCCTCGTGACCACAACAGCTTTTGTCTTCTTCTTCCATGGCAGAAACAGATTTACCAATAACAGGCAGCACCGATTATTCTGTTACCTGCCTGTTGTTTTTGTAATCCATTCCGCTATTTGCATCAATGCTGAAGTAGAAAAAGTCTGTTCGATCATGGCATACTCTCCGGGCAGCCCCTTATCGGCTTTCTGGAAAAGATGGTTCAGCCCTGATAATTTTTTGCTTTCCACCCGCTCATTACCACCAGCCACCAGGTGACGTTTAATCGTCGGCAGGTTAATGCCCGCCAAAACTTGAAGATCTTTTTCTCCATTCAGAAGCAACACCGGACATTTCACCTGCTGCAAAACCGGTCCCGGATCGTAAGATACTATCCACGAAAACCAGGGAGATTGTGTCTTCACCAACTCAAACTGCCCCTCCAGCATTCCACCAAATTTCATTAGTTTTTCCCCTTCCTCAGGAGGAAGCTCCTTGATCCTGTCTTCAAACTCCACCCCCAGTTTTTCCGCTTTCGCCAGGTCAGGTGTAGGCTGGATCAGCAATTGGAAGACGGAACTCATCAATCGCCTGATCAGATCAAGCATCTCATCACTCAATCCTGCCGCTCGCCCGACGGCTTCATTCTGGGTCAGCAGCAACTGGTCCCCTCTCACTCCGGGTGCCGCCAACAATACCAGAAAGGCCATTCCCTCCCGCTTGCTCGTTACGATGGGACCTATCAGGCCGCCCTCACCATGCCCGATGATACCAACGTTTGCCGCATCAATCTCCTGCTGCTTTTTCAAAAATTCAAAAGCTGCGGCTGCGTCGGTTGCCAAATCCATCGTCGTAGCAAATTCATAAGTCCCGGTGGATTTCCCCACCCCGCGGTCATCGTAACGCAAAGTGGCAATGCCCTTCTTCGCCAGATATTCTGCCATCACCGCCAGCGGCTTGTGATCATGAATCGTTCCATCACGATCCTGTGCCCCAAAATCCGATACCAGGACCGCAGCTGGAAACGGTCCTCTGCCCTTGGGCAAAGACAAAGTTCCCGACAAACTGTTTTTTCCCAGCTTGTTGGCAATCTCGACCTCGCGAACTTCATGGACAAAAGGAGCCTTGGGCGTCTGCGGCCGTTTGTAAGACCACTTCTCCTTCGAGCGCCTCAGATCGAGAGCTAGCTCATTGCCGTCCTCCCCCATCCAATCACCGGACATGCGCCCGGATTTCAGTGATACCTTTCCCCGATACGATCCCACCTCTTTGATTTGGATGAAAATATCGCGACCCTTCAGCCGGACATCTGTCATTGGCAGTGGCGCAGGTTCCTGATCGAGGCTTTTAAAAATTCCGCTGATCCTCCCGCCCGGACTTTGCTGCAATTGAAACAAAATACGAAATTCCTTGCCTCCAAATACCAACTTCCCCACCCAATCACCATTGATCGTCTCCTTGTTTTTCTCCTTTTGCTCAACTGCCCCGACATCCGGCAACATCAAACCACAAAAAGCCAAAACTAAAATCCCCCAAAAAAGCAGCGTTTTATTCTTCACACCCCGATAGTCGTTGCCTGGGCCTTGCCGGTTACATAAAACTTGCCCCTTGTTATCCGCCAAAAAAAGTTTGCTCAATGATCCAGTACAAAGCCACCCCGGCCACCAATACGGAGGCGGGCAGCGCAACCGACTTCCGGTACCAATCGCGCTGCCTGAACGGCACCACCAACAGAGCGGCGGCAGCAAGCGTCGATAGCTGCGCCACTTGAAACCCCAAATTGAAACCGGCAAACGCTTCGCCAACCGAACTCGCGGAAATACCTGCCAGCCCAAGCGTCATGGAATAGACCGCCCCCATAGTCAGGGCAAGCAGGGCGACGATCGCCAATCGCCACCAGCGCAATTTTTCAGCAAACAAATTCTCCAATGCCAGAACCACAATCCCAAGAGGAATTACCCAGCTCAGCAACACCTCGGATGCCCAGGTCATCCCCGAAATGCTTACCACCCCGAATACCGCTATTCCCAAAGCCAGCGTAAATACCACCACAAACATCGCCCACTGGAAAAATAAATCCCTGCCTGCCCTGCTAAAAAAGAAAAAACACAAGGCCAGCAAAGCCGCCTCATAACGGGGTTTGGAAAAAAAACTGCGAAACCCGATCTCGATAAAATCCCTCATTGAAGACTGGCCCGGTTCCGAACTCCCGGCGAGTGATTCTGAATCAGGAGTCTTCGGCTTTGGCACTTCCTCATCAGCTTTTTCCACACCGGGGGTTTTTCCCTCATCCACGACCGTCGCCCGCTCCGCCAACTTGGACTCCGCTTCATCCCCGGCAGCTTTTTCAAAAGGATCCGCCTCAATACCCGCGGCAACGTTCACCGGCGAGCTGAATTCTCCGGGGTACAACACCTCCGCCCTGCGTCCGGGTTTCCCATCCTTGAAAGTCACCATAACCACTGCCGCTGTCGTATCCGGCGAAACCCGCAAGGTGAAATGCCCGGCATCCTCCGGAATCTTGCCAGACAGAGTCACCAGAACCTTCACCCTTTCCTCCTCGATCTCCGGATCGGCATCAGGATCCTTGAACAGCTCGCTTTTTGCCTGCGGCTTCACCTGGGTATCACCAAAAAACAAAACCAGGGCTTCATTCGAGAAAAAATCTGCCGCTTGCTGGGGCGATACCTTGTCATTCATCGCCGGATCCTCCGACGGATAAATATCCATCGCCAACTCGACACTATAGGTGCGGCCTTTTGTATCAAACTTTGAAACCACTGACACCGCTGTCACTTTATGGGCAAAAATACTCTCTGCAAAAATAGTAAAAACTAATAATAATAGACTGACAGTAAGTAAGTTTGATATTTTTTCTATTCGCATCATCATAGTTGTTAATTTAAAATCAGTCAGGGATGATTTTCATCCCTGTTTTATTTACAGCAAGTGGGATGTTTTTCATCAATTGAGTCAGGGCACGATCTTCCTCCCCACTTGGCCGGGGCAATATCCCCCCTTCTGGAAACAAGGTCTCCGAAGAAATGCCCGTCAGGTTCCCATCCAGTATCTCAAAATGATCCGGTGTAATCAAGGATGGATGATGCACTCCACAGGTATGTGAAAGTTTGAGAACTTCCTGCCTCAAGGTCGCCACATAGTTGCCCAGACGCACCGATTTCAAGCTCGGATCCAGACCCCGCATCAGCCAGCGATTGTGAGTAGCCACTCCTGCCGGACAATGCCCCGAATGGCAACGTTGCGCTTGAATACAACCAATCGACAACATCGCCTCCCGGGCCACGTTGACCATGTCGCATCCCATCCCAAAAGCCAGCAGGGCAGGCACTGAAAATCCCAGTTTGGCCGAACCCACAAAAATCACCTGATCCTGAATCCCCCTGCGAACAAATTCCCCGTAAACCCTGGGAAACCCTAATTTGAAAGGCAGGGCCACATGATCGGTATAAGCAAGGGGCCCCGCCCCGGTTCCCCCTTCGCCACCGTCAATGCAGATAAAATCCACCCCGCGCTGCGTTTCCGCCATCAAGCGAGCCAGCTCCTGCCAGAATTCCAACTCGCCGACTGCAGACTTGATCCCCACTGGCAACCCTGTGACATCAGCTATTTTTTCCACAAAATCCAACAAACCGTCTACATCGCTGAACTCTGAGTGAGAAGCCGGGCTGATGCAATCCTCCCCCATCGGCACTCCACGTGCCTCGGCAATTTCAGCGGTGACTTTTTCCTTTGGCAGCAATCCGCCAATCCCCGGTTTGGCCCCCTGACTTAATTTAATCTCCAGCGCCTTGATCTGCGGATACTTCTCCACCGTCTCAATCAAACGCTCCAGACTGAAGTTCCCGTTTTCATCCCGACAGGCAAAGTAGGCCGTGCCAATTTGCAAAATCAGATCCGCCCCATGCAGATGATGGCGGGACACTCCCCCCTCACCGGTATTGTGCAAACATCCCGCCAAATCACAACCACGATTCATCGCCTCGACCGCCGTGCGTCCCAGAGATCCAAAACTCATGCCGGATACGTTTACTACTGACGCGGGACGAAAAGCCTTTGCCCGCTTGCGGGCCGCTCCCATGACCTTCGCACAGGGAATTTGAAAATCCGGATCATAACCAGCTTGTCCGGCATGCAGCGTATCCAGAGGAAAGGCACTGTGCTTGACGATAAGATAATTCGGGGCCGCTTCCGGATCATTATCCGTTCCAAAACCAAAGTAGTTATTCTCCTTTTTTGAAGAAGCATACACCCAGCGACGCTGATCACGGCTGAACGGCCTCTCCGAATCGTTGCCAGTGACGATGTACTGCCGCAACTCCGGCCCGACGGCTTCCAGAAAATAACGCAGATGCCCGACCAGCGGAAAATTGCGTAGAATGGCATGTTTGCGCTGAACCAGATCGTAAATTACGACCACTGCCAACAAACCAACCAGAAAACCAATTACAATCCAGAATATGCTCATGTAGTTTCGTTTAACAAAAGTCGATCAAACCACTTCAGGCACCACATAAGGTTCTCTGTAATCCCGCGAGAGCAATTGGTTTGCCGTTTCACTATCTCTAAAGCGTTCCGCTGCCGAATCAAAATCAAGAATTGGACTGATGTCATAATTTGTCTCCGAAAGATTCATCCCCACCGCTTCCAGATTGGATTCTATTTTCTCAAACGATGCCGCCAAACGAGGATCGTCACCGAGGCGTTTTGGTTTTTCACCGCCGAATGATTGCTGCTTACCAACTCGATAAGTGATGTTCCCGAGATGACACAGAGCACTCGAATAATGTCCGTGCTCAGGACCTGCATTGCACACTTCCGGATTTCCACTGCGAACCGCCGCAATGAAACTGCCAAAGGGGCCTCCGGGGGTGATCTTGTCTGGCGTGCCACCACTGACCGGCTCTCCCTTATCGGAACCTTTTGGATAAAATTTCCCGTTCCGAATCACTCCATCAGTGGTGTAATACTCATTCAAGACCTGACGGTCGAAACCTTTGTCTTTGTATTTATCGTGTACCAGGCCACGAGTCTCGAAGATCAACAATACGTCGTCATATTCAAGAACACTCATGTGCATGTTGGGCGTCTGCCCCTGGTCTTTGTAGCCCAAACGTCCACCGAGACTCCAGGCCTTGTTTGGCAAAGTCGCCCCATCAATTGCCCAACGCGCCACATCAATTTCGTGTACCCCCTGATTGCCCGTATCCCCACTGCCAAAATCCCAGAACCAGTGCCAGTTGTAGTGAACCAGGTTTTCGTGATAGGGCTGCAAGGGGGCCGGCCCCAGCCAGAGATCAAAGTTTAAATTCGGTGGGGGATCCTTGGCTTCTTTCATGCCAATGCTCCATCGTGGTTTGCAGCAGTAACCTTTGGAAACCACCAGCTTGCCGTACTTGCCGGATTTTACCGCGGCAATTTCCTTCGCCCGGCTTTCACTCGATCGTTGCTGGGTACCATGCTGGACAATGCGCTTGTACTTTTTCGCCGCCTCCACGACCTTGCGCCCTTCGAAAATATTGTGGCTCATCGGTTTTTCCACATAGACATTTTTACCCGCCTGACAAGCCCACACAGCATAAAGGGAATGGGTGTGATTGCAGGTAGCGATAGACACCGCATCGATATCTTTATCCTCCAGAGCCTGCCGGATGTCGGCAACCGTATTGGGTGCCTCTTTCTCGGTTTTATCGCGAATCTGACGCTGACGAGGGGCAAACTGCGTGCTGTCCACGTCGATCAAAGTCGCCACCTCTACATTGTCCTGCTCCATGTAGCCAGCGATGTGCGAACCTCCCCGCCCTTTGATTCCACAAACACCAATACGTATGCGCTCATTGGCTCCAATGATCTGGCCGGAGGCTTTGGTGCCCGATATATTAAAAAGTGGCAGCGTACTGGAAGCAGCGGCCAGGGTTCCTTTGAGAAAGGTGCGGCGGGTTTTCATAGGGGAAAAGATGGTGCAGACAAGGGCATGGTGTCAACGACTTCCCGCACTTCGCCTACAGCCTTCTTCCAGCCTTATTCAACCTTCACCATCGCCTCACACCATTGGCGCAAATCCATCCCCTCACTTTTGATATCCATCGTCACCACATGCACACCCGCTTTGATCCCGGCTGCCAGCTTCCCTCTCACCTTCACCACGCCGTTTGTCCGGCCTTTCAAAGTGATCGCTTTCAACGGAGCTACATCCTCCAGAATCCCGTCTGCATTCAAAGCAAGTTCGAAAGTCCGTTCCTGTTTCGAATGATTCCAAAAGCGCAATTCCAGCTCAATACTTTCGCCCGCTTTTGCCTCACTGCCGTAGGGATAAAACCAGGCCCACTGTTCATCGATCCCGTAATTCACATCATCCCAGGCGATCAATTCACCGAGCATTTTCATTCTCTCCTTATATCTCCCTTCCAGATAATCCATCTCCACATCAGAGAAACGGAACAAATGGGGAATGTGCTGATTGACCAGCCACGCCCCTTCTGGCAATTCCCTCACCTTTTTAAAACAATACAAATAGCCCGTATCTTCACGCATCAGATTGCGATTCATCAGACAGTAATCGTCAATCCCCGAAGGTGAAAAAGAGTCCCCGATAAAAAACACCGGAGCGTGACCCGCTTTTTCGACCAGCAAAGCCGCATGATTGTACATCTGCCCCGGATAGAAGTTGAAAGTCAGGTCAAAACCCCTCCATTTCATTTTTTCCCCGTCCTTTTTCACCACCACTTCCTTCACCGCATTGGGGCTCACTCCCGGCAAAAACCAGGAACCCGGATTTGTCAGCACATCGGCAACTTCTGCTACCGTATAAACCGGACAATTAAACTCCTTGGCGGCTGCCGCCACGGCGGCGGTATGATCATTGTGGCCGTGGGTAGCAAAAATCCCCTCGATCGATTTGATCAGGCCATCCGCCAGCGCCTGCTTCAAGGTTTCCAACATCTTTGGAGAACCCACATCCAGGGCAAAGCCATGTCCATCATCAGATACCAGTAGTTTGGTCGTTCCTATATGTTTGCACCAGCTGGGAAGATCGATGTGTTCGCAGTAGGGCATCAGCTCATAAGTCGCCCCTTCCCCAAGCACTTTTTCCAGACAGATTTTCAGCTTCGCCTCCTTGAAATACCAGTTCAGGGCATTGGTCGATTGATAGTTCCGGTAAACCGCCTGCACCCGGTCAATCGCCGTCTTGATGTCAGCCTGTGGATCCAGAATCACCCCACCGCGTGACGGCACCATCACATCCGGTTTCAAGGCCGCCACTTTACGCAAACTCTCGACCCACAATCCAAAACGTCCCCCATGGCCATGATAACCACCAATTTTTGCATCCGGTATCGCATCCTGAAAACTGTAAATGTCCGCCACTTGCCCACCTGCCCGAATCAGCTCACCAGAAAACAATACCCGCTTGCCCTCGATCTCAACCAAATAGCTCACTCCATCCCTGGTATAGCCCGGGGTGTCAATCACCTGGAATTTCAAATCTCCCCACTCCACCACATCACCACCCTTCACGGCCTTCGCCACCGGCAATCCTTGAACCGGAACCTTTGTCACCTGTTGTTTGTAATAATCAAATCGGTCCTTCCAGAAAGCATCCCAAAATTTTTCCGGTTCCTGAATCAAATCCTGCACCCCTAGCGGAGCCACCACTTTTGCACCACCACCGGCTACCTTTCTTGCAAATTCGACCAGTTGCCGTCGTCCCTGCGTCAACAGGACCCAGTCCGCGTTGTTATTTTTTTCATCCGAGCCATAGACCACTAACGCCCTGCCACCCCGATCAATCGTCACGGCGTTGATCCGTCCTGACCTGACCTTCACCCCCTTGGGCAATTCACTTTCAGCGGCTACACCTTGCCAGACAATTGCTGACAAGGCACACAAGGTGATGAGTGCGGTCTTCATCCTGCAAACATGGCGCAAGTAGTCACTGAATCAAACCGTATAACAAAGTCCCAACTTCGTTATACATATCCCGGAATGATTTCCTCTCACTGCTTGGCCACTCCCTTCAAGACTTGTTGAGTAATCACAACCATCCGCTGTGTGACCGTCTTCAAGCCCTCATAACTCCAGTGATTTTTATCAACCAGGGCAGCTCCGGTGGAATCCACTGCATAAACATCCTCTTCATCAGCCGCGATCCTGGCAATGGCAGCATCAGTCTCCGGATAAATACCTTTAGCTTCGCCCTGACCCATCGATTGAAACTGAGTCATAATAATAACAGCATCTGGCAATTGTTTTTTGATCTTCTTCAGATGCGCACGGGTTTCTATTTCCCACTGGTCAATCGGTGTCTTTGCGATGGCGTCATTGATCCCCAAACTGAACCACACCACCCACCGCGGATGATCGGGCAACTGTCGTTTTCCTACCTCGGTACGCTCAAGAAACTTTTTCCAAAACCCCGCCGGGGAATCTTCAGTCCACTCTGCTATCAAGGATCCCCCATGACCGGTCTTGATCAGATACACTTGTTTGTGATCGGGAAACCCATTGGCATCCACCACATTGGCCAGTTCATTCTCAAAGCCATGCCAAGTAGTGTAATGCGTTTCATTCATCCTGAAATGATCACGCAAATTATTGACCCCAAGTTGCATGGTTTCAAAACCGAACTTACCACTGGTCAAATTCATGATCTGAACCGACGGCCGTGGTTCTTTTTCTTTAGGCGATGCATCGGCATTCCTGCCACTACCTCCAGAGTTGCTCTCTCCTGTAATCACAAAAACCAGTGGACGCTTTTCAGCTTGATCACCGTCAGCGGCCCGCACAGCCATGACGCAGACAAAAACCAAAAAAACTATCACTGCCTTCATATTTATCATTTGAAACTATCCAAGCACGCTCACCGCGGACGTGGCATATTAGCATTCACATCTTTTCTCCACTGGTGAAGTTGACGACGAAGCTCGTTCACTTTTTCAGGATGAGCATCAGCGAGATTGTTTTGTTCTTCGATATCCGCTTTGAGATCAAACAAATCCACCGACTCGTCTTCAAGCCATTCGATCAAGGTCCAGTCACCCTGCCGAATGGCACTATAAGGCCCACAACCGTAGCTGGCATAGTGCGGGTAATGCCAGAACAGCGCGTCATGCACCGATCCACTCTCTCCTTTTAACAAGGGCACGATACTGACACCGTCGAGATGCAAATCCGGTCGCAGCGGCAAACCCACCATGTCCAGAACCGTAGGGAAAATATCGGTGAAAATCACCGGCACATCGCAAACACTTCCAGCCTGGGTCACACCCGGCCACTTGACCAACCACGGCTCGCGAACGCCCCCTTCATAGGCCCATCCCTTGCCTCCACGGAAAGGTAGATTACTGGCAACCGGAGGATAACCCCCATTGTCAGAAGTGAAAATCACGATAGTATTGTTCTCAAGTCCCATTCGTTTCAGGCCGTCCAATAGTCGCCCGACATTAGTATCCAAGGTCTCAACCATGGCTGCATACGCTGGGTTATTCTGTTCCTGTCGGGCTTTGTTCTGTTTGAGCCCGGGCTTCGTGCCCCGGGCTATGGTGCCATCCTGCTTGAAGCTTGTCTCCCCTTCTGCTGGCAAGCCCATGCGTTTTGCCTTTCCACGATACTTTTCAACCAGTGCTTCCTTGGCCTGAATCGGCGTATGAACATCATAAAACGGGAGATAGAGGAAAAATGGTTTGTCCTTGTTGGTCTCAATCAGTTTGAGCGCTTCACTGGTCAATCGATCACCAAGATGTTCGCCTTTTTTACCACCCTCGGCGAGTCCCGGCACCTCAGTGCCATGGTAACCCTTATGCTCTTTACTGCGCCGGTAGGGCCAGAAATAGCTGCCCGGCGCTCCCGAGCGATTGCCTCCAATGTTCACATCGAAACCCTGTTTTTCCGGAAGATAGGGAGCATCTCCCAGATGCCATTTGCCGACAAACAGAGTCGAGTATCCGGCTTCCTTTAATACTTCCGCCAAGGTGACTTCTTCAAAAGGCAATTGCATCCGCATTTTCGCCGGCAGGAATTTTCCACTCAGGGTCGGTCCGGGGATATAAGCGGTAATCTTCAAGCGGGCAGGATAGCGCCCGGTCAGCAGCGCCGCACGCGATGGAGAACAACTCATGTGTGCCGCATAACCATTGGTGAACCTCATTCCTTCGCCAGCAAGCCGGTCAAGGCTCGGTGTTTCATGAAACCTGGCTCCATAACACGCCACGTCGGCCCAGGCGAGATCGTCGGCAAGAATGATGACGACGTTGGGCCTATCCGTCGCCGCAAGCCCAAACTGACACAATCCTATCAGCGATGCGAAAATGAAAAGGGGAGTGAGCTTGCTTGGGATTCGATTCATTTCTATTTGGCCTTGGCCATTATTTACCCGCCATCCTGAGCGATTTTAGATAGGCAACCAGATCGGCAATCTCTTGAACAGAAAAAATCGCTCCAACCGGCGGCATGGTCGAAACGGGAGACAGCACCCGCTCCTTGATTTCAGCTACCGGCACACTGACTTCTCCGCCTGCCATCTGAGCAAGCACCACCTCTTTGCCATCATCCGATACCAGGGTTCCTGCCTGAAACTTCCCATCGCGGGTGGTGATCACCATGGTCTGATAACCGTCGACGATTTTTGCGTTCGGCAAAATCAGCGATTCCAATAGATATTCATCACTGCCGACCCGGCCACCCACATCGCTCAGATCGGGACCAATAAAACCTCCACCTGATTTCCCCACCTTATGACAGGCATTGCAACGCAGTGAGAGATTGGTGTGAAAAATTTCCTTCCCCCGGTCAGCATCCCCGCTTGCCAAGACCCCTCGGTATTTCGCCAGCGGATCTGCTGGCGCTGTTCCTTGCGATTTGGCTCTGAGCTCTGGATCCAACAATTCCTCCACCAACCAGGGAATCGTCCGCCCGGCCGACTCTTTTCGCACTGAGGCAACCAGTGCCGGCTCCACCGCATCTCCGTAATTCCCCCAGGCCCGCCGAATGTAGGTCAACACCGCTGCCATTCGTTCATCATTCAAAATCGGGCTGCTGCCCAGGCCCGGCATGGTATGATTCCAAACAGTCCCATTCACTTTGATCGGCCCCTGAACCCCGTTCAGAGCAATGCGCACAATCCGATCCGCCGGACCGTTCACCCAATCCGAATCCGCCAGCGGTGGCGCCTGCCCGATCAAGCCCTGACCATTGCCTTTGTGACAAGCAAAACAAGTCGCGTTATAAACCGCTTCCCCCGCGATGCGAAGCTTCTTCTGGTTTTCTGTTAATGGTTTTGCTACCGGCCGTTGGGGATGCGGATGCGAATCACCCGGCCAAGTCACGATCCGTTGCAGAGCGGGTCGCATTTTTTTCCACTGATCCCCGGATGATTTTTCGAGTAGATCAAGAATACGCGGCGCAGCCGTCAACTCGAAAGGACTTGGCCACCTCCCCTTGCTCCGGTTTGAATCAAGGATTCCACTTAGAATAGGCTGCCTTCTCCAGGCTTGTTTATCCGCTTGGCTTGCTGCCAAATCCAGCAAAGCCTCCACACGTTCACCCTTGCCTTCATTGATCACAGCACTTGCCAGCATGTGCAATACCAGACTGCCGTTTTCTTTTTTACTCGACCAATTTTCGCCCTCCAGCAAACGACCAATAAATTCCAATTCACGTCCCCCAACTCCACTGACTGCGGCGGTGGCAAAAATCCGGCTGGGATTCCTGTTCAAAATCCGAATCATCTGCGCGTCAGCTAGCTCCGTTTTCAAATCGCCCAAAGTCAATTGAAGCTGCAGCTGTATCATCGGCTTCTCGACCGCAAAAGAATCACTCAAGCGCTCGAACACCTTTTCCCCTGCCCTCGCAATAAAAGCTTCACTCAAGCGGATCGCCGTCGCTCTGACCATCTCATTTTCATCCCCCATGCCCTCGTTCACCGTTTCCCAATCCAATTTCCCCATCCCTTTCAGGGTCCATAAAGCATGCAAACGGCCAAGCCCGCTCGCACCACCCCTTGCCAACTCTCTGAGCTGATCTCCCACCTCCACCGCCTTGCGCTCGACCAACAATCGCTGGGCCGTGTCCCGCCACCAGCCATTCGCATGTGAAAGATGGGCAACCAATTCCGCCGAACTCTTCCCGGACATGTGCGGAACTTTTCCCAAGGGTCTGCCTTCATAAGTGATCCGGTAAATCCGCCCCAAACCAACCGGCTTGTCGAGGCCGCGGGACTGAATCTGATTCTTCAGATAAGGCATCATGAAAATCACATGCTCGATGATGCCACGATACAAATCGCCAATATACAGCGCCCCATCCGGTCCGGTCCGGCTGCAAACCGGACGAAAACGCTCATCGGTCGAAGCCAGCAATTCACGTTGATCAAAAGCATTTTGTGTTTCCACTTCCACGCCGTCACCAAATACCCGGTCGAGACGTACCAAGTTCCCCCCCGCTTCGGGAATCACAGCATAACCATTAAATTGGGCTGGAAACTGTGTGCCACGATAAATGGACGGTCCACAGGCAATGGTGAAAGTGCGCAAGGTTCCATCCTTGCGCAGTTCGGTTCCTCCCAGAGTGATGCCCGGCGTCACCCGAACAGGATACACCTCCTGCGCTTTGGCCGCGACCTTGGTATTCAATCCGTAAGAAGAGCGCCCACCTGTGTGTGGATTACGCAACACGTATTCAGCAGGCAACAAATCGGCGTGCAGTGACGAGTTTTCGTAATTGTAAAACAAGCGCCCGTAGTCATCCTGCGTCGTTCCCCACTGACCACGGAAGATGGTTTTCTCAGCAATCAGCTTCCCGTCGATAAATTGATGCCGCGCAGTCGACTTGGCATTGTACATCCAGTTGTCGATGGCGTGCATCAAGCCATTCTCCGTATGCTCGGGATTTCCCGCCCGGCCCCAGTCAGCAACTTTTGTTTTGCGATCACATTTCAAATCACCATCCGTATCCTCGCAAAACCACAAAAAAGGCGGCTCGGCAATCAGCACCCCACCCTGCACAAAAGCTACCGTCCGCGGCATCACCAGCTGGTCGAGAAAGACGGTCGACTTGTCCATGATCGTATCTCCATCAGTGTCTTCAAGCACCACCACCTTGCCAATCGGATCCCCCTCGCCCGAGCCCTCAAGGTCACGCATCCAGCCACGCATCTCCACTACCCAGATCCGGCCGTCGGCATCGAACTCGAACATCACCGGGTCAACCACCAGCGGCTCGGAGGCCACGCACTCAACCTTGAAGCCCGGAGCCATTTTAAATGACGCCAGCGCTTGTTCGGGTGTCAACGGAGGTGCCGGTGGAATTTTAATCCGCTTCCACATCTCATCCGCAGTGAACGGATTGTAGGATTTGAGTGATTGCTCACGATGAGTGATGCGCCGCTCCTTGGGAGTTGACTGGGCCCCGCCCTGCCTTGTGACAAAAAAGCCCAGCGTGGCCACTAACAGGATTTTAAAAAATACGGGGGATTTTTTCATTAGAGTGTTTCTCAGAACTTAGGTGGAATAAAATCGAGGGCAAAACGAATGCAGTGAGCAAGGTTTTCCAACTTTAATATCATTTTTTATTTCGGATAACTTCTGAGAGGCGCCCTAGCGCAATACCAACATATCGACGGTGAATTACAATATCTCATAATTATTTTATGAAATACAATAATCAAAAGACCATCTCACCTGATCACAGCTTCCTGGTATCTTTATGATACCAGAGATAGAAACCTTGCATATCAGCCTACTCAATGCTGATATTACCCGCTCAAGATTGTGATGACTAAAAAACTCCCCTCCACTTCCCGCTTCGCTCTTGGCGCTGCGCTCGCCCTGGTGATGTCCATCCCTCAGATCCAGGCGGCCGATTCGACGCCACCCGAACCAGGCACCATTCATCTGGATGCCAAAACCAGCGCCAAGGCACTAAAAGTCTTGCGTGATGAAATTCGCGCCAAGGGAGATGCCGACAATCAGTTCTGGCCCAGCATCCATGCCTGTGAAGCCCTGACTCTGGCGGGTCACGGTGATGAAGTCACCAAGTTGCTCACCCCCAAACTGAAAACTGAAAAAAATGATCAACACCTTGTTGGCCTGGCCCGCGAACTCGTCCGGGCGGGTGACCGCACCAAGGCCGCCATCATGTTCGACATTCTAGCAGGAAAGGACCCCCACGGCCATGTTCATGCCTGTGAAAGCCTCTACAAGGTCAACGAAATCGGTGATGGCAAACTCATGCTAGCCTCGTTGAAAAGCGACAATATCAAACAAGCCCTGATGGCTGCCGCCGCTCTCGGTCGACAGGGCAATCCAATAGCCATGAAATTGCTACGCAGCAAACTCTCCGACGAAGACCCGGACGTTGTCCGCATCGTCGCATGGGTTCTGGGACGTATAGGAGATCCCCGCACCGACCTGCCGGGTCTGCGCGAGGGCCTCACTAAACAAAAAGATCCTCTCATCCGGGCCTATTTCGAAAACTCCCTCGCCCTGCTCGGTGATCCACGCGGCATAACCGCCGTGCTGCGCAATCTTCGCTCTGACGATCCCGCCATCCGCACCTACTCCGCGACCTTCGCAGGTGAAGCACGGATCACCGCAGCCAAAGACCGCCTGATCCCCTTGCTCGATGATGAAAACATCGATGTGCGAGTCCGTGCGGCGCAAGCCTTGCTCGTCCTTTCCCAGCCAGTGCCACCTGACCCCAAGGAAGACATTTCCCGCGAAGTCTATCCCGCCACCAAGGAGAACCCACGCTACAGTGAAGGCTCGATCCTGCCAATGCCCGATGGCAGCCTGCTCTACGCCACCACCGAATTCATCGGCAGTGGCTCGGATCACGCAGAGGCCCGCATCGTTGCCCGCTCTTCCGAAGACGGGGGGCGCACCTGGGGCGATAAGATTATTCTCCAGCAACCCGAAAAGGGGAAAAACATCATGTCGGTCTCCCTGCGCTACCTGAGTTCTCCACTGCGTGATAACACCCAAATCGGATTCTTTTATCTCAGAAAAAATTCCCTTACTGATCTTCACCTTTACCTTAGAACCTCAAGCGCAAAAGCACCTTTGAAATTTGGTGCGGAACACATCGTCAATGATGAAGCCGGTTACCAGGGCGTGAACAACGACCGCATCATTCAACTGGCCGACGGCCGGCTACTGGCCCCGGTCTGGTTCAGTCCCGATATCAAAAAAGTCAGCCATATCAAATCCTACTGCATGTTTTCCGATGACCAGGGTAAAACCTGGAAAAAGGGGAAAGACATCGTCGACTACAGCAAACGCGGCGCAATGGAACCGGAATTTATCGAGTTCAAGGACGGCCGGATCGGTATGCTGATCCGCACCCAGTCCGGACACATCGCCATCAGCTACTCCAAAGACCGCGGTGACAGCTGGTCAAAACCCAAGTCATGGAATGTTCGTGCCCCGGAAGCCCCGGCCACCATTCGACGCATCCCCTCCACTGGCGACCTGCTGCTCATCTGGAATGACAATTATGAGGAGGGAGCTGGCCACAGCGGTAAACGCAGCCCTCTCACAGCAGCGATCTCTCACGATGAAGGTGAGTCCTGGCAGCACAAAAAAAATCTAGAGACCAGCAAGCAGCATACCTACTCCTATATCAGTCTGACCTTCATGCACGGACGGGCGATCATGAGCTACTACGTGCGAGACGAAAAAAGCAAACAAATCTCCTCGCGATTCCGCTCCATTCCAATCGCCTCGTTTTACCAATAATTCATAGCGAATGTCTATTCTAGCCAATACTCCCTCCCCTTCCGGTCTCGCTGTCATTGACTGGATCATTGTCGCTGCTTACGCGACCTCCACCATCGTGCTCGGCTGGTGGTTCGGACGGAAACAGGAAAGCACCAAGGAGTATTTTACCGGCAGCGGCAACATGAACTGGATGCTGATAGGCGTATCCCTTTTTGCCACCTTGCTCAGTACCATCAGCTACCTTTCCATGCCAGGGGAAATACTCGGCAAGGGCCCCATTTACCTAACCAACCTGATAGCCTACCCCTTTATTTTTGCCGTTGTTGCTTTTGTCCTGCTGCCCGTTTACATGAAACACCGGGTCACCAGCGCCTACGAGCTGCTGGAAAACAAACTTGGGCTCAGTGTGCGGCTGCTCGGAGTCGTCATGTTCCTGGCCCTGCGTCTGACCTGGATGTCGCTGCTCGTTTATCTGGCGGCCAAAGCAATGATCGTGATGATGGGCGTCGATGAGAGCTGGATTCCCTATATAGTGCTCACCACCGGCCTCGTTTCCGTCATCTACACCACTCTGGGGGGACTGCGAGCTGTGGTCGTCACCGATCTTATCCAAACCATCCTGCTGTTTGGTGGAGCCTTGACCGTGATTGCCATGATCACCATTGACTTCGGTGGATTCGGCTGGTTCCCCACCGAATGGCAGGACAGCTGGGACAAGCAACCTGTTTTCAGTCTGGATCCTTCCACACGAATAACAGTGATCGGAACGATTCTCAGTGTATTTGTCTGGTATGTGTGCACCTCCGGTGGAGACCAGGTTTCAATCCAGCGTTTTATGGCTACGACCGACCTCAAAGCCGCCCGACGGGCTTTTGCCACCCAGTTGGTAGTCGGTGCCCTTGTGGGGGTTACCCTCGGTTTTGTCGGCATCTCTCTGCTTGGCTTTTTCCAGGCTCATCCAGATGCCCTGCCTGCCTCAATAGATCTCAAAGACGATGCAGACAAAATTTTCCCCCGCTTTATTGCCTTCCATCTGCCTCCCGGGGTCACCGGCATCGTCATCGCTGCCATGTTCGCGGCAGCGATGTCCAGTATTGACTCAGGGGTCAATTCGATCACCGCAGTGGTCACCACTGATTTGGTTGATCGATTTGGTTACAGTCCCAAAACTGAAAAAGGCCATATCCGGCTGGCGCGCATTCTCGCTTTCAGCATTGGAACTTTCATCGTCTTGTTCAGCCCAATCATGGGAAAAATCTCCGGCAACATCACCACTATGGCTGGAAAAACAGTCAATCTATTTGTCCCGCTCATCTTCTGCCTGTTTTTCTTCGCTTTGTTCGTTAAATTTTCCAAACCCGCCGGGGTGTGGGCGGGTTGGATCTGTGGACTGATCACGGCCATCCTGATCGCCTTTTCAGGCCCTATTTTCGGAGTGAACCCCAAAACCGGCTACGACCCCATCAGCTTCCAGTGGACGGGCCCCGTCGCCCTGCTGGTTAATATCATTGTTGGAACGGTCGTAAGTTTCATCTTATCTCGATCAGACAGCACGCCGAAGCCTCAAGCTTGAATTGCCCTTCAAAACTGTTACCTTACTCACATGTCAGTAATTGCAGATCAAGCATTAGACCTCCCGCCTGCACAACGCCTGAGATTGATTGATAAAATTTGGCGATCCCTTTCGGTCGATCCTGACCAAATCCCTGTTCAGGAAACAGTGCTCGACGAACTCGATTCCCGGCGGAAAAAATACAAAGAAAAACCATCCTCCCTTCAGGATTGGGCAGACTTGAAGAAAACAATTTCTCAAAACCGTGGCGAGACGAATTAGGCTTACTTCAGAAGCTTCGATCAAACTCCAAGACGCCCTCCTTTGGTATGATGATCAGGAAATAGGCTTGGGGAATGCATTTTTCCAAGCCAGCGGTAATTCATTCGAAAAAATAGCAGAAGATCCAGAAAGACATCCAGAGGTAGGACGCGGTTTCCGTCGATTAGTGATGCAACAGTTCCCTTACGCAGTATTTTACGAATTTGATAATGACGAAATCATTGTCGTCTCCATATTTAATTGCTCTCGTGACCCACAAATAGGGAAAGAAAGAATTAAACAATTATGAAAGTTGTTATCACAGGAGGAGGAGGTTTCCTCGGCAATCAACTCGCCCGTCAACTCACCAAGCATGGGCAATTAACTGCGCCATCAGGCCAGATTGAAAATATCGATGAAATCCTGTTGTTCGATACCCACTTGTCCGACGTCGCCAAAGCCGGTCTCGAAGAGCATGCGGAAATCCGCTGGGTCACCGGCGACATTTCCAACCGTGACCAGGTTTTTTCTCTGATTGACCGCGATGACATTTCCGTCTTCCACCTTGCCTCCATGGTCAGCGGCGAATGTGAAGAACGCTTTGACGACGCACTCAGCATCAACCTCGACGGCCAGCGCCATCTGCTGGAAGCCTGCCGTTCCCGCCAGTCCACCCCTCGGCTGGTTTTCACCAGCAGCATCGCCGCTTTTGGAGGTGAGGTCATGCCGGACACGGTATCAGACGATACCAAACGCACCCCTCTCACCACCTACGGCATGACCAAGGTCATCGGTGAACTGTTGATCAACGACTACACCCGCAAAGGATTCATCGACGGTCGCTCCGCCCGTCTGCCAACCATCATCATTCGCCCCGGAAAACCCAATACCGCAGCCTCTAGCTTTGCCAGCGGAGTTTTACGTGAACCCCTCGCCGGGCAAACCTGTGAGCTACCGGTCGACCGCTCACAATTAATGCCCGTCCTGGGTTACCGTGACGTCATTGACTCCTTCATTGCTCTCCATGAAGCCTCCCCCGACCTGCTTGGAGAAGACCGCGCCTATGGCTTGCCCAGCATCCAACTCAGTGTTGCCGAAATGATCGAGAACCTCGAAGAAGCCGCTGCCAGCCGCGATATCACCCTCGGCCCCATCGTGGATACTCCCGACCCCGTCATCCGTCACATCGTCGCTACCTGGCCCACGGCTACCGATGGGGAACGGGCTCTCAAAATCGGTGTTCCCAGACCTTCTACCCTGATGCAGATCATCGATACCTACATCGATGACTTCATGTAATTCGCCTTCCCTCCAAGCTCCTTGGTGGAATATTCGAAAATAAGTGTTACAGGTCAGTCAGCCCCCGCTGGAGATCCTGTTATTATGGAAAATTCGCAGAAAGCACGTGTGGCTATCGTCGGCAGACCCAATGTCGGTAAATCAGCCTTGTTCAACCGTCTCGCCGGACGGAGAATCTCTATTGTACACGATGAACCAGGCGTCACCCGTGACCGCATTGCTACTGATTGCAAACAAGGCAAAATCACCTTTGAGGTCACCGATACAGGCGGTATCGGGGCCGCTTTGGACGATGCTTTTTCCAATCAAATACGCACTGAAGCTGATATCGCGATTGAATCTTCGGATCTCATTCTCTTTGTCGTGGATGGACGCGAGGATCTCACCCCCATCGATCACGATCTGGCCCAGCATCTTCACCGCGCCAGTACTCCGGTGATATTGGTTGTCAACAAAATCGACGACAGCAAAGTGGACAATGATGCGGCCGTATTTTCTGCTTTGGGTTTTGATAATTCCCTTTCAGTCAGTGCTGCCCACGGACGTAATTTCAGCCTGCTGACTGAATCCATCGATGAACAACTGGATACGCTGGGTTTTACGCCCATCAAAGCCGATCCCGATACCAAGGCAAAAATAGAACCCGTCAAAGTCGCCATTGTCGGACGCCCCAATGTCGGCAAGTCATCACTGATCAACGCCATCCTCAAGGATGAGCGCACCATCGTCAGTGACATTGCCGGCACCACCCGTGATGCGATTGACGTACCCTACACCCGTGGAGATGATCCCTATCTGCTGATCGATACCGCTGGGATGCGCAGACGCACACGACGCGACAGCTCGGTCGAAGTCTTCAGTGCCATGCGTGCTGAACGCAGTATCCGCCGCGCTGACATCTGCCTGCTCACCATCGATTGTGCCAAGGGGGTAGTCGCGCAGGATCGTCGTATCGCCCGCATGATCATGGAGGCCGAAAAGCCCTGCATCATCGTACTCAACAAATTTGATCTCTACCACCCGGATGGCAAATTCCGTGACCGCCTGGAGAATCTCGAAGAAGAAATCCGGCAGGATCTTTTCTTTCTCGACTACGCTCCCCTGCTCGCCGTATCCGCCTTGCAGGGAGAGTTCCTCAACCAGATTTTCAAATCGATCCGTCGCATTAAAAAAACTGCTGATAAACCCATCGGCACCGGCAACTTGAACCGGCTATTGCGCGAAGCGATCGGTGCCAGTCCCCCTCCGCGCAAGGGAGGCAAACGACTCAAGTTGCTCTATTGCACCCAGCGACGTCACGACCATCCGACCCTCATCCCGAGTCCGGAGTACTTGCTCTTCGTCAACTACGCCAACCTCCTGACCCGCACCTACGAACGTTATCTGGAGAAAAAAATCCGCGCTGAAGTACCCATGATCGGGCTGCCACTGATTTTTAAAATGAAATCCCGAACAGTGAAAACAAAGAAAAAATAAGAATCTTTCTCTTCGTCGCCATCTCCGGCTAATTCTCCTCTCTTTCTTATTTTTACTCTTATTAGCGTTTATTGACTTTGTCTGTCTTCCGCTTCGCTCCGGCGCGCATCCATTCGCGGTTCTCCCCCTCCCACCGATCCCTTCTGCCCATACTGCTTGCGATACGCGCTCGGACTCATTCCAATCACCCGCTTGAAACGCTTGGTGAAGTGGCTCTGATCATAAAACCCACATTCGATGGCAATCTCGCCAATACTATCCCCTGATTTTTCCAATAGACTCCGCGCCGCATTCACCCGCACTCGGTGGATGTAGTCGGACGGAGTCATCTGAAACAGTTGCTTGAATCTGCGATCAAACTGACTCAACGACAGACCCGTCATCTCTGCCAGACCACGGATCGATATGCGCTCGTCATAGTGATTCATGACATAGGCTACTGATGGTGTCATCTCACGATAAGGTTCGACCACCGAACCCACTTGATCCATCCTCACCATGGCCCCGGCAATACCGATCGCCTTTCCCTGCCGGTCAAAAACCGGCACCTTGCTTGAAAGATACCAAAATAACATGCCCGTTGCATTGGGAACCAGCCACACCTGATTAGGCAGTGACTCGCCACTTTCCATCACCCGACGATCCTCGTCTATGTATTGGGCCGCCAACAAGGGCAGATGGAAATCAAAATCATTTTTACCAAGCATCTCCGATTCATGACTCATCCCGTGGGTTCGTAGCATCGAATCATTTACTTTGATAAAACGACTCTCTTCATCTTTCAGATAAAAATAAACATCAGGCACATAATCAAATAAACCCGCCAAACTCCGGGCCTCTCCCATACGATCAAAAAAATCCTGCTGAAACTCTCGATAATTCGAACTGTGCGCCATGCGTAAATCATACAAAAAGCTCAAAAGCAAACAAGTAACGATTGCCAAAGCTCGTTTAGCCAACGATTATTCCAGCATGAAATCCCTAATCGCTTTTTTGGCCCTTTCACTGGTCACCCTGCAGGCAGCCCACCAAAAGAACAGCTTTTTTGATCCCCCGACTGATACCCCCGATGGCTGGCTTACCGGAGCCCCCCTGCCCGATCTCGCTCCACAATTTTCCTACGACCAGGACAAAAAGCAATTCATCACCACAGGCAGCAAGAGCAAAGGTGTTCACGGCTTCTGGAGAAAAACCTTTCCAATCAAAGGCGGTAACTATTACCGCTTCAATGCTGACCGTCACACCCGGAATGTCCCCCATCCACGACGCAGCACAGTGGTGGAAATCGAGTGGCAAAATGACAAAGGCAATTCCGTTACCTCTCCACATCCCGTGAACCCTGAATTTTTCGGGAAAACCACCGCACCTGCACGTGCCGATTATCCAAGGGACAAGGAAAGCTCGGATGACGGATGGACCAGCGTCAATGACACCTACCTCGCGCCGGACAAAGCCACTCAGGCGGTCGTCACTCTCAGATTCCGTTGGGCTCCTGAAGGCACCCTTACCTGGCGCGATGTCTCATTTGCGCCAAGCGGTCCGCCCACTCCGCGCAAAGTCCGCCTCGCTGCGGTACACTACTATCCAAAAGGGGCGCCCACAGCCCTGGAAGTCTGCCAACAGTTCGCACCCTTTGTCGAAGAAGCCGCCCGGAAAAAGGCTGATCTTGTTGTGTTGGGCGAAACCATAACGGTCGCCGGCATCAAACCGCGACGCCCCTATCCCGAAGTCGCCGAATCCATCCCCGGTCCCTCGACTGACTATTTTGGAAGGTTGGCAAAAAAACACGACCTCTACATCGTCGTCGGCCTGATGGAAAAAGAAGCAGAGACTGATCTTATTTATAACGTCGCTGTGCTGATTGATCCCGATGGTAAAGTAGCCGGCAAATACCGCAAGACTTCCCTGCCCCGTGGTGAAAATATCAGCGGTATGGTGCCCGGCGATTCCTATCCCGTCTTTGATACCAAATTCGGCAAGCTCGGCATGATGGTTTGTTACGACGCTTTTTTTCCCGAAGTCGCCCGGCGCCTCGCCCTCAACGGAGCCGAAATCATCGCTCTGCCCGTCTGGGGCTGCAATCCCGAACTAGTGACCGCCCGTTGCGCGGAAAACGGAGTTTACATTGTCTCCTCAACCTACACCGACCCCAAACATAAATGGATCAAAACCGCCATCTGGGATCGCGAAGGCCGTCGCCTCGAAACGGCTGACCACCAGGGACAAGTCATCGTCAGTGAAGTCGACCTCACCACCCCTCACATCTGGGCAGGACTAGGCGACTTCCCCTCCCGCATTCCCCGCGATGCCCCAATTTGGAAAGCGGAAAAAACCGCCCCTTAATCTCATTCATATCCTCACGCCCGCTTTGCTCAAGTCGCAAAGCTCTCCAAGTAAATATTTTTGCATTCCTTTTTCCCATTTTAATTATGAAACGCCTTATCCTCTCCGTTCTCCTTCTTCCTCTTTTTCTAAGCACCGCCTCTGCCCAAAACTGGTATCGTGGCAATACCCACACTCATTCCCTCTGGAGCGATGGCAATGATTTCCCGGAAATGATCACCGAATGGTATTTGCAAAATGACTACGACTTCATGGCTTTGAGTGATCACAACATTCTGGCCGACAGTGAAAAATGGGTCGCCCTCGACTACATCCTCAATCGCCAGAAAGGCGAGGAAACTCCGGCGATGGAAAAATACCTCGCCCGCTATGCCGGCACCGACTGGATCGAAACCCATGACAACAAAGGCAAAAAAGAAGTTCGTCTGAAAAAACTGGAAGAATACCGCTCCCTGTTCGAAAAACGTGGGGAGTTTTTGATCATCGAAGCCGAGGAAATTTCAGCAGGCTTTGAAAAAATGGCTATCCATATCAATGCCTTGAACATTCAAGAGGTCATCCAACCTCTCAAAGGCAAATCTGTTCGCGAAGTGATGAGCCTCAACTTGCAAGCCATTGCCAAACAGGAAAAAACGACCGGCGAACCCATCCTCGCCCACCTCAACCACCCCAATTTCCGCTGGTCTATCACTGCCGAAGACCTGGCTCATGTCATCGAGGAAAAATTCTTTGAAGTTTATAATGGTCACCCCGGCATCAATCACCACGGTGACAAAACCCGCCCCGGAGACGAAAAAATCTGGGATATCGCCAATACCATCCGTATCGCCGAATTGAAACAACCACCCCTGTATGGTGTCGCCACCGATGACTCCCACAACTACCACGGCGGGCCGAACACCCCGGGACGCGGTTGGGTTATGGTCCGGGCAAAACGGCTCGATCCCAAATCCTTGATCGCAGCTATGCGTAAAGGAGATTTTTATGCCAGTTCTGGCGTTTACCTGGATGAAATTTCATGGAACAAAAAGACCCGTGAAATCACCTTTGAAATCCAAGCCGACGGCGACAGTAATTTCACCTCGGAACTGATCGGCACCCGCAAAAACTACCAGGCCAACGCCGACAAGGGCCAAACCGGTGTCGGTGAAGTTCTTGCCACTAAAAAAGGCCACTCGATCACCTTCCCCATTCCGGAAGACCTGCTCTACGCCCGCATCACCATCACTTCCAGCAAAGGCGCCACCAATCCGTCTTTTGACGGCCAGAAAAAACAAGCCTGGACCCAGCCGATAGGGTGGAGGTAAAAACCTCTCTTATTCAAATCCCATAGCAGGGGCTTTGAGCCCAATGACCTACAGCCCCTTAAACCCTCGATACTGCATTACCAAACCACCCTGCCGGATGCAAGCAAACAAGCCGGTGACGGGAAACTCTCCAGCTTAAAATCCCATCAAATTTTTGAAAAAACCACCCAGGCTGGCGTCTATCGAATCGATCTCACGCTCTGCAATGCCCAAGGCAACCAGAAAAAACTCAGCCGAAAATTCCAACGCCCAGCTACCAGATGATTTGGCAATACTCTGGGTTTGGAAGAGTAGTTGCCTGCACCATGGACCTTACTAAGCATCGATGGAAAAAATATTATCAAAATGTGGGCTGTAAATTTCACATCAGCAATGGCTACTGAATTGATCTCTACTTGGATAAAACCCAGTGAAAAAAACAAGCAACAGAAATACAAAGGCAGGTATTTTCTCATCATCAAGGAGCGGTCAATTCAAAAGCTTTGGCTTCACGAGCATTCAAATAAAGCTTTTTATTGAGCCCGGCAGCTTTGCCCTTTTCCGTATTATAATCTACAGAAAAACCTACTGCTTCATCGAGGATATTGGCAAACAACAATACAATCCGTCCGTCTTTTGCTTGCCAAGCACCCGTCTGCACCCCCTTCAAAGTGACTTTTCCATCACCGCTATACCAGGGCCAGGTTGTTGTGACATCGGGAATTTCTCCAATCAATGCTGGAGGGCGCAGCATCTCCCCATCGGCGAGATAATCAGTGAGCTCATAACGCAACTTGGCGAGCTGTTTCAGATACGGCCCCGCCACCGGATCGTCAACTACCGCCGGTGGAATCCAACCCAACTGCTCCCCGAATACCAGCGCCTGAGCCGTGTGCGCCCGCATCGCAAGGCCTTTCCAAGATTTTTCGCGGTAGGCACGCCCAAAAATCTGCACTTTGCCTCCGTACACCGCTGCGAACAAGGGCACCTGGCCGTCCTGTTGAAAATGCCAACTTAACAACCCGTCTGCGTGTTTGACATAAGTCTCCGCATTCGCCTCGGTGGTCAGCACCACGTCTGGACGATTTTTTTTCGCTATGGCACGCACTTTTTCTAACAGCGGCCAGTAACCTTCTTCATGCCACCAATGCCCACCGCCCAAAGGGTGCCCATGACTGGCGTCGTAACATTGGACTGGAGTAGTTGCGGCAATTTGATCGAGATAAACTCCATCAAACCCAAATTCCTTACCAGTGAGCCGCCCCACCACTTCAGACATTTTATCCCTCCAGATATCTGTAGTCGGACACATCAAAGCAAACTCAACTTCGGAGGCAAAAGCCGAAGTGTAAATCTCTCCATCCAGCTTTTTGGTAGCGGCGGTAAAAGCATGGCTCTTAAAATCATCTCGTGATTCATCCCAAATCAATCCATTGATGTATGGCGTCACCCGAATGCCTGCCGCTTGCATTTCTTTTACTCCCTCTGTCGTGCCCGGCTTGGCAGGAAAATAATCCGGGTAGTTGTCATCGAAGGGATGTTGGTGCCAGTTGTACCAGTGCAACGCCGTAGGCACCTCCAGATACTTCGCAAACTTTTTCATCCGGGGCACTACGTAATCCGCATTGCCTGAAGTGAGCCCCCAAGCAGAAATTTCACGAAACCATTTGGGCGTTTTTTTATCTTCACGCGGCCACCACCTTGCTTCGGCTTTGACCCATTTTTTATAGATTTGAGCCGCATCGAACCAATCCCCCTCATACACCTGTAATACTGCAGGCGCAGGTGATTGCCAGTCATTGCCAGGAACGGAATTCCCCACCACGGGAACTCGAGTCCGCAGCGTAACCGAGTTGCTTTCGGGGTGCGAATTGGCTTCAGTTATTTTTAAAGTGCCACGCGCATCGTGGCTCGCCAGATATAAGGCCGCACGATCCGAATAATAAGCAAAACACTGCATCGAAGCCACGTTGGAGGGGTAAGCCAGGCGAATCCCTATGCCTGCTTCTACCGGGTCTTTGACCAGCACTCCCGAAGCTTGAGGCATCATCAGATAAGAGTATTTACCCTTTTCCGTTGCCAAATCAGCCAACTCCCATTGCGGGAAAACAACTTCGTGGAGTATAAACTCACTGCCGTTCTCCACCTTCAGATCCCATTCACTGCGTCCATTCTTCAGGCTTAGCGTTCCAAGCACACGAATCTTTTTTCCCGGCCAGTCCTTGATTCCCTCCCAAACTAAGCTCAGTCCCTTTTCCGTAGCCTCCACTTTCACCGAATCCCAGGCCCTGAGACTATCAAAATTACGCTTTTTGATATTTTTTACATCTCCTGGAAAGCGAAACTCCAGAGTCCAGATCGGAGAAACATCCGGCATGAGAAATCCGACTCCCGCCTTAGTCGCAAGCACATTGACAATGCCGATCCCCTCGGCTGTTTGCTGAATTGCTATGGACTGCTTGTCATCACTAATCACTGTCAGCCCCGGAACGTCAAAAGTTTTACTAGAGCTTATGATGCCAGGAGAATGTTTGAGAATTTTATTCACCGTCTCCCGCCTCGCTGCCAGCGATGAAAACAAATCCGGACGGTGATCCAGCAACCATGAAAAATGTGCTTGATCAGATGGAAGGTTTTTTATTTCCTGAAAGCTTTTGATTTCGGCAGTAGTCAACCAGGCCTTCACCTGTATTTTGGGCTGCTCCATCACACCGATAATCTCTTTGGATAAATCAGCGACTGGTTTCACCTTCTCCGAAGGGATCAACGCCAAAGTCAAATCCACTGAATCACTCAAGCCCGTCCACGCTCTCCACGGGCCATGCAGGTAATGATCAATTGTGCCCTCCCCATCAAAAAGCAAAACCCTCTGAGGTGATTGAAGAGCAATCACCCCCCCATTCTTCGACAAAAATGCCGCCCACTTGGACTGGGGTTTACCTGCTTTCGCTTGATGCAGTAGTGGAGCAAAATCACTTTCCCGACTGGTGAGCCATTGAGCAAATTCCCGATTAGAAAAACCGAGCTCGACCACGTGTTGCTCATTCCAGAAAACTGCTGAGTCCTGCTGGATCTCTGCGTGGATTTTTACCAGCGATGAACGATTGTAAGTGAACAAATAGCTTGCCCTTGGTTTGCTGGCAGGAGCGATGCCTTGAGCATCCAAATAACGGGCGTCCACTCGAATCACCACCTGATACGGGCCACGTTTCAATATTTTAATTCGGGGTGACTTGTCATGCATCAGAAAACAAACCAGTGGTTTCGGATCCTTTTGGAAAAGTCGATCCCCCATTCGAAATTGATCCCAGACCTGCCCACCATGCAGCTGAATACTGGAGGGCAGCCCACCCATTTTTTTGGCATCGTGACACACTTCAAATTTTCCATTGCGAACTATGATGACCCCGTCTTTTTCTGAAACGGTGACCGCGTCTTTTGCAATGAAGGCTGCTTCGTTTTCCTTGACTAAGGGCCATACGAGAATTTCATCTGCCAGCCCTGCCACCTGAGGAGAAATTGATACCGTTAGGGAATTTGAATCGGGATCATATTGTGAGGGCAAGTCCTGCTCCCCCACCTTCACCTTGACTCCCAAAATATTCTCACTTCCACCAAAATCAGACAAGTTCAAGGGCACTGACACCGTGACTGAGGCTTTCTGTTCACCGGACACCCACGTTTCCAAAATCAACGGCTCGGCAGCTTGCGTCCCCGCAATGAGCCAAAACAAAACAACCGCACTAAGCAAAAGTTTTTTATTCATTATTTGTTTACCAATACGATGGTGAATTATTTTCATAGTATGTCGATAGTGAACCCTCAGCAATAGTCATAAATTGGGACAAATCTATGGCTAAACATCTAGCGGTGGTGACATATAACAAAAAACAGGCAAAACCCCACTGCCTTATCATGGGGAAATTCAGCAAACAAATTTTTATCAATATCGCTTCCCTTGGCAGCCTCAAACCAGTTACAACTGTGAATCAGTGTGAAATCCACCTGTAGCTTGTTACGGGAATATGCAGGGATCAAAATATTCTACCAGGTGAATTTTTATCAATCCTACTTGCCGCTTGATTCCTGCCCGTTCAGGTCTGTTAAATTTTTCATCTACTTCTCAACCGCCAGATCTATTTTTTCAGGATCAGGGACTTGAAAAGTTGCTTCTCTGGAAACTCAATCTCACCTCGCCATTTTTTGAGGTGAAGATCCCAGGTTCCTACATGATCCGATGATTTCGGGGGGCGGGCGCGATCAAGCAGCCCCCAAAAACAATTTTTAGATTTGGACTTTGCTTCGCCGTAAGTCATGCCCAGTCGATCTGAAAAAATGTCAGATGAACCCTTAACGCTCAGGGTTGGCGGGTGAATCCGGAACATCTGGGTAGCCCAGTTGGTAACGATATAAAGCTTTTCCGGAGCATACGGTTCCAATCCTAGAGTGAGTAATTCGGGGAACTTTTCAGGGTCGGCAGCAGCGTCAAAAGCTTGAATCTGTGCGCGAGCAACTTCGCCAACCCCGTGGGCGTAGTAGTTCTCTTGAAGCACAGGTTGTTCGGCAATGAGAACCGGCGGACGCAGTGCTCGAATCATGGCAACCAAACGGCGCTCAACCCCGCTGATACCTCCATAGTTCTGGTAACGCTGGGCGATATCATGTGGATGGTCACGAAGACGCCAGGAGAATTCGACGAAGCTGTGAACAGTAGAGATACCGGTGACCATCGCCGAGGCCGCCACCATGTTACGGTTATAATCGCCATCTAATTCGAAGGCGCGCACCCCTCGGGAAAGGCAGGCATAAGCACCGTCGAATTCCTCACTTGCAAAGCTCATCGGCCCGTTGTTGAGGTGATGATCGTGGGCCGTTGCATAAAAAAATCCCATGGGGCGCGGCGATTCGTGTTGGCTCTTCCAAGTTTCACCGCGATCGGAGCTTCGTAGCACCAGAGCACGCTCCCCCACCAACCAACCATTGCTCTCGCCGGAAAAACATACTGCTCGGAACATACCAGGCTGGCTAATTTTAGCCGCTGCCCATGCCTTTGCAGCCACCCTCTTCCGAGCCACGACAAAAGGGCTCACCGCCCAAGCGGTGCCGTCCGGCGCAATGTGAAGACTCTCAAACGAGGCTAGATCGACAGCAGCATCCGGCAAATTGAGGTTGTCGATTACCCAGGATTCCCCGCCATCTTCCGTCGCCAGAATACTACCACCGTCACCAACAATCCAGCCGTGTTTGGCATCCGCAAAAGCAACCGCTCGATATGCTGAGGGCCATGCGTTGGCACGCCGTGGAACCGGGCTCGGTCGAGGCTTCCAGCTTTCACCTCCGTCGTTGGTACTCAGGATGGTCTCATCGTGCCCCACTGCGACGCCGTGTCTGGCATCGTAGAAGGTGATTCCGTAGAGAAATGACCGAGTTCCGGTTTTCAAAACCTGCCGCCAACGGACTCCCCCGTCAGTGGTCTGCAGAATGACGCCGAACTCACCGACCGCCCAACCAGTGCGTTTGTTGAGAAAAAATACATCCTTCAACCAAGTCGCCTCGCCATCAAGTTGGCGAGTCCAGCTATTGCCTCCATCCCTGGTCGCCAGAATCACGCCCATACCACCATAGAGTGCTACGGCCGGATCACGCGGCCAACCACCGACAATCCAACCGTGCTGCCGATCGAGAAAAAATACTTTTTCCAAAATAAAATCTGTACCAGAATCCTGTTCCCGCCAGGTAACTCCACCGTCATCCGTATGTTGAATGGTCCCCATACCGCCGACAGCCCAGCCATGATCCGAATCAACAAAAGAAACACTGGTAAATGGGTCGCTGCTGTGATCACGCATAGAGGGTGGTTTGGCTTCAATGTCTTGTGGACGCGTCACCGCAGTTTCAGGGCGATTCTTGCCAAGCCCCAGAGTAATCGTTTTGGGGTCGACCCGCAAAATACCGAGCCGGCTTTGCTCACGCAAGGATCGAAGCGATGGCGCCCAACCAGGCAGCTCTATTGCTTCAGGCAGTTGGGACCATAGGAAATGTTTTTCCCCTGCACCGGAAGCAGATGCCGACTGACAACGATGCAGATTCAAGCCCCATTTCGTAGATATTCCTCCCATCGTCGCCAAATCATCAAATGGGATCGCCAGTTCGACTGTCCAAGTGTTTCCAGATCGAGTGACACGGGTTTGGACACCCGATTTCCATTGTGGATGCGGAGCCACATTGTTCATGCCGTAAGAATCGTAGAATCGTTCCAACAAATCGCCGCGTGAATTCACCAGAAAGGTGAACAGCCCTCCATGGTATTGGTCGGCAAAGTCAAAATTTGGGGCGAGAATCACCTCGACGTAGTCACCCCAATCGAGCCCAAACTGCTCACGACGGTCAAGATAGCTTAGCTTGCGGCTGGCGTCACCATACTCTGTCCTCTCATCCTCGGAAGTGACTACTTTTAGTTTACTGATATCCTGTTCTCGACAGTCGAAGCGAATAAAAAGGTTCTTCTCATCGTGGCTTATACGAGCCTCGATGGCATCGTTTCTACGCCCTTTCCTCAGCTCTGAAAAATTTGTGAGACGAGCTTGCCTGCCCCACACCTCCTGATCTGGGAATAAATTATCCACACTTGTTTTCACCAGTGTGGTAAGCTCGATTTCCGGAATTGGATCCGGGGTTTTTAGCGCCATAGAAGGAATAGGCAAATCGTAGCGAAGTAGAACCGATTCAGGGGAGCGTGTCATCACCGCACTTTTTCCACCTGCACGCCGCAAGCGAGCGAGATCAACGCCCCAGACAGCGTCCCGGTTAATTCTTGGTTTTAAAGCGTCCCAGGGAATATTCACTTCAACTTCCCATGAATCAGAGTTCACTTTGGCACTGACCTTGGAGTGCGCTGACCAGGCAGGACAAACCGTTCCGCTGTCCCAGGGATCAAAAAAAAGATCCAATACTGCACCATTGGGATTGATGGCTACAGCATAGCTGGCACCCTCAAGATAGACACGGCTCTTGTCCCCTGCCGGCTTGGTTTCCGAAAGCCACTTCGGCAGGTCAGGCACGAAAGCTGCTGGATACAGATTCGAATGATCCCGACCAATGGCGACCGGGGAGAGAAAAAGAATCACACAGTCATCCAGCAACACCGAGGACGCGGGATTCCCTGTCATTTCTGTCGCCTCGGGCCCAATCCTCCTAAAGGCTTGGCTATTCTTAAGCGCCACAATATCTCCATCGCGCAACCAGCGCTTCTCCCCGGACAGTAGACCCTTTTTGGGAATTGAGGCAAGCAGGCGATCAGTATTCGCTTCCTTACAAACAAAAGATACAGTGATTCCATCCTTGTTGCACTTCACCTCAGCGCTGGTTGCAGCAGGGATAGACTCGCCATTTTGAGACACAAAGTTATCCACCCGTGCCTCCACTTCAGATGAGGCCAGAGTAAACACCTTTCCTGACAATTTTTTATTCGTAAGACCAGAGGCCGGAGCATGCATCAGGTCCCAACGGTGCCCAGCAAGATAACGCTCCAATTCGGACTGCGGAACACCCAAGTCATCGGCAAATCGTTCTACTGTCCCATAGCGACTCCAGAGTTGGGAACGCACCGCATCGAGAGCGGGGAGTTTGGTCCCTTTGACAAGAGCCTGCTCAATGAGCATATCAGTTCTGTTTGTCTGTTGGGCCTCTGCGAACACAGGCAAAGCTACAAGCGTAATCACAAACAGTATCCTCTTCCAAGGCAGTGAATCAATCAGATGACAAGGCGTGGAGAATAGGTCGGTGAAATTCATTTCCATCAGGGCTCTCAGTAAAAAAAAAATGTGTGAGGCTAGCATAGGCAACATGATTGAGCAGAACAAAATTAATAAGGAACTACTTCCCGAAACGGTTCTATATCATTTTGATCATGCTTTCATTGCACCTGTTTTTTTGCATCGGTCAAAATTTTCACATACTTCTCAACCGCCAGGCCAATTTGCCGGCCAACCATGCGGTAACCATCGGACTCACTACCGAGAGTGTTCCACGGTGTTTCTATGGTAACGGCCACGGCTCCGGTGTCATGGGTCAAATTTGACACCCAGTTCTTGGAGATATATTTCCAATTTGCAGGATCATATCTGGGCCCGGATTCGCTCAACCTTCCACGAAAGGGAATTGGGCCGGTGACAAATTCCTGAACATTCGCTGAGAAAGCAGTCAGATTTTCACCTCCCTTGGCTGACAAGATATCACGTGGAGTGATATAAAAGTAGGTATCTTTATCATTTGCGCCTGGATTGTGAAGATCAATAAAAAGATGAAAACGCCCATCTTTATGCATTACTGCAATCTCTTTCTGAGCTGCAGCAACTTCAGGCCAATGAGGTTTCTCCCGCCAGTCACGGTTGTGATCCCAGGGCTTCTGGTTCTTGCCACCAGCACCGAGTTCGACATTATCGATATCCATGATTGGAGTGACTACTATCTCAGCTTGTTTCCGTAAGGCTGCGCCCTCTGGAGAAACCAACCATTCCAAAAATCCCCGACACACCCAGCTCGACCCGGATTCCCAGGCATGCTGCCGGGCATGAACCCAGATGCCGATGGGTGGATTTTTTCCCTCACGAATACGAATAGAAGGCACCCCGTGCCCCTTACGGGATTTGGTCAAAATGAATGGCGTCGCCCAGTCCCCGCCTTTCTTGGAAGCTTCCTGAACCAAACGATTTGCATCACTCAAAACAAAGGGCGGGCCCCAGGCAAACCAATGCGGCCCATCTCCCTTCACCGTGTATTGATAGGAGATTCGTTTTCCCTCACGCTTTCCCTTTTTTGTATGATGCCAGGTTTTCTGACCATCGATAGAGACTGTAGCCTGATCCGGTGTCGCCCATGGTGCATCCCCAACATCAAGAGTAAGAGTTTCACCCGCATCCAATCCTTCGAGCCGAAAATACCACCAACAGCGAAAACCAAGCTCGGGGTAATCCGATGGCATCAGTCGAATGATGTGTTTTTCCTGATCTATTGATTCAACCAGAGCTGAGCCTCCCGAAAAATCGATATGAACAGACAGATCATCACTTTTGCCAACACATGGGGCCAGTAAAAATGCAATAGCGAATAAAAAGAAAACGGAGTATTTCATTAAGGAATGCTTTTAAGTTAAATCATTTTTGGATGATCATATTTTTATCAAAAAATATTTGCTATGAGCCCGCTACCTTCTTCGGTGAGTTATTGTGCTTGATGTCCCACTCTGACAATGCCGCTTCGACATCTCCTTCCGCCCCAATATGATCCCAGAAAAAACAAAAATCCTCCTTTGCATTTTCGAGGGCAAACACCATTTTTTTCTTATCTCTCAGGAAATACTCAATATTACTGTTCACGGTACGACAATAGTCCAAAAACAAGTCTATCGGTTCACCCTCGATTTTCCTGAATTCTCCCATCAATACACCCTCTTCATAAGCTCGTTGTATGCCGCTCTCTCTACGCTTCAGCATACTGCTTGCCACACCGACGGCCTCCCTCCTTAAATGAACATAGGAGGCTCTCGCTCCAAAGTTGGCCTCCAGCCTTCCTAACATCCAGGACAACCTATTATCAATTTCAATGTGATTCTCAGGATAATCAAAACGATTTTGGTATAAAAGATGGGCTCGCGATTCATGGGCCGATGTATAGTTTGTAATATGCGAACACGCTTTTGCAAAAGTATAGGACCCACATCTACCTGTACTAAGAACAAATATATTCCCCCTCTTTGGCATAAATAATAGACAGCAATTTATTTCACCGCAGCCCATACGGCCAGCTGAACCGGTGAATTCAATGGCATTTCATGAATTCCCAAGGCCATCCGTGCATGCTCACCCGCATCTCCAAACACCTCGTATAATAAGTCTGAAGCACCATCAAGCACATCCGGATGACCTCGAAAACCGGAACCACAATGAATATAACCCTCCACCCGAACCATCTCCCCTATCTGATCAAGATCCCCCTCCATTGCAAATTTCAACTGAGCGATCGCATTGATCGCGCATTGCCGTGCCGCTTGGTAACCCTGCTCAACACTAACGTCCTCACCAAGGCGTCCCACACATAATAGTTTTCCTCCTACCCACGGCAACTGCCCCGATGTGACCACCAACGATCCACTGCGCTTGACCGACACATAATTCCCCACCGGTCCCGGCGCTTGTGGCAGTTCAATTCCTAGTTCTTTCAAACGTTGCTCAATCATCTTATTCAATCGATTACTTTTATCAAATTTCAACCACCCGCGGATATTGTGCATAGGCTTCTCGGCGGGTTTTTTTCAAGGCAATCTCGTCATCGTCCTTACTCGGTTGAATATGGCCACCTTTGGAAATTCCACGGGAAACCATGGTGTGTTTTCCGGAAGTCGCGCCCCTCCATTCATAGGAGAAAAAGATCCAGCTGTGTTTGGCGCGTGGTTTCTCATCCAGCTTGGCCTTCAGCCATTTGCCCTCATCGATGCGAACCTCCACCGATTGGATATCCTCCGCATCCGGCCCCCAAACGGCTCCGTAGATCATCACACTGTCTTTGCCGTCAGCGCTTTTCTTACGTGTGGCACGTGCAATGATCGATTTCAAATTCATGTGACCGACAGAAGTTTCCTTGTAAACAATCTCGCCATCTTTTTTTCGTTCACCACGCAAAGTAACGTACTCACGCGCCATGTATTTGCCCATGTAAGGACGATCCCAAACTTCAATGCTCTTGAGCCATTTTACATTGGCAATGCCGTAATAGCCGGGGCGGATCAGGCGCAAAGGGAATCCGTTTTTTGGACTCAGGGCTTTGCCATTCGCCTCATAAGCAAGAATTGCATCCGAAGCCAGAGCTTCGTCGATCGGAATACTACGGGCAAAATTGAAAGGGATCTCCTCCTCCTTTTTCCCCACCTTCATTTTCTCCATTTTTTTGTCATGACCATATAGAACCACCTCTCTGGCGCCCTTTTTAATTCCCGCCGCCTTGAGAAAATCTGCTAATGAAGTTCCGGTGAATTTGGCGTTGTAAATCGCCGCCATAAAACCATCCGAGGCTCCGTTGCCCGAACATTCCAGAGTCATCAAATGCTCTTTTTTAGGCAGCGCTCGAATGTCTGCCATGGATAACGATTTCGGATTCTCAATTTCACCGGAAAGCTCCAGCCGATAATCTTTTTCCTTCGGCATTTTTGGATAACCGTAGTGCGCCACAGAAAATACCTGCTCCTGAGGAGTAATCCACGTATCCAATCCCTCCCAGTCCAGCATCCCGGGTTTGGCACGAGGTGCTCCAACAAACGGAATCCACTCTTCATTTCCTCCAGCTCCAAAAGCCGATTCAGAAAGACCTGCCATCATCATGCCTCCGGCCACCGCTGCTCCGCCTTTCAGCAGATCCCTCCTCTCCATCGACTCACTTTTTTTTACACTGTTTTTCATAATCATTTATTTGAGGGTGTCAGGTAAGCGATGCTATTTGGATTCTCCAATAAGGTCATCAGGCGAGACCACCAATTCAACTACCTTCTTATCCCCCTTCTTCACCACGACTTTCTGCTTCTTTTTCAATTTACCTGAAGGGTGAATCACAATCAGATCATATTCACCCGGCGGAACATTACGCAATTCAAATTTTCCATCAGCAGCAGTGACCACAGCAAAAGGGTGATCAAAAACATAAATCCACGCGTGCATCTGGCTGTGCAGGCCACAGCTGATATCGACCGGCGACACCTCATTTCCTGCCGAAGAAAATGTTCGAGTCAGCGATTTCCCAATTGGCGTCATGATGTTAAACGGATCCTTCCCCCCGAGTGCTGCCACATTGTGCAAGGCCTGGTCACTGTTGACAAACTCCACCTGATCACCCGCCATGATGGCGAGCACCTCGGGAAGATACTCAAAATTTTTCTGATCCATCCGCCATTTTTTTGGCTTCTGCGCCTTTGCATTTCCCAGCCCCTTGCCAGACAAACACACCAAGGCCCCGGCAAGCTCACCGCTTTTCCCATTTTTCAAATAATACCTACCGTATCGCCACTGGCGATTGGTATCCGGCTGGTATTTCAAGAAGCCTGCTATCGCTCCAGTGCCTTCCTTATCTGCCTCAGCCCCGTAAGAAACCGAATTCGACAAGAGTAAAATTGCAGCAAAGCCACCGACAAAAAATACAGCAAATGATTGCATAACTCTGATTACACCTTAGCGATATTCACCCAACCATGCGGATGTGGGTTACCCCGGTAATGCCAGGCAAAACCCGGTCCTTCCAAGCGCCACAGATCCCAGACCCCATCATCGCCGATGTCCCCCGGCTTTCCTTTCTGGGTCAAATTATAAAACGAAAGACTCAATTCCTGAATTCCCCCGTTCGCTTCGATGATTTTCAAAGCTTCATCCACATCCTGCTTTCTATACAAACGCAACATGGACATAATCACTGCTCGAACGAGTTCCTGCTGATCGGAACTCATATCACCAACCTTCAAGCCCGGATAAGGTCCCTTGCGGTGCTCGACTTCTCTTTCGTGCGGCACCTTGCCAAGCAGGGCCTGCTTGCGTTGTGCGGGATCAAGTGCATGAAACACCTTGTTCGCGTGTTCAGCCTGATACCAGAAAACATTCCCTTTGTGAGTTTCATCCTCGTGAAAACCACCGGCTGCTTCTGACACATGTCCGTAAAACATCGTGCCGCCAAAGGCCATCTTGTCCTCAAAATTCCCGTCGGCACGCAGCGTCACGTGTCGACCGGACAGAACACATTCGAAAGCGTTGTCACCCGGCTCACCGAAAAACGAAACGCTGTAACCACCCAGCCCATCCGCATCTTCCTTCATCTGCCGCGACAGTCTTTGATAGCCTTCTTCGCTCGTGAGACCCCGAATGACCTCATCGATCAAAGCCTGCTGCTTTTGCGGAAAGGATTCGATCTTTACTTCGGTGATCAACTTATTGAGCGTCATGTGCCCGCGAAGCTCGTGATCCACTGGAAAACAAATGCCCCGTCTCTGATCATTCGACAACAGTTGATAAAGTTCGGTCACCTTGTTCTCCGCAACAGGCGACTTACCAACCGCTGTCCAGCCTCGAGTCGCCAGAGCGGCACTTAGAGCCATGCTCCCCGTGACTTGAATGAAATTTCTACGGCTCGCCGAAAGGCATTCTGTGCATTTTTGGAAGGGAGGGGTATTCATCGTATTCTCTTTATGACTTAAAGGTAAGTTTCCAGATTGCGCCAGATGTTCAAGAAAAGGTGCACAGATTTGCAATCTCCCCATTCGAATACCGTAAGCCATTCACTTTCTTAATTTGAACTTTCCCAAGAGAATGTAAACTGCTGTATAGACCATGGCAGTCAGGATCACGAACCTCAAATCCACTTGGCAGATCAGCTTCATCGCACTCACGATGTCTTTGATTTCATCTCTCACCTTGCCCGCTTTCGACCTACCTCTACGGATCAATACCGGCGGACCTGCCATCGGAAAACCTGGCACCCGTAATCATTGGCTTGCAAATCACGATTTTGTGAAAGGGGGAAAACCTTACTCTTTCGGCCCCGGTCACGACCTGTCCCAGGTCACCTCGCCGGGTCCAGCCAAAATTTATGAAACAGTCCATCATCAGGACCATGTCTACAGAATCACAGATTTACCAGCGGGCGAATATCTGATTCGCTTTCATTTCACCGAAGGACACAACACCCGCAAACGGGCGATGGATTACCACATCAACGGAAAACTGCTCATCAATGATCTGAATATTCTGGCAATCACCGGCAAGCTTAAACAAGCTCACATCGTCGAGGTAAAAACCCAGCTGAATGGCGGTCAAACTCTACTGATCGAATGCCGGCAGGATTCCGGAGACGATGTGTTCGAAGCGGGGATCGAAATAATACCAATAACTCTGGCCGAAAAAAATCCAAACTCACCCGGAATCCCCCCTCCAAAGCCGAAGACAAGGTCTATTTCACTGACAGGAACAGCAGCGAAAATACGAAAAATCACCGGATCCCAGACTCGATTCGTATGGCTTCAAGGCTCAAAGGGGCATCATTATACCGGACCAGGAAACCTGACTCGCTTGATGGCCTTCGACACTGATGACGACCTTGGTGAACGACAAGTCATCCCGTCAAAAAAATCTTTTTCAAAGCCGATACTCACTCCGGACGGACAAGGGATCGTTTTCAGCGACCGAAACAAAAACAATCGACATTGCTACCTTGTAAACTGGGATGGATCCAGTTTACTTGATCTTGGCAAGGGCTTCGCTTCGGATGTCTGGCAGGATCCGGATACCCAGCAGAACTGGGTTTATATACGCCGGGGGGCGGGCGGAACACAGGACCGGATTGTTCGTCGGCGACTTGATCAACCTGAAGTGGAAGAGAAAATATGGAACCGCACCAAGAACGGCCATCAGGGGGTTCCGTGGTTCCAGCTTTCAGCCGACGGCCGGAGATTCTCCAACGCCTTTCCCTGGAGCCACTGCGGTTTGGGGAACCTAGTCAAAGGGAACTGGAAAAAGTACACCAACGGATGCTGGCCGTCCATCGCTCCAGACAACAGCTATCGCATGTTTGTTTTCTCCGGAACTCACAAAGAACTCCACCTTTACGAAGAAGGGAAAAAAAATCATCGCGCAGTGAGTTTGCTGAATATTCCTGGCCAACATAACAGTAAGGTTTATTTCCCTCGCTGGAGTAATAATGTAAGGTTTCTTACCATTTCTTCACCGGAAAATAATCCGAACTCAAAATTATTTCTTGGGAAATTTGATAGTAAATTCAAATCGATCGAACGTTGGGTCCAGGTGACCCATAACAATTACGCCGATATCTTCGGTGATGCGTGGATCAACCCTCTGGCTGGTGTGCCCAAAGAAGCCATCATGATTCGGGCATCCCCTGAAGTGATCAAAACAGCTGATGAAAAAAAGCCTGAGATGCAAACCGAATGGCCAGGCACCTCCAAGGGCTTGATTTGGATCTGGGACAATGCGAATGCGCAAAACGAAGCACCCGCACGGGATGGCGAAACAAAACCCTTTTCCTGTCGTGGGGAATTAAGTGGGCACGCCAGACTCGGCCGCCATTATAATCTGCTTCTCGATGGTGGTTCCTTCGAAGCAATTAACGATGCGGGAACACGAATCAGCAATGCCTGCAAGGAAACGAATACGATCACGGTGGAAGCACTCATTAAAACTTTCGACGCCAATCAGAAAGGACCGGCCCGTATCATTTCGCTGTCAAAGAACTCGAGCGAACGCAACTTCACTCTCGGGCAGAATGGAGAATGGTTGAATTTACGCCTGCGCAGCGGAAGTGACGATGCAAATGGCACCTTGCACGAAACCCGGCTTTGCAAACTGCTTCCAAATACGCCCCTTCACATCCTGTTGTCTCATCGTCCGGATGAAACCGTCTGTTATCTCAATGGTAAAGAAGTCTTCCGCAGTAATCAGCTTGACGATCTGGGCAGTTGGCAACCGATGCCGCTGAATCTTGGCGATGAAAACGGTGGCGGACGGGATTGGAAAGGAAGCCTCCAGGCGATTGCTATTTCCAACCGCTTTATAGGTCCGCAGGAAGCCGCCGAGCACTTCAATCTGGCTTTGGCGATCTTGAAAAAACGCAAACCGGCAGTGCGCAGTGTGGTCACCACCCGACTGGTGGAAAGCTCCCCAATACCCACATTGGAGATGATGGGAACTTACCGACGCGCTTTGGTCGAAAACGTCTATGAAGTAATCAAAGTGACCAGCGGCTCCCTTCCCAAGGACACTTCACGAATTATCGTGAGTCAGTGGGTTGTGATGGACAGGAAAACCCTTCCATCGGCGGCCAGGTTAAAAGCAGGACTGACGACAACTCTCACTCTTGAATCAATGGTGGATCACCCCGAGCTTTCATCTGAATTTCGCAGCAGTGACCACAGCGAATTCAAAGCTCCTCTTTTTCACGACGTAAACTCGCACCGCTAATACCAGTCGGAACCGCGTTTTAACGATCCTCTTTAATCACATGATTCCCTTCCACTTTGGAATCCTGTAGATTTTCATGTCCGCCTTCAGTATTGATCATCAGATTGCCACTGAACACGATTTGTCGAGCCGGCTTTCCTTCAGTCGTCAGGGCTTTGCTCGAAAGATTAGAAAAGGTATTGCCTGAAATATTCAAAGCGGACGCACTCTCCAGCACAATCCCACTGGCCACATTGTCTTCGGGCCGACCTTTGAATTTCCCTGCCCCAATTGATCGATTCGCAAATGTGTTGCCACTGATCGTCAACGCCCGGCATTTGCTGTCCACCGAAACCGCACGCTTCGCCATAATGGTGAACGTATTGCCGGTGATCGAGCTGCCATGCACGTCACTCATCACCACACCGCCCTTGCGATTAGCGGTAAAGATATTCGCACCCACGGTGGTTGCATAAGTGTCATTTTTCAATACCACCCCGATCCCCTCGCACTGCTCGATCATATTTGCCGAAATGGTGTTGCCCATGGAATTATCCACCACCACTCCATCACGCAGATGATCATCAATAATGTTACCGGTAAAGGTCAGGTTGAATCCATCCACAAATTGCATCGCGTCCCTATTCTCCTCAAACTGGGTCCCACTGATAATGGAATCGTGATTGCCAAGGATATAAACTCCCGTCCCTTTGTTATAAGTGATCAAAGCATCCGTTAAGCGCGCATCCTCCAGACAATGATCCATGTGAATGCCGTCTCCTCCATGATAACTCACTGTGACACCTTCAAGATAAATCTCATTCACCCACAAGGCATCAATGCCGTGACCTGACTTCTCATTGCCGGTGATCCGCATGTCCGACAAATGTATACGCCAGCGGTAATTGCGCTTTTTCCCTTTGGCTGATCGATCAAAAGGCTGCGGAGGAAAAAAGGCAATTGCCGCTTTGCCTTCCGTATTGGCATTGTGAATATGAGTCGCCGCGCCCGCTCCCCGGAGACGAATATCTTCACCTGTGACAAACAAAGGCTGACTGATTTCAAATTTTCCAGCCGGCAATACAACTTCTCCCCCCTCCGCTGGCAAGGCATCGATCGCTGCCTGAATGCTTGGATATTCAATCGCCAGAACACTCACCCTGGCACCTGGCAAATTCACCTTGCCCTGTCCTGTCACCATCGACGGAGACAGCCCCATCATTCCAATCAGTAATGTAATAAACACTGCTTTTTTCATAACAATAAATTCACTTGTTCTTGCTACCCACATTACCAAAGTCGAGAATATTACAGCCCGTCGTATTGAACTGGCAACTGTTGCGAATAACAAAAGCCACAGGAATATCTCCCAAGCCCGAATCAACCACCGCCTGAATCGCTGCCGCTGCGTCCTTCTTTCCTGCTTTAAAAGCAGACAAATCCTGCGCATGAACAGAATATAAAAAACAGAAACCACAGCGCATACTGCTAGCCAACACAACTGAACGGAGAAACAGAGATTTTTTTCATCCCGACAATCAAACCCGATACAGAACAAGATCAAACCTTTCCTGCCTGCAAAAAAGACAGGAAAGCCTACAAAACTCTTTTCTTGACCGCCGCAGTTGCTTTGCTGTAATCGGTTTGCAGACGCTTCACCTCCCCCTCCTTAATGTGAAAAATATCACAGTGCCTCCCCTGTAACTCCAGCGTAACATTATGCTCACCACAAGTGATCTCGATCTCACTCTTCGCCTGTTCGCTTTGCCAGGGATTCATCGCCAGCACGAGCCATTCATCCTTTTCTCCGCTCACTTTCAAACGTTTCACAAGGGGGCGTTTTTCTTTCCACAAAACATGGGATTTCACATCATCGGCAGCAGGTTCTGCACCAGCTATTTTGTCAGCCAAATCGGCAATCCTGCCTAAACTGTCGGTATAGACCACAAGATTACCATACAGTTTCTTGCCTTTCGCTTGGGGCTCCCAACCCCACAATACATTACCGTGAGCTCCATAAAAATATGGCACTACCGCAGTTGCATCCGCCAACCATGGTGCCAGTTCCTGTCCTCCAATATCCTTGTTACTGTTGTGATAGCGCAACCACGAATAGGCATATACAGGTTTGTTACCATACTGCCGGGTGCGTTGGAAGTTTTCTTCAATATTGGAAGCGATATAAAAAACTGACCCAGGGTGATCATAAAAAACATAAATGCTGGCCACATAAAAATCAACATGAGGGTCGATATGCTTCCAGAACTCGGCATCGAGCTTATGTGTGCCATCAATCTGTCCTGCATCTTTCCCTGAGAGGCCCCAGTAATCCCGGTGAAAGGGTTGCGGCCCGTACAACCCTGCTGGCAAATCAGGCAAAACCTCTTTCCCCCATTTGCACGGCAACCAGAACCACTCGGCCCACTTAGCAAGGTAGGCTTTCTGAAACTCTTCCAGACTCTTCGCTCCGCTGGATTTTTTTGTAGCAGGATCAGCCCATGCTTTAGCTATATCCTGCTCAAATTCAAACTCGATATCGTGGACAAATATACTCGTCCCATCCGAGGGCAAATCTGGATCCTCGACAATCTTCCCAATATTCCGACGAATGATTTCCTCAAAAAAATCCGGTGTATCCCAGGGGTTTTTAGCGGGCCGCCGCCGATGAACGTAATGATTAATATTACGCTTTTGTTTGCCGGGGTAATCGCTGTAATCCCCCAGCAAATTAACCGACTCAAAGCCGTGTTTGAGTGCTTCCGGATGATGAGATTTTGCTCCACCTACGTCCCAGAAGGCTCGCAAGCCTCCAGACATTTTTACCGAGCGAATATCCTCCCACCCCTGGGCTGAAACAGATTCTTCACTACAAATATTCTGCCTGCCTAAAACAAGCAGCACCAAAAAAAGCATGCATGGATAATAATATTTCATGGCCAATTCTTGAATAATATAAACCCCAATCAACCACGCTGCCCCATTGCTGCCAACTTCTCAGCCCCCTCCCTCCACTCCACCTCGTGAGGCATACGCTTACTCGTTGCCGCCAATGCCGCTACCACTCCAGCCGCTTCACCCATGGCAACAGCATTGCCAGTGACCCGGTAACTGGCATGAGCCACAAAATCACCGCTGATGCAACGCCCAGCCATCATCAACCCGTCAACGTCTTTTGCAATCAGAGCCCGCAAGGGGATGTCATAGGGAGTGAACTTCTTCACTCCACCCCGCGAGATCGTTTCCTTATCATTGTCTTTCTTGCTCTTGGCATGAATGTCCACTCCAAAAGTGACTCGGGCCACTCCATCCTTATGCTTGGTGCCTTTTTCCAGATCACTTTTCAGAACCGTATAACGCCCATGAATGCGCTTGCCATCGCGCACTCCAATCTGCTCCGCCGTCGCCACAATCTGCAAGCCATCCCAAACACCTCCCAATTTTCTCAGCCCTCGAGTAATATCAAAAATTTCACGCCGCGAGCGTACCGTCGCCGCAGTCAGCGCATCGGCGTCATCGGGTCGTATTCCATATTCATGGTTAGCCATGATCAACACAACATTGTCACGAACATGAAAAATAGTCGGCATGCCATAAGAAGGATCGATCCCCGCACGGACAATATCCGCCTTAAAGTTTTTGGTCGCTTCCACGTGCCATTTCAGGTCTCCCTTGTAGAAAGAAATGTATTTCTGCATCTGGCTCACATCCTTCACTGCCGCCAGCGCATTCATCGTCAAGGGCTGACACAGGCATTCGCGTCTTACATCCTGCCCCATTTGACCCAAATCCCACCCACACCCTGCAAGCGAACCCAGCACGCCGTCTCCGGTCGTATCGATAAAAACCGGCGCACGCCAGGCTTCACGGCCCGACGCTGATTCGGTGATTACAGTCGTTAACCGCCCCCCATCGACGTAGGCATCGACAAGCCGGGTATGAAGCCTAAACTGCACCCCCGCATCAACGCACATATCCTCCAGCAACAGCTTCATCTCCTCGGGTTCATAAACAAACTTTCGAGTGCTCGTCCCCCGACGGGCCCCTCGCTTCCCGAGTTCCTCACTGATCTCCCGCGTCATGCCTGGTTTATCAAAATCAAAAATCCAGGTCAGTAAACCTGCGGTCCACACCCCCCCCAGACAACCATGCACCTCCATCAAGCGCACCTTGGCACCGGCGCGTGCCGCAGTGATCGCGGCGGCAATCCCCGCAGGTCCTGCTCCACATACAATGACATCCACATCCTCCACCAATGAAACCTCGCGTGCTGGCTCGGCAAACTTACCTTGTTTTGAAATTGGCGCAGCCGAAGCAGCAGCCGCATGCTGCCCGAGCTGCGTCATTCCTGCTGTTCCTGATATAGCTGAAGCAAGAAAAATTCGCCGATTGAATTTTGAAGTCATCAAGCAGCTTACGTGCTCTATTTCCTCCGGCAAGAGTTTTCAAATTTCCTCCCTCCCCGCAATCACGTGATCAGCTATGAATTGAGCCTATTGCATTAAAGGTTTAGGATTTACACAGAAACAGGTTACCCATGAAAATTCCGCACCCCACCTTCAATCTTCTACTACTCAGCCTTTTTTTGATCACATCCTCTTTTGTTACCGCAAACAAAACGAATGCTGAAACAACAAAACCTAACATCATTTTCATCCTCGCCGATGACCTCGGCTATGGGGATCTCGGATGTTACGGTCAGCGCATCATCAAAACTCCACGCCTCGACCAAATGGCCGCCGAGGGCATGAAGTTCAGCCAATTCTATGCTGGTGCCACTGTTTGCGCTCCATCGCGATCAGTGCTGATGACTGGTCGGCATCTTGGGCATACCCGGGTTCGCGGCAACACCCCCATCCGAGCCGATCAATCCCTTCACGACAAAGATGTCACCATCGCCGAAGTTTTAAAGAAGGCAGGATACGCCACCGCCGCCATCGGCAAATGGGGCATCGGCGAAGAAGGCACTGATGGTCAACCCTGGTTACAGGGATTTGATCTGTTTTACGGTTACCTCAATCAACTCGCCGCACACAATTATTATCCGCCCTATCTCTGGCGCAACGGCAAAAAAGAAGAACTGAAGAACGAAGTCGATCTCATCCATGTCGGCAAAAAACCCCGCTTCTGGGGAACCGGCGGCATCGCGACAAAGAAGGTCGAATACTCACACGACCTCTTCATGAAAGAGGCGCTGAATTTTATCGATCAGAATAAGGACCGACCGTTTTTCCTCTACATGCCCATCACTATTCCTCACGCCAATAACGAGGCCGGGCGCAAGCTCAGTGACGGTCAGGAAGTGCCTGACTATGGCATCTATGCCGACAAAGACTGGCCGAACCCGGACAAAGGACAGGCGGCAATGATCACCCGAATGGATACTGGTATTGGACAAATCCTCGATCGAATTAAAAAGCTCGATATCGATAAAAACACCGTCGTCATGTTCAGCTCTGACAACGGCCCCCATGATGAAGGCGGACACGATACCGACCGCTTCAACCCCAGCGGCCCCTTGCGCGGCATGAAGCGTGATCTTTACGAAGGCGGCATTCGCGTTCCCTTGATCGTTCGCTGGTCCGGCGTCACACCCGCCGGAACCACCTCCAATCACATCGGCTACTTCGGAGACTTGATGGCCACCGCTTCTGAACTGGCCGGCACCAAACCCTCCACCCCGAACGACAGCATCAGTTTTGTTCCCACGATCAAAGGCGATAAAAAAAATCAAAAGGAACATCCCTACCTCTACTGGGAATTTTATGAACGTGGTAGCAAACAAGCAATTCGAATGGATAAATGGAAAGGCGTGCGCTTGCCTGGGTTCACTGGAAAAATCGAACTCTACGATCTGGAAAGTGATCTCGGTGAAGCCCATAATATTGCTGCCGACCATCCTGATATCGTCACCAAAATCGAAGCTGCTATGAAAGAAGAGCACACCCCTGCGGCGATCTGGAAACCCGGCGGGAAACCTGCTGACCAAAAACCGAAACCCGGCCACGGAAAAAAAACCTTCTGAACGAGCATTCTTTGTGATTCAGTATTTTGCCATCTAAGCATCCAATATGATCCGATCTATCAAGCAATCTGTTTTAACTGTAAGCGTGCTCCTTACTTTTGCGTTTGGCATAACTCAGGCCTGGGCCATTGAACCGGTGGGCTCGAAAACTCTCGACAGTTTTGACTACTCCGACTCCGCATCACTCAGGAAAAATTGGCAAGCCATGCACAACGGAGGTCCCATGGCTGAGGTGGTATCAGCAAATGAACAAAGCGTCGTCCGCTTGACCGCCCCTTTTGCTTCGCAGGAGAAAATCCTGCGCGTCACCATCGATCGAAAACTTTCCCTCAATCTTGCCGCCGCGACCTCCTTCACCATCCAGGTGATGGCGAACAGTGATCAAATTGATACCCGTGTGAGTTTGTATTTTCACAGTGACAAAGGCTGGTACAGCGGAGGCACAACCCTCACCAAATCCGGCTGGCGAACTCTCACCTTCGCCAAGGATGCATTCTCCAGTGAAGAAAATCCGGCGGAATGGAACAAGATCGACCAAATTCGCATCTCGATTTGGCGACCAAAAAACGAGGCCCGTGACACCTCATTTGATATCAAACAGCTCGAAGCGCACTGGAATAATACCGCCATCATCATCCCTCCCGCAGATAGCCCTGAATTCAAAGCAACAGAGGCAGTCGCCAAACGTATCGCCCAAATGTTGCTCGACACCGGTATAGGAAGCGATTTAATCAAGACTGATTCCCTGCGCTATGGATCGCTGGGCAATCGCCCCATTGCCATCCTGCCCCACAATCCAAGACTGGATCCAGCAACGCTGGCATCCCTCGATCAATTCGTCACCCAGGGAGGAAAAATATTGACCTGCTACAGTATGTCTCCAGAACTCGGGAAAACTCTGGGATTCAAAAATGCCGATTATTTTTACGAAAAGAAAAGCGGTGATTTTGCTTCGGTCCAGTTCGACAACAAAAAGATCCCCGGCATGCCCGGAAAAATGCGTCAAGCCTCCTGGAACATCAAGACCGCCGAACCCGGCGGACACAATGCTCGTGTGATCGGGCACTGGCTGGATGCTGACGGTAATTCTACTGGGAAATCCGCCATGCTGATCAGTGATCGCGGTGCGTATTTCAGTCATATCATCCTCGGCGATGACCAAGGGCATAAAAAAGCTATGCTGATTGCTCTGCTCGGTCAATTAAGCCCGCAAATCTGGAAAGAAGCCGCCGACAACATCTTGTCACTGACAGAAAAAATTGGACACTGCCAGTCTATCGCTGAACTGGAAAAATTTGTCGCAAACAAACCCGGCTCTGCTCCTTTCTCCAAAGCAAAAATTCTCATCTCTGATGCAAAAAATAGGCAGAAAAAAGGCAATGGATATGGAGCCTTCGTCCTTGCCGGATTAGCCCGCATTTTATTTACTTCTGCCTACCTCGACTCCCAAGCCAGCCCTACTGTAGAAGCGCGGGCTTTCTGGAATCACTCTGGCACTGGCGCCTATCCCGGCGACTGGGATCGCACGGCCCGTGAAATGTCCGCCGGAGGTTTAAACATGATCCTGCCCAACATGCTTTGGGGAGGCGTGGCTCACTATCCTTCCGATATCCTGCCGCACTCGAAAACTTTTGAAGACTACGGTGATCAAATCCAACAGTGCATCAAAGCCTCTCACCAGAACGGAATCGAAGTCCACGTGTGGAAGGTCAATTACAACCTCGGCCACAGCGTTCCCAAAGAATTTGTCCAGAAGCTTCGTGATGCTGGACGCCTGCAGGTCGATGTCAACGGAGAACCCGGCGACTGGCTCAATCCCGCCCACCCGGAAAATTTCAAATTGGAACTCGAATCCATCCTCGAGGTGGTGCGCAATTACGACATCGATGGATTTCACTTCGACTACATCCGCTATCCCAATTCCAGAAATGACTTCAGTGATTACAGTCGCAAAAAATTCGAAGCTGATACCGGTAACAAGGTGAAAAACTGGCCCGCCGATTGTTACGATGGCCCACTGCTGGAAGCTTATACCGACTGGCGTTGTGCCCAGATCACCAAACTCGTCAAAGCAGTAAGCGAACAGGCCAGAGTCATCCGTCCCGGCATCAAGATCTCCGCCGCCGTATTCCGTGACTACCCGAAGTGCCGCCAGTGGGTCGCCCAGGACTGGCCCTTATGGGCGAAGGAGGGCTACGTCGATTTCCTCTGCCCGATGGATTACACTGACAACGACGAAAAATACCTCGACTGGATCACAACGCAGAAATCTTTGCTTCCGAAAAACTTCCCCCTCTATCCCGGCATCGGTGCTTCCTTACGTAACAAGACCCAAAGCGCTGATCGCGTCGTCGGGCAAATTTACCTCAACCGCAAAGTCGGCACGGGCGGTTTCACCATATTCAATCTCAATGAAGACACCTTGCAAAGCATCGCCAAGGGAATGTCTATCGGCGCAGGGAAAAACAAAGCCACTCCTCCACATGCGGTGAAAAAATGACCTTCTATATGAATGAGATTCCCCCACTATTTCCAAGTATGAAGTCCGCTCTTCTCGCTCTCCTTGCCATTTGTTTTTTTGCACCCATCGAGACTTCTCTGGCAGAACGCCCGACACTTCCTCAATGGAAAAAACGACGATCCGGCTTGGATAAAATTCACATCGTCGATGAATTCCGAATTTATTACACGCTCCAAGGCGACGATGCACTTCCGAAAACTCAAGACCTTAACAAAAATTCCATCCCTGATCAGATCGAGAACCTTGCCCTGCAACTGACCACGGCTAGAGACCTTTACACTGACGTTTTCAAACTACGCCACCCGCTTGAAAGCCCTCGTTACAAAGATGAGGCCGAGTTCATCGATGTGCACGTCGGCGCACTGCCTTTATCCACCCCTTTCAACCCGGATAAAATAAAGGGAAATGGTTCAGCTGGAGATGCCGCCATCAACTACTATCGCCCCAGCGACCCGGAGGCCGGCATCACTGCGCTCACGATCGATATTTCCAGAAAGCTCGATACCAGCAATCTGTCGCCCGCTCACGAATTGTTCCACCTTTTCCAATATGGCTACACGATGTTCAAAGGCAGCTGGTTCACCGAGGGAACGGCCCGCTGGACGGAATCCGCGTTTCGCAAAGGCAGCGGACACCCGACAGAACTGCCGCTCACAAAATCAGATCAGGAAAAATTATTTGCGCTGTCATACGATGCGGAAGGGTTCTGGAGCAAGCTCGCCCAGACCGCTTATCCCAGAGACCGCCTTGATGTGCCCGCTGATTTACTCCGCCATACTTACATCGGCAGCAAAGAACGCATCATCCGTGATGAAAAGTTCCTCGGTGCCTCTTTGCTTAAACCTTTACTGGAAGCTCTCGATGCTGCTGACGACCGGGTGACCGCCGAGTTAAAACTCAAAACTTTCGGCTGGCCGGAAGCCCTACAAAGATCAGCTGACAACAACCCCTACATCTGGTCGGCCATTGTAGAAGTCGCCAGCGAGCACTCCGCAAATTCTAAAGCGATCCAATCGATGATCCAGAGTTTGCCTGTTAAAAAAAATTGAACAGACCACTTTGAATCTTACCTGAAATTCACCTCCATAAGAAATGTAAGTTCGCCCACCACTCACACTTCTCGCGACATCCTATTCCAAATGCTTGCGAAAAAATTTGGCTGCTGGCTTCAATGCAAAAGCATGCCCACCAGGTGGCACGGTAAAGAACGGTTTTTCACCACCTGCCTGTTTATAAATCGGCTCAATGAGCTTCAAACATCGTTCGGCTTCATGTGGAGAAAAACCATCTTTCTCACCGTTGGATATATGCAAGGGGCGGGGAGCAACGAGCAAGGCGAGCTCAGGCAGATCAAATTCCGGCAACAATCCCGGAATAGCACCACAACCGCAATGCCTGTCGCGATCACGAATGAAACTTACCCGCATGCTGCCGAATATCCCCTGCACGCTCGCGGCGGCAATTCGTGGCTCCATCACCGCAGCGCTCAAGGCCAGCAAGCCGCCAGTAGAAACACCAGCCACTCCGACTCGCTCTGGATCGACCCCTGAATCCGCAAAAACGCGGTCGAGCAAAATGCGTTGATGCGCGAACAGAAGACTATACCAGCCACGCCCTTCAAGACGCAACGAACGATCAAGGTCATGGTGGGTATCTGCTCCCGGCCCCATGCCCACGCTTTCCATCGCAAAGACAACGTATCCTGCTCGAGCAAAGTAGGCCGCACAGGCATGTTGATAACTGCTCTCCTCCTCGAGAATCTGCTTCACCTTCCCATGCCCCATGAAACAGACAATTGCCGGTCGTCGCTTCCCTGTTTCCTTCCCTTGCAAGGGAGTCAGCCTGAAATATCGAAAAAGGCGCTCACCGCCCGTCGCAACGTGAAATTCCTCCTGCCGAAATCCTTTCATCTCTCTGGACTCACCTGCAGAAACCGTAATTTTTCCGCTATACGGATAAATCATGTTTTCAACAAATCGCTTTCTCTGTTGCTGCTGCCAGCGCCGGATGGAATCCACCGACTCGAATGCGGGAATCTTCAGAGGCCGGATCTTCGCCGCATCTTCCACATGGGAATATCGACGAATCACCGGAGCGGTTTTCGTCACCAGCCCCTCGCGAAAACCGTCAATTTTGCGTGCAGTGTCGAGATCGACAATCCCCATGCACAACCACCAACTTGGCATTCCGGCGAGGGCCTGCCCGGATTTAAATTCTCGAAACCAGACGTCAGCACGATTCGGTTCCCCGTCACGATCCGGATTACTCGATCCGCAATAGACATCCTCACGCCATTGATGCCAACCATGATCCTTCGCAGAACGCCCGTCCCCAAAGGACCAGGATCCACCGTCATTATAATCGAAAACCGCAAAAACCACCGTAGGCTGCCTGAATTCCAATACCACCCGGGCACCACTACCACCGTCGAAGGCCAGGCGCGCCAAGCCCACGAGTTCGTCCGGCACTTCCATCATCCGGTAATCACGATTCAAAAAAGATAGATCACCGGGGCCCGTTTCGCCCGACTCCACTCTGCCCCCTTTTGTCATATCCAACAGCTGATCGATCTTTTTCTCTGGCAGATTACCCGTGGCAATTTTTTCCAGTGTCGCGACAAGGCGACGCGGATCATCAGACAAAAGTGATTCAGGCTGGTGAACCAGAAGGCTGAGGGTTTCTTCGATACTGCCAGTTTTGCCATTCAAGTGCAAATGCTTACCCGCAGCGCGAACGCGTTGTACAGCTTGGTCGTTTTCCTTCAACCACCGCGGCCACAGGCGGATGAATTCCACTCCCGCTTCGGCAAAAGCCTCAATGTCATCGACGCCGGGGATTAAGGCCAGTTGCCTGGCCTCTGGCAGCAATTTTCTGAAATGCCGGGCCTGCGCCACAGTCCGCACCCCGACAATGGTTCGCATCGGATCACCGTGGCCCTGAATGACTCCGGCAACCTTGCTGTCATAATTTTCTCCCTGCTCCTTGAGATCAAGCAGTAGATCGACCTTTCCCTTGCAAGCCCGGGCGGCTTCAATCAGTGAAGGGATTCTTTCGCCACGGTATCGCTCGTCAAAAAACGAACCCGCATCAAGTTGCTGCAACTCGGCCAAAGTTAAATTAGCGGGATCTCCTTTGCCATTCGTTGTGCGATCCAGGGTCTTATCGTGCAACAGAAAAAGATGGCCATCCTTACTGGTGCGAACATCAACCTCGACTGCGCTTGCACCCACTTCGATCGCCCGGAGAATCGCAGACAGTGTGCATTCCGGACGCTCCAGGCTGGCACCCCGATGGGCGACAATTTGAGTCACCCCGCGTGACGCATTTTTCAAACCGGACTCTGCAGATCTGACATTTACCGTCGGTGCACAGACCACCAGAAGCAAAGCAAGCAAGCCAAGACACCGTCTCATTTCAGTCAAACAACATCGATTCATGATCTGCACATTATCCTGTGGCGAGCTGTAAACCTAGAAGAAAAACTTTGGTAACAAACAGGATCACGCAAATGCGTAATTTGAGTTACTTGCTCAAAAATCACTCACCCTGTATTCTAGTGTCGATGAAACGTTTTCTCTGTCTGTCCCTCTCCTTTTTTCTTCCACTATTTATGAGCGGCACAGGCTCCGCAGCGCCCGGCTCTTCTCGCCCCAACGTTCTCTTCATTGCCCTCGATGACCTCAACGACTGGGTCGGCTGTCTTGGCGGAAACCCGCAAACGATCACCCCAAATATTGATCGCCTGGCTGCCAGCGGAGTATTATTCACCAACGCCCATTGCCCCGCTGCTTCCTGCAACCCATCCCGCAGCGCCATCATGACCGGCCTGTCACCGCACCGCTCAGGCCTTTACGACAACGGTCAAAAAATGCGCGAAGTTTTGCCCAAAGCAGAGCTGCTTCCTCAACACTTTCGCAATCATGGCTATCGAGCGACCGGTTCCGGGAAAATCCTGCACTACTTTATCGACGCTCGATCATGGGATGAATACTTCCCCGCCAAGGAAAGCGAGAATCCTTTCCCTCCACACATGCCCTGGGGAAAACGTCCGAAATCCCTCCCTCGTGGCGGAGCCTGGCAATATACCGAAACAGACTGGCACGCCTTTGACGTGAGCGACAAGGAATTCGGCGGAGACTGGCTGGTGACAAAATGGGTTGGCGAACAACTTGAACGCAAACACGAAAAATCCTTCTTCCTTGCCTGCGGAATCTACCGACCTCACGAACCCTGGTATGTACCGAAAAAATACTTCGACCCCTTTCCCTTGGATGACATCCAACTCCCCCCCGGTTACAAAGAAGGTGATCTCGATGACCTGCCGCCTGCCGGAAAAAAACGTGGACCGAATCGATACTTTGCTCACATCCGGAAACAAGCCCAATGGAAAAAAGGGATTCAGGCCTATCTCGCATCCATTCACTACGCCGACGCCATGCTCGGACGCGTTTTGGATGCGCTCGACAAAGGCCCGAACAAGGACAATACCATCGTCGTTCTGTGGAGTGATCACGGTTGGCACCTCGGTGAAAAACAACACTGGCAGAAATACACCGCTTGGCGCGCCGCTACCCGTGTGCCTCTGATCATAAAAGTTCCGGAAAAAATCGCCCCCGGCCTGTCTGAAGGCACGACTGCAGGCAGTATTTGCAAACGTCCTGTCAATCTGCTCAGCCTCTACCCCACTTTAAGCGAGCTCGCCGGCTTGCCTCCCAAAGCTGACAACGACGCACCCAGTCTTATCCCGCTATTAAAAAATCCCGAAACGGAATGGAAACACCCTTCCCTCACTTATCTTGGCGACCCGGGTACTTATGGTCTCAGCACAGAAAACTGGCGCTATATCCACTACGCCAACGGCGATGAGGAACTTTACGATACCATCAACGACCCCTACGAGTGGAACAACCTGGCCGCAA
>DAOUQC010000006.1 GCA_030625775.1 Verrucomicrobiota bacterium
GACCAGACTCTTTGCCCAATCACTGTGAAAACCCTGTTTGTTTTTCCCAACCAACTGCCCTCTTTCATCCAACAGAGCCAGGCAGAACGCTTCACTGTCCGAAAAATCCACCCCGGTAATGATTCCCTGTAACTCTCTACGAATTTCATTCAAATCCAGCTCAACCCAGAAAATTTTTGAGTTCAAAACCTCGGGACGATACCAGAGATACAAGTGCAGCCCATTATCCAGAAAGCGGCCCAGGGCACCCTCCCTTTCCTGACCAATCACGTCCTGCATCACCCCCGAATCCGTTTCGAGATCGGCAAAAGGCTCGGGAAGTTGCACCTGGTCCATTGCCATATTTTTGGTGAGGTCATCACGATCATTACCCATGCCCTGCTTTGCTCTCTTCCTCTCGCCCTCCAGCCCCACTTCTCTCTGCAGCAAATCGTTTATCTTTTTCCCAGCAATCAACCCACCCGTCTCGACAGCACTCTGTTCCATGGGACGATTCTCATCTCGGTTCTCCATTGGAATCATTTCTTCACTTTCCACACCAGGACTTGTTATTATTCCCCTCCCCCCCATCACCTGGCCTTTGCTCTGCGATCTTAATTTGGAATATTGGGGAGCCACATTGAGCTGTCCCACTGCAACCTTCTGTTGTACCGGTTTTTGCTGATCATTTTTTGCAAATGAACTCGGGGGCGACGCAGGAGCTTGGCTTATTCTCCGGCTTACTGTTGCTTTTTTAGTTTCAGCCGATTTCATAGCGACCTTCTTTTTGCCTTTCATCAACTTAGCTTGTGACTCGTCTTTCAAAGTCAGGGATTCTGTCCGTGCTGAAGAAGTGGGTTGTGAAGAGGGCTTTTGTTTTTTTGCCGGGGCAATCGACTTAACCCTCGCCATTTTTCCCTCTCCCTCTTTTTCAGGCTCCCTCTTTTCCTCAACCACAGACTCGCCCAGTGAGGCGCTTTGCTTTTGCATTGCAGGAATTGACACCGGCGAGCTAGCTGCTACTGAAACCCAGGAGCTAGCGCTCTCATCCTGCTTGGCTGGCTCATCAGTCTGTACGGCAAGCACATCATTGCTCTGCCTTGCAGGAGCACGGTAAACCTCCCATACCGCCTTGTTGGTAAAAAACGTATTGTTGTCTTGCAGGAAATTCCGAACCCGGAGATCTTGCGATTTAGCAAGCGGCGCATAAACCTTCCCATCTCCGTCGATCACGGTTCCCACTTTGACCTGCCCCCAACGGGAACGGATGGATTGATCAAAATCCTGCAACCAGTTCGTTTTAAAATTGCCGTGATTTTCTTTCACCAGAGCATCCACCTGTTGACGGTAAAACAGGCGCACATCGTCCATAAACACGTTCACGTCCTGAGCCACGGTTGCCGTCATGCCCTCTGCACGGCGCTCGACCTGATCCCGCATCACCATTTCCTGGTCTTTCAACGAGCGTGTAGCCAGCCATGCCAGAACCAAACTAGGTCCCAGCACAGCGACGATAAATAATGTCGTTAGCTTTTTCACAAAACAGATCTCAACACGTCATCATTGTGAGCTGATAATCCCTTTTTACCAATCACAATCGACTACTTCGAATTGGATTTTTTATAAACATTCAGCTGCATTTGCTTGCGACCGGCCTTTTCCAATTTACCGCTTTCCAGATCACGCTTATTCTCCTCCAGAACGGCGATTTCATCTTTGATCTCTTTTTGCTTTGATGCAGGTGCGGATACAGCTATTGAACTCAATTTTGCAATCTGCCCCCTTATCTGCGCTCGCGCTTTACCAACCTCTCCACGGTCGGCCAGATCAATCGTCTGCTTGCTTTCAACTGCATTTTGATAAAGTTCGGCATCCGTCATGACTTCACGATCGATCGCCGCTTCAGCTAAAGCCACTTCCTTCGTCCATCCGATTCGCACATCTGCCATTGTTTTCCGTCCGGGTGCATTCTCCTGCTGAGTATCCTGGTAGTTCAAGATCACATCCGCAAGGGCTCCCTGTTTTTTATATTTACCCGGATTCACCCGGCAGCGAATCATCAGATTACGATTCTGTTTTGCAGCGATCTGGGCAAATTTGATGATCACCCGATTCCCTGAAATCACTTTCTCACGCCCAATCACATCAATTGGAATCACTCCTTCAGGAAACTTGATCTCGATAATAATATCCCGGGCTACAATTTTTTGAAGCTCTCCAAGTTCCTGACGAAACACATCAGCCAACATTTCCACATCATCCACATAATAATAATTGGCGTCGCTCGCCTCGGCCAGCGAAGTCATCAAATCCTCATTGTAACTATCTCCCAATCCAATTGTCGTCACCGATATATCCTGCCCCGCCAGGCGCTGCCCCAGTGAGGCAATTTCACGATTACTTTTTGGACCGACATTGGCCAACCCATCCGACAAGAGCAGCACGCGGTTGATGCGTTGACGGGTAAGGAATTCGACTAACTGCTCACCCCCCGTTTTAACGCCGGCATACAAAGCGGTGCTTCCACCCGGGTGGATGCGCTCAATTACCCGTCGCAAGCCCTCACGTTTACTGCCGATTCTAGCTGCAGGAACAAGCACATCGACATCCGAGTCATAAACTACCAATGAAAAAATATCGTCTTCATCGAGTTGCTCAACCAACATCATTGCCGCCTGTTTCGCCTGCTCCAATTTTTTCCCTCGCATTGATCCACTGCGATCAAGAACCACGGCTAGATTCAGTGGACTGCGTCTTATTCTCTTATGGATCACTCCATCGATGCCCACCTGGATAACAACTTCCTGTTCGCCGCCTTGCTCAACCAGTATCGGTCGATCAACTTTCGCCGATACCAACACCGATTGTTTATTCCCTTTCTCAGCCCGGCTTGAATGAGCCGATCCAACTGTCATCAAAGCAGCGATTAAAAATGCTGCCACCATCATTGTTTTGTTTGTCATGAATTTTGTTTTCATGACCCGAGCCTCTCACACTTCTCCTAATCGTTTGTCAGGCGGGCGTAAAACAAATGTAAAAAAGATGTCACGCCCGGTGGAACGCCTTTGAGAAAAAATGCCTACTGCCCCAGCCCCGACTAAAACCAAACATCATACGGGCGGCCTTCACGCTTCTCGTAAAACTGCACAAAGGCCTGGTTCACCACGCGATAGCCGCCTGGTGTTGGGTAGTTCCCCGTAAAATACCAGTCGCCCTGGTTTTCGGGCACTGCCTTGTGCAGGTTCTCAATCGTCTGGTAAATCACCTTGATCTCCCCCTTCCAGGTTAATTCTGTCGGCGAAACCAAACAGGCAATCTCTTCGGAGATTTCTTCAGGAGTGAAAGATGAGTAAATGGCTTTCACACAGTTGCCCATCTGCTCGACCGGCTTTTTCAGTTCTTCAACACAGGCATGATAAGTCTCCACCACCACTGACTGCAATCCTCGTTTTTGCAGCAAGGAAGTAGCGGCCTGGAATGCAATGAATTTGCCTAACTCGGACATATCAATACCGTAACAATCAGGGTAACGAATTTGTGGCGCCGTTGAGGCCACAACAATTTGTTTTGGATTGGTGCGTGCCAGGATTTTCAAAATAGACCGCCTCAGGGTGGTTCCCCTAACAATCGAATCATCCACCGCCACCAAACTATCATCGGGGCGAACCACCCCGTAAGTGACGTCATAAATATGCGACACCAACTGAGCACGCCCATCTTCCTGGCTGATAAAAGTCCTGAGCTTGATATCCTTATGCGCGATTTTTTCCCCACGCGGCCAGTTCCTCAATATCAGCTCATCAATATTTTCCTCAGTCAAGGTACCTGCTTTAACCCCCTCAACCAAGGCATCACGCACCTCCTGTCGTCGATGCAGGCGCAAACCCAACATCGTCCCCTGGAATGCAATTTCAGCTGTATTCGGAATGAAACTGAATACTGCATTTTTGAGATCATTGTCGATCACCTTTAGAATTTGAGGCACCAGATTCGCACCGAGAACCTTGCGTTCCTGGTAGATATCCGGATCATTGCCTCGCGAGAAATAGATGCGTTCAAAAGAACAGGGGGTGACTTTTTTAACTTCGGCAAAATTATCAAATGAAATATTACCGTTATTTTTGATCACGGCCACGTGCCCCGGTTCTAACTCGGATACCTCCTCGGTATCTGCATCAAAAACAGTCATCAAGGGCACACGCTCTGAAGCAAAAGCAATCAACTCATCGTTTTCATAATAATGGCAAGGCCTGATCCCATTTGGATCCCTGAAGACAAATCCGTCTCCATTGCCAACCACGCCGGTAATAGCGTAACCTCCATCCCAGATGGATGCACACTTTGAAACAATTTCCCTGACATCCAATTCCCTGGATATAATGCCAGGAATCTCCCTGCCCTCCGTTCCCTTGTCACGCTCACGCCGATAGAGGTCATCATGCTGTTCATCGAGGTGATAACCAAATTCCTCCATTACCGTCTGGGTATCAATTCCAAAAACGGGATGCTGTCCGCGATTGATCAAATGATGATTCAAATCCGCCGCATTGGTCATATTAAAATTGCCCAGAATCATCAAGGTCTTGGTCGGCCAGTTGCTGCGACGCAAATGCGGATGGCAAGAACCCGTACCAAATCCGCCCGAAGTCCCATAGCGCAAATGTCCAAGCAGGATTTCCCCGGCAAAATCAAACTTTGATTTCACGCTCTCAGGATCACGGTAATCAATAATGCCCCGACGCGACATTTTATCGAAGGCCTGCTGTTGTTCTTGAATCACCCGCGACAGGGATTCCCGTTTGGAATTTCTGGCACGAAACAAGTAGGGTTGCCCAATGGGCATATTCAATTTACAGCAACCAATGCCAGCGCCGTCCTGGCCTCGATTATGCTGTTTTTCCATCAACAAAAACAGCTTATTGAAAGCCCACAGCGAAGTGCCGTATTTTTCGTAATAATAAGCCCACGGCTTTTTCAGCCGAATAAAGGCCAGTCCGCATTCATGTCCGATTGAATCACTCATCCCTGATTAGCTCTGATTGATTTTATGATTTGCGACTCCTGAAAATACACCGTTCAGCCCACAGTCACCCGGACTCCATGTTCGGGAACGACTGCCCCAAGAGCAATCGATCCATCCAGACAGGCGATTGCTTCATCTACTTCCGAAGAGGGAACGACAGCCACCCAACCAAAACCCATGTTAAAAGTGTTCACCGCTTCGGCATCTTCCACGTGACTCAATACCTTTGGCACCGCTCCGAGTTCCCATCGGGGAATTTTCAAATCAGCGCCGTTTTCTCCCAGCACTCGTTCCAGGTTCTCCGGCAGGCCGCCACCGGTGATATGGGCCATCGCTTTCACATCAACCCCTGCCTTTTTCAATCCAGCTACAACGTCGTGATAGAGACGCGTTGGAGCAAGCATGGCTCTAATTTCTTCTTCACTGAAATCATCCGCGTAAGCATCCAGAATCCGGCGGATCAAACTCCAGCCATTGGCGTGAAATCCATCGGAGGGATAGCCCACCAGCACATCACCCACCTCCACCCGGGTCGGATCGATCAAGTCGCGTTTCTCCCCGGCCCCAATTGCAAATCCTGCCAACTCCACCATTCCCTCGGGGACAATCCCCGGCATTTCCGCAGTTTCTCCGCCCGCCAGAACACAATCACAGGACGCCAGATGCTCTGACATGCCCGCGATCAATCGTTTGATTTTTTCTTTATCAATGTGCCCGACACCAACGTAATCGAGAAACATAATCGGATCCCCACCTGTAGTGAGAATGTCATTCACATTCATCGCTACCAGATCCTTGCCTGCAATTTCCAATTCATCGTAGTGAAGTAAAGTTTCCACTTTTGTGCCCACCCCGTCACATCCCGTCATAATAACAGGCTCGTCATAGTCACTCAGATCATAGGTTGCTGCAAACAATCCGAAAGCCTGCATCAAAGAACGCTTCCCCTCCGTCCGTTGGCGCAAATCATTGATATCGCCAACCAATGCGGCCGCCTCCTTGATGTCCACTCCCGCTGCCTTGTATGTAAATTCTTCGCTCATTCTAGCTCCTAAGTTGACTTCGTCTGTCTTCGCTACGCCTTGGCTTTAAGTCCTGATTTCTCCTCAATTTCCTCGAAAATCGATTGGAACATATAATATCCGCTGCCGTGTTCCCCACCGTTTTCATTTTTCCAGTCGGGGTCGTAATGATGTTCACTCCAGATAAAACGTTCCGGATGCGGCATCAATCCCAGTACACGGCCACTTTCATCCTGCAAGCCGGCAATCTGATTGAAGCTGCCGTTAATATCCTCTGTATAAGTCAAAACCCCAAAACCATCGGCGACCAGAGCCTCAGCTTCACTGGCATCTTTCGTCACGAAACGACCTTCCGCATGGGCGATGGGCAATTCAAATTCGTCCGGCAAGCCGCGCAGAAACGGACTGTCCTTCTGGGAACCTTTTTTGAGCTTCACCCAATTGCATTTAAAACGACCGGTATCATTGTGAATCAAACTGCCCTCGGGCAACAAACCCATCCGGGTCAGGATTTGAAAACCATTGCAAATTCCCAGCAAATAACCGCCCTTGTCACGAAACTGTTTCAAGGCATCTCCCAGGCGTTGTTCGCTCACTAACTGAGCCAGACGCCCCGCCATAACGTAATCACCGTAAGAAAACCCGCCCGACAAGACCACCAGATCCACCCCTTCCAGTCGATCCGGGCTCACCTGGGAGATCGGCAAAACATCCGCCGAAAAACCCACTGCCTTCAGGGCACGGGCAGTTTCCGCATCACAGTTCGTTCCGGGGAACTTTAATAATAAGGCGTGAGGCCGTTTTTCCATATCTCTTTCAGTTCGTTGAGAGCTTCATCAATGACAGCGTCTCCGTTAAAGGAAATCTGCAGGCGATCGTGGTCTGCCGTCGTGCGACCGATCACGGCAATCGCTTTGCCTTCGAAAGTGGCAAGCAAAGACTGCACATCACCAGCGGCCACTTCGACAAGCAAGCGACCCGGAGTTTCTGCAAACAAGCGTGCGGTCTGACTCGCATCATCGCTGACCGGTTGTTCACCAAGATTAATTTCCAAACCGGCTTTACCCGAAAATCCCATTTCCGCCAACGCTACCCCGAGACCGCCTTCGCTGATGTCGTGAGCCGCAAGGATCCATCCATTTTTCACCGCTTCATGATAGCTTCTGTATTGCTCCAGGAAAGTTTCACAGTCGCTCGCCGGAACCTGGGCAACTCCACCGACACCTTGCTGTCGAGCATAAACACTCCCCCCGATCGCATCGCCGGTTGAACCGATGAGGCAAATCACACTATTGGCATGACGAATCGACGCACCCGTCACATGGCTCTTGTCATCCACCACTCCTATACCACTGATCAAAGCCGTCACCGGAATCGATACCGGCCCCTCGTCAGTTTCGAAATAATTGTAAAACGAATCCTTACCGGAAATAAAAGGAGCCACATACGTTTCCGCCGCTCCAGCCATTCCCTTCACGCACTCCACCAGACCTCCCAACTCAGCGGGGTCTTCCGGATTGCCAACGCAAAAATTATCCAGCAGCGCTATTTTATCAGGATTGGCACCGGCCGCGACCAGTTGCCGGAAACATTCATCCACACAAGCCGCACCCATCGCAAAGGGATCGTATTTTCCCCACTCGGGCAACAGCGCCTGGCTCATCGCCATCAAGCGCTCACTGCCATCAATAAACATGACCGCAGAATCCTGTGGGGCATCTCCGGTCGCACCTGCCAGCGGTTTCAGAACCGTGTTCCCCTGCACCTCGTGATCGTATTCACGAATCACCGGTTCCCGTGATACGATAGCAAAATCTCCCAGCAAGCTTTTCAGATCCGCTGCCGGATCCTTTGATTCAAACTCTGACGAAGAAGCCCTAGCTTCAGGAGTGGTAAAAGTCGATTGCAGATGTCGTGTCGGCGCATTGTGCAAAGGTGAGCAATCCAGTTCGCAAACGGTTTCATCGTGATGCAACACTTTGAGAATGCCTGTGCCATCAGAGTCGCCCAGCTCGGTCAGTTCCGTTTCGTAAATGTCAGCCAGTTCTTTCAGTTCAGGCAAGGATTCTTCTTTCACCGCCAGTACCATGCGTTCCTGACTCTCGGAAATAAAAATCTCCCAACTCACCATGCCCGGCTCCTTGAGTTTTACCTCATCGAGATAAATCGAACCACCCACTTCACTGAGCATTTCACCCGCAGCACTGGAATAACCACCGGCCCCGCAATCAGTCACAAATTCGATCAAATTCCGATCCCGTGCTTCCAGAACAAAATCAGCAGCCTTCTTTTCCTCAATTGGATTGCCGATCTGCACCGCCTGAATATCTTCCTCGTGACTGTCGGTATCGAGAGCGGCTGATGAAAAAGTCGCGCCATGAAGTCCGTCACGTCCGGTTCGTCCACCGACAGAAATGATCTTCAAACCCGCTGTCACTTCCTTGTCGATGTATTGCCGGGGAATCACACCAGCTGTTCCGCAATATACCAGCGGATTGTAAATGTAGCTCTCATCGAACTGAATCGCACCGCCCACCGTCGGAATCCCCATCCGGTTGCCGTAATCCCTGACCCCTCGCACCACGCCACGCATCACACCCAAGGGATGAATCACGCCATCGGCCTTGAGCTGTTCCGCCTTGGTATCAGGCGCGCCAAAGCAAAACACGTCCAGAGAAGCGATTGGTTTTGCCCCTTTACCCGCACCTAGAATATCACGAATCACTCCGCCAATACCTGTATTTGCACCCGCATAGGGTTCGATGGCTGAAGGATGATTGTGGGTTTCCACCTTCAGACAGATCGCCAGATTGTCATCAAGCGTGATAAAACCTGCATTGTCGTGAAAAGCCGATAAAACAAAGCCCGGTTTGCGAGCGAATATCCTCTCACTAAGCTCTTTGATGTAAGTAGCGAACAGTGAATTAATTACCTCACTTTTCCCGTCTTTCACATGTTCTATTTGCGCCCCGAAAATACGATGTTTGCAGTGCTCACTCCAGGTTTGGGCGATCACCTCCAACTCAACGTCAGTGGGCTCCCTGTTCCAATCCTTGAAGATCGCCTGGACCGCTTCCATATCCTCCTGGGACAGGGACAGTTTCATATCAGAACTCAACTGCTGCAATTGTTTGCCATCGAGGCCTGCGATTGGAATGTGACGGTAAAAAGACATGGTGGATGCTTGATTTATTAGTTCGCTCCATCAATCACCGACCAGGTGTGGATCGCCCGATTACAGATATCGCTCACAAAACGGTCAGGATTTGCTTTCCCTTCTCCGAAAACATAAACCCGTTGCTCAATCTTGAGGTCGTTCAGTTGGAAGGCGGGCCCATCCAAATGCTCGTAATAACTCACCACCGCCTCTTTTTCCAAATCCAGCGCACCGGGCTTCATACCGTAATCAATCACAAACTGATAGCCACTCAAAGCCCCGCCTTCTCCCTGATGAAGATCCTGTGCCACCTCATCCAGCAAGGTTTTGCTGACAAAATCAGCAGCGGCGGATTCATCACCCTCGAAATCCAAAGTGTAACGACGGGTCTGGCGATAGGTCAGATCCTCATCGATGGGCGCATAAAGCAAAGCCGAGCAACAGCCCGCTTCCAGATACCGATCTACAATTTCAAATACTGCTTTCAAAATACCAGCCTCCCAGCTTATACACCGTTCATTTTCCGAAACTCATCCAGTTTCCCTATTCCCTCGTAAAATTTGATTTCATCCTCGCCCGCAGCCAGCAAAGCCACTTTCACCTCGTCCGGATCCCTCAAGCCCAACATGTGATCCTTGATCAAATCCATCTTGCTCACCTGAACCGCCATAAATTCAGCCGCCACTTCAGGAGTGGCTGCATAAGTCCCCGCCTCCTGACCGGCTTTCAGCAGTTCGGTGAATGCCACGCCCTCACTCGCAGCCCGTGATTTGGCATCATTGATCGCATCCGTCCAGTCGCTGTGGGCAATGGAGAAATAATCACGCATCGACTGCTTGTTATAATTCATCACATAACGCTCACCGCCATGCTCCACAAACCCAGTCGCCCTGAATGAATCCGTATCAATCGTATCGACAAACACCACATCCTCCCCGTCCTTGGCGAACTCCCACTTAATATCCCACAAACGCAGGCCGATCTTATCCAACAAATGCCTCACAAAGCAGGCGCCCAGCACCGCCATTTTTCCGCTTTTCACCCACATATCCCCGGTCAAGCCACTCATTACCAAGGCTTCCTGCTTGCTGACCATCCGGTCTTCTGGCTCGAATTTGCTGGTGCAATCACTCACAGGGCGTTCCAGCATCTTCCACGCTTCGAGTGCCTGACTGACCCCCAGTTCCTGCTCAAAACTTTTGCGAGCCGCTTCACCCATCTTCAGATACTTGCGATAAACCGACGACCCGCTGGTAATCCCGAAACGCACGATGTATTCCAAAGGAATCACAAAACCGTCTTCATGGGGAAATTTTGAATAGTCGTAGAGATGCGCTCCAAGAAACACCGTAGATTCCGGTTTCAGAATCTGATACTTACGCACCACATTGTAGGCACTTGGAGTTTCAGGCAAACCTTCGTGACACACTTCGCCACTCACCCCGTCGATCATGCCTTCGTGATGGGTGCGTGCGCCCCGCTCGCAGACGTCATCCATCGCACCAGTGAGAAGCTCATCGCGGTAGACACTGTCCAGATCCGAAGACTCACGAATGCCATCAAGCACTTCTTTCCAGACTTCAGGTTTAGCCATTTCCGAATACAACACATGGCGAAAAACGGCGCGGGCCACATCACTTCCTGGGATCTCGAATAGAGCCCCCACATCAAAGACCGACCCCCGATTAGTGGTTTGTGTGACCATCACCGAATCATCGGATTTGACGGCATAGAGCTTCTGAACCGATCCTGTGTAGAATGGTTCTCCCAGCTCGTTTAGAGGAATCGCAGAAGTGGCGTTGCTCATGATAGGGAATATTACGTTTGGTACGGCGACAAAAGACGCTACGGTCGCAATTGTCACGCAAAAAACACCTTGCTCCCAAAAATATAAATTCTGTTTCAAATTTTTGCATATAACCGCTCCTGAAATGCCAGATTTTTACAAATTAGCCCAAAAAGTTTTATTCTCACTGGAACCAGAGACGGCTCATCACCTCACCCTGAGTGGAGCTAATTTTGCCAATCAATTAGGACTGCTATCACTCCTGTGTGGCAAAGCCCCCCAATCCCCCCCCGTCGAGGTGATGGGTTTGCAGTTTCCCAATCGCATCGGGCTGGCTGCCGGAATGGATAAGTCAGGTCGTGCGGTGGCCGCCTTTGGCACCTTGGGTTTTGGTCACGTTGAGATCGGCACCATCACCCCGCGCGCCCAAGCGGGCAATGAGCAACCCCGGCTCTTCCGCTTACTCGAACACCAGGCCATTATCAACCGTATGGGTTTCAACAATCCCGGCATGGAAACCGTATTGGGAAATCTCGAAAAATCGCGCCAGGGTTTCAAGGGTATTGTCGGCATCAACATTGGCAAAAACTTCGATACTCCGAATGAAAATGCCCTCGATGATTACCTGACCTGCTTCCGGCAGGCTTACGCGGCGGCAGACTACATTGCCATCAATCTATCCTCTCCCAATACCAAGGGCTTGCGCGACCTGCAGGCGGCAGATACCACCCGCGAGCTGATCAATGCGCTGCAGGATGAACGAACAAAACTCGCCCCCGCCCACAAGGACCGCATGGTTCCGATTGCCATCAAAATCGCGCCCGACCTCAGCGACGAACACATCGACGATCTCGCTGCTGTTTTCAGTGAAACCCAAATCGACGGTGTCATTGCTACCAATACCACCATCGACCGCCAGGCCGTCGCCGGCCACCCTCTCGCCGAAGAAGGAGGCGGACTCAGCGGACGCCCCGTGACCCAACGCTCGACCGAAGTCATTCGACAACTGTGTAAGAACCTCGACTCATCCATCCCCATCATCGGAGTCGGCGGCATCTTTACCGCTGAAGATGCCCGCGATAAACTCGACGCCGGAGCTAGTCTCGTCCAAATTTACACGGGCCTCATTTACCAGGGCCCCGCCCTCATCCACGAAATCATTAAGCTTCACTAAGCGAAATTTGTGGGAGCGGGGAGTAAATTTTAACTTTGTCGGCTGGTTTTTCTCGTTTACATTTTTTTGTTCACCCTCCCTCCCCATGCAAAAAATAATTTTTATTGTCACACTGTTCCTGACTACTTGCAGCCTTCTCACTTCGCAAAGCTCAGCGACCGAGATATTGATTGGCGCCGCAAGTGCCGACATCACTCCTGATGAACCCGTGCCGCTGACCGGTTATCGTTCCGTGCGCATTTCAACCGGCATTCTCAGCCGGTGCAAAGCAAACGTGTTAGCTATCGAAAGCCGCGATGGAGAACACGTCATCGACCAGGCGATCTTGGTGGCTTGTGATCTATGCGTGATCCGCCCTGGGATTCAGGACGGCTTTCGAAAATATGTCGCTAAGCGTTTGCCTGATTTTGATATCACCAAACTCTTCCTGACAGCCACGCACACCCATGCGGCTCCGGTGCTGCTGCAGGATCGCTACAATGAAAAAGACTACGGTGACGCCATGCAGCCCAAGGAGTATGTGCCATTCATGTTTGAACGCATGGCAGAGGCTGTGGAAAAGGCATGGAATGAACGCAAGCTTGGCGCAATGGCATGGGGTTTGGGCAACGCCGTCGTGGCCTCGAACCGCCGGGCAGTGTTCAGCAATGGAAAGGCTAAAATGTATGGCAATACCAACAGCTCGACATTTCGCCGCATCGAAGGTTTTCAGGATCATGCCGTCGATTTCCTCTGTTTCTATGATGATCAAAAAAAGCTCAAGTCAATCGCCATCACCCTGGCTTGTCCTTCTCAATCGGTACAGGGATCCAAGCTCAGCGCCGATTTCTGGCATGATGTTCGCCAGCTGATTCATGAACGCCATGGTAAAGACATCACAATCCTGGGTTTCTGCGCCCCGGCCGGCGATCAATCACCGCATCTCTTGTACCGTAAAAAAAGCGAAGCCCGCATGGATCGCTTACGCAAATTGACCAGGACCCAGGAATTCGGGAGGCGGATCGCCAATTCTTTTGATGATGTTCGCGAGGTCATCGAACAGGATATTCGCAGCGACATTCCCATGACCCATTTGGTCGACTTGATAGATCTGCCGGGCCTCAAGGTCAAAAAATCTGAATACGAAATCGCCAGAAAAATCTGTGACGCCCTAGATGCCAAGGACAAGATGGTAGGTCCTGACTGGTGGACACGCCATTTTTATGGCTACGTGCTTGATCGCTATGAGGCACAACAAAAAGCCGATCCGCTATATCCCCTGGAACTGCATACCATTCGTCTCGGGGACGTCGCCATCGCCACCAACCCTTTCGAACTCTACGTAGACTACGGTGTCCAGATCCAGGCCCGCAGTCCGGCAGAGCAAACAATTCTGATCCAGTTGGCTGCACCGCTGGATTTTGGTTATTATGTGCCAACACCACGCGCCATTGAAGCCGGCGGCTACAGCGCTGAAGTCACTCATAACCTCATCGGGCCAAAAGGCGCTCAGATCCTGGTCGATGAAACGCTTAGATCGATTAATAAATTGTGGCCCGAGTCAGAAAAAAAACCTGCCAAACCTTGAACACCAATCAACCGCTACTGCGCATTCGATCCTCTTTACAAACCCCTGCCACCCTAAACCGCTACCACCTTCTTCCCCATGTCTTCTACCATCAACCGCACTTCCACCAAATCCATTGACCAGACCTGTGAAGATCTGCACGCCGCCGTCAGCAATCACGAGTTCGGCGTGCTGACCGTTCACGACCTGGCTCAAACCATGGCCAACAAAGGCGTCGAATTCGAGGGCCAATGCCGCATCTTCGAAGTCTGCAATCCGCATCAAGCGAAAAAAGTGCTCGAAGCCAACCCTGAAATCTCTACCGCCCTGCCCTGCCGTATTTCAGTTTACACCGAACACGGTGAGGTGAAACTTTCCACCATCAGCCCCTCCCTGATGCTCGGCATGTTCGGAGCTGAAAACATCAAGTCCGTCGCCGACGAAGTGGAGGAAACCTTGACCGCCATCATGGACGAAGCGGTGCAATAATTACGGCAAACGCCCACACCACAAATGCAAATTTAACCATGGGACAGAACCGTGGGACAGAACTCCGTTTCTGTCATCCTCCGTCATTCGAGAGCAGCGCCCCCTCAAGACTCAAGACTTGGCTTTATCTTTATCTCCGCAACAAGCCGCTTTAGCCTCCTTGGCAGCTTTATGCTTTTCTGCACACGTCGTGCAACAACTTGGCAGAACAGCAGCGATTCCTACGACGAAGGCGAACAGCAAAATGGTTTTTTTCATAATCTGTAATTACCCAAAGCTGACGAAGAGGTCAAACATTTTATCTGTGCTTATTTTGTCACCACTCCCAACTCAAGCTGCCCTATCTCCCACTGTATATTACCTCTAGCAGCTCCCTCTAGCTTGCTGAAAAAAAACGTCACATAGATCGAAAAGGGGTCAGGAGAATATTCTTGCAATTCTTTCGGTCATTTTTTGGGTCACAAGACCTACATCCTCATGAGTGATTCGCAGACCATGTTAACCAATAGCGAGCAGAACCAAATGACTCCTGCGGTAATCCAAAACGCCTTCGCGCTCCTTGCGAAGGCAAGAGTCACAATCGGTATCGAAAGCCACATTAAAAGCGCCCAAAAAATTCCTTTATAAATGTTTCCAACCCTCCACGACACCGCAAACTCCGGATTGCTCAAAGAAGCAATCGAATCAAGAAGATACGAGAAAGCCACTGCAGGCCCGCAAAGTGCTAGCTTTAGCAATAGCAGCCTCTCCCCGAAATCCACAAACGAAAGAAGGCTCAAGCAAATGTAGCCAATCAATATTGAAAAGTGAAAAGTGAAAAGTGAGAAAGGGTCATGAAAGGGGTCAGGAGAATATTCTTGCAATTCATTCGATCATTTTTTGAAATAACTTCCTTTGTTTCCGACTCTTTTCAAGCCCTCTCCTCGCTTGGCTCGCATATTGACTTACTCCTGTACCGACACCCATTTTCAAGCGTTGCGCAATCCATTTCAAATCTCCGGGGTCAGTCAAGTCTCCGGGGTCAGTCAACATCTCCGGGGTCAGTCAACAAATCTTGACTAACAGTATACCTCCTAATCTCCGGGGTCAGTCAACAAATCTTGACTAACGGTATACCTCCTAACATCAAACGCTCTCGCTGAAATCAAACGCTTCCGCCCCCGCCGTTAAAAAGTCGGTCCTAGAAAGCGCAAATATCATCCCAAATATTTATCTGCGGCTCACTTCACATCCGCCAAACGCAAACCCAGCTTCTTCATCTCCTCAATTTGTGCTTTGGCTTTTGCATTGTCGAGTGCATTACCCTTCAGATAAATCCGCACATAGGGAGCAAAACGTTGCCCTCCCTTCAAATCAGCTTTCAGCAAATCCACCAGCGGCTGGAGATCACTCACCTTATTGCTGGCGAGAAACAAAAAACTCATCGGCTGGATTCCCTTGAGCGGTGCGAGGTTTGAAATCTGATTCCCTTTCAATCCAAAACTCCATACCTTGGTCAGTTTTCCAATTCCAGTGAGATCAGTGATCTTATTGTTATCCAGATACAGGGACGAAAGTTTAGGCAAATCACACACCGGTTTGATATCAACAATCTGATTATTTGATGCGTAAAGTGATGACAGCCGTTTCAACCCCTTCAGCGCGGCCACCGACTGCACCTTGTTATTCGACACGTCGATGTATTGCAGGGCAATCACTCCCTTCAGCGGCGTCAGGTCAGCGATCTGATTTTTTGGCAGGATCAATTGCTGCAAGCGTTTGAGATCCTTTAGCGGCCCCAGATCGACAATTGCATTATCAGCCAGATCAATGGAAGCCAGTGCTTTGCAATGCTCCAACCCGGAGAGGTTTTTAATCCCCATCCCTTTGCCTTTGATGGTAGAAACATTCTTCACATCCTCAGCTGTAATCACCTCCTTATTATTCCGCTTGGCAAAAACCTGACGGCGCACGGCGGCTTCAAGATTTTTGTCGGGAAAAATGGCTTTCGGGGCCGGAGCAGGCGGCTTCTTCGCCGGCGTTTTTGCTGATGGTTTAACTGCAGGCTTCTTGGGGGCTGGTTTGGCAGCAGACTTGACCGCTGGTTTCTTAACTGCGGGTTTGGGAGCAGGCTTGACTACTGGTTTAGCCGCAGGTTTCACCTCCTTTTTGGCGGGAGCAGACTTGGGTGCAGCTGCTTTTTTCACCACTGGCGGTTTTTTCTCCACCTTGGCCTTTTTGTCTGCAGCCACGGATAACGACAGGGATAGACCTAAAACAAAACTCAATCCGATGCCAACAATCTTTCTCTTCTTAAAATAATACTGTCTCATAATAAATCGACCACTCTATGGTTCCAAGCCGCCAGGGCTCTCCAAGCTGACTTGCTCTTTTCTCAGACCTCCTACAACACAAGATGTTCAGCTTTTACGCCCATTCATAATCTGAACCAATCAACACTACCTGCAATTCTATTATTTCTTCCCCTCATTTTCCATCAGAAAATACTCGAAAAACTGGTAGATGTGTTCATTCGACTCTTCTGTCGGGTCATGCTTGGGGCGATTGGTCATGGCTACGCGGTTTTTAAAACCAAGCAACTCATTCACTGCGATCGAGTGATTCAAAGCTCTCCATTGTTTTGGCGGATCTGCATCCCCGCCGGACACCAAAAAAGGGCGTGGTGCCATCAGGGCATGCAAATCGTGCAAATCGTCATCCTGTTCCCTCAGCTTGGCATAAATGCCAAATGCCGGATTGTCCTCGGTCACCATTCCCCTCTTCCTCCACGGCTTGGGATGATATCCCAAATACCACGGCTCCCAATAATTGGTGCCCCCGTGGGTATCACTGAAAACAATGCCCGGATCCGACCATGCGGCACAGGCAAATTTATCGTAGAGGCAGGCAGCAAACATTGCCCACTTCCCCCCGTAAGAATGCCCCACTATGCCAATCCGTTCCGCATCCACATCCGGACGATTAGCCAAGACATGCCAGGCATTGGCAGCTGCGTAACCCAACAGGGACATCGGCTGGACTTTTGCATCCCCAATGCTTGGCCAGTAGAGCGCATATTCCCTGGCTTTGGTGGTAGCCGTCGTTCCTATTGATAAAGTCACAAAACCGCGTTTGGCCAGTTGATAAGCAAAGTCACGCAACTCATTGCCCTTTCCAATGGCCGTTTCCGGCTCATAATATACAGTGATCACTGCGGGCATTTTCCCCTTGCTGTCTTGCGGCACCAGCAAATAACCATCGGTGCTTTCATTTGGCAGCCAACGAAAGCGAATTTTATGCTCGATGAAGTTTTCCCGCTTCTCCGAACTGACGATCTCCAGCTTCTGATCCGTGATGAGCGGTGGCCATTGCCCCATCATCCCCTGCCAGTGTTTGAGGATTTCCCGGCGCCGCTGCTCCCAGTCCTTGGCTGTCTTCACCCGGGCCCCGTCATAAAACTTCAAGGGAGAGCGGAAATCACCATAATCACCGGCATATTCCTTCGGCACCACAAAATCCGGGGCTATATATTTCCAGATTTCTTCTGCACTTTTGCCTGCCTCCTGCCCCTGGATTCCCCCTGCAAACAATCCCCACAACAGCAGCACCCCTGACAATCGCTTCATTCTGACTCCTGACTTCATCATTCTGACTCCTTGCTGGTATTATTTTATTGAATCCGCTCATCAATCTAATCATGATCCGCAATCTATTCCACCTGCTTGCATGATTTCCTTTCGTTTACAGTATTATTCCCAGCAATTCCAGGCCCTGGCACTGGCTCTGCCCCTTTGCCTTGCAGCCGGCACCACCTCGGCTGCACCGGAAGATTTAAAACAAATAAATGATCTGAGCGTCCATTTTTTCGAGGAAAACTGTTACGAATGTCATGATGAAGATGCTAAAAAAGGTGAGCTCGACCTGTATGATCTCGCACTGAAGCTCGACACAGAAGAACAGGCCCGGCAATGGGCGCAAATTTTTGAAAAAATTGAATCGGGAGAAATGCCTCCGGCAAAAAAGGAACGCCCTTCTGCAGCATCCAAAAACAAACTGTTGGAGGCTCTCACCCCCGCCTTGACCAAAGCGGATAAAAAATACCGCCAGGTCGTGCTGAGACGGCTCAACCGGGTTGAATACGAAAACACCATCCATGACCTGCTTCACATCGACGTAGACCTTGCCATTCACTTACCCGAAGACGCCACCTCCCACGGCTTTGATAACATTGGAGCCGCCCTGTCGGTCTCAACCGAACAAATAGCTACCTACCTCAAAACCGCAGACATTGCGCTTGATGCTGCCTTCGGACCGGAAAAACGCCCCAAGAGCAAAACCTTGCATACCGATCTCAAGGACAAAGGACGGCTCGAAAAAAACCTTGGTAAATTGCTGCGTGATGATCCCGAAGGCGTGGTGATGTTTTCCTCCTACTATTCCCCCACTAATTTCTGGGGATTCATGGTCAGGGAACCCGGTCGTTATAAAGTCAAACTCACTGCCCGGGCGGTACAAAGCGATAAAGCTCTTATCATGCGGGTTTACGCCGGAGACGTGATTGCCGGGCGTAGGGAAAAACATCTGGTCGGTCATTATCTAACCGAACCCGGTGAGCAATGGACCACTATTGAGTTCGAAGATCATTTTGATCGTTATGATTCGGTAAAAGTCATGCCTTATCGAAATGGCGGACACCTCAAGGATGCCGCGACCACGGACAGGCCAGGCATTCTAGTCGGCAAAGCAGAAATGACCGGCCCGCTCATCGAGCAGTGGCCACCAAAAAGCCGCACAGCTTTACTGGGAAACATCAATCCTCAAACAGCAGGTCTCGCCGACGTAGAAGCGGTGCTCGCACAATTTCTCCCGCTCGCTTTTCGTCGCCACGCCACCCAGAAAGAAATCCAGCTCTACAGCGGACTGTTCAAAGACGCCCATGAACAAGGTCGCAATTTCATCGATTCCCTTCGCATTGCTTTGAAAGCCGTGCTCGTCTCGCCTGAGTTCCTTTTTCTCGATGAACCTTCCAGCAAACCCAGACGCATCAGCGACTACGCCCTGGCCAACCGGCTCTCCTACTTCCTCTGGTCATCCATGCCCGACAAGGAATTACTCACTTTGGCGGCGAGACGGGACTTGCACAAACCCGAGGTCCTGCGCAAGCAAACGGAAAGGATGCTTCGCAGTCCAAAAAGCCGGGCCTTCACTGACAACTTCACCGGACAGTGGTTAGGACTGCGCGAAATTGATTTTACTGAACCCAGCAAAAAACTATACCCGGAATTTGATGAGTTCCTCAAGGTCTCCATGATCGAGGAAAGCCATCGTTTTTTTCAAGAGATCCTCGACAAAAATCTCAGCCTGCTCAACTTCATCGACTCGGACTGGCTGATCTTGAACGAGCGACTCGCCGAACACTACGACATCGAAGATGTCAAGGGACTGGAATATCGAAAAGTCCCCCGCCCTCCCGGTAGCGTCCGGGGAGGAGTCCTGACCCAGGCTTCGGTTTTGAAGGTAACCGCCAATGGAACCAACACCTCCCCCGTTCTTCGTGGTGTGTGGGTGCTCGATCACATCCTCGGCCAACCCTCCCCTCCCCCGCCAAAGGGCGTCCCTTCGGTGGAGCCTGACATTCGCGGTGCCACCACGCTGCGTGAACAACTGGAAAAACACCGCGATGTGGAATCATGCGCCACCTGTCACGTGAAAATCGACCCTCCGGGCTTTGCTCTGGAAAATTTTAATGTCATCGGCGGCTGGCGCGATAACTACCGCAGCCTTGGTGAAGGGAAACGTCTCAAGGACACATACGTGGATCCCTATAACCATGTCCGGGTGCAATACAAAATCGGCCTACCGGTTGATGCCGCGGGCAGCACCCCGGATGGCAAGCCTTTCAATGACATCATCGGATTCAAAAAACTAATGCTGCGTGATCAAAAAAACATCGCTGCAGGACTCACTGAAAAACTGCTTACCTACGCCACGGGTCGTGCGCCGGGTTTCTCTGATCGAACTGCCTTGAACGATCTGGTCAAATCTTCCGAAAAAACCGATTACGGCTTCCGCTCCCTCATCCATAAAATCATCCAATCTCCTGTTTTCCGCCAACCCTGACCTTCCCACCTCATGCACCGTCGACATTTTTTACGCGCCTCCGGAGTCACCCTCGCTTTGCCCTTCCTCGAAGCCATGCTCCCCTGCGGCAGCAAGGCCGCCGAAGCGGCCCTCAACAAACCTCGCATGGTGGCGATCAACATCGGTCTCGGGCTTCATACTGAAAACATCATCCCCGAAATAGCGGGAGCAGATTATAAAACCACCCCCTACCTCAAGCCGATTGAGGGTTTTCGCAAAAATTTCACCCTCATCTCGGGAAGCTCCCATCCCAATGTCGGTGGAGGTCACTCGGCGGAAAAATCCTTCCTCACCGCTGCCCATCACCCCGGCAGCACCAGTTTTAAAAATTCGGTATCCATCGACCAACTGGCGGCTGATCAAATTGGAGCCGATACCCGTTTTGCTTCCCTCTCTCTGAGCCTCACTGGACGCGGACTCTCCTGGTCCCGTGGCGGAGTCGAAATCCCGTCGGAAACCCGTCCCTCCCAGGTTTTCAAAAAACTCTTTCTCGAAGGAAAACCTGCGGATAAAGCCCACCAAATCCAACGACTCAAAGATGGCCAATCCATCCTCGACCGGGTGATGGATAAAACCCGGTCAATGCAAAAACGCCTGACGGGAAACGACCGGGCAAAACTCGATGAATACCTCACCGCTGTTCGAGAAGCCGAGCAACGCCTAATCAAGGGAGAGGAATGGGAACACAAAAGCAAACCCAAGGTCGACGCCAAAACCCCCGTCGACATCCAGGACCGCTCCGACGTGATCAACAAAGCTCGCTTGATGTACGACATGATGCATCTGGCCCTGCAAAGCGACTCCACCCGCCTGATCACTTTTTTCAAAAATGGAATCAATGCCGTGCCCAAAGTGAAGGGAGTGAACCAGGATTATCACAACCTTTCCCATCACGGCAAAGACCCTGATAAAATCAGCGAACTCACTATTATCGAAACGGCACAAATGACCGCCTTCGCTGAATTCCTCACCAAACTGAGCGCCTCAAAAGAAGGTGACAGCAACCTTCTCGACAACACCTCGGTGCTACTGGGGTCCAATCTGGGCAATGCTTCGAATCACAACAACCGCAACCTGCCTATCATTCTCGCCGGAGGAAAATTCAAACACGGCCAGCATCTTGCTTTTGATCAAGAGGACAATTACCCACTGCCAAAACTATACGTCTCCATGCTCCAGGGCCTCGGCATTGAAACTGACTCATTCGGTGGCATTTCAGGAACTCTGAAGGGGCTGGGAGTTTAGCTACCATCAAAGATTCGGCGCATATACGTAAAAACATTCACTTGCCGTTTGCAGCGACCCGATTTCCCTTTCCTAGTTATTATGAAAACCATCAAGCACCTGATCTTCAGCCTGATCCTATTCACTACCCAGCTGTCTTTTGCTGCACCCCAGCCACCCAATATTATAGTTATTCTTGCGGATGACCTGGGTTATGGAGATCTGCACCATGACGGCGGCCTGCCCCCGACACCACACTGTGACCGCCTCGCTGCTGAAGGAATGCAATTCACCGACGCCCACACCACTTCATCGGTCTGCACACCAACTCGCTATGGCATCCTTACTGGCCGTTACAACTGGCGTTCCCCTTTGAAAAAAAGTGTCCTGTTTGGTCTCGACACCCCTCTGATTCCAAGCAGTCGTCTCACCCTGCCCGCTTTTTTGAAACAACAAAACTATCACACCGCCATTGTCGGCAAGTGGCATCTCGGGCTCGGTTGGCAAAAACTGCCCAATGGCGAAACTCGCCAGGCCAAATCCGGAGAGACCAAAGGCAAGGGCTGGGACATCGACTACAGCAAAAAAGTCAGCGGTGGCCCCACGGCTCTCGGTTTCGACCAATCCTACATCATCCCCGCTTCACTCGACATGTTTCCCTATGTGTATTTAAAAAACGACAAAGCCACACAGGAGGCCACGGTCACCAAAGCCTTCTTTCGGCCCGGCCCATCCGGTGCTGACTTTGAAGCCATCAATTGCCTGCGTGATTTTGCCCGCGAATCCCGCGACTATATCGCGACCCGCACGGGAGAAAAAAACAAACCCTTTTTCCTCTACCTGCCGCTCACCAGTCCCCACACTCCCATCGTGCCTTCCGAAGCCTGGCAGGGAAAATCCGGCATCGGCGACTACGGTGATTTTCTGATGGAAACCGATTGGGTGGTCGGTGAAGTGCTTGCCGAATTGGACAAACAGCAAGTGGCTGACAATACCATGGTGATCTTTGTGACCGACAATGGCTGCTCACCAGCTGCAAAAATTCCCGACCTTGTGGCTCAGGGACACCAACCCAATGGTGCCTTACGCGGCCACAAAGCGGACATCTATGAGGGCGGCCACCGAGTTCCCTTCATCGTCCGCTGGCCAGGCACAGTGAAAGCGGGCAGCTCGTTTGATCAAACCATCTGCACCTCTGACATTTTTGCCACTGTCGCCGACATCAACGGCAAACTCAAAACCCTGCCTGCCAATGTCGCAGAAGATTCTTTTTCGCTGCTGCCTGCTCTGACCGGCAAGAGCAACGACCAAGCCATTCGCCCATTCACCATCCATCATTCGATCAACGGCTCTTTCGCCATCCGCAAAGGGAAATGGAAACTCGCCCTGTGTCCGGGATCAGGTGGCTGGAGTGAGCCCAAACCCAACAAAGCACTGAAGGATCTTACTCTGCCGAATGTGCAACTCTTCGATCTCGAAGCCGACCTCGGCGAACAACACAACCTGCAGGGCAAACATCCTGAAATGGTAAAAGAACTGGTCAACGAGTTGGCGGCAGCAATTAATGAGGGACGAACCACCAAAGGCCCCCGCCAGTCCAATGACGGCTACCCAAACACTTTTCCAAAGCGCGTATTGAGTGAGTTTCCAGTTTTAGCTGAGAAAGAATAAAGCCTCACATTTATTGTTCGTAATCGCTGCGCTGGCAGCACATTGCAAATTGCTGAAAATCTTGCGTGATTGGGTCTGAAACACTGCCCTGATTCCCAAATCCCCAGCCCTGCAGTCTACAGCCTGTTCCCCTGTGGCCTTCTTGAAAATTCCCGTTGCCAAGCGCCTTGCTTCGTATTAGACAAAGCCATGTCTCAACAGGAATCCTTTTACATTGTCCCAACTGAACAGCACGACCAACTCGTGCGCGACGCCTACATTTCCCGTGGATACAATGCGGACGAAGCCAGTGCAGCTGCCAGCATGTGCGCCAACGCTTCCCATCACGGAATCCGAACCCACAATGCACTCAAGGCCCTGCACCTTGATGAATTATTCGGCAGCGGCAGCGGAGGCTGTAAACCCAATGCGGAAATCGAAGTCATCGAGTCCAAATTCAAAGCGGTTCAGACTTGGAATGCCAATCTCAAACTTGGCCAGGCCGTGGCCACCGAGGCGATGAATACCTGCATGAAACTCGCCGACGAATATGGTGTGGGTGTCGTGGCCGTCGACAATGCTTTTCACTACCTATGGGGAGGAGGTTATGTCATCGACGCCGCCAAAAAAGGCTACATCGCCTACACCAACTGCACATCGACTCTTTCCGAAGTGGTTCCTTTCGGCGGCAAATACCCCACCCTCGGCACCAATCCGCACAGCTGGGGGTTCCCCACCTGCGACGCCGTTGGTTATCCGATCGTGCTCGACTGGGCCACATCGACCATCGCCATGGGCCGGGTGCAACAACTGAAACGCGAAGGCGGAGAACTGCCACCGAACGCTGCCATCGACGCCGATGGCAACATGACCACCGATCCCAATCAAGTCGCCGCCCTGCTCCCATTCGGAGCCCACAAGGGTTACGGCCTTTGTCTCTTAAACGAGCTTTACGGAGCCGTCATCGGAGGTTCGCTGCCTACCTTGCGCGGACGAACCGATGAAGCAGAAGCCGCTGGTGAAAAATCCACCACCGCATTCTACTTCCAAGTCATCCACCCCGATGCCCTGAGCGGTCAGAATTTTTCCAAAAATCGCAGCCAGGCAGAAAACATCAAAGTCGTGATTGAAGATGTGCTCGGACACGGCAACGAAAACTGCATGCTGCCCGGCACCATTGAAGCCAACAACGCCAAGCGTAGCGAAAAAGCCGGAGGCCTGCTTTTCTCGGAAGCCGAAATCAAGGAGTTCGCCGAACTAGCAACTGAGTGCAAACTCAATGCGACGGCCTGGTCCACCGAGCAACTCCCGCTCTTCACCGAAGCCTAGTTCTTCATTTACAATTCCTCATTCAAAATTCATAATTCCTTGTTCCCCATGTCTTACCTCGACCAACTCTTCTCACTCGAAAATCAAACGGCCGTTGTCATCGGTGGCACCGGCACCCTCTGTGGTGAAATGGCCCAGGGTATCGCCCAGGCCGGAGCCAATGCTGTCATCGTCGGACGCAGTGCTGAAAAAGGAGCTGAACGGGTTGCGTCCATCGAAGCCGCTGGTGGCAAAGCCCGTTTTGTTGCTGCCGACGTCGCTGACCGCAAGTCACTCGAAGCCCTGCTCGCCGACGTCCTGGCTAACGAAGGTTCAGTGGACATTCTAGTCAACGGAGCAGGCATCAACTCCCCCACTCCTGTTCTCGAAATTCCCGATGATGAATTTGCCCGCATCATCGACATCAATCTGGGAGCCATCCTGCGCTCCTGCCAAATTTTCGGCAAGCAGATGCTCAGCCAGAAAGACGGTGGATCGATCATCAATCTTGGTTCCATCTCAGGCCTTGGGCCCTTGAGTCGCGTTTTCACTTACTCCGCCAGTAAAGCTGCCGTGCATAATCTCAGCAAAAACCTCGCCCGTGAATGGGGCGAGCAAGGCATTCGTGTCAATACCCTGGTGCCCGGATTTTTTCCCGCCGAGCAAAACCGCAAAGTACTCACCGAAGAACGTGTGGCCTCGATTATGGGTCACACCCCGATGAACCGTTTTGGCGATGCTGACGAACTCATTCCCGCGACTCTTCTACTTGCCTCGAAAAAAGCCGGCTCTTTCATCACCGGCATCGAAATGATCGTCGACGGCGGCTTCGCCTCAATGTCCATTTGAACCAGGCAACATGGGGTTGCCTACAGCGGTCTCCGCCTCGCTACGGCTCCAAGCCCATGCTACTTCATAAAACACCTCAGCATCTTTATCACTGGACTGGCCATGCGATTTGTTGGCCAGTCCCACAAACTACAAAAGCTTCCCCCTACTCCGCTCCCCGGTGTCCGAGAATCTTGACGGTCTGGTTCAACTGATCAAACTCGATTGGCTTCTGAATCACTGTAACCGGCCCATTAGCCAGAATCCGGGTCAGAATCTCGCTGTCGGGGTAACCAGTAATGATCACAATCGGCAGATTCGGATCCACTTCCTTCAGTTTCACATAAAGTTCATCCCCAGGAATGTCCGGCAGCTTCAGATCGAGAAAGACCAGATCAAATTTTTGCTTTTCGGCAAAAGAAAGCGCCTCGGCACCTGTCCCTACCACGATCCGCCCAAATCCGGCTTTCTTGAGAAATTGTTTGAAAAGAGTCTGCAGCGCCGGGTCGTCATCAACCACCAGCACCGTCGGTTGTCCACCCTCTTCATTTTTCAGGACATCCTTGTCGAGCAAGCTGCGCTTGATTCTCCAACGCCCACCTATCTGAATCGCAGGCAATTGCCCTCTTTGCACCAGATAATACACTGTTGGCAAAGGGATGCGTAAATACGCCGAGGTTTCCTTCACCGTCATCAATTCCGGCAATTCTTCTTCCGTTGTCATTCGTTTATTGTGTTCGTGTTAGGGCAATACCAGAGTCAGAAAAAGCTGTTCGACTTTCAGTGATTACTCACTTCAATCCCGAGGAAGCTCTCCAACTCCCTGCAAACAACTCTTTTCCCAACCGTATAAATGCCATAATTAATGCACTTACAAGGTTTGCTTGAACCTAATACAAACGAAGCCACCTCCCCTGACAAGCAGAATTTCCATAATTTTTCAAATTTGCAGATCAATTCTCATATTTGAAAATATTTAGAAATACTGGAATCGAGCTACTCCACCAGATTCTCTATCATTGCATAGCTATGTTTCCTTCTGTATAACTTCCCATTACCGATTTTACCCATGCCCCCACTGAGACATCTCCACTTCGCGATCCTGGCCTTACTGCTTACAAGCTGCTCCAGCTTCCAGCCACGCCACACCCTGACTCAGACCTCTACCATCGATGCCCTTCTCGCCGGGTCCTACGATGGTACGATGACCTGCCGCGAACTGCTGACAAAAGGAGATTTCGGACTCGGCACCTTTGATCATCTCGACGGCGAAATGCTGGTTCTCGACGGCAAGGTTTTCCAGACCAAATCCGATGGGAAAGTTTACCAACCCTCGCTCGACCTGACGACCCCCTTCGCCGCCGTATGTCGATTTTCACCACAAAACAGCTTCGTTTTACCGGTCAAGACCGACATGGAAACAATCAAAAAGTTCCTCGATGAAAAAGTCCCGGACAAAAATTCATTCGCTGCCATCAAAATAAAAGGCACTTTCCGGAAGATGCACACCCGGGCCGTGCCGGCGCAGAAAAAACCCTACCCCCTGCTGGCTGATATAGCTGCCCATCAACCGGAGTTCCATATGCGAAATATTACAGGAACCATTGTCGGATTGAGAAGTCCGCCCTTCGTTACCGGAATTGGCGTACCCGGCTATCATCTGCACTTCATCAGCGATGATCAACAGCAGGGCGGACACATCCTCGGTTTCGAATTGACCGAGGGCACCGCTTTCACCGATGTCTGCAATAAATTTCACCTGTTGCTACCAGAGGGTCAGAGTGATTTTCATCAACTGGATCTTTCCAAGGACCGTAGCCAGGAATTAATGCAGGTAGAGCAGTAAAAGGCTACTTCGTTATTCGCCCCTCTTCGAACCACCCCACCAGCGGGCGTTCAAATGCATCCCACGAACGCAAACCCTGCTTATCACTGAGGGCGTTGATAAAACCCAGGCCCGCATTATTAAAAAGGTAAATCCCCCCGGCCCCTTCATCATACAATTCGAGCACACGACGTCGATACGAATTCAGGGTCATGTGTTCGCGGTGAATTTCCACCTCTCCCCGCTCGGATTCCGGAGTGGGGTCATGCCCTTGGATCGTGTGCTCCAGCCTGACAAAAAGCTGGCAATCCGTGCCCTCAACCATCCTGGCAAACTTGTTTACTGAGAATACTTTGCCACCAAAACCATGCACTCCTGGAATGATCTGATCCACCAGTCCTTCCCTCACCCAACGTTGCACATCGAGCGCCTGCCCCTCGTATCCACTGTAATCGAAAGCCGCCGTCAAAGTCATCTCCCTGCCCTGCCTCTTTGATTCCTCGTCCAGCACTTGTCGCACCGAACGCACAAAACCAGTCATCACCTCGGCTTGCATCGCCAGCCACCGTGGGTCAGTGGGATTTGCAAAAGGGTCCTCGCCATACTTTGCCTTAAAGGCATCCACCAGGGGTTTGTCAAAACCCACAAAAGGTGGATGACGCAGGAAATCCAAATTCAAACCGTCCGGCCCATAAGTCAGTCCTTCCTTGATCACAGCAAGGCGGTAAGCCCTCACCTCGGGATAAGCATAACTGAGCCGGTAACTGTATTTTTTTGACTGGGTTAAAATACGGCAGGAATAGTTGTCCCAGTATTGCCGGCCGTTCATCGTCTTCGCGTTGGGTGGTGCGTAATTGGCATTCATTCGGAAGGACACATGGATTTGCTGCCCATTGCTTCGACTGCGATCGATCACAACACGTAAAGGATCATTGCCTTCACTGATCAATTTTTGAATCCCTTCAAAAGCACGTCGATCTCCCTGACGCCAGAATTTCTCCACATTGCTGCCAAAAATCGTTCCGACCTTGGTATCATAGGTGCAGGTAGCATCACTACCCAGACAGTAATCGTAAGAGTAAAGAGACTTGCCTCGATATCTATCCACCACCTTTAACAACTGCTGCTTCGAATTGGTTCCAGAGTAAAACATACTGAAGCCATCATTGTTGATCGTCACCCGACCGATGCCGTCCGGTGTCCGTGCGGCCTTCGCGATACGAATCTGCTCTGACGAAAGACCCAACAAACGCACAAAGGCGATGCGGCACGCCCCTTTGCCGATCGGTTGGATAGTGAGCTTCGTTGATTCCAAATCTTCACTACCCACGAAGGCCTCACCCAACCCTTCCGCTTCATCATACTGACGCCAGACTTGCAACTTCACCCGTTTTGGTGCCGCATCACCAAGCGTCACCTCCGCCTGACTGCCACCAGTCAGACCAATACTCACCGCATGCCATCCAGTCGCCGGCAAGGTCAGCTCAAAAGACTTGTCCTCCGGTTTTCCCTCCCAGATCGTCCGTTTTGCCTTCCCTTCTGATCGGTACTCACCTGTTGCCCATGAACATTCAAGTTTATCGAGCATGACGATTTGTCCCGGTTTGCTTTCAACCACACGTCCAGGATTATTCTGTATCCCGCTCGTGCAAAAAAATTTGAGCGATCTTCGCGCAAGAGCCCCCCACTTCTCCGATACCAAAACAAGATCGATCACCTGCTCCTCTAAAGCCAGGCTCGACACATCAAGCTCGTGTCGAACGATGCCATCATCAGGCACAAGCACACGGCCAAGTTCAGCTCCGCTTGAAGCGAATGCCTCAATCCAAAGCGGACTTTCATCCTTTGCCGGCATTTCGATGCGAGCGTAAATTTTCGCCTGGCCTGCAAGATAACGATCCGCACGAACATAGGTCACGGTGGCTGCAAGCCCGGGATCCTGATAGACACGCACCATTTGCTGAAGATTCGTATTAGCAAAATCATAGGCCATAGTCGGGAGGTCGGCATGCAACTTGATATAACGAGCCAGAATCACCAAATCGTCGATCCTCGCTGTCTCAAATACACCCTCCTGTTTGCCGGGTTCCACCGTAATTTCGAAAGGCCTGGTATAAGGCGTGAAGTTAAACCCATCGTCGCTGGTATAAAGCAGCAGCCCGTTTTCAGTGATCAGCGGTGATGTGCCTGAATTATCACGCTTGTCGTCATACATGACCAACTGGTGTACCAGGCGGGTCTCACCCAAATCAAGAACGAGACTTCGATTTGAAACTGGAAAGCCGATCGGCGCCTTGGTTCCCATCGCCTGGCCTGCGGCAGATTCCGGCGGCTCAGCCATTGGTCCCGGTCCAACAAAGCCAATCGCCGCCACCGGCAGCTCACGCATCGTTTTCGCATGTAGCGAAGAGAAACAAGCACTCACAATAGAAAGTATCTGGATGATTTTTTGCATCTAACACCAAGCTAGTTGTCGAACGCTTTTAAAGAAGGGCGAACTTTCCTCTATTTCAAATTTCATTGATTAGTTCCTCATTAACCGATCTATTCCACATTAACATCAATTTCAATTCCTCATAAAAACTCCTCTTTAAAAGCCAGATCAATACAATCTCTGTTATTTATATTATCATAATAACTCCCTGACCACGATAATGTGTCATCTAACTTGCTTACCCCTTCCCCCCCCTCATGAAGACCCTCAGCCCCCTCATTGTGACTCTGTTTTTTGCTCTTTCGAGTAGCATCACATGGGCACAAACTCCTGATAAAGACGACTACATCTCACTCTTCAACGGAAAAAACCTTGCTGGCTGGGTGAATGTCAACGGCAAGCCTGAAACATGGCAAGTGCGCGACGGCCTACTGGTCTGTAGTGGCGAACCCAACGGATTTATCCGCAACGACAAGATGTATGAAAACTACATCCTCGAAGTGGAATGGCGTCACGCGACACCAGGCGGAAATTCAGGAATTTTTTTCATGCGGACGCCTCTCCCCGACCGGGTGAACCCTACCCTCCCGCTATCGAAGCCCAGTTGCTCGATGGCGATCACTGAAGTTTGTTCGGCATCCGCGGAGCATCACTGGTAGCGGTGACCAATCCCAATAAAAAAGGCAAAGCCGCGGCGGCTCGCCCCTTGGAGCAACGCCAGAAACCAGCGGGACAATGGAACCATTACGTGATCACATCGCAGGACGGAACGGTCGAACTGGCTGTTAATGGCAAGGTCGTCACGCGAGCGAAAAACACCAGTCGAGTCAAAGGTTACATCGGCTTTCAGGCCGAACACAGCGAGATTCATTTTCGCAAGATTCGCATCAGACCACTACCCTCATCCAATCCTTCCTCGGACAAAATCGCACAAGTAGCATCCGATTCTTGGAAAGCGGGCATGGCATCAGTCGTTATCACACCGCAGAGCCCCATGTGGATGTCGGGTTATGCAGGACGCAAAAAACCGGCGACTCAAGCCGAGCATGATCTGCATGCCAAGGCACTGGTGATGGAAGACCCCGGTGGAAAGCGTGCCTTACTCATCACTCTTGATCTCGTCGGCATCGATCGAAGCACCTCCGTTTCCATCTGCCAAACCCTGATGAAAAAACATGGACTTACCCGGGATCAGATTGCGCTAAATTGTTCGCATACCCACAGCGGACCAGCAGTGGGGCAAAACTTGAACGGGCTCTTTTTCCATGAAGATGCAAATCGGAAAATGATCATCAAATACACCGAATCATTGAGCAAACGTATCGTCTCTGTTGTCGATGAAGCCTTCACCAAACTCACTCCTGCCACTCTCGCATGGGGCGAGGGCAAGTCCGACATCGCTGTGAACCGCCGCACCAATCCACACCGTGAAGTGGAAAAACAACGTATTGAAGGAAAGCTCACTGGCCCATCGGATCACAGTGTTCCGATTTTGCACGTGACAAATTCCAAAAATCAGGTGACCGCCATTCTTGCCTGATATGCCTGTCATCCGACCAAGCTATCGGGAGCATTCGATCGCTGGTGCGGGGACTATGTCGGCTTTGCCAAGATCGAGCTTGAGAAAAAACACCCGGGAGCAGTCGCGATGTTCTGGCAGGGTTGCGGCGGAGACCAGACTCCTTGGCCCCGTGGCGGCAGTGACGCAAATGCTGCTCGAGTTGTGGGACAACAACTGGCCGCAGCAGTGGAGAATCGACTCAAACAATCACTGACTGACATCAAAGGAAACTTAAAAATGGCTTACCGGGAAATCGACCTGCCCTTGAGTGCCATCCCGGAACGTGAAAAACTCGTAGCCACAATGCAGGGCAAAAATAAATACAAAACCCGGCTCGCACGCAAGCTACTCAAGTATCTCGACACAGGCAAAGCCTCCCAAAAATCTTACCTCTCCTACCCCATCCAAACCTGGTGACTCGGATCCGAACTGCAGTGGATTTTTCTTGGAGGAGAAGTGGTGGTGGATTATTCCCTGCGATTCAAAAAGGAATTCGGCAAGACCAATACCTGGGTGACCGCTTATACCAACGACGTGACGGCTTACATCCCTTCGGAACGTGTAATCAAAGAAGGCGGTTACGAAGGCGGCACGTCGATGGTTTACTACGGCCTGCCCGCTCCCTGGAAACCTGGAATTGAAACCGCTATCACCGGCGAAGTCCGGAGACAAATCCAAGGTGTCAAAGCAAAGTCCACAGCTAGAGCAAAATAAGCCAATGATCCCCCGCCGATCTTTTCTCCACACCAGCCTCGCCGGTGCTGTTGGCTCTCTCCTGAGTGATCCCCTCACCCAGGCTGCAGAATCTTCCGGTGATCTGCACATCACACCCTTCCGATTCGATGTCACCTTACCAAAGGGGCATTCCCTCTGCGGCGGATGAATCACGCCAGCAACAACGGTGGAAGATCCGCTCGAAGCCATCGGAATCGTCATTCTCGGTGCAGGCAAACCCGTCGTGCTCTGTGCCGTGGACTGGACAGGCATTCTAAACGAAGCCCACCTGAAGTGGAGAGAAGCTCTGGCCGAAGGCGCGAGAACCACCGATCGGAATCGTAACGTCTTCCGCGTCACCTGACTCAAACGTTGCGAAAAAGGTATACCCCTCACCCTCGGCGCGCTTCACTTGAACAAGGACACCGCTCTGTTACACCTGCCGGCTGAAGTGTTCATCGAATACCAACTCGCTGCGCAACAAGCCACACCTGAAAAATTTGTCACCACCGTCGCCTACGGAGATGACGGTCCGTGGTATATCCCTACCGCCGAAGCTTATCCTCAAGGTGGTTATGAAGTTAGCGTTGCGTTTTGCAAACCTGGCATCGCACGAAAAGGCGTCACTGATCACTGGACACGGCTCGCTGTCTTGAGCGCCGCCCTTCCACGTGATGCAAGCATGCTGAAGGATTTGTTGGAGGACAAAACCCTCACCTCATCTGCAGGACCCAGTAAGCTTCTGAGCCCGCTTGCTCTGAAACCGGCGAGTTCCTTCTCGCAGGCTGGGATGCATACAGTGGAAAATTGTGTAATGAAATCCTCCAACTGCTACTGGCACGTGAAGAACGACTCCGTGCCCTGCTCAATGCTGTGGAGTCGGGAAAAATTGCCCCCTACCAACTCGACCCGATACGGCGGGACCTGCTTGTTGCCCACAAAGCATACTGACATCACCACCCGGGCCAAAAAGCTTTTCTCCGGCGCGGATTCCCGGGCCGGGGTGCTCACGCGTTACAAGGAAGTTCCCTCTCTCAAAGGAGATTCAGCAAAGGAGAACTCATTTACCAATCCGTCTGCATCGCTTGCCACAAGTTCCGCGAAAAAGGCCTCGTCGATCTGGCTCCCAATCTCGCCGTCGTCACCGGATGGGATGCCGAACGCATCATGACCAACATATCGTGAAGTCGCACCTGATTACATGGCATACATCGCCCAGACAAAAACCGGTGAGATATTCACTGGTCGTGTGATCGCCGAATCAGGCAGCGGCATCACCCTGAAAATGGCCGACAACAGCACCCGGGACATCCCGCGCAGTGAGATTGCCAGCCTCAAAAATTCCGGGCGCTCCCTGATGCCTGATGGGCTCGAAGCCGCCATCTCTCCCCTGGCGATGGCCGATCTCATCGCTTTTCTGCTCTCGCCTCAGTAAGGATTTTCTTGGATCACACCTCAGTTTTCTGTTTGCTTCCCTGATTTGCACCGTGCAAAGTGTGGCACTGTGAAAACTACCCACCCTCTCAAATCTATTGCTTTATTTTCGTTCTGCCTATCCAGCAGCCTTGCTCTGCTCGCGACCAACATCACAGCCAAGGAAGACTGGCCTGAATTTCGAGGTCCTGGAGGTCAAGGACACTCAAACGCGAAAGACGTTCCAGTAAAATGGAGTACCAGTAAAAACGTCGCGTGGAAAAGCAACATCCCCGGCATCGGATGGTCGACCCCCATCATCGTAGGTTCCAAGATCTATCTCACCACCGCTATTCCAGAAGGTAAGAACAACTACACTCTTCACGCTCTGAGCGTGAATGCAGAAGACGGTAAAATTTTCTGGGACGTGGAAGTCTTCGGCAAACAAAAAGACAAGCCCGCCCGCATGCACAAAAAAAACAGCCACGCCTCTGCCTCTCCTATATTTGAGGACGGAAAAATCTATGTCCACTTCGGACACGACGGAACCGCCTGCCTGAACGCTGAAGACGGCAAGACCATCTGGAAAGCCACTATCAGCTACAACCCTGTGCATGGAAACGGCGGCTCTCCCATCATCGTCGATGACCTGCTCATCTTCTCTTGCGACGGTAAGGATGACCCTTTCATCATCGCCCTCGACAAAAACAGCGGCAAAAGCAAATGGAAAACAGCCCGTAATGTTGAAGTCGCCCGCAACTTTTCTTTCACCACTCCCCTGTTGATCGAAGTGAATGGCAAACGACAATTGATCAGCCCGGCCAGCGGCGCCGTCATTGCCTACAATCCAGATAATGGCAAGGAAATCTGGAGATGCGGTTATGGTGAGGGTTATTCCGTCGTATCACGCCCACTGCATGCGCACGGTCTGATCTATGTCAGCTCCGGTTTCAATCGTGCCAAGCTCATGGCGATCCGCCCCGATGGAAAAGGCGATGTCACCAAAACCCACGTCGCCTGGGAACACGATGAAAAAGACGTGCCCAAGGAATCCACGCCCATCATTGTCGACGACCTTCTTTTCATGAACGATGACAAGGGAACCGCCACCTGCATGGATGCAAAAACCGGAAAGGTTTTCTGGCAGGAACGCCTGACCAAGAACAGCTATTCAGCATCACCCGTTTACGCAGGCGGATTGATTTATTTCCATGATGAAAAAGGCGTCACCACTGTAGTCAAACCAGGGAAAAAACTGGATATCGTTGCTACGAATGACTTGGAAGAGCACGGCCTTTCTTCCTTCGCCGTCACTGACGGGTCGTTGTTCATCCGCACCGATTCCACCCTCTACCGGATCGGAAAACCCTAGAGCCTTTGAATGTCACCGAGTTCAATCGCAACGCCTGGAACTTCCAGTCGATGGAAGGGTGCCGATGGAGCACCCCCTTTGAAGCGGAAGTGATCGAGCAGGCCCTGGCTGGAAACTGGCAGGTCATCCTTACACCAAACAAGCCTGTCCCCGAATCCTGGTTTCCTGATCTAAAGGATTTAAACCTACTCTGCCTCGCTTGCGGCGGTGGTCAACAGGTGCCTGTTTTTGCAGCTGCGGGAGCCAAGGTAACCTCATTCGACAACTCCGATGTGCAGCTTGAAAAAGATCAACTCGTCGCTGATCGACATGACTTGGAAATCTCCACTATCCAAGGGGACATGGCTGACCTTTCTTCCATCGAGGACGATTTCTTCGACCTGATTTTTAATCCGGTCTCCAACGTTTTTGCCCCTGAGGTCCTTCCCATCTGGAAGGAATGCTTTCGTGTGCTAAAGCCTGGCGGCTCCCTTTTATCAGGCTTCATGAACCCGGCGTTCTACCTCTTCGATCACGAACGTGGTGAAAACACCGGTGAACTGGCGATCAAATATTCACTGCCCTATTCAGATCTCACTTCCCTGCCGGAAGACAAACTATCCGAGCAAATCGAAGCCAACCTCAGTCTCGAATACAGTCACAGCCTGGAAGAGCAGATCGGCGGCCAGACGCACGCAGGCTTCATGATCGCCGATCTCTACGAAGACACCTGGGATGACGAATCCACCGCCCTCAATCCCTACATGCCTACTTTCCTGGCGACGCGAGCACTAAAAAACAGCACTGCTTAGACCTTGTTTATAAAATGAAAGCCCCCCACTTACTGCTTGGCATTCTGGCATTTACCTTCTTGTGTTGCTCCTGCGCTTCACAGCACATATTCAAAGGGAAACCTACTTACACTGATAGCAATGGTGAAACTTATTGCAGTGTACATAGCCGGAAACTGATTTCGGCCAGGGGTTATTCTCAAAGCAGTGGGGTCTGCATTTTGCCCACAGAAAAATACCTCAAATGGGCGAGTGCCTTTCCTAACCACAATACCGAAATCGCCAATGAAAAATCAGAACTTTACGACATTCCGATAAAGTTCCGCTACTGCGAAGCTTGTCGGCAAGATTTAGCAGAGAAGCTCGCACATTAACCCACCTCCAAAAAGTTCTTAAGAATCTTTTTGCCCTCCTTCGTCAATATCGACTCGGGATGGAACTGCACACCGTAAAGATCATGCTCACGATGCTTTAAACCCATCACCTCTCCCTCCTCAGTCTCCGCGGTGATCTCCAGAAAATCAGGAATCGTATCACGCTTCACGATCAACGAATGGTAACGCGTCGCTTCAAACGGATTTTCCAACCCTGCAAACAAACCATCATCGTGATGTTTGATTGGTGAGGTTTTCCCATGCATCAGGCGGTCTGCCCGAACCACCTCGGCTCCATACACATGCCCCAGACACTGATGCCCCAGACACACTCCGAGCAAGGGCAGCTTCTCACCAAATTCACGAATCACGTCACAACTGATGCCCGCTTCGTTCGGCGTGCATGGCCCCGGTGAAATACAAATCCGCTGAGGATTTTTCTCCTGTATCTCATCGATGGTGATTTCGTCATTGCGGTAGACCTCCAGCTCCGCACCCAGCTCACCAAAGTACTGAACGAGGTTATAGGTAAACGAATCGTAATTATCGATGACTAAGAGCACAGCTTTAAAAATTTAGAAATTACAGTTCAGCGAGCTGCCTCGCTCTGGCGATGGCCCGCATCATTCCCCGGGCTTTGTTTACGGTTTCTTCGTATTCACTTTCCGGCACGGAATCAGCGACAATACCCGCCCCGGCCTGCACGTAAGCCTTACCACCCTTCAGCACCACAGTGCGCAGCGCAATACAGGAATCCGAATTGCCGTCAAAACCAAAATATCCCACAGCACCTGCATAAGCACAGCGCTTGCTCTCCTCCATCTCATTGATGATCTGCATCGCCCTGACCTTGGGGCTACCGGAAACCGTTCCTGCAGGGAAAGTCGCCCGCATCACATCGTAGGCGTTTTTATCATCCTTCAATCGTCCTTCGACATCCGATACGATGTGCATGACGTGACTGAATTTTTCGATGATCATGAAATCCGTGACCTTAACCGAGTCGTAACAAGCTACTCGTCCCACATCATTTCTCGCCAGATCAATCAACATGATGTGCTCAGCGCGCTCCTTGGGATCAGCGAGCAAATCGTCCGCCAAGGCCTGATCATCTTCTGCCGTCGCTCCTCTCCGGCGTGTTCCGGCAAGAGGCCTGATTTCGATCTTTTTATCAATCGCACGCACATGAACTTCAGGCGAACTGCCCACCAAAGAAAAGTCATCGTCAAACTGAAGGCAAAACATATAGGGTGAAGGATTTACATGCCGCAAAGCCCTGTAAAGATCCACCGGGCTACCACCGTAGTCAGCCTCGAAACGCTGCGACGGCACCACCTGGAACACATCCCCAGCATAAATATACTCCTTCGCTTTTTCCACCATCGCTTCGTAAGCTTCTTTGGTGGTATTACTCCTTGGTTCGATCTCGTCAGCTTCCGCCAAAGCTACCAACGGCTCGAATTGCAGAGGTTTGGACAAACGATCAATAAGCCCCTGGATTTTCTCTCCAGCGGCTTCGTAAGCCTGCTCCACTGAATCGTAGTCATCCACGCAGATGTTGGCAACCAGTTGCATCCGCCGGTAGCGATGATCAAATACCAGCAGCGTATCAGTTACCATGAAAATCATGTCGGGCACCCCGAGCTCATCTTTGGGTGGAGCCGGAATAGTCGGCTCGAAAAAACGCACCATGTCGTAAGCCAGATAACCGACCGCTCCTCCATCAAAAACAGGAAGATCACTGTTTCTCACAGGTCGATAAGCAGCCATGATCCGCTCAAGCTCACTCAGGGGATCCCCCTGCGCCTCATCCAGATGATACTCTTTGACCTCATCTCCAGTGGTCAATTTGATTTCACGCCCCCGTGCTTCAAAAACCATTCGCGGTCCACTTCCTAGAAAGGAATAACGTCCGATCTCTTCACTGCTGTCTGCCGACTCCAGCAAAAAACACGGCCCGCCACCCACACTGATTTTCTGAAAAGCCGAAACCGGCGTTTCATAATCCGCAACCAGCTCGGTGTACACAGGAATCAGATTCCCCTGTTCACACAAGGAACGAAACTCATCCAGTGATGGTTTTAATGGTATCATTTGAAAATCATATAAGCCCTAATTTTCTCGGGAAGATGCACCTAGTAGATCGATTTGTAAAACGAAGTTGGAACTTCGTTTTACAAAGCCCTGGATCCACAAACTGAATAAGCTTCCGATGTTCACTCAGGCTTTCAACACCACACTACCCGGCTCCGCTACTTTCCGCATCTCCATCGGTTCTCTCTGGGAAGCGCAAGCAACCGCCACATGGCCGCAACCGGCCGCCTCCAGTTCTTTTCTCACAAAACGACCTGCTACTTCAGCCGTATTACAATCACTGCTCAAGTGCCCCAAAACCACTCGACACATCCCCGGCGTTGCTGTCGCCACAGCCAGTTCCGCCGCCTGCCCGTTCGACAAGTGACCATGCCGTGAGGCAATCCGCTGCTTGGTAGCCCAAGGCCTGCGCAAATCCTCCTGCAACATCACTTCATCATAATTTGCCTCGACAAACAACGTATTCACCCCACTCAAACGATGCCTTACCATTCCGGTGACCTGTCCCATATCACTGACAAATCCGAGCGAACTCTTTTGCCCCCGGAAAACAAAACCTACCGGATCCACCGCATCATGAGGAATCGAAAAGCTCTCCACTTCAATGTCTCCCACCCGAAATCCATCCCCTGCTGCAAACTGCTGCCACAGCACTTCTGATTTTATTGAATCACGCACCACAGCACAAGTGTGGGCACAAGCGTAAATCGCCAACTTACGTTTACGGCAAAAAACATCGATCCCCGATACGTGATCACTGTGCTCGTGTGTCAACACAACCGCACTAATCGAATCAGGGGCAATTCCCACCTTTTCGAGGCGCAGACACAGCTGCTTGGCACTCAATCCCGCATCAATAAGAATACGGGTCTGCCCCGAACACAGCACTGCGCTGTTGCCCCCGCTTCCACTACCAAGAACCGCAAAATCAAGCATTTCCCGACGATAGTAGATATTTAAGTTCAGCTAAACAACTGATTTTTTTGAGTAAGTTCATTTTTCGCAGCAATCCTTGCATCCGGAAGGTATCCATACGACTTTATACTGCATGTTCCCTACCTTACCCGTTCATTGTGAACCTTCGTCGCACTGTATTCCTCATCCTTCTGATCTTCGCCATCGCCGGTGGAGCCTGGGGTGCCTATTACGCCCGGGAAAAAGGTTTCACTCAAAGCTGGCGCAAACTGATCGAAATTGAAATCGCCAAGGAGGGTTACTACGTGGATATCGGAAGGCTCACCCTTGACCCCTTCCAGGGACTCGTCGCCCAGGATGTGCGTTTTTACCAAGAGCCCAAACGAAAAACTGTAATTGCCTTCATCGACAAAGTGATTCTGGATGTCGACCTGAGCCGGGTAATAGATAAAAAAGTCAGTATCAATACGATCGACTTCAAGAATGCCGATCTTTCCCTCCCCATTGACCCAAAAGATAAAAACAGCGAACGCCTGCAAATCCGTCGTTGTTCGGCACGGATTCTCATGCCTGCGGATAAAATCGAAATCGTTAAAGCCGAAGCACAAATTCATGGCATCCAGGTTTCGCTCAAGGCGACTCTATTCAAACCTCCTCCAGAACCTCCGGAATTAGAAGCAAGTGAAGAAAGACAAAAGGCCGATAAAGCCCTGCTAAAAAAAGAACGGTCGCGGCAGATTGAATTAATCAGCGAACGCCGCCAGCTCTTCAAACAAATCCTGACCGAATTGGATGCATTTGACTTTCCACGTGACCAGCCACCACGCATTGAGTTGGATCTCCATGGTGCGTTGGAAGAAATTAATTCCCTGCAAATCACGGCCCGTATTTCTGCCAACAATCTCAGCCGCCGTGGGTATTCAACCAGAAAAATCAATGCCTTGATTGAATACGATGGTCTATCAGTCAAACTGAGACAACTCCACCTGCAAGACGATAAAGGCGATCTGAGGTTGCGGGGCGAATGGCTGCGCTCGGAAGAACATGTTGATTTTGAGCTGGATTCCTCCATCGACATCCAATCGCTGGCACAATCAATTCACCCTTCTCCCGCTATCGGAGAAGTTGTATTTTTTAGCCCTCCCCAGATCGACATTGAGGGACGTTGGCATTTTGATCAAGCATTCGAATTCCCCCTGCTTCCGATAAAAGCCATCGGCAAATTCCACTGCGAAAAATTTGGCAGCCGGGGTGAAGTTTTTGACGGACTGGAAACTGATTTCAGTCTGGCTGACGGCAAATATTATTTACGTAATTTACGTCTGGATCATAAAAGCGGAATGGCCATCGCCAATGGTCTGTATGACATCCCCAAACAAGACTTCCGCTTCGAATCTGAAATCAAATTTGATATCACCACACTCGCTCCTTTCATGCCGAAAGAAAAAACCCGGAAGTTTTTACGCAAATGGCGCTTCGACAACGAGTCCACTATTTATCTAGGCATCACCGGAGGTGGCCCTAGCTGGAAACCCTCCACCTGGAATATGAGCGGACCGATTGACCTGCGCAACTGCCGCTTCAACGGCGTGTTTTTCGACCATATCTCACTCGATTTTAAAAGCACGGATAAACGCCAACACTACTACCGCCAACTCAAGATGATCCGTTCGGACGGGGCAGGAACCGCCGACCTGGTTTCCAACCACCTGGACAGCAAACAATTTATCATTGAAAATGGCTTGTGGACCCTGCCTCCCGTCACCGGGATGCGCGCATTCAGTCCAAAACTGGCTAGCAAGTTAATTCCTTACCGCTTCCAAAAATCGCCTACTATCAAAATATCAGGACATATTGATGCCCGAAAAACCAAGGAACTTGGCCAGGAAAAACGCAAGCACGATCTCGATATTGCCTTCAACAGTGATGCCCCCATGGATTACCAGTTTTTCGGCAAAGATTTGCAACTCAACCAGCCCGTCGGCCATTTGAGCATCAAAGGCGACACCATCCACCTGACCTCATTCACCGCCAGAACGCTGAATGGTGAAATCACAGCTGACTACCGGATCGAAGCCCCTACCAAGGAAAAAAAATACACGGCCAATGTGGAGGTCAGCCATATTGATTTCCGTGAGCTGACCCGTCTCTATAGCAAATACGGAAGTACCACTGGTGACCTTCATGCCCAGGCCCACCTCAATGGAACTCACGCCGACCTGCATTCGATGAGCGGCTCAGCATCCGCAACGCTCCTTAACGGAGACATCTTTGCCGTTCCGATGCTGGGACCACTTTCCAAATTCATGACAGACATCATGCCCAAATCCAAACCCGGATACAGTGTCGTAAAGCAAGCTTCAGCTGATTTCGCCTTGGCCAATGGAATTGTTAGCACAGATAATCTGGAAGCCCTGGGCACGACTTTTAAATTCGAGAGTGAGGGATCCATCAACCTGAAAAACAAAAACATAAATATGGATGCCTCTTTCGATATCAGAGGCACTGCAGGCCTCATACTCTCTCCAGTTAGCAAGGTAGTTAGTAAGATTTTCGAATATCACGCTGACGGCACTATTTCCGATCCTCAATGGAAAGCAAAACACATCCCCCGTATTATTCCGACCATGAAAAATTTAATTCCCGGCGGAAAAGATCGCAAGACAACTCAAAATCCCTCCGAGCCGGAAAAAGAAAAACCCCGAAGAAAACTCTTCAACTTTAGGAAAAAATCTCCTGTAAAAAATTGACTTCCGCTTTTACAAAACCTTCATCCGCTTTCACTCTGCAGCTACAGCACGACAAATCGTCTAGACGATCGCCGCCGTCTGGTATTCTCCGATGCGCTCCAGCGAATCAGAAGACAAAATTCCATCTCCTGAATTATATACCATCAAGGGCACCGTCGGATTTTTGAAATCAACTCCGGCAAAAGCCAGATAATGATGGAAAACGTCGGTGTTTTGAATAAAACCCGTAAACTTCTCGGCGCCGGGTCCGATTGCGGTCAAGGGCACGTAATCTGCAGTGTGCATATTTGCCGTCCAACCGATTCCCCAGTGATTCCCCATCAGCTGCCCCAACTGGGCAACCACTGAATTCAACAAACCATATAAAGGGTCCCCCTTTTTCTCAAAGAAAGGTACCAGTGCTTCCACTTTAGAAAGCGGAACTTTATATCCAGTCGCTTCAGTAATAACCTTGCGAATCTGATCTGTCGTCGGCGTCTTCCCCATCCGGTCCAGCATCACCGAGAAAGAAGCTGTCGCTTCTTTCAAATGAGCAAACAAGATCGGGCTGCCACTGTAACCGGGCCCACTACCATTCAGGCCTGGATTACCATTACCATGATCGGTAGTGACGATAATCAAAGTCTCAGGATTCTGCTTCTGGTATTTGAGACACCTTTCCACCGCCTCATCAAAGGCGATCTGATCGCGGAACGCTCCAATCGCATCACAGGTGTGGCAGGCGTGATCCACCCGTCCCCCTTCAACTTGCAGGATGAACTGTTGCGAGCGGCCTAATTTCTCAAGCGCCCGGTCGGTCATCTCTACCAGGGTTGGCACCTTTTTCTGCAACTCAGCATCATTGATATAATCGACCGTGTAGGGCAGATGACTGTCTGAAAATGTGCCCACCCAGGCTTTGTCCAAGGGGGCTTTTTCAAGATCCGATTTGGAGTGCATCACCGTGTATCCCTTAGCCTTATAGTCGGCATACAGATCTTTTTTATCCTTGCGTTTCGATGAATCAAAATGCTTGCGTCCTCCACCCAGTAAAACATCCACCCCACGCTCAAGATACTGCTCGGCTATTTTTTCGCCCATGCCACGCTTGGCTACCGACGCCGCGAATCCTGCAGGAGTCGCATGAGTGATTTCCGTTGTTGTCACCAGCCCTCTTTTCCAACCAGCCGCCCCCAGAACCTCATAGAGGGTTTTCAAACTCCGACCATCCGGCAATTGATTGACCGCCCCGTTGGCAATGCGGGAACCACTGCCCCAACTGCTCGATGCAGCGGATGAATCCGTCACCTGGGAATCCAGGGAACGCATATTCATCATAGCATTGACCACACCTTTTTGGTTCAACAACTGTGCCCACACCAATCCGCGCCCGCGAACCTGTTGTGACAAATAATCCGCACAGGTGAAGGTGCCCATACTCATTCCATCCGCCACCAGATGAATGATCTTTTGCGGCACAGCACCCCCATCACTCGCCTCCTTTGCACTGAGCCGTGCTCCCACTCCGGCAAAACTACCCGAGGCCGCCAGAGCCAAACCCGAACGACTGAGAAAACCACGTCGTGTATTCATCATTTTCCTTTATTGAATTCCACCGGACAATCACTTGGCTCCGGCCTTGGCCGCTGCCGTGGCCGGATTCGTTATCATCGGGAAATCATCGGTACGGAAAGGCGTCATCGGCAGGTTTTCAACACTCCTCATATTGGCCACGGGATTATCCGTCCAGGCATAACGAACCGCAACCGGCGCTTTCACCTCGTCGCTCCAGACTTCCACTTGATTTTTTCCAACAATTTTTCCCTTTGCCCAGACAAACTTTTTATCAGCCCCGGCGATGGCAAAACCAAGTGGCTCCCTCACATCAAAGGAGTACAAACCAGCTGCCCCTGCATGATCAAAAGTCAGCAGTATCTTATTCCCCTTCGTTTCCATCCTCTGATAAGTCGGGCTTTGATGCGCCAGCTTATCAAAGCCATAATCCTTTGCCAAAGCCCAACGTGCCAGGCGCTCTCCTACCGTGCGTTTGTCCCTGGGATGAATATCCCGCCCTTCGCCCACATCAATAATCACCGCTTCTCCAGTGTTCTTCAGCGCTTTCATCGTCAAAGTCTGAGCTTCTCTGAGTTCAGCCCACTGACTGTCCTCAGGTTCTTCTTTTTCCCCCTTGAAATCTGCCAACTGCACCCAGTAAAAGGGGAAATCTCCCTGGGCCCATTCGTCACGCCAGTTCTGAATCATCAGTGGAAAAAGTGAGCGGTATTCAAAAGCTCGGGTCGCATTTGACTCCCCTTGATACCAGATTGCCCCCTTCATGCCATATCCAATCACAGGATGCAGCACTCCATTGTATAGATTGGCAGGACGATGCTGCCCCTTGCGCATATCCCGTGGAGGACGAGGAGCAGGAGGAAGGGGTTTACCCGCGGTCTTCGCTTCTTTCACCTTTGCCAGCCATGCCCCACGCTTCACTTGATGCGCTTTCATCAAAGTATCAAAATCATAAGTTTTCTCTCTTTGCTCCCACATGGCCATGAGCGCTTTGTACTTCGGATCCTTGTCCAGCAAATCCCGGCGAACCCAGGCCTCTGCTGCTGAACCTCCCCAGGCGTTGTCGATCAGGCCAATCGGCACGCCCAGCGCCTGATGCAGCAATTTACCGAAATAATAACCCACCCCAGAAAAATTTGCAGTAATTCCCGGCTCACAGGCTTCCCATTGGCCTTCAAAATTATCCTGCGGTTCCTGAACACCCACCTGAGGCACCGAGATCATTCTGATCTGGGGGTGTTTGGCAGTTAAGGCATCAAGATCACCACCGTAACTACGCCCCACTGTGAAAGCCATGTTCGACTGGCCAGAACACAACCAGACTTCACCGACCAGAATATTCCCCACCGTAATCTTCTGCCCGCCGGAACCGCTCACCACCATCGCTTGCCCTTTGGCATTCGTCTTCAAAGGTTTCAGCACCACTTGCCAACGCCCCTTGTCATTAGCCTTCCCCTTCACGGTCTGACCCGCAAAAGAAACACTCACCTCCTGACCGGCCTCATCCCACCCCCATATATTCAATTCCTGATCCCGCTGCAATACCATATTATCACCGATGATGGTAGGCAACTTCAGTCCGGCAAACAGTTCACTGGAAAAACTGATAAGAACACTAAATGCAAACGCAACAAGAATTCGCATAAAACGGTTATTTGGGATTGGAGATTTCATAGACGGGAAACCAAGCACTTCCCCGCAGGCAGTCAAACCCGCAATCACGTGAGACGTAACTTTAACACACCTGGCGTCCGCCAATACCAGCCTGGTATTTTTTGCACAACACGCAGTTAGTCAGAGCCTCCCGGCACCGCTATCATATCAATCAGCATGCCCCGCCCCGGCGCACCTATATCTTCCAGCGATACTTTTGAAGCCGCTGGCGGCTTTTCAGGGTTGTAAACTTTTGGCCGGAAATTATTCAGTTCCTTACTGACTTCCGGATCAGACACATAATACGTCGCTTTCACGAGATGCTGGAAGTTACTACCAGCAGCATTAATCGCCTCATTCAAACGGTCAAACAATTGGGTAACTTCACCCTCCGGGGACAGTTTCCCGCCGCCAGTAACGCCACCGACGTAAACAACCTCATCCCCTCTCACCACCGCCACCTTACTGTAGACTGGCGAAGGTTTATCTCCTGGAGGCGTCATATACATGATCTTTTCCTTTTTTGCTCCTTTTTCAGGAATCGCCGCAATCATTTCTATCTCAGTAGGATAAGATGAGGATGTCCACTCCACCATCACCACCGGAGGCCGGTCCATTTTTTCAAAAAAATCCTGAATCGCCTCAGCGGCAAAAGCCGCTTCCGTCATCGGATTCAAGAAGGCCTTGACCTGCACCACATTTTCCGGCTGACCTCCAAGCATCAGAAGCACCGACATCAACTGCTCCATAGTCTGTTTTGTCCCTATACGAAGATCGTCTACCTTGGATGCCCTCCCTGAAATATACACCAGGTCAGTTTCCCTACCGGCAACCGCAGCAAGTGCCTCTCCCCCGAAAGTGCGACTTTTTAAGGCGGCAAGGTCACTCCACACTTCAACCCCTTTGGGGTTCTCGGAATCCGCAACCACCGCTACCGCATCCAATGCTATTTTTGTGCCGGGACGAGGGAGTGGTGTAGAAATCACAGTGATCGTCGGCTTAGCACGCTTTTCATACCAATTGCCTACCAGCTTCCGAACCTCCACACAGTCCCCGGGATCGCTCACATATAAATTCAGCTTGGCAACCCTTTCCACGTCACTGCCATGTTCCTTCAAGATGGAATCAAGTTCGCTCAACAAGAGGTCAAGCTGACCCGGCATTGAAACTTTCTCTTTTTCACCCGGAACAGTCCTGGGAAACAACTGGGTCGTATGAACAAGGGCTCCACCTTTGACTCTAACCGATGAGGGAAGACCCGTGCCTTCATCCGCCAAAAAACGCTCAATCCTGGCAGTCTCTTTCGGACTTTCCCCCGCACAGCCTACCACTGCCAGGAACAAAACTCCCACCATCATTTTTTCCCATTTTTTCATCATCTTTTTTCCCAGAATTTACTCAAAACAACCAGCGGTCTTTATTGCTATTCACAAAAGCATCATCAATCAACCAGGGATAAGCCCGGGAAACCCGGTCCAATTCCTCCGCCTGCCCGGGAGACAATATTTCCTCCGGGTTCAAACAACGACAGGAAGGCACCAAGCCCTGTCGCCTCAATACTTCCATAATCCCGGGAATACAGCCTGCAAAGCCATTGGCCGCATCAAAGACCGCTGCATTGGCGTCCGTCAGTTCCACATTCCGACTCAACCACAAGGGATCAATCGCTTGCCCCGTTTTACGCTCTTGCTTCAAGTCCTGCAAAAGGTTTACCGCCCGCTCCGTCCACACCCCCCACTGCCCCAGCAAGCCACCGACAATATATTTTGTTTTACCCTCGTGACGATAGGCCGTCAAAAGATCCACAATAATATTGTCATCGTTACCGGTATAGAGAGCAACATCCTCTCTGCCTGAATCCATCAATGCCCTCACGGCATCCCATGTGTAATAACGATTGAATGGCGCCATCTTCACTGCCACCACATTTTCGATGTCAAAAAAACGCCGCCAGAAATCATAAGCCAAAACCTGCCCACCTATCGAAGGCTGCAGGTAAAACCCTATCACCGGCATCTCTTTGGCCACCTGCGCACAATGCCTCACCACCTCATCCTTCGACTTTCCCTTCAGGGCAGTCAGACTCAACAGAGCCGCTTCATAACCGAACCCACCAGCCACTTCCACCTCCGCAAGAGCTTGCTGCGTTTCTCCGCAAATGCCGGCTATCTTCAGAAAGCTCCGCCCCTCTGCTCCCAACCATTCATCCAAGGTCTCGCTGGCCAGACGCAACACGGGTTCGAACAATCCAAATTCCGGTTCTCTGATTTCAAACTGGGTGGAATGCACCCCGACCGCCAATCCCCCGGCACCGGCATCAGCATAATATCGAACCAGCGCCTGTTGATGTTGTTTCGCCCATGAGCCGTCCTCGTTCAGAGCAAGCGGCAGAGCAGGAATCACCAAACCTTTCAGTAACTGTTCGCGCAGGTCGTTCATCAGAATGATTTAATACTTACCATCCCGGGTTTCAAAATGAGTCGGCTTGCCAAGGGATACACCGCCGGACTGCAACCAACCCGCCGTCCATTCGATCATCTCATCAATGGAAACTTCGGGTTCGCCAAACAGATCACAGGCTTTACTGGAATCGCTCAACCACCCCAGATCCTCTTCTTCACCCTCTATAGTGACTTCAGTTTTCAACACTTCAGCAAAGCGCGTCGCCAGATCCCGCACCCGCAGAATTCCAGAACCTGTTACATTTAAAATAAATGCAGGTGCTGCCGCCTGATTCAAAGCCTGAATGCTATGCGCAATCGCATCGCGCTGCCAGATGACATTCACGTATCCCATCGTAACATCGACAGGAGTCCCATTGATCACTTTTTGAGCAATATCGTGAAGTACTCCGTAGCGAAGATCGATCGCATAATTCAAGCGAATCAAGGAACACTTGGTACCCCATTCATCTCCTGCTTTTACGAAAGCCTGTTCACGGCCTAAACAAGACCTGGCATATTCCCCGACCGGATCCACCTCGCCTTCAGCCTCGTTTGATCCTCCTGATTCCGCAGTTGTGAAAGAATAAACACAGCCAGTGGATAAAGCGACAATCCGGGCTTTACGAAAGCGGGAAGCCACCAAAGCTGGCATTTCAACATTCATTTTGTTCAGCAATTCCGGATCATGTGAAGTACCGAATTTCACACCAGCTAGAAAAAACACCGATGGAGAGTCAGGCAGATCGTCGAGCTGTTGTTGATCACAAAGATCAGCTGAGATCGTTCGTATCCCCTCCCTCTCAAAGGGATCGCATGTACCTTCCCCGCCAAAACGGGAAACCGCTATCACTTCCCTGTCTGATCCTTCCAAGTCCTCCAGCGCCCGCTGCAACATCAGGCAGACATGCAAACCCATTTTTCCCCCTGCTCCCAAAACCAGAATATCCCCCTCACTTTTCTTCAAACTATCCAACACCCCCAATGTCGGACGACTCATGAACTCATCCAGCGCCTCCGGCACCACCTTAAAAGGCAAGTCACTCATAACTTATTAGCTCACAGTTTCTAATTCTCTCCCGCTCCTTTGATCTTAAAATGATCGTAATGCACTTCTTTTTTTGAGGTGGTCAAATTCACTTGATCAACTGCCGTGTGCGCAAAGCCCTCCGATTGAAAACGCCCCGTCTTCTTCCCATCCACAAAAACCTCCATCACATCCCCTTGAATACGGATCAGCAAGTCGTGCCACTTGTTTTCATCCAAGTCGACCGCCACTCGCTGTTGTTTGGTTTTCAACAAGGCCTTCGTTGCGTCGTCAAGCGTCCCGGCTTTGCGTGCAGCATGGATTTCATTTTTAAAAATCCCCGTTTTGGTATCGTACAATGTCACCGCTTTTGGACTGACCGCCACATGACAGATATGCCCGGCATGAGTTCCCTTGTAAACCTTGTCACGATACATCACCGAAAAATGTTTCGAACCCGCAAACCTGAATGAAACAGCCACTTCGAGATCCGCTTGTGGCTCAAAGCGAATGGTATTCACCGAAGGATGATCCGCATCATCCGGCGTGATCCCCACCATCACACCCTCCCTAACAGTGGAGGCACTTTTATACATCCCCCATTTTTTATTCAACACCTCCCCTTCGAACTCGTCCTCGAAGATGATCCTTCCATAGTGTCCGGCATCTATGCTTTTTTCATCAGCAGAAACCCCGGGTAAAAAAAAATCAGCGACAGATACAACAAAAGCGAGAACGAGGAGGTTTTTCATTGGCAGGGATATTTTTTATCTCATCAACGATACACTATTTCAAGTCCCTGCGACTCGTTTTTTGATTCCCTGTTTTTATCTCTGCCCGAATCGCCTTTCCAACCAACTTCCTCTTATCCAAAACTCCTTCTGCCACCACCGGCATCCCATCAACCAATACATACTCGATCCCTCTCAAATCACTCGTCCCTCTTTGATCACCAAATCATAAACTGCTTCATCTGCCCTGGCTGCAACCGTCAGAACAAGAGAAAGCAACAGCACCAAGCCACACCCATTATTTTTCATTACTATGCTCCGTCTATTAAATCGTCCAAACATTTACTCACTGTCAATTGAGCCAGAAAATTCACCGCTTTAACAGCATCATTCAAGCAGATCTGTCCACGACAAAGAAGCCCCCTCTGATCCACTTCGATCACCTCCTCTTCTACCCCTGCTTGTTTCTTAAGAATTTCGAATTTTACTGAATGCCCTGGTGCCACCCTCTTGCTCAGCTCCAAAGTCAAACGTCCCATAGTGTATCGCGGATTCACTTCACAAACCTGACGCAAGCATAGCCCGCCATTCTCATCACGATAAACAAAGGCATCCACTCCTACCGGCCCTCGATAGCCGACCTCATGCAGACGCACTTCAATCAATCGAACCAACTGACTCTCCTTCTCATATACCGGCAATGCCCTCTCCATCAAAAATCGTGCGAGCTCCGAGGGCATTCCCTGACAAAATTTGGTTCCAACAATACAAGCCCGGAACTGCCCGCGGCGATCATTCTGCAAGCGCACCAGCCCAAGCTTACGCAACCCCGCATCCTCCATTTCATACTGAACAGAAAAATCCAACTCTCTCTCCAACCAGGGTTCGACGAAAACTTCCCCTTGCTTCTCCAACACACGCTCCACTTGACGTTGGATACTGCCGTCAAATTTTTCGCTACTTTTAATAATAGTCAGTCCTCTCCCTGATGCTCCAAAAGGTGCTTTTACTACCGCTTGAGCTGTCCTCTCCAGTTCCTCCCCGACTTCATCTATTGAACGGCATAAAACCGAGCTCACAGAATCCTCCAGTTGCTCCGCAATACCTATTCCAAAAGTTTTACTGAATAACGACCTGACTGCTTCATTCCAAAACGAAGCCATTTTCCTTTTCTCACCTGGCAAATTCCCCATCAAAGGTGCCAGAGCAGCCAGTGAGGATGGACACCAGGCCCAGGGTCGCAGGCTATTGATCTTTCTCTCACGAATAAAGCTGTTCCCCTGAATCCCCCCACTTCCCTCCAGCACTTCGATCTCAGGCAACTCAAAACCTGTGGCCCTCAGTTTCTTTAAATGCCTCCGCACCGGCTGTCGCTGCATCAAAACCACATCATCCCGACGCGCCAGAAAAATGGATAATATTTCTAAATCTTGAATCAATCCCTGCATGATTTTTGAACGATGGTATCCCTTGCCATCCACATCAGCACTCATCGCATCTTCAGCATCCGGGCAAAAGTAGAACACATTCGGAGTCCTTCCCACCGAACGCTCGAACACTTCAAGTTCACTGATGAACTCTTCATCAAGTCCGGCAGCCAGTCTTCCCTCTCGATTGATCCTGGATCCGCTGCCTTTTGCGCGACGAGGTGACAATGGAAAAGACAAAGATCGCTTGAAAGCTGTCCAGTCATCCTCATCTGCTTTTTTCCAGCGCCGGAACCACTTTAAACCATAATTCACATGACGGATTTCATCTTTGTAAATTTGATTGAGTATAGCGGCTGATTTGTTATCACCCGCAGCTTTCATAATCCCGGCATACTGCAATGAATAATCCAGATTGGCCTGCTCAAAAGTCAGACTCAAACGCGTCACATAATCCATCGGCGTTTCCATCGTCGCCACCATATCCCAGAAATAACGACTGACAGGAAAATCACCGAACTTCACTCCACATTCCTTCATCCTCTCGATATACCAACGTGTGTGCCGCTGTTCCTCTTTCAGCGTCTTCAACACCCCGCACCGGAATTCCCCGGGTGCTTCCGGAAACTTGAGCAAAACCAGAGCCATCAATTCCGTCGCCAGCAATTCGTGATTGGCAAAAAAGTGCAACAAGCGTCCACGCTCCTCGTCATCACTGAGCTCGGAAATATTCGGCTTGGCCAGACTATGCTCACCACCCTTCAAGCGCATCTTCAACTCCATTGGCCGTCCTGGTTCAACCGAGGCCTCGATTGCCTTTCCAGGATCCTCATCACACAAAGCCGCCACATCCACAAACTCCAGCTTCTCCTTCAAGCTGTCAGCCAACAATACCCGCCGCGCAAATTCACTGACTTTCATTAGCTCTTCCCTCCCCCCTATTTCTCCCTCAACCTCTGCACGGTATAACACAGCATACCATGGCTCATGGGCATACCATCTTCTGATTTTAATCCTGCGAAATCGAGTTGATAAATTTGCCGCGCTACGATCCCTCCAAGGCCAATCGACACAGTCTTGCCATCCTCTGATACAGTGACGGTTTTCACGACTACCGGCGTCACTCCCATTTGCGGGCTGCCGTAACGCTGGCTGTATTCATAAAAATAATGCGAAAACTGATATTCTGAAATTTTCTGTGCCTGTTCCCGATTTACCGCTTTGCTGAAAGTCAGGTCAAAACCGTTTTTGGTCAGACTCATTGCCTGAACAGCAAAAGGAACTTCCCCGGTATAAGTCACCCGCTTCAAGCCTTCGGCAGGACGCCCCCATCCTCGATAGGTCTGTCCCACGTAGAGCGCTTTTCCATCCGGGCTCAAACACATTCGATTACTCCCTCCTCCAAGCTCATCCCCCTCGATCAATGTGGTCGCTGCCCCCTGGAACTCGCCACCCACCTTTTCCAGCATGATGCGAAGAATGCGCTGACCGGCAATATCTCCTACAAACATCTGTCCGGCGAATGGGCCAAACGCACCTGAAGAAGTATCAAAAATCGGCTCACTCGCCGAATTGCACATGAAACCCTGTGGCAACAAAACCGCCGGAAGAGTTCTCATTGCATCCAGCTCTTCAATATGATCCACCGCCCAGGCCAATGGATCCGGATGCTCCTTCACAAAATCAGGATCCCATACCAGTGAAGTCGGATGCCCGTAAAAGCGCCCCTCCTGCACATGATAGATCGGTGTCACCGGTTTCCAGTCCCCCTGGTTATCGGTAACAAATAAATCTCCATCCGTACTCATCACGATTCCATTTGCCTGACGAAAACCACTGGCCCACGGTAAGATTTCGCCCTTCGGATTCACTTTGACCACCCAACCTTTCCACGGCACCGGCACGTGGTTTCGGCCCCGTCGTCCCGCTGCTGAAAAACGACCTCGCACCAGATCAAAAGTGGGCCCGGAATGAGAAGCCGAGCCCAGCGCTATAAACCAATTCCCCTTACCGTCGGGAATGGGCCCCGAATTGGTTTCATGGTAATTTCCCGACACACCCCAAGCCGTGCAAACAGCTTCGCTGACATCCGCCCGTCCATCACCATCCGTATCCCGCAGTCGAGTCAACTCCGGAATTTGTGGAATCAAAAGGGTCCCATTTTTTTCAACCAACACTCCCAGCGCATTGTGCATCTGTGCATCTGAAAATGTCCTCCACTCGAAAGCCTTCACATCATCAGACGGCTTACCCATTACCACCCCCGTCCTCCGGGACACCACCACCAGCTCACCGCCTTTAGTAAATGCCAATCCGCCAATTCCGTGCCCCACACCAGGAGGCAGTTCAATCGTTTCAATTTTGTAGGCACTTACCGATTTTTTTCCCTCTTGCGATTCCCCGGCGTCCTGTGCAGAAACCGTCGCCAGACAAACAAACAGCAAGCTCAAACCGATTGTTGTTGTTTTCATAGGCCAAACAATATTTTTAATTACCATAGTCACAGCCTGTTCACTTTTTTCTCGCTGCCAATACAATCTGCAGCTGATCTTCACCGTCTGTATGTGCTTCAAAACGATAAGAACCCGCCGCAAGCAGAGCACTCCATACCCGGTAGAATTTTTTACCCGAGACCGGCACCCGCAGACCCGAATCCTTAAACTGCTCGCTCAAGCCTTGCGGACGCTCTTTCACCTTTCCATCAACCAACAAAAAAATTCCGGCCTCGCTCTTTAAATCAATTTCATAAAACACCGCTTCTTTCACCTTGCGATCCGCCTGACTGGTTTGCACCCAGTCCGAGCCTCGCATTTCAGCGGGTACCGCCCCAAGCAATTCATCGCTGTCGATATAAACTTTCATCCCACGATCCAGTGACTGCTTTTGCAGTAACAGCGCAGCCCCACCTCCACCCGCCCGCCTGACTTCTCCGATCACATTGCCGACTTCCGGCAGAAGTGCTGCGCGTGGCACCACCGTCTCCGCAGCAGTCAACAGCAGAGTGAAATCCTTCTCTGCTCCATTGTTAATCGTCAGCACTTTACCATTCCATTTGCCATCGGAAGTCTGGATCCTGGCCTTCATGCTTTCATCAAAACCCAGCATCACGCCCGCCGGCGCATGCTTGATAGAAAAATGCCAGCGAATTTCACCAACCTTGTCACCCGGCTCGATCGACTCTGCAACCAACACACTGCCTACACTGTAAAGAAATTCGGGAACTCCGTCTTTTCTCAATTGAAAGCCCTTGTATTGAGCTTGACCAAAAACACCCGGAGTCAGCCCCAGAGGCGAAGGCCCTTCGGAAAGAAAAACCAGATGTCCGTCCAAACGTGGCACATAATCAAAGCTTTTCCGCTGGTCACCTGTTCCCTCTCCCCAATAGCTTTCCATATTCAAAAAGCCATCCTTCCACGCATACATAAAACGACATTCCGTCGTATCCCAACACACGGATAGTTCCTTGCCAAAACTGATCCCCACCGCCGCAGGAAAACCAATGTCGGTATCGATGTAGCCCTCTGCATCATGACCGGTATTCGGACTGTAGGTCGGCGTAGGCTTGCCTCGGTAATGATTAGGAAAAACCGAACGCACCCGAATCGGATTCGGCATAAAAGTCCGCATCACCAGTGGATGCTCACGGCTACCGATCGGATGGGGATTCAGTCCACTACCATCATTCGGCGGGCCATCTTGTTTTTTCACTTTAGCCACTTTGCGCCGCAACGGATTTTTCAATTCGGATCCTGCAACCACTACCTTCATCAGCCCCTGCATGATATTCCCATGCCCCGGAAAAGTGCAGACAAACTGGTACACTCCCGCTTCAACGGGGGCGACAAACTCAATTGTTTGCTTCTGCCCGGCTTCCATCAACCCCACACTCGCCAAAATCGAACCGCACTCCGGCACATAACCTTCGGTGTAACCGTCCGCCCCCATCGCCATTGCTTTATTGACCACCTCCATCGCCTTGCCTGGCTGGGTGAACAGCAGGTTATGTGGCATCAAACCGTTGTTATCAAAAGTCACTTTCATCTGACTTCCTGCGATCACTTCAAACTCGATCACATCATAACGCAACTGCCCCGGCACCACTCCTATGGTAATAACGTAAGGCTCTGCCGCCGCTATTTCCCCGGTAGGAAAAGCCGCCGCACAGATAAAAAAATAGAAAAATATGAATTGCCGCCTCATCTAGCCAAATGGATCACAAGGCATCCCCCCACGCAACGACGTTTTGCCCACTTCTTTCATAGATGCCCCTGATGCCTTCACACAAAAACGTCCAACCCGAGGGCCGGACGCATTGTCTTTAGGGGAACTATATCTCCCAACTCAGGCCCCCTTCAGAAATGAAAACCGAGCACCTAGGAGTATGCCGTGATTATCATAAGAATCACCGTCCAGGCGCCGGGAAGCCCCCCTTACTAAACGACTCAGCTCAGGATCAACAGCTTGGAAAAACCGGTATTCGGAGTAGACCTCAAAGTTGCTTGCAAGCTCATAGGAAAGACCGGCAAAAACTTGCCAGGCGAACACCTCATCTTTTTCGTTCACCCGCGCGGAGCCATAAGCAAAATCAGCATCAAGGCCTGCAAGCCCCACTCCACCACCAGCATAAAAGCTGAGATTATCACTAAGAGGAAAATCTTTAGCAACATTGAACATCACCGACCAGACACTGATCTCACCTTCTCCTTGATTACGATTTCCGTTGGAAATGATAGAATCCAAATCATTGGAACGGTAAGCCCCTTCCACTTCAAACCTCAAGCCTCCCATCACAGGAATTTCATAGCCCAGAGCTGTACCCACTATATAGCCCGCATCAAAGTCCGACTCAATATTGACACCTGAACCACTGGCTTCAAAGTCATCAGCCCAATTAACCCCTCCAAAACCAGAGAGGTAAAAACTTGAGCTTTCAACTTGCGTGTAAACTGCTGATGATTCCGGAGTTCCTGCCTGCACTGGAGTTCCGATTGAAATAAATGCCGCGACACTCAATGCCACCACTCCGATATTACGTTTATATTTTTTCATTTTATCTGTTTTTGGTTTCGAAACAGAGTTGGGATAACAAACCTGACGCTCCCCCCGATAAATCCTTACAAGTTTTTAGGAATTATAAGCAACAGGATCACTATTAATGATTAGTAATAGAGTTATCATGCAGACGGACATCAACCCAGCCCACCAGCATGGAAACGCAATACCTCCAGCGGTACCTGCAAAAAAAAGTCTAAGAAAATGAAACCAGTGCAAAACAAGGCTCACACATCACAAATCTCCACCCCTTGCTTCAGGGAGGCGATCTTGTCTTCCCGGGCAGGAATAAACTCCTGCGCCACCCAGCCTTGGTAACCGGTATCCACGATGGCTTTCATGATCGCCGGATAAAACAGCTCCTGACTATCATCAATCTCGTGACGCCCCGGCACCCCGCCTGTGTGATAGTGAGAGATATACGGGTGGTACTCGCGAATCGTGGCAATCACGTCCCCTTCCATGATTTGCATATGATAGATGTCATACAACAATTTGAAATGATCCGAGCCAATCTCATCACAGAGTGCCACCCCCCATCGGGTATGATCACACTGATAATCCTTGTGATTCACCTTGCTGTTCAATAACTCCATGCTCAGGGTCACTCCCAGCTTTTCAGCAAGAGGCATCAATCGTTTCAAACCAATGGCACAATTTTTAATCCCTTGCTCATCGTCCAAGCCATCGCGATTACCCGAAAAACAAATCACATTATTGAACCCTGCTTTGGCAGATGCCTTGATCAGCGGTTGATAAATTTCAACCAACGTATCGTGATGTTCCAAACGATTGAACGCCTTGGTGATACCACCCACCTTCACCCCTTTAGGAGTTTCTCCCTGGGGAAAACTGACCATACCACAGTGCATGCCATGTTTTTTCAAAGTTGCAAAATCCTCCGGCAGCAACAACTCCACCGAACGCAAGCCGAACTTTTTACCTGCAAGACACAAGTCATCCAGCGGGATTTTGCTGTAACACCACTTGCAGGCCGAATGCTTGATTCGTCCTTTCAAACCTGCCGAATCAAGAGCTTTGTCAGCTGCCTCCAACCGCCCCTTCAAAGCACCAACACCTGTCAGCGCCGTCCCTAGCCCGGCAGATACGCCTGCCGATTGTTTGAAAAATTTACGCCGAGAAAAATGACTGCCTGATTTGTTCATGCAGTCACTTTACCCATCACTCACAAAAAGTTCACTAAAAAAATCCAGTCCCGCGCGCAATCACCCCGTCTTCTTATCCTTCGAACTCTTCAAGGCCCCTCCACTCTTTGGCCAGTTCGCCCCCTGCTGGATCCAATGATACAACTCCCATTTTTCTTCCTCCGTCAATTTGTGACCTGAAGCAGGCATGGCTTCGACAAAATAATCCGGCAATACCGTCACTAAAAACAAAGTACTCTTCTCCGGTTCGCCTGGCACTAGAATCGGACGATCCCCACTGGCCTTGAGCATATCCTCACGGCTGGCAAAACTGATGTCAGTGACTTCAGATCCTGGATGATGGCAGGACAAACATTTCCCCACCAAAACAGGTTTGATCTTTTTCGCAAAGCTGATCTTGCCCACATCTCCCGCCATCTCACCCTCTGGCAGAATAACGATCACCTCGGGTGTCTCGGTCATTGTAGAACACGAGCTCATCAACATCACCCCCATTCCCACCGCCAAGCTTTGCAGAAACATCTTTTTCATACAGCCATTATTCACCTTTCCCTCTGCTAAAGCTAGGCAATAATTGCCATTCTGAGCTCCGATTCCTAACTCGGCTTCACTCCACGCCGCATGAGAAACACTTCGATGCTGTCGACCAGCGCCTTCCAACTTGCTTCGATAATATTGTGGGAAACCCCAACAGTTCCCCAACTGTCCCTGCCATCGGAACTCACGACCAATACCCGGGTTTTTGCTGCCGTGCCCATGTGACTATCGACAATGCGCACTTTAAAATCCTGCAAAACCAGTTCCTCTATTTCCGGATACGTAGAACTCAAAGCCTTGCGCAAAGCTGCATCGAGGGCATTCACAGGCCCGTCCCCCTCAGCAACGGTGTAGACCCTCTCCCCGCCGAGTCTGACTTTAACCGTGGCTTCGCAGGTTTCATAAGCGCCCACATCATCGGTATGATGACGGAAACTACAATGATATTCCCTCAGACAAAAATAAGGGTCACAGTTACCCAGCTCCTTGCGGATCAGCAATTCAAACGACGCCTCAGCAGCCTCGAATTCGTAACCCTGTTTTTCCAACGTCTTCAACTGATCAAGAATACTCTTCACCTCGACGCTGCCTTTTTCCAAAGGCAGGCCCAGCTCCTCGGCTTTCATCAAAACATTACTCTGGCCCGACAATTCGGACACTAGAATCCGTTGGCGATTGCCCACTGTTTTCGGTTCGATGTGCTCAAAACTACGGGCGATCTTCTGCACCGCATTCACATGCATCCCTCCTTTATGAGCAAAAGCTGTTTCTCCCACATAAGGTGCCCGCGGGTAATGGGGGTGATTGGCCAGATCGTTGACAAAACGAGACAGTTCCGTGAGCCGGGAGAGATCGACATTCAGATCAAACCCCAGCTTTAACTGCAAATTAGGGATGGCTGAAATCAAATTACAGTTACCGGTTCGCTCCCCGAAACCATTCACCGTTCCCTGCACCTGGGTCGCCCCACCGGCTACTCCCGCCAAAGCATTCGCCACCCCGACTCCACAATCATCGTGAGGGTGAACCCCTACCGACATTTGCAAATTTTCTACGACAACCTGCGTGATCGATTCGACCTCAACCGGCATCGTGCCCCCATTGGTATCACACAGGACTACCATGTCGGCACCCCCTTCTTTGGCTGCCTGCAGGGTTGCCAAAGCATGCCCGGCATCATCCTTGTATCCATCAAAAAAATGTTCGGCATCATAGATGACTTCACGCCCATGTGTTTTCAAATAAGCCGCCGTATCACGAATCATCGCCAGGTTTTCCTCAACCGTAGTGCCAAGGATCTCAGTCACATGCAACTTCCAGCTTTTGCCGAAATAGGTCACTACAGAAGCCTCGGATTCAATCAATAAAGCCACCTGCGGATCCTCTTCCACTGCCACATTCTTGCGACGCGTACTGCCGAACGCTGCAATTTTAGCATGCTGCCAACGGTGTTCCTTCGCCTGCTGGAAAAATTCCACATCCTTTGGATTCGACCCCGGCCATCCCCCCTCAATGTAATCTACCCCGAATTCATCAAGTTTTTTCGCAATGCGAAGTTTGTCCAGCGAACTGAACGACACACCTTCTCCCTGCGTTCCATCACGCAAGGTGGTATCATAAATGCTTACTTTTCCGGCTGTTGGCTCACTCATATCAATGGCGATGTTTTCGCCAGTCAGGACGATTCCGAGCCGAGAAATTCACATACGGTCAAACAATGACCTGTCGGTTCGCTACCATCCAGACTGACTTAGTCTTGAATAATAGCGATGAGGATCGATCTGATAATAATTCGTTCCGACATCTGCATGTTGAAGCGAGTATAGCCCAAGCGATCTAAATCACCAGCTGTTTTTCAAGCAACTCTCTGTTACTCCCTCTGTCACCCCTTAAGCAGGTAAGAAAACAACACCGCACCAAGCAGTAACATTCCCACAGCCACACCGATTCCAATTGCGATCATCATAAGGCTGATACCCTTAATGCTCTCATTTAAAAAATCCAGCAGGAAAAGTAAAAACTCTTAGTCTCTTGGTGGCGAGATGGTTGCACTCAAGCCTTCATCGGCAAAGGCTTTCGCCAATTCAGCAATCGTGAACTTGCCTGTCACCTTGAAGCTACTCTTACCCTTTTCCAAGGTATGTTCATCTACCCCTTTGACTGATTTTAACGCTTTTTTGAAGGCTTTTTCGCATTTGCCGCAGCAAAGATGAATCCCTCTCACATCCACTGCCTCGTATTCTTTTTTGCTGCCTCCGGGTTTTTTCATTTTCAACCGCGCGTGATCCGTAGTGCCATAAAATCCGGCATCATGTACTTTGAAAAGCGCATCTTCCACGGCCTGGCCAGAGTCTCCGGCGAAAGTCACAGTTCCCGCATCCTTATCAAAGGTCAGTTTGATATCGTCATAGCGCTCAAGAGCCTTTTCCATTCTTTTTCCGCATTTGGAACAACAGAGATGTGCTCCGCTCAAAACAACCGATGTCGGCCCCTTTGGCAAGACCTTGGGATCTCCCTTCAAGCCTGCAGTCGCCCCCTTACCCGCTTCCCCGCTCTTCTTTCCCTGGGCCGTAATAAAGTCCTGATCCTCCTTGCTGAAAATACTGACCGCGAGAGTCATGTCCTTCCCTCCTCGATTGATAGTGACCTTATCACCTTCTACTTTTACAAAATCAGCTTCAATCTTCTTGTTGTCCTTCGCCCGCGTCCAGGTCCGGGCCTCGCCATTCAAGGCAAACACAAAAAAACTCGCAATCGTCGTCAAATAAAGCAGCACAGGGATTTTCATAGTAGCGATATTAAAATGCCGCTTTCAAACAGGGTCAATGATTTTTCTCGCATCCGGTGAGTCCAATCGACGATTCAGACAATCCTCTATTGCAAGCAGGCGTGATTGAAGGCATCCTATCTCATCATGAGTGATCATTCTCCTCAAAAAATAGATTTCGATCTCAAATTGCCCAAGCTCGACAAACAATCATTTTGGATAGCGGCCTTTTTTGGCCCGCTGCTCATCCTTGTCATTGGCCTGTTGACCGCTTTTTATACCGTCCAGGCCGAAGAAGCCGGAGTCGTCATCCGATTTGGCAAACTGCATACCATCACCACTCCCGGTCTGCACGGCAAACTCCCCTTTGGCATCGACAAGGTCCAACATGTTCCTGTGCTACGCCAAATGAAGCAGGAATTCGGATTCGGCACCAGTGGCGCCACCAATACCCGACAGTATGCCCCCGACCGAAGAGAGCAAACCAACGAAAAGCACATGGTCACCGGAGACCTCAATGCAGCCTTGGTCGAATGGGTGATTCAATACCGTATCGATGACCCGGCCAGTTATCTCTTCAAGGTCAAGGATCCCGACGAAATCCTCCGGGATGCCTCGGAAGCCATCATGCGCGAAGTAGTTGGAGACCGCACTGTTGATGAAGTCATTACAATCGGTCGCCAGGAGATCGAATCCCAGGCCCTGATAAAACTGCAGGCCCTGGTGGATGAATACTCCATGGGCTTGCAGATCGACCAGGTACAGTTGAAAAACGTCGACCCTCCGGAAGCCGTGCAGGCATCGTTCAACGAAGTCAACAATGCGCAACAGGAGCGTGAAAATCTAATCAACATCGCCAATGGCCAGTACAACCGCGAAGTTCCCAAGGCCAGGGGAGAAGCTGAACGCCTGATCAGCGAGGCTGAAGGATATGCCACGGAAAGGGTCAACGAAGCCGAAGGTGATGCCGCCAGATTCACTGCCCGATACATCGAATACAAAAAAGCACCTGAGATCACCCAAAGGCGGCTCTACCTCGAAACCATGAATGTGGTAATTCCCCAAATGGGCCGCAAAATCATTATTGACAGCGAAGCCAAACAAATCCTTCCCTTTCTTCCCTTGACCCCGGAAACGCATAACAAGGCCCAGCCAAATACTCAAGCGAGTCCACTTCCAACCAGCAAGCGATGAAGCAATAGCCATAAACTCTTTATTACGATGAACAAATCCAGCATCTCATCCTGCCTTGCCATTGCCGTGCTCGCGGTAGTGACGGTCATTCTCTTTCTCTCCTGTTACACGGTCGACATGACCGAGCAGATCATTATCACCCGCTTCGGCAAGCCCATCGGTGATCCCATCACCACGGCCGGATTAAAGTTTAAAGCTCCGTTCATCGATGAGGTGAACCGTTTTGAAAAACGTATCATGGCCTGGGATGGCCAGGCCAATGAAATGCCAACCCAGGACAAAACCTACATCCTGGTAGATACCTACGCCCGTTGGAAAATAGTCGACCCGCGAGCCTTCTTCGAAAATCTCCGGGACGAACGTCGGGCCCTCTCCCGTCTCGACGACATCCTCGGCAGTGAAACCCGGAACACCATCGCCCGGCACAAACTGATCGAAGTGATACGCACCACCAAAGACCGGAAACCTGAACGCCCTGAAGGGCTGAACGCTGGCCTGGCTGGCAATGTGGCCGTCCTGCCTCCTATCACCAAAGGCCGGGTCCTGCTTGAAGAGGAAATCCTGGAACGCAGTAAAGGCAAGATCAGGGAATTTGGCATCGAACTGCTCGACATCCGCTTCAAACGCATCAACTACAACGAGACCGTGCGCCTGCGCATCTATGAACGCATGATCAGCGAGCGTGCCCAGATTGCAGAACTGTTCCGCTCGGAAGGAGCAGGTGAAGCCGCCAAAATCCTCGGCAACATGGAGAAAGAATTGAAAACCATCGAGTCCACCGCCTACAAAATAATCCAAATCACCAAAGGTGAAGCCGACGCCAAAGCGATCAAAATTTATGCCGAGGCCTACGATCAGGACGCCGTATCCAAAAGTTTTTATGAGTTCACCCGCACCATGGAAACTTTCGAAAACACACTTAGCAGCGACAGCATGTTAATCCTGACTACCGACTCCGAACTGTTCAAGTATCTGAAGGGACTGGATACGGAGTAATATAGAGTGCGTGGTTGCGCATCGTCCCTACATCGCCATGGTGGCCCTGTAGAGATAAGAACCAACCATTACCATGTCCACACCCGTCCGCACTCGTTTTGCTCCTTCGCCCACCGGCCATCTTCATGTCGGCAGCGCCCGCACGGCACTTTACAACTGGCTGCACGCCCGCCATACAGGCGGCACTTTTGTGCTGCGGGTAGAGGACACCGATGCTGCCCGCAATACGGAAGCTTCACGAGACGCCATTCTCTCCGGACTGGAATGGCTGGGGATGGATTGGGATGAAGGCCCTGTGGCAGGAGGGAATTACGGCCCCTATTTCCAAAGCGAACGCAAGGAAGTCTACGACCGCTACCTCGCCCAACTGGAAGCCTCGGGACGCGTGTATGAAGACGAAGACGGGGCGCTCCGTTTCCGAGTGCCCGATCAGGCCATCACAGTGGACGATCTCGTATGCGGAACACAGACAATCAATCTGAAAAAACAGGGTTCTACCCGTTGGGATGCCGAACTCAAAAAAGATGTTCCCTCCAATCCGGATCTCGTCATTCGCCGGGCCGACGGCTCCTATATTTTCCACTTCGTAAACGTCGTCGATGACATCGACATGAAAATCACCCATGTCATCCGTGGTGAAGACCATCTCTCCAATACACCAAAACATGTCGCCCTATATGAAGCACTGGCAGCCCCCCTGCCAACCTTTTCCCATATCCCCCTCAACCTGAATGCGGACGGATCAAAAATGAGCAAACGTGACCAGGGAGCCTCGATCACCGACTACATCGAACAGGGATTCCTGCCCTCCGCTGTGTGCAACTACATCGCCCTGCTCGGCTGGTCCCCCAAGGATGATGAGGAAATTTTCTCACCGGAAGAACTAGTGAAGCGTTTCGAACTAACGGGAATCAATCGCTCGAACTCCCGCTTTGATTTCAAAAAATGCCTGTGGCTCAACAGCGAACATCTGCGTCGACTTGATGCACAAAGCTTGCTGGAAAAATCGCAGTCTTTTTTGAAAGATCAAAATATTCCCCTCGATGACCCACGTCTTCCCGCAGCACTGCAACTGGTTCGTGAACGGGCGGAAACCCTGACACAAATCCCCACCGGGATCGCCGCCATTTTTTCCGATACCGTGGAGATCGAGGCTGATGTGCTCGGTAAAATATCCGGCAAGGAAAACATCGCGGGCTTGTTGCAGGGACTCCACGGTGCCTTTGCCGCATCAGAGGATGAATGGACCGCCGACAATATCAAAGCCCTGATCGTTGTCAGTGCAGAGAAGCTCGATGTGAAAATGGGCGCCCTCATGCTACCCTGCCGCATCGCCGCCACCGGCAAATCCGGTGGTCCTGATTTAATCCCCCTGCTCGAATTGATCGGTCGTGAGCGAGTAATTGACCGCATCGCCGCTTTGATAAAAGTTCTACCAGAGTAAATGGAAAGCTCGAGACTGGAAGTAAGATGGAATGCTATTCCGTCTACTCAACCATCCTGACAACTTTCTAGACGGAATGGCATTCCGCCCTACGGTATAGCCCCCACCACACACATTTCCAATGAGCACAGCCAACGACCTTTACAATTTTGATGATCTCTGCTCCTGGCCCCAATCCACCAGTGACCTTCAGCCCCCTGCCCGTCTGAGCGTTTTTGGTGACCCGGTGGCTCATTCACTCTCACCGCAGATGCACAATCCCGGCCTCAATGAAGCTGGAATCGATGCCCAGTATGTGCGCCTTCACATCCAGCCGGATCAACTGAAGGATGCCCTGCTGCAACTGAAAACACAAAATTTCATCGGCACCAACCTCACCATCCCCCACAAAGCCGCCGCCATTGAATTCATGGATGACATCGATGAAACCGCCCGTCACATCGGCGCGGTCAATACGGTACTGGTGGATGATGAGCAGTTAATTGGCTTCAACAGCGACGGCCCCGGTTTTGCCCTTGCGATACGCGAAGAATTCTCCGTCGATCTGCACGACCTGCGGATCATGATCCTCGGAGCGGGAGGAGGTGCGGGACGGGCTGTAGCCGTGCAGGCCGCGATGGATCGCTGTGAACGCCTGGTGCTCGTCAATCGTACAGCAGACAAAGCCGAGGCTCTAGCCGCTGAACTTGCCCCCTTCTTCAAAGAAGACCGGGTCGCAGGCCCAATGGAACGTCTCGAAGCGATCTCCATGGATGAAGGTGCCCTGACCACTCAAATGGATCATGTCGATCTGATCATCAATGCCACCTCCCTTGGCATGAAGCGCACCGACCCAGAACCCCTGCCAGCCCCGCTGATTCAACCGCATCACTTTGTTTACGACATGGTTTACAGCCCCGCACGCACGCACCTCATTGCACAAGCTGAAAACGCCGGAGCCAGAGCTGCGAATGGCCTTTCGATGCTCTTGCACCAGGGTGTCCTCTCCTTTGAATTCTGGTTCAACCGGAAAGCCCCCCTGGAAGCCATGCGCAAAGGGCTCACCGAGGCTTTATCGTGACTTTATTTTTACGTAATAATTCACATAAAATGCTCTAAATGTAAAATTTACAGAAATGAGTGCTGATATTTAAAGGTATGAAACTCAATCCAAGCCCCCCTCTCGGAAAAACCCTTATCAGCAGCATCATCACGATGTTTATTGGTGCTTCAGCACTCTATTCAGCTGATGATTTTCACGTTTTACCAGCTGATTTCAATTCAGACAAAAAACAGCAGATGATGCGGACTTATCTCCGCAATCTGACCCATCAACGCCTGGATCAACGACTGGAGGAAATCGAAACTCTCAAATCTGAAAAACAGCTGATCCCCTACCAGAAACGCCTACAGAAATTTTTCCTGCAAAGCATCGGTGGACTCCCCCCCCAAAAACCGCTCAAAGCACAAGTCACCGGCCACCACGATTACGCGGATTATTCAGTCGACAATGTCACCTTCGAATCCCAACCCGGATTTGTCGTCACCGCCAATCTCTATCTCCCGAAAAGCAAAGGCCCGCACCCTGGCGTCCTGCTTCCCTGTGGCCACAGCGCCAATGGCAAAGCCGCCGAACCCTACCAGAAAGCCTCCATTCTGCTCGCCCGCAACGGTTTTGTTGTGCTCTGCTGGGATCCTATTGGCCAGGGTGAGCGCAGCCAGTTGGTCAATCTCCCCAATCCTCCCAGCAGCACCAGCGAGCACATGATCGACGGTGTCGCCCCGATTTTGCTCGGTCGTTCCCTGGCAACCTATATGATCTGGGACGGCATGAGAGCCATCGATTACCTCCAGTCGCGACCAGAAGTCGATCCTGATAAAATCGGCTGCACCGGCATTTCCGGTGGAGGCAATCTGACCGCCATGTTGATGGCACTCGATCCCCGTATCGATGCCGCAGCTCCCGGTTGCTTCATAACCACCACCCGCATCAAAAACGAAAGACCAGGCCCCGGTGATGCCGAGCAAAACATCTTCGGTCAAACGGCAGCTGGACTCGACCACCCCGATTTCGCTATCATTCGCGCGCCAAAACCCACGCTCATTCTTTCCGCCACCCTAGATTTTGTGCCTATCGAAGGGACCTGGATAGCCTACCGACAGGCCAAGCGCATTTACGGCCGGCTAGGTTTTCCCGAACGCATGCAACTGGTCGAAGCCGATGCAAAACACGGTTTTGATCGCCCCCTTCGTGAAGCGACCACACGCTTCATGACGCGTTACCTGCTCGACACGCCGTCTGAAATCACCGAGCCCGATGAAGTCCCTATTGCTCCCGATGCCGATTTGTATGCGACCCCCGAAGGACAAGTTCTAAAACTCCCGAACACGCGATCTATTTTTCAGATCAATCAGGACTTCTCCCAGCAACTACGCAAACAACGCAACGCCTTCCGTTCTTCAACTTCCCCGAAAGATCAACTCAAAAAAATTCGCCAGCTTGCCAGCATCCGCCAACTGGATCAGATCCCTGTAATAAAAAGACAATCACTCGAGAAAGTTCAATTGGCAGGATTCACTGGTGAAAAACTCATTCTTGAACCTGAACCCAGCATCGTCCTGCCAGCCATCGACTTCCACCCTAGCCCAGCCACCAAGGAGCCTATTCTCTACCTCAACGATAAAGGCAAAACATCGAATCCCGATGCTATCATTGCCCTGCTAAAAAAAGGCCACCGCGTGTTAGCCGTGGACGTTCGTGATATCGGGGAAACCCGCACCAACAACTGGCGCTACGGTAAAGCGGCAGAAATCACTGGCCCTGCCACGGCAGAATTTTTTATTACATTGATGTTAGGAAAATCTTATCTCGGCATGAGAGCCGAAGACATTCTGAACTGCGCCCGTTTTCTTTCCTCCGACACAAAACCAGGCTCACAGGTCAAATTGATCGCTAACGGCGAGCTCGGGCCACCCGCCCTTCACGCCGTCGCCTTGGAGCCCCAGCTCTTCTCATCCTCTGAATTTGAAAATTCACTGGAAACCTGGCAGGAAGTCATCGACACTCCTGTCACTAAAAACCGCCTGGTCAATACGGTTCACGGAGCCCTCAAGTTTTACGACATTGCTGACCTGACCGACTTAATCAGAAACCCCAAGCCCAATTAGATTCCAAATGAAATTGAAACCTCTTATGAAACCCCGTGCATTTTTCACCCTCGCACTGAGCCTCACCGCAGTATCCACTACACTCTTCACCAGCCTCCGCGCTGCCGACAAAGACAATAAGGATGATGGGAAACTCCGCATCATCTGTTTCGGCGCCCACCCCGATGACGCCGAATACAAAAGCGGCGGTACTGCCGCCAAATGGGCCGCTCTGGGACATCACGTAAAAATGGTATCCGTCACCAATGGTGATATCGGCCACTGGAAAGAAGCCGGAGGCGCATTGGCAAAACGACGCACTTCAGAAGTTCACAACACTTCGGAAATCCTCGGCAGCACCGGTTACGTGATGGACAACCACGACGGCGAACTAATGCCCACTCTGGAAAATCGCAAAAGAATCGTTCGCCTCATTCGTGAGTGGAATGCCGACATTGTCATCGCTCACCGCCCCTGGGATTACCATCCTGACCACCGTTACGTCGGTATTCTTCTTCAGGACGCTGCCTTCATGGTAGCCGTTCCCTTTTTCTGTCCCGATACTCCCGCGCTGAAAAAAAACCCGGTCTTCCTCTATTCGAGTGATCGCTTTCAAAAACCCTATCCTTTCACTCCCACCATCGCTGTTGATATTGATGATGTGATGGATCAAAAAATCAGGGCAGTGGAACAACTGCGCACCCAGAACTACGAAGGAGGTGTTTTTGGCAGCGATGAAAAAATGGCCAAGATCCCCTCGCCCGATGACAAGGAAGCCCGCTTCGAATACATGAAAAAAAGCTGGAGCCGCAGAAACGGAAGAGAAGCTGATAAATACCGTGATTTGCTAATCAAATACTACGGCAAGGAAAAGGGCGAAAAAATCAAACATGCCGAAACCTTCGAAGTCTGCGAATATGGCCGCCAACCAAGTGCCGCAGACATCAAGAAGCTGTTCCCTTTTTACGACAAATGAGCGAGCGACCGCCAACAGGTGATTGCTCCGATCCGTCTACGCAAGAGACGGCCGGAGACATTGATGCTCAGGAAACTGACTCTCCTTCAGAGCTGACCCCCAAAGAGCAAATGGCTCTTTACGAAAAATCCCTCAAAGAAGACAACTGGGGCCATCAGCCTTGTTGAGCATTTGCGGTAATATATCCTGTTCTGGACTTACCAACTATAAATCCAACAAGTAGCCAAAAAAGAAATGATGGGGCGTGTACCATGACTATCATTAGTGCCTCATCGCTTCCATTCGGCCAGATAAAAGTTGGCAAGCATTCCGGCCAACAAAAACCGACGTAAAAAACCATTGCAAAAATAGAGGGGAAGTCCACAGCCAACAAAACCTGCATCGCCACGCCCCGAACCCAATCAGGGACAATCCAACCTCCAATTTCGTCAACTAAAGGTAGTAGCAGCGTAATAATAGCCGTTGCAATTAGAGGAAATATTACGGCATACCTCCACCGGAAGTTAACCCGACAAGGAATTTTTTGTTCTAAATATTCTTTCTTCACAACAAGCTATACGGCCGCTGTGAATACAATCTTACAAACAAAACATTCAGCTCATACCAGAACATTCTTTCCCTCCTCTTACCTTCATGTCCTTCACTCCCTTCACTCCCTTCATGGTAAACATTCCCCCTCTTCGCATCCGGCACATTTGCATCAAATCATCAAATCCCCACCGTTGATATCAATCGATGCCCCCGTGATGTAGGGTGCATTCGCAACTAAAAACAATACCAGATCGGCCACTTCTCCAGGCTTACCCAAACGAGGAATCGGAAAACTGTCTTCATACGCACTTATCTGTTCCGGCGTACAGTCTGAGCGAACCCTTTCCGTATCAATCAGCCCGGGACAAATCGCATTCGCTGTGATTCCGTGCGGTGCCAGCTCTTTTGCTATTGCCCCTGGCAAACCAGAACTGCGGCCTTGGCTGCCGTGTAATGCGCCCCTCCCAGCGTACTGACACTCCTGCCAGCAGATGATGACATACTGATTATCCTGCCGAAGCCCTTCTCCTTCATAGTTTCAAGAACCGCTTTGCTACAGAGAAAAGTCCCATTCAAATTAACATCCAATACCAGATCCCATTCCTTTTTGCTGATGCCTTCAATTTTGGTCGGGCGAAGTATTCCCGCATTGTTCACCAAAACATCGATCGTCCCGAAATGCTCAAGTACATCTTGAACCATGCTCTCAACCTCTTCCTCATTAGTGACATCGGCCTTCAATCCCAAGCCCCCTATATTTTTTGCAACTGACTTGGCCTTATCTCCATCAAGATCGCAAACAACGACATTGAGCCCAGCCCCGGCGAGCTTTTCCGTGATCCCCCTACCCATCCCCTGTGCGGCCCCGGTAACAATCGCCACCTTTTCTGGAATTTCTTCTTTTGACATTTTACTTCTGATTAAAGCTATTCGCCTCTCGATTTCAGGAGGCTTCTAACCAAGGACGGGCTTCTGCGCTGATCGATAGCAGCATCCACAAAAACCAGCTACTTTGCCAATACAAATTAACTAACCTTACTGATGAACTTCAAGCGGCCCAAGTCGATAATAAGTGCCGGCAAAATAAGCACGTTTGCCGTGATAGCTCTGGGCATTTTTTTCTTCTATTCTGATTTTTTCTCCATCAATAAATAAATCAATCCGGCAAGCTTTTCCATCAATAAAATAATCCGTATCCGTATCGATAAAAACAGCTTTACGTTTTTCTGGATTGCTAAAAGTAGCGAAGCCTTCAATTTCGCCAATATGTGCAGTGGGGCCACGGATAGTATAAATACTAAAATTGATGCCCTTTTTCTTATCGACTTCATTCAGGCTTAACTCCATTCGCCCGCCCTTTCCATCCACCCAAACACCACTGATCAACTGCTCGGGGTTCCCCTTCTCATACAGCTGGAGCATCTTCACTCGTTCATCAGTCAAATCGGTGAGTGCATCCCAATGCTTGATCTTTTTGATTATGTCAGAATCACCTTTTTCGTCATCGCGCAGATACAACGGCCCCGGATGTTCTGCCTTGTAATCACGATACTCAATCCAATCACGCGCGTCCTTACGAAGAGCGATTCGTTTTTCTTCCGAAAACTTTCCCATGACCCGCCCATACACCTCATTGAGCTTCGCATCAGCTCTGCCATGAAGCTCACGAGCAAGCTTCACCTGCCCCGCATAATCAAGTCGTTGGTAAGTACCACTGGGATCCGGCTTGAGTTTTTGATGATCTTTTACAGATGCCAATACAAGGGCCAAGCTCAGTGACTCATCTGAAAGCACCTTCAGAGTCACTTCACCCAGCACTTGGGTTTTATCCGTGCTTTGCTGGTAAAACTTCAATGTGCCTCGTCGGATTCCGTCGACCTCTTTGAGAGTTGCGGTATAAAACTCGCCGGAGGTCTGCAAATAACAGTCAACAACCTTGTCCCCCTCAACAGAGCTATCTTCAATCAAGCTAAGCCTCGCCCCCTTTGGCCCCCGATATACAGCATTCTCTCCCCAGGCGGCAGAGGAAACAGCCAGACTAAATACCACAACCAGGATTCGAATCATACTCATAAGCGAGCTTTGCAAAGTTAGCCGTAAAATGGAAGACCAAGCTGCAATCAACGAATCTTCAGCTCGCAGAAAGATCAAGTTGCCGAACCCTCGACTCATCTTTGGAAATCTGGGCTTTCAAGTCATCCAGACCCTCAAACTTTTTTTCTTCCCTGATAAATTCCACAAAAGTGATCTCCAGATCTTCTCCGTATATTTCACCATCAAAGTCCAGCAGAAAAACCTCGAGCAGACGCCTGCCCCGCTCACCTTCCACGGTAGGTCGATAACCCAAATTAGCTACTCCTACATGCCTGGACCCTTCTCCTGAATCGCGGGCAGCAATGACTGCATACACCCCACTTGGAGGCAGTTGTTCGTTGTGCACACTTAGGTTTGCCGTCGGGTAGCCGATCGTTCTTCCCAACTGCTTTCCTTTAATCACCGTCCCCAACACGGTATAATCCCGCCCTAACAGTGTCGAGCTTGTCAAAAAGTCACCTTCCTCCACCGCCTGTCTGAGCAAAGTGCTGCTAATAACCTTTTCCTTTTCACAAACCGGAGCCACCCCATCAACACTGAAACCCAGGTCTTTGCCCATGCGCTTTAGGAGTTGCAAATTTCCTGAGCGCTGGTAGCCAAAAATCCAATCACTGCCGACGATGATTTTCCGTAAATCCTGACAGGCACTGGCAAGCGATGAAACAAACCGCTCTGCAGGCAAACGTGAAAAATTTTCATCAAAGTGAATCAGCAAAACCTGCCCAATCCCCAGGCGCTGTAACAAAAGCAGTTTATGACGAGTGGAAGTAAGCAGTCGGGGAGCAGAGCCTGCCGCCAGAACGGTTCTCGGATGAGGATCAAAGGTCACTACTACCGCCGTGCCTCCATTTTGTGCCGCCGCAGTGACTGCTTTGCCAATCACCTCCTGATGCCCCTTGTGCAAAGCATCAAACACGCCGATGGCGAGATACACCGGTCCCGGGATTTCAGCCAGACTAACAATGTCCTCCATCAAGCGCATCACCCAGTCCTAATCCCAAAAAACTCCCCCTTCTGCCTTCAATATTCCTTGTTCGATATTCAACCTTCCCTCCCCTCACGCTCCGCGCATCCGCGACACCTCGGGCAAAGTCAGCATAGCCTGCAACACTTCATCACGTTTACCTTCTTTCAATTGTTCAAAAGTCACACATCGACTCAGATCAAATTTCCCCGATCTTGTTCTGCGCAGCTTACTCAGATGCGCTCCACAGCCCAGCTTCTCACCAATATCGTGCGCGTAAGTACGCACATAAAAACCCTTGCTGCACTTCACTGTGAAATCAATCTCAGGCAAATCAATCCGGTCAATACGCTTACTATACACGTAAACCAGACGTGGGTCGCGTTTCACCGTTTTTCCCTGGCGAGCCAGCTTGTAGAGCGGCACACCATCTTTTTTGATCGCCGACACCATTGGAGGCATCTGATAAAAATCACCTTTAAATTCATCGAATGCAGCATTCACCACCTCATCGGAAAAATCCGGGACTTCCTTTTCCTCAAGAATTTCACCTTCGGCATCCTGGGTATTGGTCGTAGCTCCCAGAGTAATCGTTCCCACATACTCCTTATCTTCGCTCATCAACAAATCCTGGATTTTTGTCGCCCTACCAACCACGAGAATCAACAAACCTGTCGCCATAGGATCCAAAGTGCCGCAATGACCAATCTTTTTGATCCCCAGGCATCTGCGAGCCACCGCCACCACATCGTGCGAGGTCATGTCCTGCCCCTTGTCCACCAACAATACTCCGTCTATTGAATTATCCATTTATCACTTGCTCCACACTTTCTAAAAATCTTGCCGCTGCCTCGTCAATTGGACCACTCAATCGCGTGCCCGCTGCCAGTTGATGCCCACCTCCACCAAATTTGCCACAGACAGCCCCCACGTCGGCATCAGGTGTTTTTGACCGGGCACTAACTCGAACCCTACCATCCTCGAGTTCCTCGAAAAACACCGCCACAATGACGCTATCAATAGAGCGAATCACATCAATCAAGCCCTCGGTATCAGAAGGCTGCAAGCCAAATTCATCAATAACCGAACGCCTCAACTTCCAACTGGCCACCTTCCCCTCGCAGGAAATTTGCAGCTCTTTCAATAATTCCCTCAAGGCATAGATCCTTCGCAAGGGATAGGATTCATAGAGAGACTGAGAAATTCCACCCACGTCAACCCCGCCTCGCACCAACTGGGCCCCCACCTCAAAAGTGTGTGCCGTTGTACTTGGGTATCGAAAAGATCCAGTATCGGTAGAAATTCCCGCCCAGATATTATTTCTCACCACTTCATCCAAAGGCCACTCCATAGCCGCTATCAAATCATAGACAATCTCTCCCGTGGCAGGGGCTTTGACATCAATGTAGTTCAAATCCCCGTAAGCAGGATTGCTGATATGATGGTCTATATTAATCAACAGCCCACGGTCTCCGAAAGCTGCCCAGACCTCATCTCCTACACGTTCTTCGGATGCAGTGTCCAAAACCACAGTCACGTCTACTTCCAGAGGAGCATGCAAATCACTAGGCATCTTCACCAAAGAAGCTCCCGGCAGAAAATCCAGAGAGCCAGGTACTCCGTCCTGGTTCAATACCGTCACCTCCTTACCCAGTTCGACCAAAACCCGGGCCACTGCCACCGCCGACCCGATCGCATCACCATCCGGGCGCATGTGACTCAGCACCGCGATCGTATTGGCTTTCAGTAAAGCTTCACCGATTTCGCGAAAACTCTGCATCTTATCCCTGTTGCTCATCACTGCCCTCAACCAGCTCATCGGGAGAGGGCTCGGCAGTCGGTTGCTCGGCAATTTCTTCCAATAAGGATAAGATTCTCACCCCTCTTTCAACCGAATCATCAGAATGGAATTCCAAGCGGGGAGTGAATTTCATGGTCACCCGTTTTGCAATATAGGACTGCATGGCCACACGCTTGTGATTCAATTTATCGATAACCTTTTTTACGGTATTCTGATCACCTATCACACCGATAAAAACCTCGGCTTTTTTCAAATTGCTTGCCACCTTCACTTCGTGAACAGATACCAACACCCCATGGAATTCGAATTCCCTGCTGATATAAGTCCCCAGTTCCTGCTTCAGCAGTTCGTTTACCCGTAAAAGACGCTTACTCATGGTTCTTCTCTTTTCCGATTCAATGGCAAATGAACACAACTCTGAAATAAATCCAACTACCTCTTTGTCACAAGCTCATCCTTCAATCGCAACGCCCCACTCCGCGAGGTCCAAGAAATCATTTTACCACAACTCCCTTCTCACCCGGATCCACTTTATTCTTAAATCAGAGTGTTTGAGCCACTTTTTCAAGTTCGTAACACTCAATGATATCCCCCGGAACATAATCGTTGAATTTTCCAAGGCGAATCCCGCATTCCAATCCGTTGCGCACTTCTTTGACGTCTTCTTTAAATCGGCGCAATGTAGCAAAACCACCATCGTAAACTGCTTGACGGCCTCGCAATACACGCGCACGGGCAGTACGGGCCATACGGCCATCAATCACAACACAGCCACCCACGCGTCCCGAAGACAGCTTGAACAATTCCTTCACCTCAGCATGGCCAATCACGTTCTCACGCGTTTCAGGGTCAAGCATACCCAGTAGTGATTCCCTCACCTGATCGATCAATTCGTAAATAATGCTGAAAAGCTTCACCTGAATTCCCTCTCGTCTGGCGATCGGAACCGCCTTGCTTTCCAACTTGGTGTTAAAACCAATAATAACCGCTTCCGAGGCACTCGCTAACAACACATCAGATTCAGTTATCGGCCCAGCCGATGCATGCAGGATGTCCACAGAAATCTTATCTGACTCAATCTCTTGCAGAGCATTGACCACTGCTTCTACAGATCCCTGGACATCACACTTCAAAATCAGTTTCAAGACCTTTTTATCACCCGCCTCGATGTTCTGAAAAAGTGTTTCCAAAGATGTTTGCACAGGTCTGGCGAGTTTTTTGTGGCGCAAATCCCCTAGACGCTCCTCGCTCAATTTTTTAGCATTGCGCTCAGAGTCCATCTGAATGAGCTCATCACCCACACCTGGCAATCCGCTGAATCCAAGAATCTCAACAGGCTCTGCCGGACCGGCCGATTTTACCACCTTGCCATCCGTGCCAAGTAAGGACTTCACCTTGCCTGAATAATTACCGCAGATAAAAGGAACACCTGGCTTCAAGGTTCCCGCCTGGATTACAACGATTGCTGTTGCCCCTTTACCCGGGTTCATTTTGGCTTCAATCACCGTTCCGCGAACCGCCCCTTCCGGATTCGCTTTGAGCTCCATGATCTCTGCCTGCAAAATAATCGCCTCATACAAATCCTCGAGCCCGGCCCCCGTTTTTGCTGATACTTCAATACAAAGAGTGCTGCCACCCCAATCTTCCGGGCTCAAGTCGCGCTCCTGAAGCTGGGTTTTCACCTTCATCACATCAGCACGAGGCAAATCGGTTTTGTTGATAGCTACGATAATACCGACATTAGCCGCACGAGCATGGTCGATCGCTTCAATCGTCGTCGGCATGATGCCATCATCAGCAGCGATAACCAGCACCACAATATCGGTCACATTGGCCCCACGAGCCCTCATTTCGGTAAAAGCCGCATGCCCCGGAGTATCAATAAAAGTAACCTGTTTTTCGTTTCGGATAACCGAATAAGCCCCCACGTGCTGGGTAATCCCACCCGCTTCCCCATCCGCTACTTTGGAACCCCGGTAAAAATCCAACAGAGAAGTCTTCCCATGATCAACGTGCCCCATGAAAGTCACAATGGGCGGGCGTGCAGCCAGTTCATCTTCCTCACTGGCCTCTTCCTCCTCAGGCTCCTCTATAACCTCTTCAACCTTATGAACCCCTCCTCCTTTTTCACGCTTTTCTTTCTCGAGAACAAAACCATTTTTTTCGCAAATTTGCTCTGCAACATCAGGTTCAATGGACTGATTCTGATTGACGAACACATCCAGTTCCATCAAATCTTTAATCAGGGCAAAGGGCTTCAAACCAAGAGCAACAGCAAGCTCTTTCACCACAATAGGGGGTTTCAAATTGATGATTTTGGCAGGATCGATCAAGTCCTCTTCATCTTCATCTTCATCTCCATCTCCATCCTCCTCAGTTCCTGCAGAAGCCGGCTCCTCCTTATTTTCCTCAGCCAATTTTTCCTCAACCAATTTTTCCTCAACCAATTTTTCTTCCGCCTGGCGCCTTTTTTGCACCAGGGAATCTGCCTGTGGACCAGTCAACGAAGAAAAGATCGTTCCGTCCGATGCTTTTGAATCAATCTGATTCTTCTTGCTCTTACCACGCAGCTCCTCCTTACGCTCTGATTCCTCAAAGAGGTTCAAAGCATCCTTCTTTTTCTCATCCAGGGAACTCCCGGATTTTTCGCCGGTGTCGCCCTTGTCCTGAGCTGCGTCTTGTGTTTTCGAAGCCATTAAATCCTAGTTTCCCTTGATTAAAGTACCAATAATCCAATTCTGTATCAGCCGACGCAGTCACCGTCTAAGCTGAAGTCTCAGTTTCTTTGCTTTCCACTCCTTCTTGTTCTCCGGCAGATTCTTCTTCCGTCACCGCAGCTGGTGCTTCCACCTCAACAGATTCGCTTTCGACAGCAGCTGCCGCCTCACCTGCAGGCGGCTGATAAATTTCCTTGGCTTTTCCAAGAATGATCGCAGCCTCTTCTTCAGGTATATCGATGATCCCGGCAATGTCTTCTGCATCGACCGAAGTCGCCAACATCTCAATATTGGTAATTCCCCCACGCACCAGTTCCAAAGCCTTCTCCCGCTCCAATCCAAGCGGCTCGATCAACGCTTCAGCGGCAGCTTCCACCCGCGCCTCAAAAGCTTCATGAGCAGATTCATCTTTCTCCACCTGAATATCCCAGCCTACCAGCCGGGAGGTCAGACGGGCATTTTGGCCACGCCGGCCAATAGCTTTGGCCAACTCCTCCTCCTCCACAGTCACCTTCACTGAATGAGCTTCCTCATCGAGATCGATGGAACGGATCAGGGCTGGCTTCAGGGCATCCTGCACAAATTCACGAATGTCATCACTCCAGCGAATGATATCGACTTTTTCGTTGTTGAGCTCACGTACGATATTTTTCACCCGTGCGCCACGCAGTCCCACACAAGCTCCAACCGGATCCACCTTTTCGTTAGCACTGTAAACCGCTACCTTCGTCCGGTAACCGGCCTCACGGGCAATGCCCCGGATCTCAACAGTTCGATCAGCAATCTCACTCACCTCGGATTCAAATAAACGTCGAACAAAATTAGGATGACTGCGGGAAAGAATAATCTCCGGCCCCCTGGCCCCATTCTCTACGGCCACCACATAAGCACGCACCCGGTCACCCACATTGTATTCTTCAGTATTGACCCGCTCCCTCGAAGGCATTACTCCCTCGAATTTCCCCAAATCGACCATGACATCAGATCTTTCGAAACGACGCACTGTTCCACTAACGATATCACCTGCCCGGTCCTTGAATTCATCGTAGATCAAAGCCTTCTCAGCTTGACGCAATCGCTGCAACATTGCCTGCTTGGCGGTCTGCGCTGCAATACGTCCAAAATCCTTCGGTGTCACGTCCACCTCGATCTCCTGATCAATTTCTGCACCCGGAGTAATCCGCTGGGCCGTTGCCAGATCGATCTGGTCGTAGGGATGTGCCACCGTCTCCACCACAACCAGGGATGCCGTTGCCTTGATGTTACCGTTGTCTGGATCAATGTGAATTTCCAAACCTCGAGCAGGGCCAATGCTTTTCCTCGATGCAGCCAACAAGGCGCTTTCAAGAGCCTCGATCATCGTTGCCCGATCGATTCCCTTTTCCTTCTCGTAATACTCAAAGAGTGCTAATAATTCGCTGGTCATTGTCCTGTAGGAACCTGAGACAGAAAAGGGCGGGAAAAATTTCCCACCCCACTTCGCCCCTACGGCCTGCGGCCTAGGTCATCCAAGTGTTGTAAGCTGCCATCATAGCGGCAACCGCCCCAAGTCGCAAGCAGAAAACCCCGTGCAACTTTCAACTTGCACATAAGCATTTTATGCCTTAACTCAGGGCCGCTGCGGAAACCATTTGGAATACTCGATTTTTTAAATCGCTTCCAAATCACCGCAGTAGAAGAAAGGGTGGGTAGCTCAGTTGGTAGAGCAGTGGCCTTTTAAGCCATTTGTCCTGGGTTCGAGCCCCAGTCCGCCTACTTCTTCTTCCCCCCGCGGTTCCCTCCGGTTTTGTCAGTCGACAAACTGCAACTGTGCCAGCATGCGGTACATACCGTCCTCCTCGGAGATCAACTGCTCATGGGTACCTGCCTGAACTGCCACGCCGTCCTTAATCACTACAATCCGGTCAGCGTCTTTCACCGTTGCCAATCGATGCGCAATGATGATTGACGTGCGTCCCTGCATCAATCCCTCCAGAGCTTCCTGAACAACTCGTTCACTTTCAGCGTCCAGCGAACTGGTTGCTTCATCCATGATAAGAATTGCCGGGTCTGCAAGAATCGCCCGGGCGATAGCTATCCTCTGTCGTTGGCCGCCTGAAAGCCTCACCCCGCGGTCCCCCACCAGGGTTTCGTAACCCTCTGGAAAAGCTTGAATAAAATCGTGTGCATTGGCGCGTCTGGCAGCCTCTTCAACGGCACTGCGCTCAGCTTCGGGCTTCCCATAAGCGATATTCTCCAAAATACTGCCACCAAACAACAGCACCTCCTGGGGCACTAGTGCCATCTGGGACCTTAAATAACTCAAATCAAAAGTGTCTGCACCCTTCCCATCAAACGACACCTTACCGGAAGACGGTTCATAAAATCGCAGCAACAGTGAAATGATTGTCGATTTGCCTGCCCCACTCGGCCCCACCAAAGCCACGCGCTCTCCCGGCTCCACTTTCAGCGAAACATCCTTCAACACATCTACATCCGGCCGGCTCGGGTAATGAAAGCTAAGTTGCTCCAATTCCACCACCCCTTCCAACCTCCCCTGATTACTACCGCCATCAACCAGCTCTGTACCTTCGTCCAGGATTTCCCTCACCCGGTCAGACGCCCCCACCGCCTGCTGTAACTGACTGATAATCTCAGGAAATGACCCCATGGCAGCCCCGACAAAAACGCTGAACAAAACAAAACGCCAGAAAAGTTCGGAATCAATCTCACCCTTGACCAGCATTGTCCCACCGTACCACAATACGAGGGTCATCACGCCGAACAGAGCAAAGATAATGAATGCGATAAACAAGCCGCGGGGTGTTGCCGCACGAATGGCCATGTCGAGAAAACGATCCATCTGGCCAGCATAACGCCGACTCTCATAGCTCTCGTTTCCAAATGCTTTGACGCTGCTGATGCTCTGCAAAGTTTCTTCAACCACCACATTGGTCTCCGCCAACAAATCCTGGGACTGCCTGGTCAGCTTGCGAATCCCCCTACCAAAAATCGCCGCCATCAACATGATCACCGGCACTCCCATCAGCATCAGCAAAGCCAGCTTGGTTGAGCTGGCAAAAACCATCACGGTACCCCCCACCAACATCACCGACTGGCGAACGATCTGTGGTACGGTGTTGATCAGGGTCTCCCTGATCAGAGTCAAATCCGAAGCGATACGGCTCGACATTTCCCCTACTCGATGAGCATCATAATAGGGCATCGGCAATCGAATAAGTTTGCCATAGGTTTGCTTGCGAATTTCTGCCAGAGCCGACTCCCCCGCTTTTGTGAACCAGCGAATACGCCAGAAAACCAAAAAAGCCTGCAACGAAAGTGCTGCCAGAGTGATCTTCAGATACCCCCCCAGATTTTTTTCAACTGCATCAACATCAATTTCCCCCGTGGATACGGATCCTCCAATCAGCTTGGAAATCATAAACGGCCAGACCATGGAAAGCCCTGCCGTAACAAACATGCAAATAATCGCGGGCCAAAACCACCTTTGATAGGGTTTCAGGTAAGCGAAAAGCCAGTAGATTTCTTTCAAACTCAAGCGACGGGATTTCTTTTTCCCATCACTGGCCTTTGATTCTTTTTCAGCAGCAGTAGCCATCGTAGAGAATCCAAATCACTACACGTCAACGACCACTAATGCCAATAATGATTCAGTGAAAAACCATTCTCACGGCCTGGCCCCGAGCTTCTGTTCATTCAGAAAAGCTCCGCTCACTTGGCTTTCTTTTTCTCTACCTTCTTTTTTTCCTCGCCCTTGACCTCTTTTTTAGCACCACCTTCTTTGGCGGTCTTTTCATCGGCAGCCTTTTTATCAGCTACTGCAGCAGATGTTTTGGCTGCATCCTCCCCTTCTTTTTTCTTTTTCTCTTCAGCTTTAGCTTCTGTTGCCTGGGCAACCGGGATATCCGGCAGCCTGGCATACTGACTGTATTCCGCTGGAATATCTCCGCCACCCACACCGTTTTTGTAATAATAGGCCAAGCCTTGCAGTTGCCACAGTTTGCCTTTGAGATCCTTCAATTTAGGATCTGCCGCTTCGATTGCCAGAGCCGCCAGCATCGCCTGCTTGGCCAAAGCCGGCTCATTGCCATAAGTGATGGTGAACGCCCGGTAATAATCCTCCAGAGCAAGTTCCAATTTTTTCTCCTGCTCATACATTTTCCCACGAATAAAAGCGAGTTGGATCATCGTAGGTTTGGGCATTTTTTTGAATACAGGCGCAGGCAAAGCCTTGGCATCTCCAACCAACGGCACTTCATAAAACTTCAATCCTGCTTTCACCACATCCCATTTGCTGGCGGCAAAAGCCGCCCACATCTTCATCAACTGGATCTGCTCGCCAAACAACTTGTCCTGCGTTGAGGTAATTGTTTTTCCTGATTTGCTATCGAGTAAAGCACCCAGTTCCTCATACTTCCCCAGTCGGCGAAGCGACTCCATTTGGAAGAAACGTGCTTCGCTGGCAAAATTACCTTTCAGAGCTGAAATCCCTTCATAATCCGTTGCAATTTTACCGAACAGCTTTGCCGCAGCTTCGTAGGCACCCTGCAAAAAAGCCTGACGTGCACGCCCCATCAAAGTAGATTCCTCTTGGAAAAAAATACTTTTCACTGATGCGCGACTGACAGCAGTCCCCTTGGTCTGTGCGGTGTAGGCAAACAAAATCTGCTTACTGTTCGAGTCCTGGATAAAACCCGTCTCCCGTTTGCCATCCGTTTTTGTCAAAGTCACTTTAGTCGCAGCCGCATCCGCCCCAACATTCAAAAATGCCCAGGCACTCACGGCTGCCACAATTACTCCCGCTCTCGCGATTCTTCCCGTTATTCCCCTTCTCATCACATTCATATTTAAATTCCTTATTTTTTCAAGTGCCCCTCTCATTTACTGCCACCAATTATTTTTTTTCAGAGGATTTCCCTTCACTAGCCTCCTCAACAATTCCCAATTTCAAGTCAAGCTCCTGCAACTGCTCCGGAGTCAGGCCAAGCTCGTTTCTAACCGCCGGCAAACGGCGACGCATCCGCCCCAAGCCTCCTGATGGAGCGTCTGATTCTTTGGCTTTTTGAAACATATACAAAATTTTCCGCAGGTAGCTGTAAGCCCGTATCTTTTTCTGAGGATCATCAATGCTGTAAGCCAGCTCAAAGCCCCTTTCCAGAGCCTGGCTCGACCAGTCGATATAAGACCCATACACAGCAATCACCGCATTATAGACTTTGATGGCATCATCGGTTTTGCCAAGGTGTTCGAGAGCAAGTCCATAGCTGAAGTTAGACTCCGCACGCGCTACTCGGTCCAGCCACTTTTTATTCTTATTGATTTTACCAAAGCTCCCCCGAGCGCTTTCCCAATCCTCCATCTTGATCGCCAGACGGCCTAGATTCAAATAGGCATCCGGAATCAATGGTTTTTCCTGGTATTGATTGATCACCCGCAAAAAGCGTTCACGAGCCGAATTGAGTTTGTCGGCTGCAGCACTTCGCATTTCGATTTTACCAATCTCATAATCGGCAGGAGCCTTGAAAGCATCATCCGGGCGCACCAGCAATTCTTCAAAATACGGCACCGCCAGAAAGGGATTATCCGTTTTAGCCAGATAGATGCCGATCTGTTGCAGGGCAAATTCCGAGAGGTTACGCATTTCGTAGTTTTTCATCTCCTCGAACACCGCTGCGATCTCTGTCTGAATCTTCTCATACTCAGGAGTGTCCTTTTTGACAGAGTTACGCTTGCCTTGCAAAACGACCACCTTCTGGATCTTCAACCAGGTCAACAAGGCCTGATTCTTTTTATTGACCTCTGGGAAGTCATCAAAAATCGCAGCCGTCTTGTCAGCGCCCCTGGCCCGCACCGAAGCCTCGGAGTAGGATCCAATTGCTTGCCGCAGCAATTCAATATCTTGCTCATGAGGTTCCTGGTTGCCCATGAAATTGATCATTTTTTCCAATTGTTTCAGGCCGTCTTCCGCACGATCCGCCTTCTCCAGAGCTTCCATGGTGAAAACCGAAATCTGTGGCTCCCAATAGGTTCCTTCGTAGTCGGGAAAAAAGGAATCATAATACTTCACCGCATCATCCCACTTCTCCAACCGCATGCTCAAGTCGGCGGATCGAGCCAAAGCCTCCGAGACACTTGCCTTACGTTTGCGCTTTTTTCCTTCCCCTATGGCTGCCGAAAAATACTCCAACGCCTTCTCCGTCAATTTGATATTTTCAGCCTCATCCTCCAGATCCAGACCCGCTTTGACGTCATAGGCGTCTCCCCCCATGTTCAAGGCGCGGTCGAGTACCACTGAATCCTTGCGCTCCGTTCTCAAACGTTCGATTGCTGCAATACTTTTGTCATATTCCTCCAGGTTAAAGTGACAAGTTGCCCGGTCAAACAGGGCCAAATCAAGAAACTTGGATTGGGGGAAATCCTGGAAATAAACATCCAGCAAACCTGCCGCCTTGGGAAATTTCCCGGTAATCACATAATTACTCGCCTGATAATACAAAGCAGCTTCACGATTGCCGCTATCAGGGTATTTTTCAGCAAACAGATCAAGCGGCTCCTGAGCTTCTATGTGATTCCCCAGGAAATACAATGCCGCCCCATAAAGGTGATCCGCCAATTCCCGCGCAGGGTCACCCGGTTCGTATTTTTTGCGCACTTTTTCACACACATCCATCACCGTGTTGTATTCACGTGCAGTGAAAAGTGACTGCAGCATGAAAGTAGCCACATTATTTTCCAGACGGTGATCCGGAAATTCCTTCATGAATTTGTCACCGTAATACTGGGCACTGCTGTAATCTCCCAACAAAGTCGAAAACCGAGCGGCCTCGTGCAAAATTTCAGGCCGGGCTTTGCTTTTAAGATAATTCTCTGCCAGATAAGTATAAATCGCCCGGGAAGCCATCCGGTTGCCCAGCTTTTCGTAACTGGCAGATACCAGACGCATCAACTCCAGATCAGCTTGATCCGGCTTTTTAAGTTCATCCTCATATTTCTTGATTGCCGTAGCATAAACGGCAGGCACTGCAGCTCCCTGCGGCAAGGTGAGTGCCCGCATTTTGACATCGGCCAGAATGTCGTCAGCCGTCGGGATCATCGAATAATAACGTAAAGCCAAGGTGTGCAAACCAGCCTGTGCCGATTCAAATCCCAGTTTTTTCAAGCGTTGCCCAAAACCAAAACGAGCCTGATCAAAAGGTTGTACCGTCAGCAAAGACGAATACTTGTTCAAAAAATCATGCGCTTTACGGTTGATAATCTCTTTACCAAGTTTGCTGGATTGATCAATCCAGCCCAAGCTCAACTCCAACAGACCCTGCATCAAAAACTGGGGAGCCACCTTCCACTTGGCCTGGTTCTCAAACAGTTTCCGTATCTCCAACTCCCCTTCATCCACCATGCCTACAGCAATCAACGCCCCACCTTTCCTCAACGAATAGACATTGCGCACCGTTGCCAGTTCTTTTGGGTCAGGCTTGGATGAGAGGTAGCGTTGGTAGAGTTTAAGAGCTTCAGCAGGGTTTTTCAGTTGCTGCTCGCAATAGCCCCACTGGAAAAGCGACAGCTTTTCCCTTTTATTTTTCGAATCAATCTTGGAGATTTTTTTCTCACCTGTTTTAGGATTAGGATAATCCTCAGCACAGGTTTTAAACGCATTCCGTGCCGCCTCCCACTGGAAAAGCTGCAACAAAGCCGTGCCATAATCAAAATAGATCCCCCCGAAACCCGGCCCGTAATCTTCCATCCCCACTGACCCGTAGGTCTTGATCGCCTGCTCAAAAATTGGAATTGCTCCTTTGAAATCACCTGCCTGGGCTTTCTCTGAAGCAGCGAGATAGAGCCCCTCCAGCGAATCGTCCTCCTGGGCAAAGCTTTGACTCATCCCACCCGCTGTTAACAACAGGATCGTTATACCTGCTGCAAATTTCAGTACGAACCTTTCGGTCAAAACCCAGCTAAGGGGACGTTTTGTCATTTTTATTTTTCTCATCATTCTCTTCCGATAAATATTCAGGGATCCATATCCCGTTTTTTTAGTACCCCATTCGGCAACTCTCATAATTCTATGCCCCAATCATTTTAATCCACTTACAAAAAAGTATCAGTCCAAGGCCATTCTTCCAAGTATATACCGCCCGATACCGTGTTTTCGGGACAGAGGCCATCCCTGGGATTCCAGTAAATCGACAAAACTGCGTGAAGTCAGCTGCTTCCCGCTCGCTACCAGGTGTGCCCATCCTGAAATCGCGAACCCTGGTTTTCATAAAATCCGCCAAAATGCCAGCCGTTATTTCTTCTTTTCCGAGAAACCGGTAATCGTAACATTGTGGATTTTTACTTTGGCCAAGGCATTCAATACATCGATGAACCTTTGCCCGACAGCTTCATCATCTGCAGCCACCACCACCACGGGCTGCGACCCTGTCAGATCGGCGGCATCCTTATACTGTTTTAATTTATCATCCAACAAAGTAAGCGTCCGGTTGTTGACATCCTCGTCCAAGGTCTTGTCATCAACCACTATGGCACCCGCCGCATTCACCGTGATCGTCATCTGATCGATCTCCACTTCGGAAGCAGATGAACTGTCAGTGGTCGGCAATGTCATTCCCAAATCCGTTTCTTTCGGATCCAGGGTCTGGGTCACCAGAAAGTAAATCAGCAAAAGAAAGCTGACGTCAATCATTGAGGACATGTCCAAACCTGGTTCCTCTTCCTCTGGTATCTGCAGTTTTGTATTGCCCGCCATGAGAGTTTTTTCTATCTAAAATTTATTTTCTTCCCCCTCATGCTTCGCACGAATGGGAATTTTTTATCAATCTTTCTCGACAACATAGGTGCCGAAAATCACATCCACCACCAGTGCATCCGCCCCGGCTTTAACGATTTCCTTGATGTAGCGAGTCGCCACCCGTTTATCCGCCCGCAAATGAAGTCGGCTTTTCACCCGCATTTCATCATTTTTCTGACGCTCGGCATCGACGTATTCAGACACCGCGTCAGCATTCGGAAATTTCATCGTAATTTCCGGCCCATAAAAAGTGCCGTCTTGATGGATGTTCACTACAATACGTCCACCTATATTCTGTGCCACCGCAGCAGCACTCGCCGTAGGAGGTTTCACTTCCTTGTCAATCTTGGTGACGATCATATGCGAACTCACCATAAAGAAAATCAGCAGCAGGAACACCAGGTCGATCATCGGCGACATGTCCATCTTCATCTCCTCGCCATCCCCGGCCATTGCCCTTCTGAGTTTTGCTGATGCCATCCTTATTTGCTCCTGTTAATTCCCCGCATTGTTCATACAACTGGACTCCCTTCGAACCTTACGACCAGATATCCAATGAGATCTCCAATCGTAAAGAACAAGACAAATCAAGCCTAACCTTCTGCAATGCCTTCAGGCACCTTGGCTAACTGCTGGTCACCATGCACGGTTGCCATCGCCAAGCCCATCGCATCGTCCACGGTCTGATGAGCATCCGCCACCAGAGCGTTAAATTTGTTTTTGAAGAAGAAAAAGGCAAACAAACAAGGTAACGCTACCACCAGGCCAGTCGCCGTCGTCATCAGGGCTTCCCCAATAGCTGAAGCCATCTTACCCGGATCCGATCCCCCACTCACTCCCAGAGTAGCAAAGGCCTTGATCATACCGGAAACCGTCCCGAGCAGTCCAACCATGGGAGCCGCCTGGGCAATCACCGAGAAGTATCCGATCCACGACATATAAGAAGGATTTTCCCTGACCGTGAAGTCAGCCACCGCATCATCCACTTTATCTTTTCCCAGTCCCTCGGTGTCCGTAGCGTCCACATTAGGCAAAGCCGTTGCCAACATGCGGCCCAGGTAAGAAGCACTGTCGGCGGAAGCCTCGATCGCACTGCGCACTCTGACTTCGGCCATTTTGTCCAGCACCGATGCCTTCAAATCGGCGGGCACGAATTTTTTAGCGGTCAACTGCATGGAATTGTAAACCGTCAGTGTGATGAAACCCACGGAAAGCAAACCCAGAGGCCACATGGCCCATCCACCTTCCAGGATATTGTCCCATAAGGTTTTTGACGACCCGGACGCCGCAGCCTCACCTCCGCCTTCTGCGGCCGCATCTTGTGCAAATACATCAGGCATGGCAATCACGGCAACAGCCAGAATTCCAAAAATCATCCACGCAAGGTGGGAACGGTTAAAAGAGTAGTTTTTCAGCATCTTCAATTTGAGTGGTTCGTTTTCAATCTGTGCACGCGCTTTTCTAATATTCTCAACGCTCTGTAAAGAAAAAACCGCGTATTATCGCATTTTTTCTTCACTCAGCACTGTCTATATCTAACACATGCTTTTCTGTTAAGGCCAGAAATAAATCTTCAATTCCATTTTGGGCCTCTCCGTCCTTCACCTGACTTTGCGGCAATCGCCTTAGTTCCTCCAAGCTGCCCACTGCACACAATCGCCCGTTTGTGATAACCCCGATACGATCCGCCAATTCCTCCGCAACATTCAATTGATGTGTGGACATGAAAATAGTTACCCCATTGCGACTGCGCTCCTTTAACTCTTGCTTAATAATCCGGGTATGCCGGGGATCCAGCCCCACCATTGGCTCATCAATCACGATCACCTCCGGTTCGTGCAGCAGCGCAGCAGCAATCCCCAGCCTCTGACAGGTCCCATGACTCAAATGCTCTATGCGCTGTCCTGCGTATTCATCCAGAGAAAGCTTCTCAAACAATCCGGCCGCAATGCGCCTCGAATCTGCTCGCTGCATTTGAAACAGGTCGCCAATGAACTCCATGAATTCCACCGGGGTCAGCTTATCGTAAAATTCGGCAACATCGGGAACATAACCGATCCTTTTCTTCGCCTCGATCGGCTGTTCGAACACATCAAAACCACAAATACGAGCAGACCCGGAGCTGGCTTGCAATAATCCCGTGAGCAATTTAATCGTCGTTGTCTTCCCCGCAGCATTCGGGCCTAGGAAGGCAAAAAACTCACCCTTTTCGATTTGCAGATTCAGTTTATCCAAAGCCAACAGGTCACCATAACACATGGAAAGATCGATCGCTTCTATCATAATTTTTCTCGCTTCAACTTAATCCTCTTCATTGTTCAATCATCCCCGCCGCCACACTCACTGATTGGCTCCCCCGGCATTCTCATCAACGGCGACCGGCACAAGCACTTCAGCCAAGGCTTCATAGCCCCACGCCGTCTGGACCATCAAAGGTTCCCCGGTTTCACTCAAAGACAGTTTCACCTCTTCACCCGGTTTATTTCCCGACCCCTTGTTTTTCAAAATCAGCTGATAGACCAGCATTTTGCGACCGGCAACCTCAGCACTGCCGAAACGCCCTGTGATCCCAGGAGCCCAGGCATCGACCATGCTATCTGACATTTTTCCGCCCAACAACGCCTGCAAAGGTAATAAACGTCCTACCTTCCCCAGTTCCGGCAGAGCAGACAACCCCGCCGGACTCCCCTCATACTCAAACAGTTGCTCTCCTTTCGACCTCACTTTCAGGGAAATTTTTTCTACCGGATGATCAAAACCAAACTGCACACTCAATCCGAGTTCGGGCATCCTCAGCACAAAGTCCCCTTTAGGAAAATTCAAATCATCGTCAACCTCCATCAAGCCCCGCCAATACACCCCCTTGTCATGTTCCCCAGCCCCGGCATTCTCAAGCACAGAAAAAGAATCCAACGAGCCCGCCACGGCAATCTCACGCAATTCCCTTCCCTTTCCTATATCACCTGGCATTTTTTTTCCCAACTGCGCACTCAAACTCATTTGCCCGACCCGCTGCCCGTCTTTCAAAATCGTCAACTCCGCTCCCTCGGTCCAGGCAAAAAACATTTCGGCTACCCTATCGGCTGGCACGGGAGTCATTCGGGACTCAGCATGGAAATAATTACGTTTAATCAAAACCGATACCGTTACCATCCAGAAAGTGATCACGGCAAGCTGTATCCACAAAACCCAGGCTGCACTTCTGTTTTCAAGTCGGATCCCCATCTTTAATGAATTTGCCTGCTGCTTTGACTTGCGCTTTTTGAAACTCCCTCCTACGATTCAAGATCATGTCAGAAACAGCAACCGCTTCCAAGCCTTCATTCAACCGTAAAAACCCACTTATCGCCCACATACCACGTCGGCGCTTTTTGTCGGAAGGTGCTGCTGAAAAAGAAACCTGGCATTTGGAAATTGATTTACAGGGTTCCGAACTCACTTACACGCCGGGAGATTCCCTCGCCGTATTATCCACCAACTGGCCGCAAGCAGTTGAGAACGTCTTACTTGCCTTAGGCCTGAGCGGTGATGAAGAAGTCACCGGACCGGATAAATCGAACGCCCCACTCAAGAGCGTCCTGACTAAACAGTGTGTCATCACCCTGCCTGACAAAAAATTCCTCAATAAGCTGGTGGAAAAAGCTGGTGATGCCGCCAATGAACTCGCCGTACTGCTTGACCCCGAAAAGAAAAAAGAACTCTCTAATTACCTGTGGGGACGTGAGATCATTGATTTCCTGTTGATGTTTCCAGACCTGAAATGGGAAGCACAGGAATTCGTCGGCGTCCTGAAAAAACTCAATGTGCGGCTCTACTCCATTGCTTCCAGTCTGGCAGCTGTTCCCAATCAGGTGCATCTGACGGTGGCTTCGGTTCTATACAACAGTTTTGACAAGGACCGCAAGGGAGTGTGTTCCACCTTCCTCAATGAACGTTGTGATGAAAATACCGACGTCCCCTGTTTTGTGACCCCCGGCAAAGGTTTCCGCCTCCCAGAGCCTGAAGACGATACTCCCATCATCATGTGTGGCCCCGGAACCGGCATCGCCCCCTTTCGGGCTTTTTTGCAGGAACGAAATGCTACCAAAGCCAAAGGAGACGCCTGGTTGTTCTTCGGTGAAATTCATCAAGACACTTGTTACTTTTACGAAGATGAGTGGAAGAACTACCTTGAAGACGGAACCCTGAATAAAATCACCACCGCTTTTTCCCGTGATCAGGATCACAAAATCTACGTCCACCATCGTATGCTGGAAGAAGGTGCCGAGATCTGGAGTTGGCTCGAACGTGGAGCAATTTTTTATGTCTGCGGTGACGCCGAACGCATGGCCAACGATGTCGATCAGGCCCTGCACCAGATCGCCATCGAACATGGAGGCAAAAGTGAACAAGAAGCCGCTGCCTACATCGAGCAAATGAGACAGGACAAACGCTACCGGCGCGACGTTTATTAAAAACCACCCCACACATTATGAATCAGCTCAAAAAAATCGCACTGTTCGGCGGCACTTTTGATCCGATTCACAATGGTCATCTCGCACTGGCAAAACGGGCCCGCCAGGAAGTTGGACTGGACCGGGTCTTATTCATTCCCTGTCGCCAATCACCACACAAATCAAAAACTCCCGCAGCCACCGTCGAGCAACGCTGCGCCATGATCACTCTGGCAACTCAATACATCGAGTGGGCCGAACTTTCCCGCATTGAAATTGATCGCAACTGCCCAAGCTACTCCTGGCAAACCAGCCTCTATTTTGCCCGCCAATTCCCACAGTGCGAACTCTTCTGGATTCTCGGTACTGATCAGTGGAAAAAAATCCACCGCTGGGCGGAACCCGAACGCCTGCGTAAAAGGCTAACCTTCATTGTAGCAACTCGAAATGATGATGTGGTAGAGGATCGACCAGGCTGGAGGCACGTCGCCCTTCCTTTTGAACACCCCTCCAACGCCACCTCCATCCGTTCGGGGGATTCTGATCCCGATTGGTTGGCCTCCCCCATTTCCAAATACATCAAAGCCAATAAAATTTACTCCTGACATCAATCTTCCGCCCGCGCCAACATGGCACCCCCCTCATGGAGAATCAACATTGATACCGGTGGCACCTTCACCGATGCCTGCGCCCTACCCCCTGACAGTGCCGACTTGGTATTCCTCAAAGTTCTCTCATCCAGCCAACTGCGCCTGCGCATCATCGAACATTTGGCCCCTGGTTGCCTGCGAGTTGAAGTCCCTGGGCAATGGAACACACCGGATCAGTTTTTTGTTGGTTTTCAAGTCAATGAAAGTGACCGCTCTGATCCTATTCAGGTCATTCAATGGCAATCCCATTGCCAAACACTGACTCTCTCCCATGCCCTCCCGGATAGCCCCCAAACCCTCGATCTCACCAGTGGGGAAGAAGCACCGGTGCTCGCCACCCGCCTGTTAACCGGAACTGCCCTGGGAGAAATTTTTCCAACAATCCACCTCCGGCTTGCCACCACCCGGGGAACCAATGCTCTACTCGAAAATAAAGTCGCTTCCACCGCTTTTTTCACCACCCGTGGCTTCGGTGATCTCTTGACTATCCGTGATCAACGCCGCCCCGACCTCTTTGCCTTGCGGCACCAAGTCCCGCCCCCACTCCACCAGTCCTGCATAGAAATTGACGAGCGGCTCGATGCCCGGGGGGAAATCCTGCAAGCCTTCAAACCCGATGATCCCGAATTCCAACGAGCCTGCCAACAAGCTCTCGCTTCCGGCATCACGGTCGCCGCCGCTGCCCTACTGCACAGTTACCTCAATCCCGAACATGAACAACAGTTGCGGGACTACCTTTTAAAAATAGGCTTCCAACATGTCTCCCTCTCTTCCGACCTCGCCCCCTTGATCCGCCTCTTGCCCCGCGCTAATACCACTGTCGTCGATGCCTGCCTGACTCCGGTGATGCAAAGCTTCATCGATAACATTAGCCGCTCGCTGGAGAACTGCGAATTGCTCATCATGACCAGCGCAGGCGGCCTCGAAAACGCCAGGCAATTCCACCCCAAAGATTCCTTATTTTCTGGCCCGGCCGGAGGCGTGGTCGGAGCCGCTTCAGCTGCCCGTCGTTTGAGCCATGATAAAATCATCTCTTTTGACATGGGCGGCACCTCAACTGACGTCGCTCGTTACGATGGTGATTTCCTCTATCAATTTGAACAAAAAGCCGGTGGAGCATCCCTTCTCGCTCCCTCGCTACGCATCGAAACCGTTGCCGCTGGTGGCGGGTCGATCTGCCATTTCACTGAAGCCGGATTGCAAGTCGGCCCCGAGTCAGCAGGCTCCTATCCCGGCCCCGCCTGTTATGGCAACGGCGGCCCACTCACCATCACCGATGTCAACCTGCTGCTCGGCCGTATCGACCCCTATCACTTCGGCATTCCCCTGACCCAGGAAAACATCAAAGCCGCCCGACAAGCGCTCAGCGAACTGCGGCAACAGAGCCAAACCGCCGACACGGTCTGCAATCAAAGTTTCCTCGAAGGACTGCTGGCCATCGCCATCGAGCAAATGGCTGATGCCATCCATACCATATCCGTCCGTGAAGGCGTTAATCCAAAAGACTACACTCTATTAGCATTTGGCGGAGCCGGCCCACTGCATGCCTGCAACATCGCCGAGCAACTTGGATGCCAAACAATCCTCGTTCCCCCTGAAGCAGGTTTGCTCTCTGCCTACGGCTTGCACCATGCGAGCATCGAACATTTTGCCGAAATCCAGGTCTCTAAAAACCTGTCTTATATGCTAGGTCGTATCCCCCAAATGCTAGAGGAGCTCATTCAACAAGCCAGTCAAAAACTCATCGAACAACTCACCGGGCAATCCCCATCCGGCATCCATGTTCGCCGAAAAATCGCCGAGTTACGGCTGGCAGGACAAGACGCCAGCCTTAGTCTGGAAATCACCAATCCCGAACTCCTGGCCCAACAATTTCGCAAACTCTATCACAAAGTCTTTGCCTACGCCCCCGATCCAGAAGCTGCCATTGAGCTCACCACCCTCCGGGTGATCGTTTTTTTACCGGGGCAGAAAACAAGTAACCAATCATCTTCTTCCAATCCTCCAGTCATCCCTTTTTCAACGGATCAAACATTCATCAATCGCACCGAACTCAAGCCCGGCATGCAACTACGCGGCCCCGCCGTTATCCAGGATTCCTTCTCGACTTGTTACCTCAAAAAAAACTGGCGCTGCCAGATTGCCTCAGACTTTTCACTGCTGCTTTCGCCCATCTCAAATACAGCGCCAACTAGCTCCTCCAGTTCGATCTCCGACAGCTCCATCCAGGATGCCCTGTTCCGCAACCGCTTCGAAAACATCGTCAGCGAAATGGGAGCCCAACTGCAACGCTCTTCCGTCTCCACCAACGTCAAAGAACGTCAGGACTTCTCTTGTGCCCTGCTCGACAGCGAGGCCAATCTCGTCGTCAACGCTCCCCACATCCCCGTGCATCTTGGTGCCCTCGGGCTCTGTGTTCGTGAAGTAATCAAGCAACAAACCTTGCGCCCCGGTGATACCATCATCACCAACCACCCTGCTTTTGGAGGCTCCCATCTACCCGACGTCACTCTCATCACCGCGATCTTCGATCCCAATGCAAAACCTGATGAAGCAGATCGACCCATCGCCTACATCGCCAACCGCGCACATCATGCCGAGATCGGCGGCATCACTCCCGGCTCCATGCCCCCCAACGCCAGAACCCTGGCACAAGAAGGTGTTGTGATCTCCCCCACCCTGCTCATCAATCAGGGGCAATCCTGTTTTGACTCCATCAAAAATTTACTATGTGATTCAAACCACCCCACCCGTCACCTCGCTGACAACCTCGCCGACCTGAACGCCCAACTCGCTGCCAACCATCAAGGCCTGACCAGCATGCAAAACCTGATTATTTGCCACGGAGCCAATACCATCCGCCTTCACTTGGAGAAAATCGCCCGACTCTCCCAGGCCACCCTGCAGGAAAGCCTGCGATCCTCACCTTTGACTCAAAGCAGCGTCTGCCAATCACTCGACGATGGAACAAAAATCATCATTACCGGAACAGTCGCTAAAACAGATAGATACAAACTAATCCTGGACTTCACCGGCACCAGCCTCTCACACCCCGGCAATCTCAATGCCACCCCCGCCATTGTGCGCAGTGCCGTGCTCTACGTCCTGCGTCTCTGGACACAAAGCGAACTCCCTCTCAATGAAGGCCTCTTGCGTGATGTCGAGCTCATCCTGCCCACCTGTTTTCTTAATCCCGACTTCCCCGCCGATCCCGGTCAATGTCCTGCCGTTGTCGGCGGCAACGTCGAAAGCAGCCAACGCCTGGTCGATACCCTGCTACTGCTCTTCGGCATCCAGGCCTGTTCGCAAGGCAGCATGAACAACCTCATCTTTGGAGATGACAGTTTCGGATACTACGAAACCATCGGCGGCGGTGCAGGCGCCGGCCCCGACTATGACGGCGCTTCAGGCCTGCACAGCCACATGACCAATACCGCCATCACCGATCCCGAGATCCTCGAGCAACGCTACCCCGTCCGCCTGCACCGTTTTGCTTTGCGAAAAAATTCCGGAGGCCAGGGACAACACCGAGGCGGTGACGGCCTCATCCGTGAGTTCGAATTCCTCCGCCCCCTGAAACTCTCCCTGATCACCCAACACCGCCTCGAATCCCCCTACGGAATAAAAGGCGGCGAAGGCGGAAAATGTGGTCAGCAAACCCTGATCAAGTCAAACGGGGAACAACAAAAGCTGCCACCCATCACCGAAATCCAAACCAAGCCCGGAGACCGACTGATCATTAAAACGCCCGGTGGAGGCGCTTGGGGGAAGGTTTAACCCACTCCCTCAAAACACCCGAAACATTCGATAAATCCCGGAGCAAAATCCTCTGGCTGTTTTTTAATCCACAGCCTCACCAAGTCGATCGGAAAATAAGCCCCGCAGGCAATCTCCCGGCCATGCGTACGAATTTTCCCAGACACCTCACAAGAATACAAACGCACAAACTCCCAACCGGTCTCTTCGCAGGCTTCAATTCTGGCGAGCTCCTGCAGCCCTGCCTCCCCCTCTTTAGCCTTAGGTTTGACCATCAGCTCCTCATACAACTCCCTCACCGCCGCCTGTCCATAATCCTCACCCGCATCCAGATGCCCAGCCGCACTGGAATCCCACTGCCCGGGATGGCGATCCTTCAGAGCAGAACGTTGTTGCAAATACAGATCCCCCTTTTTATTTAAGACAAAAATATGTACCGCCCGATGCCGCCAGCCTTCACGATGAACTTCACCCCGTGTCGCCTGTTTCACCACCTCGTCCTGCGCATCCACCACATCAAAAACCTCCCCGCTGCTGTCTTCCGGCAGGTCAAGCACCGGGTGATCATCCAAATCATTGGTCAGATCGACCCACTGCCGTAGTGACAATTCTTCCGCCCTGGCCGTTTCACTGACCTCCAATTTTGCCGCTAATTCATTCCAAACCTCCGTCTTCAGTCCTAGATTTTTTTTCAGCAACTTGCGCCGCTGGGCAAAACCCCGGTTAGTCAGTTCATCAAAAAAGCGTTTGCTGAAATAGGGCAAAGTCCCCGCCTCACGCGGAGCTAAAACGATGATCGACGAATCTACCTTTGGTCGTGGGTGAAACAAGTCCGGCCCCGCCGTCCTCACCAAGTCCACCTGCCACTCCGCCTGCATGCGCAGCCCCAGCTTCCCGAAAGCCTTGGTACTCGGCACCGCTACGATACGTTCTGCCACTTCCTTCTGCAGCATCAAGACAGCCCGTGATACCGGAGTCGGCTGCTCGAGAAAATTCCGCATGATCGGAGTCGCTGCCGAGTAGGGCAGATTTCCAATCAACTTGACCGGCCCCACGACAAACAAAGGCCGTTTATCAAAGTTAATCGCATCCTCATTCAATATTTCCACCTGCTCTGCTGCGTCGGCAAACTTCTCCCGCAAGTGATCCACCAAACGCCGATCCTTTTCGATCAAGATCAATTTCCGGCAACGACCGATCAAGTGCTGGCTCAAGGCGCCCGTGCCCGGCCCGATTTCGATGATCACATCCTCCGGCTGCGGATCCAACTGATCCACGATCCACTTTGAAAACGAATCATCTATCAGGAAATTCTGCCCCAGCTCACGGCTCGGCACCACATCAATGCCTTTCAGTAATTTTTTTATTCCCTCATTGCTCATGACAAAACACTCAATAGCCGGTCCACATGCTCAAGCGGTTTCACCTTCGGAAACACAGCCATGATCTTCCCTTCCTCATCGATCACAAAAGTCGTGCGTTCGGTTCCCATATACTCGCGGCCGTAAAGTTTTTTCTGCACCCACACCCCATAAGATTCCACCAAGGCCTTTCCTTCATCGCTGATCAGAGGGAAAGGCAGGTCATACTTATCGATGAATTTTTGATGTTTTTTCACCGGATCAATGCTCACCCCGAACACTCTCGCAAATTTCGAAATATCCTTCCACGAATCCCTCAACCCGCAAGCCTGCTTGGTGCAACCCGGCGTATCATCTTTGGGATAAAAATACAGCACCACCTTTTCCCCACGCAGATCGCTCAGAGAGATGACTGCATCCTCTTGATATCCTCCACCCACCACAGGTCCTGTAAAATCCGGGGCATCATCGCCCACTTTAGCTTGCTCAGACATTTCATTCACCCTACCCTTATATGGCAAGGCTTCAGCAAGAAAATACTGCACCCCGACATTCTCTTTCCTGAACCCCATCTTCCGAATTCTCTCCCCAAATGACTGCGGCCAACAAAATCACCATCACCCGGATCGCACTGATTCCGGTGTTTGTGACTTTTGCCTTCCTCTACGGCTCCAGTGTTCAATCAGGCGAAGCCAATATCGACCAGCGCATCATCGCACTTGTCACCTTTGCCCTCGCCGCACTCAGCGACGGACTCGACGGCTATGTTGCCCGCCGCTACCATCAAATCAGCCGCCTCGGTATCCTGCTCGATCCACTGGCCGATAAAGCTCTGATGCTCGCAGCCGTTTTCACCCTGAGTTTTGCCCATTGGCCAATCAGTTTTCCCGTCTGGTTTACGGGACTCGTTTTTATTAGAGAATTCATCATTCTCAATGGCATCGCCATTCTCCATCATATCAATGGCAAAGTTCCAATCAAACCTCACTGGGTCAGTAAAACCTGCACCGTATTACAAATGTCCGCCATCGTCTGGATCATGCTCGATTTCCGTACTGACACCCCACCACCAATGACTCTGATCTATATCGCCGGATTTTTCACAGTCCTTTCCGCCCTGCATTACATTCTCGAAGGTGTACGCCAAATCAAAGAACACGGCAAACCCTTGCCCGGCACAGATGCTGATGGTAATTATTAAATAAAACGCTCCCTCTATGAAAAATACCCCCTGCCATGCCTTCCTGAAAACCCTGTCCACTCTGACACTCATCGCTTATTCATCACTACCGATGAACGCTGCGCCAAAGGACACTAATTATGACGAAGCCAAAGTGCCTGCCTACACTCCGCCCGATCCACTGCTGATGAATAGCGGCACACCTGTGACCTCCTCCCACCAATGGACTTCCTCACGACGCGGAGAAATTCTCGAGCTATTCCGCGAACACGTTTACGGCCACTCCCCCGCCTCCCTGCCTGCGGGCATCAGCCACAAGATCACCAAAACTGTGCCCAATTTCCTCAACGGCAAAGCCACGATGAAAGAAATCCGCATTTTTTTCACCGGAAAAGAAGACGGCCCGAAAATGGACATCCTGCTGATCATTCCCAATAAAGCCGTCAAACCCGTGCCGACTTTCCTGGGCCTGAATTTTGGAGGTAACCATAGTGTTCACCCTGATCCACGCATCACCTTATCCAAGGCGTGGATGCGACCAAAAAAAACAGGCATCATCGATAACAAAGCCACTGAGGCGGCACGAGGCAGCACCAAACGATGGCCCTTGGAAACCATCATTAACCGCGGTTATGCACTGGCAACCATTTATTATGGAGACATCGATCCCGATTTTGATGACGATTTCCAAAACGGCTTACAACCGATCTTCTACCGCAAGGGCCAGACAAAACCAGCCGCTAACGAATGAGGATCGATTGGAGCATGGTCCTGGGGCCTGAGCCGGGCTCTCGACTACCTCGAAAGCGATAAAGACATCGACGCCAAAAAAGTAGCCGTGCTCGGGCACTCCCGCCTCGGCAAAACCTCCCTCTGGGCCGGCGCGCAGGATGAACGTTTTGCCATTGTCATCTCCAATAACTCCGGCTGCGGTGGAGCCGCCTTGAGCCGACGCCGTTTCGGTGAAAAAGTAAAACGTATCAACACCTCCTTCCCCCATTGGTTCAATGACCGCTTCAACGAATACAATGATAAGGAAAGTGCTCTACCGGTCGATCAGCACGAACTCATCGCTCTGATCGCCCCCCGCCCCGTTTACATTGCCAGCGCCGTAGAAGACCAATGGGCCGATCCCAATGGCGAATTCCTATCAGGCAAACACGCCGAGCCCGTCTACTCCCTGTTTGGCAAAAAAGGACTGGGAACAGACAAACAGCCAGCTGTCGATCACCCCACTGGCGACTTCATCCGTTACCACTTACGCAGTGGCAAACACGATGTCACCGCTTTCGACTGGGAGCAATACATCAACTTTGCCGACAGTCATTTTAATGAGTAGCGACGGAGCTCCTTGGTAAGAGCATTTGAGACTTGGAATTTAAGATCTGAAATTTTCAATCCCTATCACTTTCCGATATCGTTATCCCGATGCGAAACATCCGAAAGCGATAGCACTCCACCTCACCGGTCCTCTGCCTCGATAACCACCACCAGAGGTCGATGATCACTGGCCAAAAACCAATCCGGTCCATGGGGAATATAGCTCTTCTTTTTGTCGATCTCACGAAGCATCCCTTTGCTTGCCAGCACAAAATCAAAGCGAGCATAGGAGTCCGCATAATTCCAGTAGTGCGTCCAGCGAAAACCATATTGATCCTCCATGTTTATTGCTGTGAGGTAAGAATCACTGCGGAAACGACCGCGCAGCGTACGTACCGGCGCTTCATTTTTGGTGTCATTCAGATCACCGTAAACGATCAAATTTATCCCGGGCTGTTGTTGCAAAATTTTACCAATATGCTGCCGGGCCAACAGAGCTTCGTTTTGCCGCATCAAAGCCTGGTCTGCTTCCGGCACTTCCCGCTTGGATTTCAAATGCAGCCCAATCAGACGCAAACGGTATTCAGGGGCCGGCGCTACAGTGACATCAAGGATACCTCGCTGAAAGGGCAAACGTTTGTCGCCTATCAGGTAGGTGAGATCCGTGCGAGCTTGGCGTGCGACAATTGGAAAGCGTGACAGCAAAGCCAGGTTGCGCTCGTATACCGTAGAGGCCTCGACCAATTCAAAGTGAGGCAAATCAATGCCCGCTTTTTTAAGTCTCGACTGGAAATCTTTCAGATACTCAATTCCCCCAATTTCACAAATCCCCACAATGTCGGGCCTAGCCTTCACCATCACCTCAATCAAAGCGGCAATCTCATCTTCTGGTTTTGGAGCCTGCTCGACACTCGCTCCGTTCACCCGCCGTTTCATCGGCAAATAATTACGTAGATTATACGAGAGAAAACGAAGCTCGTTGCCACTGACCGGGCCCTCTGCTTTTTTGACGGAATCCTGTGCTCTGAGCCCCGATTGAAAAATCAGTCCCCCATCACAGGCAAAGAGGAAAACCAGCAAGAAAAAACCCGCAAAAAAACCTTTTGCGGGCAAGCTGTGAACCGAGACCAAAATGCTCCCGGCTCTCATGTTAAACGAAAAAGCTAAACGGCTGTTTCAGCTTTTTCTTCCTCGGCTTTGGCTTCTTCAGTATCGGAAGCATCATCGACCGCATCATCGTCACCGTCACTTGACTGGGCTATCGTTTCGGAAGGAGCCGGGGTGCTTTTGCTGGGGGCCGTGCCCTCGTCAGTACCACGTTTGATCTCATCTTCGAAATCCTCCTTGGCTTTTTTGAATTCCCCCATGCTCTTGCCGATGCCGCGAGCCAGCTCTGGCAGCTTCTTCGCTCCGAAAAGCAAAAGAATGACCAAAGCGATCAAAATCATTTCCTGAAAACCTATAGGACCCATAATAAAGTGTGGTTGGAGTTTTATTTAATTCTGTCTAAAGATACGATCCGCCGCAGGCTTTGCAAAGGAAAGTTTTACAGAATGGAATTCCGCTCTCCCGCTACGCCTCCCCCGCCCTTTACTTGAAGTCACCTGCCTTATTAAGAAAAAGCCGTGGCGTTTTTTCCGGTATTTTCACACCTGATGCATTTTCTAATCGAGGACAAGCTGAAAGGTGGAGGCTCGTCAAGCTAGAGGCCTTGAGCAATCCCTGCAGAGAAGTTATCTCCCCGCAATTAGCCAGGCACAGTTCAGTCAAATTCTGTGCTGGATCATCAGAGCTCACACTTTTTAATGCCCCGCACATACGAAACACTGCCGCCTTCAAAGAACTTTGACCTCCGGGCAACTTGACGGTCTCCAAATTTTGCAATTGCAGTAAATTCAAGCCCTGCAAAGCAGAAAAAGCACTCACATCAAAAGACACCAGATCCTGCTCCGAGCTTCCAAATTGTTCCTTCACGGTCAAATACTTCAAAGCAGGAAGTTTTGCCAAAGGGCTTACACTCGAACATCTCGGAAAGCGCAAACTGAGAGCACTCAGCTTTTTCAAAGCTGACGCTACTTCCTGAAGAGCCTGCACATCCTCTTCGCTCAGCATTTCAACATGGAGATTAGTGAGCTCAGCGATCCCGGCGATCAGTGTCATATCCAAATCATCCTGATCCCCTCTAATAGCCAAACTGGAGAGCAATGGCAATTTTGAAAAATCCATCTGCACATGGGTTTTCAAAGTCAGCACCTTGCCAAAAAGCCCTGCCTCAACCAAGGGAGAGATTTCGCTGCTGTTGTAGGTCGGGCTCAAAAAAACAGTTCGCAAGCGTTCTAAACTTTGCAGACCAGCAGCCTGGGGATCGTAACATTCATCCCCCATTCTCAACGCAGTCAATTTAGGGCATTGATTCAAACCCTTCACATTCAATTCGTTTTCATCCGGCAAAGCCAGGCTTTCAAGTTCCGGCAGCCCCCCTATAAAATCACCAAACTTACCACCGTCCTCGATATCGGCTCGCTGCAAAGACAAACATCTCAATGCCGGCCAGGCAGACTCTCCTGTTGCTGCCCCCAGGGTAACATTACCATCAGCCACCAGAGTGGTTAAGTTTTTCAATTGAGCTACCCCTGCCAGAGGAAAATCTCCCGTCATGGTAATATCCAGGTATTCGAGCTCCTTCAAACTGCTCAAGCCATCAAAGGAAACCAAATCCCTAATAACCCGGATCGCCCGGATTTTAGAACCGGCCACACCAAGCCCCGGGGTTTTTCGCACCACAAAAGAAAAAACCGGTTTGGAACCCAGTAAGGCAAAATCCGCATCATCTAGAAAGCCCGCAAAAATGCAAACCCCACTGTCGGGAATTTCCTCTTTCAACAACTTGAGCTGCTCCTTGCCTCCGTCATCTTCGATATCTATTCCCACTAATACGGGGCGCCCAGTCCCTCCCGTTGACCTATAAAGCTTTGATTTCTGGTAAGTGAAATACCAATCACTCTGTCCGTCAAAAGGCAGTAAAAACTCTGGTGCATACAATTCACCACTTCGCCGCCAGAGCCGCAACAACACCCAGGATTTTTCCGGCAACTCCGCCTCCCAGGTATGCAGGCCCACTCTGCGAAAAGCTGCCGGGATGCCCGGTGCCTCCACTTCATCAACAAACTCCGGCATATGCACACGCAAGGTTTTCCATCCTGCAGGATGGCCGATCAGTTCACGGCGTTTCAACCAGACTTTCAGGAAATCGACATCCTGTTTACTCAGACTATTTGCCGGCAGCTGAAAACTCTTACCGTCGCTCATCCGGCGAATCGACACCTTACCACCACTGACTTCCAACACCCTGGCGGTCATGGTTTTGCCATTTTTTGCCGTGAAGGTGTGAATATCCCGTGAGGTTTCCTGCGCCTGAAGCAACACAATTCCGCCAAAAACCAGTAAGCCGGTAATCCCTGAAATGATAAATCGAATGGTAGCCATCATGCTCAACCTAGGGTTACCCGGCGCAAAGATCAATTCCCTACTATTAACAGCAAGTTTTGTTGATACCCCGGCCTGGGCTCCCACCCTTGCTCCGTCTCCCACATTCAGATGCCCCACCATTCCCACCTGCCCTCCAATCGCAGCTCGATTCCCGCTAGTCAATCCCAAGACCTCGGGCAACGCGGGGTCAGCCCTGCAGAGCAACACTAGGGGTCAATCGCGAGCTCCTCCACGCAGGGTACAAACCACTGACCACTCCGACTATCACCGCAATCATGACCGCCCTGGTAATAAGCGTCCAACTGAGATCAGGTTCAAGAAGACCATGAATGGCAGGTGTGGTTTCGAGAATAACACAGGTAAGTGCCCCGAGAATCACCCCGATGACTCCTCCCAGCAATCCCAGAATCGCAGATTCACATAATATAAGGTAAACAATCCGACGACGCTTCCAACCCAGTGCAAGGAAAATCCCAATCTCATGAGTGCGCTCAAATACGGTCATCAACATGGTATTCATCACCCCGAGCACCCCGACGATGATCGCCAGCAATGAAGTACTCCAACTCATCGCCCGGGCAATCTTGAAACCTTGACTGGTTCCAACCACCTCACTCGCCATCACTGCTCGGCCTTCAGGAAAAATTCTCTCGATTTCCGCACACAGTGCCATAGTAGCCTCTTTATCCGCTTCTGAAGGCACTTGGATGTCGATAAAATTGACCATCCCCTCGTAGCCGCTCACTTCCTGAAACAAGGGCAAGGCTAAAATCACCGCTCCGTTTTCCACCACCGACTTGCCATCGACGATACCAACTACCTCGAAATCCTCGATCTCAACAGTCACTGTATCACCCACCTTTTTTTTCAAAACTTCAGCCGCCAGTCGGCCCAATACCACTACACGCTCTTTGTCGTCTTTTGGCATGCGACCTTCAACCACTTCCAATTGATCCCATGTAAACCCACCCCACTCACGCCCGGAAACCATCATCATCGGAGCATCCTCCACACTGATCATGCGCATCAACACTGAGGTGATTTTTTTTACATTCGGCATAACAGCCAACTTGTCTTGAAGTTTCGCGTCAAAAGGCTTGGGCATCATGCCCCCTTCCATGTTGCTGACGATCACATCAATACCGATCACTTCGAGCTGTTTGACCACACTTTTTTCATAGCCGGATGCCATACCAACTAAAGCAACCACGGCCGCGATACCGATTGATATACCAACCAGAGTGAGGCTGGTCCGCACCGGCCTGCGCCAGAGGCTACGAGTAACAATAGTTAAAAAAGTCATGCTCAATTCTCCTTATTATCGTCGGATGTGTTGTTATCGGAAACAATCAAGCCATCCTTCATTTGTATCACCCGTTTGGCGTGACCCGCCACTTCAAGATCATGAGTCACCATGACCATCGTGGTATGCCGTTCTGCATGCAATTGATCAAGAAGCTCCATGATTTGCGAAGCGTTTTTACTATCAAGATTGCCTGTTGGCTCATCGGCCAGAAGAACTGCCGGTTCGTTGGCCAGACTTCGTGCGATCGCTGCTCGCTGCCTTTCTCCTCCAGAAAGTTTCAAGGGCAGATGATCACAGCGATGAGACAAACCCACAGCATCCAGTAAGCGGACCGCCCGTTCCTTTCGCTCTGCACGCGACCATGGCATCCCGAACATCGGAATCTGGACATTTTCCTCCACAGTGAAAGTTGGCAATAGATGGAATGACTGAAAAATAAACCCAATCTCCCTCGCCCGGTATGCTGCTGGATCAGGCAGATCATTGATAGATTCCCCACGAAACAAAAGTTTTCCAGCAGTCAAATGATCCAAGGTGCCGAGCATATTTAGCAAAGTACTCTTACCACATCCACTTTGACCAATTATCGCTACAAAATCCCCCTCCTCAATCTTAAAATTGACCCCGCGCAAAGCCGGAACCCGCCCATCATCATATTCTTTTGTCAGCTCAATCGCTTCAAAAAGAAATCCGGGAGCGTCAGTTTGGTCAGTGGATGTCATTATTTTATAGCGTAGCGTAAAACAGACAGGAGTTTAGCAGACAGTTCTTCAAATCACAAATCACATTAATCTCCTGTCGTCTCGACAGCCTTCCATTGACCACCCACCCGTGGATCAGGCAATTGGCGAATCAAGTCTGCTATGGCCGCACGGTAGCTTGAAAACGGCAGGGTATCCCCCTCCTCTTCGGGTGCCAGCCAGTCAGCGTGTTCAGGCATCTCAGAGTAGTGCATTTTCCCATTGATATGATGAATTCCGTGAAAAGGTTCATGCAATAGAGACAGAGAAATCAGCCGCCCCATCCAGCTATCCGTAATAATGCTACGCGTGCCACTGAGTGCCGTATTACCGCTCAAGCCCATGTGCTCGATATATTTGCGCCAACTTTGCAAATTACCGGTGATAAAAGCAGGGATAAAATAATTCCAAACAAACCACGGCCAAAGCTGGTAGTGGACAACCAGAGTGAAAACCACAATCCAAAATACCACGGCCAAGATCAGCTCCATCCAGATCCGACTTCTGATTCTGGGATTCCTTATTTCTGTATCATGACAGAAAAATGCCCGCCAGAAAAGGAAGGGGGTAAATACTAATCCGAAATTGAGTTCGATGAAGGCCACCAGGCGGCGTTTCCACAACGGCGCCTCCGGATCATTAAACGGCCAGAGCTCCACATCCCGTTTGCTGGCAAAATGCACATGATGTGATTGGTGCAGCATCCGGTAAAGAATGAAGCTATTACAACTAACCGCCCCCATGATTACCCCGTTAAAATCATTCAGAAAGCGATTCTTGCGAAGGCCCCAATGAGTGGCTTCATGAAAGCCGATGAGATAGCCGTGCATCAGGTGACTGACCACTAAAACAAGCGGAATGGACAACCAGATCCATCCTCGATAAACACTGTAAGCCAACAGCACCTGCGAAAGATAAAATCCTATGTTAATGAGAAGAATAGCCGATCGGCTCACCTTTGCCGCCCATGGCGTGTAACTTACTCGACTGCTCTGTTCACTCATTTTAACAAAAGGTGAAAAGCGATCAGGCCTTCATTGCGGCAGGCTTGATTTTCGGATCACGGCAAACACTTGTCAACACCGCTCGGAACAGCTCGTCCAATTTATGCACATCCTCAATGGGCACAACTGATGGACGATGCAGCCAGACCACTTCGAATCCACCATTGTCTTCAGTCAACTCGCAAGCAAGATCGAAACGAGTCGTTCCAGTCGAGATAACCCTGACCTTGGTCGAGATACCCGGCAAGGACACTTCCGGCATCGGATGATTCTGATAGGCAAATCGAGTGTCGAACACCACGTGATGATTCGGAGTCGAAGATACGTCCAAGGCTTTGGCAAGTTCGGCAAAAGGGATGGCGTGCTCGAATGCATCCATCGTCTCCTCGTGCACAAGCTTGACACGATCGGCAAATGATTGCTCCGGATCGATTTTACCCCGCAGTGGAACCACTCCCGAAAAATACCCCATCGTCTCACGCACGGATGCCTTGGTCCGGTTGGCGACCGGCGTTCCCAAAACAATATCATCCACTCCAGTCCAGCGAAAGAGCGTCAGTTGGAAAGCGGTCAGCAAAGCGTTGAAAACAGTCACTCCGGATTTACGCGCCAAATCACGGACGGCATCGGCCTGCTCGCTCGATATCTCTGAAACCCATCTCTGCAGCCGCTCTGATTTGTCTCCCCCTTCCCCGGTTTTATCCCATAAAAGACTCGACCCAGCGAGACGTGTTTTCCAAAAACCTGCATGTTTTTCGATCTCAGCTGGCTGCCACTGGGCTCGTTCGGCCGCTCCCCATTCGGAATGAGTCATCGCCAGAGGAGAGAGGGATTCACGAATCCCTTTGATCTTACCGAGATCCAAACCCGACTCACGCAAACCGAGAATGTAGGCGGTGCATAAATCCTCAACAAATGCGCCCAGAGTCCAGCCGTCACCCACAGAGTGGTGAATGGTGAATGCCAATACGAGGTCTTCCGGACCGCGTTGCAAAATATCCATGCGATACAAAGGCCCACCCAAAAAATCGAATGACTTGGTAAATCCTTCAGCCATCGCCGCTTCGATCGCTTCAGGCTGACCTTCAGCTTCAGTAAGCTCACGAAAATTCACGTTCGGTTCACCACCGGATGAACGAATGATCTGCAAGGGACGCTCCTTGCCCGGCAAAAACGAAGTGCGCATCGCCTCCTGGCGCTCAACTACCCTTCCGACCGCCACTTTGATCTGATCAACAGTCGCAGGTCCCTTGACCTCGAAAAACGAACAGATGTGGTTGGCGGGATTGCTTGGCTCCACCGGTGAAGTTTCCCAGATTTCCCGTTGGGAAAACGTCAGCGGTTGAAGACGAGCTTTTCCACTCGCCAGCAACTCCTTCAACCGGGACTGCTTGCCCTTTTTCATTCAATGTCCTTCAAGACTTAACTCGATGGCGTAGCAGCCTCTGGTTCCGTTTCAGTTTCCGCTTTGTCAGCCGGCTCGTCTTCCAGAAGTCCATCGAGCTCGTCATCAGACAATGCATCCAGATCGACCTCGTCCAAAGACAACTCTTCCTCGACTGGAGCTTTCTCTTCAGCAGCACCCGGCGAGCTTTCACCTCCACCGAGGTGACCTGAGATCAAGGTGGCAATCTGACCGATCGTCCGGGCTCTCATCAAGCTGGTCGGCGGTAAAGTCACGCCGATTGAACTCTCGATCAACGTCTCGATCTCCACGCCCATGAGCGAATCTAGTCCAAGGTCGGTGAGCGGCTGGTCTTCACGAAGCGTTTCAGGTTTCACGCGCAACACTGAACCAACGATGTCCTGCACCGCCTGACAGATAACGCTTTCGCGTTCATCTGCATCAGCTGATTCAATCTTAACCCGCCAGTCGCCCGCGCCACTTCCGGATTCGTCGATTTCCACTCCGTCAGCAAAGATGCGCTCAAGCAATGGATTCTCCTGCATGGTGCGGAACGATTGACGCCACTTCGCCCAATCAACCCGAATGGCAGCCGCTTGAGCGACATTGGCATCGAGGAATGATTCAAGCAGTGCCGTCACTTCGCTCGGTTCGATCGAAGAGGTTCCCTGTCTTTCCAGGAACTCAGCCACACGTTCGTTTCGTGCCACATAACCCTCGCCACCCAGAACACCCCAGTTCACTCCCAGCGAAGGAAGTCCAAGAGAATGACGGTGGTGAGTCAGAGCATCGATAAATGCGTTGGCTGCAGAATAGTTGCCCTGTGCCGGGTTTCCGAAAATACTCGAAATCGACGAGAACATCACAAAAGCATCCAGATCCATTTCTGCGGTTCCTTGATGCAACAACCACGCTCCGAGAGCTTTCGGTGCCATTACCGATTCCATTCGCTCAGGATTCAAATCCGCCAGCGGCGCATCGTCAATCACCATGGCAAGATGATAAACTCCTTTCAAGGGACGACCTGTAGCAACGACCGCTTTGAAGATCCCTTTCACGTCTTCCGGGGAACCCACATCAGCGGCCACTGGCAAAGTCTCGACTCCGAGCTCCTTCAGCTCCTCAATAAATTCATCAGCTCCTTCGGTAGCGCCACCTTGTCGACTGGTCAGAGTCAAATGACGCGCACCTGCTTCAACCAGCCATTTAGCCAGCACTCGACCAAAACCACCGAATCCACCAGTGATCAGATAAGTGGCTTCCGGATCAACAGAGAATTCCGGATGCAATGGAGTGCCCACTCGATGAACGAATGGATCAGCAAATGCGATCACCACCTTGCCGATGTGCTTACCTGCCGCCATCAGACGGAAGGCGGCATCCACACGACAGGCCGGGAAGGTGCGGAACGGCAATGCCGTCAACTCACCTTCGTCTACCAGGTCGACGATTTCCTTCAACAGATCACGGGTCAGCTCGGCATCACCCGCAAAGATAGCATCCATGGCGACCACGTGGAAAGAGGCGTTGCGACGCAAAGAGAACAGCGGAAGTTTTGAGTTCTGATAAATATCGCGCTTGCCGATTTCAACAAAACGACCGGATTCAGCAAGACAGGACAGACCCATTGGAATCGCTTCGGCGGCGAGTGCGTTCAGCACCACGTCCACTCCTCGACGATCGGTCAGTTCCATCACCTTTTCGGCGAAATCCCCCTTACGGGAATCGATTACCTCGGCAACTCCCAGAGTCTTCAACATTTCACGTTTAACCGGGCTGCCCGCAGAGGCGATCACCTTGGCACCCAAGTGGTGCGCAATTTGAATAGCCGCCATGCCGACTCCACCTGCTCCAGCGTGAACCAGGATCCATTCACCCTTACGCAAACGCGCAGTGTGTTTCAAAGCATACCAGGAGGTCATGAATACCACCGGCAAAGTTGCCGCTTCTTCATGGGACACTCCTTCCGGAATGAGAGTCACATCAGCTGCTCGCGCCAGGGTGTGCGTAGCAAGTCCGAAAACCGCCAGTCCGAAAACCTGGTCACCGACAGCCACCGTATCCACACCTTTACCGATCGCGATAATTTCACCGGCGACCTCATCACCATACATCCGTGCATCGGCCGTTTCCGCCGGGTAAAGTGCAAGCGCTTTAAGCACATCGCGGAAGTTCATCCCCGCTGCTTTGACCTTAATCAAAACTTCACCTTCACCACACTGCTCATTTTCAAAGGCAGTAAATTTCAAACTGTCGAGAATACCACGCTCACGGGATTCCAGGCGCAAAGACACGTCCGGATCCAGAGCTTGTTCCTCGGATGCCAATCCACGTGAAAGACGCTGGGCGTATCTCGCCTCGCCTCGCAAAGCCACCTCTCGGTCACCACTTACATCCCGCAGTTCAGCCAAAAGTATTTCCGCATCATCAGACGATGCAACAGGCGGCAAATCGACTCCCTGACAAGGGATGTTCGGATGCTCACTGAGAACCACCCGAAAAAGACCAATCGAAGGTCCCTGAGCCACAGCCACCGGAACATTATCGCGTCCCGCAGGTTGTGCTCCACGAGTGATGTGATCAACCCTCGCTCCACCGGTGGGGAAAAACTGATCCAGAGTATGGGAAAAATGCAGCATCTCATCGGTGCCCATCAGAGCATCGTCGCCATCGTTTCCAATGTCCTCGTCCATGGACCACATGTAGACAAAACGCTGAGGCGCATCGTCCGCATTCCACGACTCGAACAGCTGGGTCCAGTCTTCCGGATTTCCCGGATCCATCTCAAAAGTATCTTCATCTTGTGAAGCATATTCGCTGCCACGATTCACCACGCGGCACTGTTTGCCTTCCGAGCGAAGAGTGTCGGCAAGATTTGCTCCCACACCTCCTTTATCTGCAAAAACCACCCATGAGGTTGCTTCAGGTTCTGTCGGAGTTTCAACCACTTCAGCTTCTTCAGAATCATCCGAGACTTTGGTTTCTTCTTTTGGCTCTGCTTTGATAACAGGCTCGGGCATCGTCGCATCCCAGGCTTTGCGGCCCATGACTCCGATCTGTCCTTCTCCACCTTCCGGACCAAGCAAGCCTGGAAGAGTCGCGGTTTCTTCGAAGCCTGCATTTTGCAAAACATCCGCCCAGGCTTCACGAGAGAGCAAAGGTTGGTCGGGACGCAGATCACGATCAGTGAAACTCCACCAACCACTGGTCAAACCAAAGGTCGCTTCGGTCCACAATTGTGGCGTCGCCAAATCCATGAACAACAAGGTTCCACCCGGTGCCAGTAAACCGTGAAGGTTCCTCACACTCTCCGTCACATCGGCCACGGCGTGAAGCACGTTGGTGCCGACGATAAAATCAAACGGTCCGGCTTCGAAGCCCTGTTCCTCAGGAGATTTATCCAGATTGAAAGCCTGGTATTCCACTTCCGTGAAAGCGGCCAACTTCTGTTGCGCCGGCAGGAAGAAACCTGCAGAAACATCAGTAAATGTGTAGCTGTGAAGATTTCTCTCAAGCTGAGGCAGAATGTAGGCAGCCAGACCACCGGTTCCTGCACCCACTTCCAGAATGCGCAATCCACGACCTTCAGGTAAACGGCGCGCCGCTTCCTGAACGCCGGCGGCCATTCCTGTCATCCAGTGACTGGAAAACAAACCATCGCCGTAGAACTGCTCGAGCAAATCCGCACCAGGGCCACCGAACAACACCTGCACGGCATCTTTTTCACCCCGCAAAATCGGACTGAAATCTGCTCCGGTCATGGCACAAATCATTCCTTCAGGCAAATGCCCCGGATGATCAATCAGAAAACTCTTCAACACCTCGGGAGCAGAATCCGCGGCTTCTTCCAAAGCCGGCAAAGGTTGCCAGCTATCTTTGCTCGCTACGATCAAGCCGCGTTTTGCCATCTTCTCCATCAACCGCTTGAATACAGGCTGCATCGCTTCCACCACCTTGAGTGATTCCGCTGAAAATACCACCTCCCCTTTGGCGTCGACACCCATTTGACGCAGGCCATTGGCAATCTGCGCTGCTGCCAGCACATCTTCATCCACCATCACCGTCATCAGCTTGTCACGACCGCGCATGTCCAGCACTTCGTTGAGTGCCGTCGCGACCGTTTTGCTCAAGTCTTCCAAAGGCATTGAATCCAATGGCTTGGCTTGCCCCGCCGCAACCGACCGTTCCCAATCAACATGATAAACGACATCACGGCCTCCACCGGAGGCACCTGAACGCCTGACCGAACTCATCGCCACCGCACGGAAACCATCAACCAATACACAAGGCTTACCCTCTTCGTTATACAGTCCGATGCGGCCTTCGATCAACTCCTCGTTGCAATTCAATACCTCGGCACGAACACGACTCGATACTCCCGGTGACTGAATGTAAAGAATGCGATCAAAGCGCACCGGAAGTTTCATTCCTGCCTTGCGATCCTCGATCGTTTGAGCGCCTGCCGAAAAGACGTGCAAGGCGTTATCCATGATGACCGGATGCAGAGCGTATTCATCCACCCGCTTAGCGCTGGCTTCCGTCAAACTCACCACCCCGGCAGACTTGCCTCCACTTGCGTTTAGCTCTGTCACACGCTGGAATTCGGGACCATAACGAAGGCCCAGATTTGTCATGTATTCGTAAAACTCAACAGGTGGAACCGAAGCCAATTCAGCTCCCGGAGCCTCCCAGTCAGTTTCAGTGAAAGAAGACTCGACGCGTTCCGAACGCAAAGTGCCTACCACATGAACGGACCATGTGTCTGATGGCTCGAAACAACTCTGGATTTGGAAGGTTCGCTCACCGGGATCATAGCTGAACTCAAGAACCAATCCCACAGGAGGATCGGACATGATCAGTGGCTTGCGGATTTCCAATCCTTCGACAGCGAAAGGCTGCCCATCGAAAATTTCGATCCCGGCTTCAAGAGCCATGTCGATAAAAGCCGCAGCGGGGAAAACAATGTGGCTATCCACTTTGTGATCGCGCAAGTAGGCCAAGTGACGCTCGTCAAGACGAGTCGACCAGGTCGGCGTCGCACGCGGCATACGCGTATCGAGCAATCCCTTGCCTCCCGGCGCCAGACGACTGTCACGCAGCTCTCCGGCTTCATGCCACCAGCGCTCCATGTTCCATGGGTAGGTTGGCAAAGTCAGTTTGTTGCGCGATGGAGTCATCGCTTCGAAATCAACCACCACTCCCAGACGATAGAGCTCCAAAGCAGTCTCAAGTGCTGAAGCATGCTCCCTTTCGCGACGAGCTGATGCCACCACCGGCGCTTTGGTTTCGCGAGCAGCAAGACATTCTTTGATCGATATCGCCAGTGCAGGATGAGCGCTGATTTCCAACCACACATCAACTCCGAATTCATCCACGGCACCAACCGCAGAGACAAACTGCACCGGTTGGCGAATTCCATTTGCCCAATGTTGAGCAGTGCAATCTTTACCTTCACAGCGTTCTCCGGTAACCGTGCTGAAAAACGGAACCGTTTCTTCCTGCGGTTTGAGATCAGCCAGAGCCTCCTTCATTGCGTCCGCTGCCGGTTGCATGAAAGCGTGATGGAAAGGATGATTCACTTTCACAAAACGCGCAAAAACTTCGTCGGCTTCCAACTCTGCTTCGATCAGCTTAAGCGAAGCCTCAGGACCTGAAATAGTCAGCGATTGCGGACCATTGAAAGCAGCAATGCTACAGGTAGGATCATGCTTGGCAATCAGCTCTTCAGCTTTCTCCGATGTCACCGCCACTGCCAGCATGGTACCTTCTCCACGCGCACACTCGTCCATCTTCTGGGCTCGCAATACGATCACTCGAGCCGCTTCTTCCATTGGCAAAATTCCTGCCACACAGGCGGCAGCAATTTCACCCACACTATGACCTGTAACTGCCGCAGGTTCCACTCCCCACGATTTCCACAGTTCAGCCAATGCATACTGCATGGCAAAAATAGCAGGCTGACCGATTCCCGTTTCCTTCAGGCGGGAACTCTCTTCATCGCGTCCCAGCTCTTCGAGTAAGGAAAATTTGGCGTGCGGCTCCATGGCAGCAGCACAAGCCTCCATGGCTTCACGGAAAACAGGCTCTGATTCCATCAGCTCCCGTCCCATACCCCACCACTGCGGGCCCTGCCCACTCATGATAAAACCAACTTTCAGCGGATGTTCAGGTGCAGGTGTGAACGAATCACGCAAAGTCACTCCTGCCTCCCCTTCGGCGTGAGCGCGAAGCTCCTCCACCAGTTCTGGCACTGAACTCGCAACCGTCGTCAGACGGTAAGCGTGCTGATTACGGCGAGCGCCAAGTGTATAAACCAGATCAGGCAACAAGGATGCCGAGCCGTTACTCGTTCCGTGAGCTTCCAGCCAGTCACTCAATTCCGTTGCCGCCATTTTCAGCGACTCTTCAGAACGGGCCGCAAGCATCAATGGCCATGGGCGA
>DAOUQC010000093.1 GCA_030625775.1 Verrucomicrobiota bacterium
GCTTTCCCCATCGATTTCAAGTTCGGCGCGCAGGAAAAGATGCGGTACTTCAGACATCGAGGCGATTCCATAACGAAACGGAAAACGTGTTTTCATGTGCACGACATGAAAATCGACTTTGATAACACGTAGGGTGTTCATGATTTTTGTGGCTGACTATTTGCCGTCCATGTCTTTGCCCAGTTTGGCGATGTGTTCGCGGTCAAGGGCCGGGGTGAATTTTGATATGACGACAAAGACAATCACGTTCACGGTGCAGCCGATCAGGCCGAGGTCGAGGTTGCGGGTGAATGTCTGGGCAATGTCACTGTCGGAAAAGGGAGGGAATAATTTGAAGAGGAATATGGTGGCTACCCCGGCGAGCATACCCGAGACGACTCCGGCCCGGGTGCCCTTGCGAATGAACAACATGTCCACGGTGGCGGGCAGTAACTGACACGAAAAACCAATCGCTGCAAACATCAGGCTGGCGATCATGTTCAGTGGTTTGAAAGCTTCGTTCTCATGCCCGGCATTGACCAGCCACAGCGCCAGCAGGGTGGCAATCACGATGACGGCTCGGCTGACCCAGGCGCGTTCGTTTTGTGTCGCGCTTGGGCGCAGCAGGCGGTCATAGACGTCACGGGTGAAGACAGCTGACAGGGCGTGCAGGTTGCTGTCGGCAGTAGACATGGAGGCGGCAAGCACGGCGACCAGGATCACGGCAACCAGAACCAGGCCGATGCCGCCCATCATGGCAGGGAGTTGTTCCTTGATCATGACGATGACAATCTGGTCAAAGGCACCGACAAAAGAGTTGGCAACGAGTTCTCCGTCGACCATTTCCGGAGGATAGATGGCCCGTCCGGCGAGAGCGACGAGCATAATGCCAAAAATAAAACAGGACGGCAGCACGACAGCAAAGACGAGTGAGCTTTTTTTCAGGATGGCGTCACTACTGGCGGCATACATGCGAATCCATTGCGCAGGTTGAACGAGTGAGCCAATGGAGGCAAAAATGGCAACGGTCATCAGTTTCCAGGCTGGGTAAGCTCCGGTCGCACCAGGAAGTGACAGGGCTTCGGGAGGCAGATCGGCTACTTTCTCAAAGTAGCCGCCAAAACCGCCCAGAGCCACGATGGTGGCGATCGCGGCCAGGACCATTCCTCCCAGAAGCAGGACACCCTGGAGAACATCTGTCCATGCCACCGAGCGCATACCACCGATGAGAACGTAAAACATGGTGACCAGGGAAAGCGCGGTGGCGCCCACCTGGAAGATTGGCATTTGATGGCCAAAAATATTCAGGTCGGCGGCATCGGGAAACATTCCCTGGGCGAGGTAGCCGCCCGCTTTGATCTGCATGATGATGTAAGGCAGCACGTAGCAAAAACCGATCAAGGCCACCACCAGGCGAACGGCGGGAACGTCGCCGTAGTAGTCGGAAATCATATCACCCTGGGTGACGTATTTCCGCTTCTGTCCAATACGACGGATTTTTGATCCGAGCAGATAAATGCAGGCCCCGGCACAGGGCAGGTTCATGGTGAACAAGACAAAAGCGACCCCTTCTTTGTAAACATTGCCAGGGATACCAAGAATGGCAGCACTGGAAAAGAAGGTCGCCATGATGGTCATCACGGTGACCAGGAATCCCTGGCCACGACCGGCGAGGTAGAAATCCTCTTCGGTATTGCTGCTGCGCATCCAGCCGACAATACCGAGGATGAGCAGGATGATCATATAAACGACCATCACGATGATGCCGATTCTGCTGAGTTCGGCAGCAGTGTCCGCCTTATCCGTGGGGACAGATGTCTGGGCCTGGGCGAGTAGAAGCAAGAAGTTCATCAGGCGTCAGTAGTTGCAGGGGTGTCAGGCGAGGTTTTCCAGAGAAGGAAATAGGACAGGGCGACAGCCGAGGCCTGGACGATGAACCAGAAGGAGGCCCACACATAGATGATGGGCATACCGAAAATGAAACGCCGGGCTTCGGGATCACCGGGATCCGGATTGACAAGGTAAATGCCTGGTCCAGGGCCCATCACAAGGGCGAGGACAAACATTCCGAAGAAGAGGCGGCCGAGAAATCGGCGCCGATCAGGGGAGGAGCTTGATGAATTCAAAATGATTGGGATTGTTTTCTCAGAGTAGAGGCAAAACCAATATCAGAAGAGAGCGGCAATTGCAACGCATTCAATACTACGAACTCGAGAGTTTTCATGCAAAACGCAAATTGAATTTGATGGGTAAGCAGCCATCTTTTTGTTATGAACCCTGTAGACCTTCCCAATCGCCGTCACTTCCTCGCTACTTTGACAGGAGTCGCGGGAGCTGGTTTTTCAGCACCGTTTATTGCTTCCGCTGTAAAGGACGACATCATTGGCCATGGCTCCCATCGTTATCGTGTGATTGCGGATTGGGGCAAGCTGGATGCCAGTCAATATCCAATCGTAAATTGTCATGCAATGGTGCAGACAAAAGACGGCTTGCTGCATACCTTGTGTGATGGAGTGCGGAACAATTTTCTGGTTTACGACAAAAGCGGCAAGTTGGTGCGGTCGTGGGGAACCGAGTATCCGGGCGCACACGGGCTTGAAGTTTTTGACGAAAATGGAGAAGAGTTTTTTTATGTTGCCGATGGAGGTTGGATGGTAAGAGGTGATGATGGTAAAGCGAGCCGCGAGCAGGGTAGGATTTCAAAAATCACTACTAAGGGAAAACACCTGTTTACGTTAGGTCACCCGGTTACCGTCGGAGCCTATGAGCCCGGTGAGCCATTCCAACCATGTGATGTTGCGGTAGCACCGACGGGTGATGTATATGTGGCGGATGGATATGGTTCCAACTGGGTTTTGCAATACGATCACAATGGGAAATACATTCGTCGTTTTGGAGGAGCACTGGACCCGAACCCCAAGGCAAGATTAAAAAGTTCCCATGGTATATCAATCGATGAACGTGATCCGGGAAATCCAAAACTGGTGGTCAGCTCCCGCTCGGAACAAAAATTGAAATGGTTCACCTTGGACGGTGATTTTCTTTCCGAAGTTTCTCTGCCGGGTGCCTATGCCGGGCAATGTGTGTTTCACGGGGAGCATGGATATGCCGGGGTTTGTTGGTCGAAAGATCTGGAAACGGGCAAAAGAAGCAAGTCGTCTGGTTTTGTGACGATACTCGATGGGAATAACCGGGTGGTTTCCAATCCGGGAGGAAGCGAGCCAGTGTATGGCAAGGGAGAGGACGGTGAATTACAGCCGATGTATCAAGTGGGTGACTGGTTCCAGCATGTGCATGATGTGTGTGTGGATGATGAGGGAGATGTTTATGCCTTGCAGTGGAATTCGCAGGGGGCTTATCCGATTAAACTGGTTCCGGTTTAGCTTGAAAATCCCCCGAGCGTGGGTTCCTTTCACGCATTCCTGTTATAAATCGGAAAAGAAGGTTTTTCCGACAAGAAGAGGATAAGTGTATTTTCATCATCATGTGGCCTGCAAGCGGTAAAATTTCAGAAGATTATCAGACCTCGGATAAGGTAGCGTCTTGGCTGGGCAAGATTTTTCCCAGCTTAGCCTATTATCCCAAGGCTTTTTTTGTAGTGCTTAAAGCTGCCCGAATGGCTGAAAAGGGGATTTATGATCGTGAGGCCTGGGCGCAGAGCAGTCGGGAGATTACCATGGCTTTGGAGTCAACCGGTGTGCGGATGAATATCGAAAATGTGGATGTGCTTAAGAAGTTGAAATCACCTTGTGTGTTTGTAGGGAATCATATGAGCACTTTGGAAACTTTTGTGCTGCCTAGTATCATTCAACCTCATCTCGATGTGACTTTTGTGGTGAAACAAAGTCTGATTGAATATCCGGTTTTCAAACATGTCATGGAATCCTGTAATCCTGTGGTGGTGAATTACGCCAGCCCGAGGGAGGATTTGAAGATCATGTTGACTGGAGGGGTGGAACGTCTGGAGCAAGGTATATCGATGGTGGTATTTCCACAGGGAACGAGGACGACCAATTTTAATGCCGCCAAGTTCAACTCGATTGCTATCAAGATAGCAAAACGTGCCGGTGTGCCGGTGGTGCCGGTCGCTTTGCGCACGGATGCCTGGGGTTCGGACGGATGGAAAGTCCGGGATTTTGGTAAAATCAGACCGCAATGCCCGGTGCATTTTTGTTTTGGTGAACCGATGGAGGTTGAGGGTAACGGACGTGATTGCCAGGATCGGGTGGTCGAGTTCATTGGAGAAAAATACCAGCAGTGGACGCAGGATTCTCCGATTCCCCAGGAATGGTGAGAGGAAGAAAATAGAAGTTAGGAGGGAGAATGAAATCAGAAATGAGCAATAAGACCGGTAAGGCTACCAAAGGCTATGAGCGTAAGCCGTCGTGGTTGCGGGTTAGTTTGCCGAGCGATCCTGCTTTCTGGTCGACCAAGGCGATGGTATCGGATCTAAAATTGGTCACCGTCTGCGAGGAAGCCCAGTGTCCGAATCGCTGGGAATGCTGGGAGCAGGGAACGGCGACTTTCATGATCGCCGGAGATCGTTGCACTCGTGCCTGTGGTTTTTGTGCGGTTAAAACGGCCAAACCCTTTGATCTTGAAGCAGATGAACCGGAACGGGTCGCTGAAGCATGTCAACGATTGGGCTTGAAACACGTGGTGATTACAGCAGTGGCCCGGGATGATCTGGTCGACGGGGGTGCACAGCATTTTGCCGATACGATTCGGGCGGTCCGGGCTAAGGCCCCGGGAGTAGTGATTGAAGTATTGGTGCCTGATTTTAATCTGAAAAACGATGCTTTGCTGACGGTGATGGAAGCTGCGCCGGAGGTGTTCAATCATAATTTGGAGACGGTGGAAAGATTGACGCCGCTGGTGAGGTCCAGGGCTAAGTATGAACGCTCCCTGGAAGTGCTCAAGCAGGCAAAAATCATGGCGGAATCGCTCGGGGTGAAAACTACCAGCAAGAGCGGATTGATGTTGGGGTTGGGTGAGAGCGAGGATGAGATTCTGGTGGCGATGGATGACTTGAGACTGAGTGGGGTGGATGTTTTGACTTTGGGCCAGTATTTGAGACCTTCCGCAAACCATCTGCCGGTGGTGGATTACATTCATCCCGATGTTTTTGCAGAACTGAAAGTTCACGCTTTGGGACGGGGATTCATCCATGTGTCTTCAGGGCCCTTGGTGCGCAGCTCCTATCATGCGGGTGATTTCAGCCCTTCTTCGCCAGATAGTTGAAACTTGCGGGTCCAAGTAATCAGGGTAAGACTGGTCGGATATGAAAACGGGATGGATTTTTTCAGCTGTGGCGGTGGTATTATATCTGCCGTTCTTTGTGCAGGCACTGCCAGAGAAGGAGGAGCTAGTGGTCAAATTGCAGCAACCCTGGCAGCAAATTTACCAGGGGGAGGATAGTCAGGGAAAGCATGTGATCGGGTTGTGGTCTTTCGACGAGACCACGGGTAAAGATCCTGTTGTGATCGTTGATGATTCAGGAAAGGGGTTAGAGGCTAAGTTAGTGGGAGGAAAGATCAATCCGGACGGAAAGTTCGGTGCTTGTTTGCAATCTTTTCCAGGTTGGCCGGTAATCGATGAACGCCATGCGGTGATGGTAAAAAATCACTCGTCCTTATCCCCGGAGGGAGCCTTTACCGCAGAAATGTGGATCAGCCCCGGAGAAAAAATGGAGGGTTATGCGGGGGCTGTGTTGCTGGATAAAAAATACGTTTCGGATACGGACTACAAATTGTCGTTTGGCAGAGGGAAAGAAGGCAGCATGAGAATATTGCGCCTGGATCTTGGTTTTGGTAGGAAATCGGTCACATGGCATTCGGATCGGGTGAAAATGGAAAGCAATCAATGGTATCACATTGCTTTCACCTATGATGGCGCGGGACTGGTGCAGTTTTTTGTGGATGGACAACTAAGCGGGGGAGAAAGGATTGATGGACTGGGCAGTATAGCGGCTGGTAAAAAAGATCTGTCTATTGGAGATCGATTGGGCAGCAATTACCACGGTTTTCCAGGGAGGATTGATCAGGTCCGTTTGTCGAACGGGATTTTGGAGTTTCGGCCGGTTCATATCGAACGCGCATCGGACCGCAGTTCTTTTAAACGTATGGAAAAAGACGCTGAGCTGCGTTTCCGGATGACTAATCTTCAACGCAAGCCTTTGGCAGAATCGACTTTTTCGGTGATGATCGATACCCGGGAGCTCGAGTTGACCAAAATTCCGGAGTTAGCTCCGGGGAAATTTCGTGAAGTTTCCTTTCCTCTCGATACGAGCATGCGTCCGGATCGCTACCAGGTATCGGCAACTTTTTCAAGTTCGGAAAAGGAGGGTTTTGTGGTAAAGGAATCTTTTCCAGTTACGATTGTTGCTCGCAAACTACCCAAGGAGTTTCCCGTTTTGATGTGGGGGAGTGGGTTGAAAGAATTGGATCGATTGAAGCAAATTGGATTCACTCATGCTTTGGGGCCGCGTTCAAACTATGGGGCTATTTGGCAGGCAGGTGAAGCCGTCGCTCCGAATGTGGAAGAGCGCTTGGCTGAAACCCGTCAGCAATTAGACAAGGCTCTGGCGATGGGATTGACTTTTTCCTCCCAATCATCCCCCGGATCTTATTTGCGCAGTAATGAAAAATACCAGCGTGTTGACCGTGCGGGAAAAATTTTCACTGGTCGTGAGGATATTTGTGCACTTTTTCCGGAAATTCAAAAATACTGTTACAATGTCGGTGTGTCGATGGCCGAGGGTTACGGTGATTTGCCGGCCTTTGGCGGGGCTTTGCTACACACCGAGGTGAGAGGGCATTCACGCCCTTGTTTTCACAATCATGATGTAGAGGCTTTTCGTATTTCAAGTGGTCTGGAGATTCCCGCTGAAGTTATTTCGCAGCGTGGAGTGAGTTATAAAAAATTGGCAAATTTCCCCAAGAACCGGGTTATTCCCGATGATGATCCGATTTATACCTATTACCGTTGGTTTTGGAAAACCGGTGATGGATGGAACAACTTGAACAATGAGTTGAATCGTGGTTTGAAAACATCCAAACGCCCTGACTTCTGGACTTGGTATGACCCCGCTGTTCGGGTGGCAACAACCTACGGGTCCGGTGGCGATGTGGATGTTATTTCCCAGTGGACCTATTCCTATCCCGATCCTATTCGCATCGGATTGGCAACGGACGAGCTGCTGGCCATGGCGGGGGGGGCATCCCAAAAACAAGACGTGATGAAGATGACCCAGATCATCTGGTACCGTTCGCAGACGGCACCAATTGTCAAGGTTGGTAAAAAAGGCCCCGAGTGGCATGCGGCCTGGGAGCGTGAGCAACCGGAGGCACCTTTTATAACCATTCCTCCAATGCAGTTGAGAGAAGCCTTTTGGACAAAAATCGCACGTCCAATCAAGGGCATCATGTATCACGGTTGGGCTTCGTTGGTGTCTACGGATTCGGATGGCAGTTATCGGCATACACATCCAGAGACCCAGTACGAATTGGCGCGACTGATTCGCGAAGTCGCCAAACCCCTGGGCCCAACTTTAAAAACGGTTCCCGGCGTCAAAAGCGATATTGCTTTTTACGAGAGTTTTGCCGCACAGATGTACGCTGGACGTGGTACCTACGGATGGAACGGTGGCTGGACCGGGGATGCCTATCATGTGATGATGTGGGCGGGTTTGCAGGCAGACGTTTTTTACGACGAAACGATTGTTGATAAAGGCCTGGAGGGTTACAAGATTCTAGTAATGCCGGATTGTGACGTTATTACCCAATCGGTATTGAAGAAGATCCAGGCCTTTCAAGCGCGGGGCGGAATTGTGATCGCTGATGCCAATTTGAGCCCGGCATTGAAGGCGGATATTCTTTTGGAAAATTACAAACGCACCGGGCTTGCGGCAGAGGATAAAACAGAATTGATGGTCCGGGCAGGGCTTTTGCGGAAAGCCCTGGATGAAGCTGGATATCAATCCTACCTAAGCACATCGAATCCTGAAGTGCTGCCTTATCGTCGCAGGTACGAGGATGCTGATTATATTTTTCTTGTCAATGATCATCGAGAGGCAGGACGTTATGTGGGACATCATGGACGGGTGATGGAGAACGCTTTGCCCTCGGAGGCCAGGGTCTCAATTCAAAGGAAGTCAGGTTTTGGTTACGACCTGGTGAAGCACCGCCCGGTGCGCTTTCGCCAGGAGAAGGAGGCACTTGTAATGGATGTGCTTCTTGGGCCGGGAGAAGGAAAAATGTTGATGGTGACACCTACAGAGATCGATGCGATTGCTGTGGTGACTCCCAAAGCAGCAGTGCGCGGTGAACGCAAAAATGTGGAAATTACAGTGCTGGATGCCGAAGGCAAGGCGGTGGATGCCGTGATTCCTCTAGAGATTCGAATTGAAGATGCCGAAGGGAGATTGGCGGAAAATTCAGGTTATTGGGCAAGTGAGCATGGCAAAGTCAGTGTGGTGCTTGATCTGGCGCCTAATGACACCGAGGGAATGTGGAAAGTCAGTGCCCGCGAACTGGCTTCGGGGCGTTCGGCAGCAGGGTATTTCAGAGTGGGGAAAAAACCGGACCCAGCCAATCCCGGCAAGCTGGAAAAAGGGGCAGGCAATGCGGTGCAGCCAAAGGGATGAATAAAGAAGGCCGGATGCTAACTGCACCCGGCCTTGAATACCTGATGAACGCATTCCCCGTGGCTTGCCGCGGGAAGAATTCAATTTTGTTAGGTCTTTTTTTATCCCAGACAGACGGCATCAAAGGCTTTTTCGAGCACATCGAGGCCTTCGATCAGTTGCTCTTCGGTGATGCAAAGAGGAGGGCAGAGCTTGACAGTTCCACCACCTTGTCCCACCGGGCCAAACATCATCAAGCCGTGTTCGACGGCGTGTTTGATGATTTCGAAAGTGGTTTCGTGATCGGGTTCGAGGCTGCCTTTGCCTGGCACCATCTGCACGGCGGCAACCAGTCCGGTTGCTTCGGCACGGCCGACATTGTCCGGGTATTTTTCTTCAAAATGGGCCATGCGTTGTTTGAAAAGGCTTTCCAGCTTGGCAGCATTTTCGATCAGGCCATTTTCTTTAATGAGTTTGATATTTGCCAAGGCAACCGCACAGCAAACAGGGTTGCCGGTATGGGTTGAGGTCATTGAACCTGGAGGGAAGACGTTCATCCAGTCAGAGTGGCCAATCACAGCGGAAAGAGGCATGCCTGAGCTGATGCCTTTGCCGCAGACGATCATATCAGCTTTGACATTGTAGTGCTCGAAGCCCCACATTTTGCCGCAACGACCAAAGCCGGATTGTACTTCATCGAAGATCAGCAGGATGTTGTTTTCGTCACAAAAAGCGCGCAGCTTCAGCATGTAATCATCCGGCAGGAGAATGGCGGTTCCACCCTGGTAAGTTTCGAGGCAGATACCGGCGATTTTCCCGGCATCGACGTTTTGTTCCGCCAGAGCTTTGAGGAAACCGTCAAAGGAGGTGTCTTTACCGCGGAAACCATCGGGGATGGGGACGTTCACCATGCAGGGGTCAGGGTTGGAGATCCAGTCCTTGAGACCGGGGATGCCTCCCGCCATTTGTGATCCCATGGTGCGGCCATGGAAATCACCTTCAAAAGTGACGATGTAGTCTTTACCTCCTCCACCGCTTTGATGAGCGTAGGCACGGGCGATTTTGATCGCACACTCGATCGCTTCCGAGCCCGTGGTCAACAGGAACACCTTGTCCATGTAATCAGGGGCGCACTTTTCGACCAGGTATTCGCAGAGTGCAGCGCGTTCCTTATTTGGAAAACAGTAAGAATGGTGAAGGCGATCGGCAACTTCGTGCATCGCCGCTTTGGCCTCATCACGGGAATGACCTGCATTGGCGACCAAAACCCCTGAGGAAAAATCGAGCCATTTGTTGCCGTATTCGTCAAAAACGTGAACGCCTTCCGCCCGGTTCCACACCACCAGCGGTTGACCGCTCATAGAGAGAGGCTCGTATTTGCGCAGAACTTCGATCGTGGCCTGAGAGGCACGAACCGGTATTTCTGTTTTGATCTCACGGTTTGGCGTTGAAATCGGCTCGGCGAGTTCAACGGGTTCGAATTCAAATGATTTTCCCATGTCGGAAGATGGCGACTTAAAGCTGTTTCTCAATCAGAATTTTTGGAAATATTATTGAGGCTTTCTTCGCTGTTGCCTGTTTGTTTCAAGGATGGGTTCTGGTTCTGGTAGGGAGCAATGGACAGGGTATTATGTTTTCTCCATGAAGCTTAAAGCCAAAGGGAGATGAGATGGAAATTTCAGTTGAGACTCGAGCGGATTGAAACGACTGTGTCTCATATGGTAAGTCCTGCACCTTCTCAGTCCGGCACCGGATTCAAAGTATTGCTATCCCTGGCATGCGTGGTGGTGATAGTGACTGGCTTGCGGGCAGCATCAGAGATGCTGATCCCGATCATTCTGGGTTTATTTCTGGCGGTACTCAGTATGCCTATTTTAAACTGGCTGGGACGCAGGGGCGTGCCGCGGCCACTGGCGGTCATCCTGACTATTTTCTTCGACCTGCTTATTCTGTTTGGACTTGCTTTTGTGGCCAGTGGGGTGATTCCTGAGTTTCAGGGGAAACGTCTGGATTATGCAGAAAAACTAAGGAGCCGGGTGGGGGACTTTAGTGACTGGGCGGATACGCAATTGATGTCCCTTAACAGCTTCTCCGCCAAATTCGGAGAGAATGGTGAAGCCGCGGGCATGGAGCAAATCTGGACCTTTAACGAAATTTTTAATCGCTATTGGGATTCCAAAATTATCATTGATTTTATTGGCCAAACCGAGGTGGTCGGGAGGCTCACCTCTCTACTGGCCCAATCTTTCTTTGTCCTGGTTATCATGATTTTCATCCTGGCGGAATCCGGCAGATACCCAGGAAAGCTGAGGCAGGTGCTTCGTGCAAAGGGACCGGACTTGCGACGTTTTCGCAATTCCTCGATGGAGATTCAGAAATATCTGGGGATTAAAACAGCAGTGAGCATGGTGACCGGTCTGCTTGCTTGGTTGGTATGTACGGTTTCCGGAATCGATTTTCCAATTTTGTGGGGTTTGGTGGCATTTACTTTTAATTACATACCGGCGATCGGCTCCCTTCTGGCAGCCATTCCCCCTATTATTCTAGCCCTCATTCTTCACGATACCATCTGGCCCGCAGCGGGGGTGTTGCTCGGCTATCTGGCGATCAATGTGACACTGGGGAATTTTCTTGAACCGATGGTATTGGGAAATCGTTTTGGTATTTCCACCGTGGTGGTGATTCTGTCGGTGTTATTCTGGGGCTACGTGTGGGGGCCGGTGGGAATGTTTCTGGCCGTGCCCCTGACGATGATGGTGAAGGTCATGCTCGATAACAGTACGGACTTTCGTTGGTTGTCCGTCTTGATGGGTAAAGGGCCGAGGAAACGGGGAGTCATTGGCCAGTTGGTGCAGGGCAAGGATGAGAAAAGCGAGGGGGATGAAGGCGCCGAGTCTGGAAATGGAAAAGAGGCTGCTCCACCGACACTTTCGTAAGAAGTGGGCAAGGAAACAAGGCGTGCTATTTTTTCTCCAGGCAGATAATTCTGCCATCGGTGGTGGCAAGGTAAATTTTACCGTGGGCAGCGGCCATGCCATCCCACACGGGGAGTGAAGGTAAGTTGATTTGGGAGAGTTTTTTTCCACTGTCTGCTGAGACGGCCCAAAGCAGGGCTCCCTCTTTGCCCTTGAGCGCAGCATCTTGTCTGGCCAGGACTTTGGCGATGGCGGGGTCGTTGCTGGTCAGTTTCTTAAAGCTTTCCTCTTCGTCGATCAAATCCGGAGGGCCTGCGACAAACAGGGTTCGGTCTGCCAGCAGCATGGCTCGGGCCAGCAGGGGGATATCGGTATTCCAGTAGTGTTTCACCAAAAATGGGCTGGAGCTTTTTATCTTACCTGCTTTGCCGGATAGTTGGATCGCTTTCCCGGACTTTCCGTTGTCGCTAAATTTTGCTCCGATGTTCTGTCCATGATTTTTCAGTCCGGACGAGTCATTGGATTTGCCTCTGTCGAAGGAACAAAATAAAACAAGTTGGGCTGTTTTTGGTGCCGGGGTGCCGGGCTTTGCTGAAAAGCGTTGCTGAATTTCTTCTTTACTTAGCGAGCCGTGGTAAATTGCTACCTGGTCAATCTGGCCCTGAAAAGGGAAGGGGCTTTTGTAAATCCCCACCGGGCTGCCGTCGTCAGCTCCGATTTCCAAACCCTGGGCAGGGTCTTTGCGAATGAAATCAAGGGCTTTTCCCGTGGCACTCAGTTTGCCGTTCACATAGAGTTGCAGTTCTTTTTCCGGAGTGATCAAGCCCAGCAGGTGGATCCACTCTTTGCCAATTGCTTCTGTGGCTACAGCTGAACTGAGTTTGTTATTGCTGCGATAGAGAAAGCGGGGTTTGGACTCGACGAGGGCCAGGGCATATCCATCTGCCGGGCCACCTTGGGCAAGGACAGTGCCGTCATTTTTCTTGCCGGGTTTGATCCAGGCTTCAACCACCAGGGCTTTGCCGCTGGGATTGAGGGAGGGGGATTTTTTGAAACTGACCATCGAACCCACGCCGCTTCCTCGGCGTTTCCCTTTGTCATTGAGCACGGAAGCGGGCTGTTGAGGGGCTTCACGATTGGCAGCAAAGAGTTGGTGTTCCATGGTGGTGGTCCATTTGAGATATTCGGGTTTGCGTCCGAATCCGTAGACATCGCGTTTGTCGAAGACGAGAATCCTCCCGGATGGGGCATTTTTCCCAGCTTGATAGTATCCATTGTGCCCGCCGGCAAAACTGCGTCCGAACACCCAGTAAGAGCGGTGGAAATAGCTGTCATCGAGAAAGCTCATCGGCGCAAAGAGATGCTCGCCTCCCCGCTGGTCGCGTCCTTGTTCGGCGGCATCACCGGAGTGTGGGCCGAGCTCAAGACGTTTACCATTCAAATCAAATTGCTGGGAGCGCATGTAGACATAACCTCCATCATAAGATAGTATGTCCGGCAAGCCTACGGGCATTTGCAGGGTCTTGACCTGATCCTGGATATTTTTTCCTGTTTCGGGATTGATCTCGTCGATGACCGTTTCAGAAATTTTTTCGCCGGTCGAGGCATTCAGCCGGTAGAAGCGCAGGCCGCCATCGAGGAAATTAGAACGGCCTGCGACAAAATAGGCGATGTCATCCTGAACAAGGATGTTGCCATGTACTGGCCAGACGGATTCCAGTTGTTCAAAAGCCATGTGACGCTCGGTGGATGGAGCTGCTTGGAATCGCCACGCCAACTTTCCATCCGAGGCGCGCAGGGAATAAACGTAACCGTCGGCAGATCCGAACAGGACGGATCCTTTGTGTATAGCCGGCGGTGAATCGATTCGTCCTCCCGCGGTGAAAGACCAGAGTTTTTCCCCACTGTTGGAATCGATGGCGTGAACAGTGTGTTGCTGCTTCTGGGCAACGAATAATTGATTGCCCGCGATAACAACACTACTGAGATCACCGCCGAGTTCTTTGTTCCAGGCAATTTTAAGATCGGCTGCGATTTTGGATTTGATAAAGCCGCTGCGTGCGGTGTCGTGGCGGAAAGTGGGCCAGTCCAGGTCTTTTGAGACCTCTTTTGAGTCAGTAATTTTTCCGAAAGCAGGTCCTTTTTCGAGACGGGGTGTATTGATTGCTTCGGAGCTTGGCCTGGGGCCGGTAGCTGACAGGGCATTGAATCCGTAGAGTTTGGCTTCCGGGTAGCAGGCACAGTTGTGCGGTGGTGCATAAGTGAGTCCGTTGGCAGGCATGACTCCATAGAGGCAACCGCCTCGGACCCAGTGATTGATGTCCCAGTGTTCAGTCTCAGGATCAATGAATTCGATGCCGGTTCGTGAAGGCATGAGGAAACGGTCGGTAGCTTTGGCAATGTAGCAGCGGTGATGGAACCAGTAAGTTTCGACATCGGGGGGGAATTCTTTTTTGATTTCCCCGGTCAAAATATCACGGCCGGTGAAAATGCCGGAATCCTTGCCGCTGGTGGTCGGGGCGGACCACACTAGATTTTTTACGACCAGCAGATCCTCGGGGGATTGATAGCCACCTCGTGAATGAGGGGCGGTCCATTTTTCTTTTCCCGTGGCTGCATCATAAACATGCATCTTGCGGTCACCACCGGCAAAGAGGACCAGGTTGTTTTGCAATACGAGTTTTGGACCGAAGTTGAAAGTCATGCTTTCGCGGCGGTCGGCGGGTTGGCCCGACCAAATTTCATCTCCGTTTTCCTGATCCAGGCAAAGCACTTTTTTTCCATCGTGAAAGAACATGTAATTGTCATCGGCGGAGAGGGTAAGCGGGGAAATGCGGGACGACTTGTTCCATAGTTTTTTTCCAGTCGCGGTATCAAAGACCATCAGTAATCGCGGAATTTCGTTCCACTTGTAACGTGCTGCGATACGTCCCTGGTCTCCGGTGTTCAATTGAGGTAGGAAATCTTTCAGCTCACCGGGCTTTTTCATTGCCATCAGGAAAATCTTTCCATTGGCAACAACCAATTCTTCAGTGCCTTCGCTGCCCTCGAAAGTGCGAATGGTTTTGCCTGTGGCGGCTTCCATCATGGTCACCGGGGCGTCGATGCCAAGAGTGCAGAATACATGGTCGCCGACGGCCACCAACCGGCGCGCCAGTTGGGTGGGGCCGCTCTTTAATGGCCAGAGGTGGTTGTGCCAGGTTTTGACCTTTCGTTTCCAGAGAATTGTTCCGTTAAAAGCATCACGGGCAATGAGCTTCCATTCGGGAGGCAGTTCGATGGAGATGCGTGAACCTTCATCCATTACATAAAAAAGCCGCCCCTTTGAAGAAACCAGGGCACTCATACTGGCCATTCGGTCATGGTGGCGGGACCACCGAGGGCTGCCGACCCATTGCAGATGGCGAGGAGGCCCGACAACGGTATCATGGGCCACGGCGTTGCCGTCGGCATTGTGCATGTAGTGGGTCCAATCATCGATGTTTTTTGGCCATGCTTTGACGGTCTTTTTCCATTGATCACCGGCTTTGATCATAGCGATGCCGTTGGGGCGCAGGATGCGCAGGATTTCCTCCATGCTGATGCCCAGTTTTTCGGGATCGCTTTCACAGACCAGTAGATTGGCCAGATTATTGATGTAGGGGAGGCGTTTGTTTGCCTGGAGATGGTCAATGGAAACTTTCCCGTATTGGCCATGCTTCAGGATAAACTCTCTGGCTTCTGTTACTTGTGCTTCATCCTTTACCAGGCCGTGGACGCTGAATTTTCCAGAGTTGCCTAATGCCATGGCGAGCTGTCCGTTTCCAGCATCGAGCTGGACAATGAAACCACCTTCGATTCCCGCCTGTTGGAGGATGCTTGCTGCTTCCTTCGAGCTGTCTGTGTCCTCGGCTGAATGAATGGAGCTCAGCAATCCGAAAAAACAGAGGGTAGTTATTTGCTGGAAGAGCAGGGAGATCTGATGATGTGCAATTCTGATCATGGCGTGTGTGATGTAAGCGGGATAAATCACTAACAGAATAGGGGAAAACTATCCAGGAGTGCAGGGACGCAATCACGTGATGGAATGGAGTTGACGGCGCTATTCCAATGGAGTTAGAGCGTCTGTCATAGGTAGGCAGTGCGCATCGGTCTGCCACCTCATTTCACCGCTGTCCAAAAGTGCTTCTAGGGTGAATCGGGGGGGCTGAACCAGCCGTCCGTGATGATGTTTTTGATCACCAGATGATCTTCTCCGTGGGCAAATTTCACTTTTTCCAGTTCAACGATTCCACTGATAGGACGTTGCCCCCAGGGGATATTTTGCTCGAGATTGGCAGCCAGGGGGGTGTCCTTTTTGATGAAAACAAATTCGCCTTCTTCAGGGAAGGGTGGGGCTGAAACTCCAAAACAAAGGTAGTCATTGAGGTCTGTGAACTTATCTTTATCCGGCCCCCAGTAGCTGGCTCTTTTCAACATAATACGAAGGGGGTGAGGTCCCCGGTCTTCGCCTTGGACAAAATATTTAAAGTGTTGATCGTTGAATTCGGCAAAAATTTCCCAATCGACTTTGAGCTGGCCATTTTCAGACCTCAGAATAATGGGGAAACCGTCAGGCAGCTCCCTGGTTACCAGAAAAAACACATAGAATAAAGTGTTGTCGGTATTGGAACGCTCCATGTTGATGAACTCGAGCGTGTAATTTGAGACCGGACCCTGGGGATCCTGTTGGTAGTATTCTTCAATGCTTTTTTTAAGTTCCTTGCCCCTATAGGTATAAGGCAGACGCTCCTTCCAGGATGAAGCCTGCAGGAAAGCTTCTGCGATTTGGCGAGGTTCGCTAAGGGTTTGGCCGGGAGTTGATGACTCGGCAATAGGAGTGGCCGTCAAGGGTTTTGGGGCAGTGCTTGCTGCTGCAGGTTCCTCGGTTTTATCGCTTGTAGAGGGTGATGGTTTTTCTGTTGCTGCATCAGGGAGGCTGACTGGAACCGCGCGAACCATGGAGGGGCTTGCAGTTTGGAGAGTCTCGGATTTTTCGGCTGTGTTTGTAGTTGTGGGGGATTTTGAACTATCCGAAGGGCTTGGAAGTTCAGGAAAAAAGGAAGCCATTTTGTTGAGATCTGCAGAGGCATTGTCATCGATGACGGTTGAGGCTATGGGAGCCGAGGAATCAATCGAGGCTGTGGGCGATGCAGTTACGGGCGTAGCCATGTCCGGAACAGATGGTTGTTTTGACTCAGTGGAAACCAGCGGTTCAGTTATTGATTTTGGATCGGCTTTGCTTGCTGGGATTGCGGCTGTTTCAGGTGCTTCATTTTTACCGGGGATCATCGCTGTGTTACTTGCAGAACTTGAAACAACTTTGTCGTCGATGGTGATTTCAGGAACAGATCCTGTCAATGGAGGGAGATTCTTGACAGAGGAGGGCATCGATGAACTGCCTACCGTATCCACTACTGTATTTTCATTTTTGATAGGTGATTCAAGGTCAGCCTGGATGATGGTATCGGATTTTACATCAATCTGGGCAGCACTGTTTGTATCCTTGGTTTTGGCTGTTGCCGATGTCTGGAGATCAGGGGGAGTGAGGATGGCTGAGACGAGAGAGCTCGCTGGAGAAAACCCGGGAAGTTTGTGGAAAATGCCAATCCCTCCGAGGTAGAAGTCACCTACTAACATACCAATTCCAGCGAAGACGATCAGGCTGAAAATGATCAATACTTTGAATAACCGGGCAAAACCAAATTTGGATTTTGCTTGAGTAGCGAGTAAGGGGTCTTCTGAATTCTGCTCTGGAGAAGAAGAAATTGGAAGGGCGGGCAGGCGGTTTTCTTGTGCTTCTACATCACTACTCGCATTGCTGCTGGTGGGGGAAAGAAAGGCCGCGTGAGCGGGGGCTTCAGGGGGTGGTGAGGAGGATGGCTGCTCGGGGAGTAATTGCGGACCCGGGCTAAGTTCAGGTGAAGGAGAGCCGTGTTCAGCGGCAGGTTGCTGGATTTCAGGTGAACTTTCACTACCCGTGTGTATGGGGGCAATCGGGCTGGAACCAGGACAATTGGGCGAAGCATGAATGGCAGGGTCAAGCACAGGGGGTGTTTGACCAGAGATGAAAAAAGGTTGGAAAACCTTATTTGATTCGTTCCCAATAGCAGCAGGCTCAGGCTCAGGCTCAGGCTCAGGCTCAGGCTCAGGCTCAGGCTCAGGCTCAGGCTCAGGCTCAGGCTCAGGCTCAGGCTCAGGCTCAGGCTCAGGCTCAGGCTCAGGCTCAGGCTCAGGCTCAGGCTCAGG
>DAOUQC010000029.1 GCA_030625775.1 Verrucomicrobiota bacterium
TTTGACACTTGCAGGATCGGTCGCAGAGCCGAATTCTGCAGCCATGCGTTTTTCAGTCTGCTCGTATTTAGCTGCGGATGCTCCACAAATCTTTCCCCCATGCAGCTGCACCTGCATGAAGAAAGGTTTATCTTGTGCCACTAGCGAAGGCAGTGGCAGAGCGAGCAAGGTCAAAATAAGGGTCAAAGAGTGGTATTTCATAACAAATTAGCGGGCATCCACTAGAAAGCCAAAAAGAGAGTTTTTGGACAGAGAACTCTTGGCTTTCGTCTTAAAAACGAAGCTTGATGACTCTCCCGTGGCATAAACGAGAGGTTACTTTTTTGTAAAGGTGACGAAGCGAGGAATTGATTGCTTGTCACCGATATCCACCGAAATGCTGGTGTCTCCAGAGGGAGCCTCTACTACAGGGAATACCAACTTGGTGGCGCCTTCTCCAAGCTGCCCTTTAATCCTATCATCGCCGATTTCCAGAATGATCTCTCTGGCGCCGATGGCTTTTTCCCAGCTAATGGTGACCTGGTAAGGGCCGCTATTGGCGAAGGTCACCATCCACTTACCTTTGCCTCCCCAACCCGGAGAGTCGGCGGAGACTCTCCAATCCTGAATCGAGAGATCGCTTTTCAATTCGGCCGGGGCACCAATAATGATGCGCGGCGGGGCGTAGTTGTTCTTGCGGGTCGAGGAAACATCTTTCAGCCATTCGCTGTAGGCTGCTTTTAGCTCAGCTACTTTTTGCGGGTTTTCTGCGGCGAGGTTTTTGCTTTCACCGGGATCTTCGCTGATGCGGTAAAGCTCAAAGGAATTGTCTCCTTTGGGGTTTTCGAGACCGAATCCGGTACTTCTAATGAGTTTCCAATCCTGTTCGCGGACGGCAAAGTGATGGAATTCTACCGGTTGATTGCCGCGATGAGATTGCAGAAACAAACGGCGATCAGGCCAACTGGGTTCATCCCCTTTCAAGAGAGGCAGCAGACTACGACCGTCTTGGTTTTCCGACCGGACACCAGCGATGTCGAGCAGGGTGGGAGCGACGTCAATGTGAGCAGCGATGCGATTGTTTTTAAAACCGGCCTTTAGTTGTTCAGGCCAGCGGGCGTAAAACATGGTGCGGATGCCGCCTTCATGGACGCGCGTCTTCATGCCCTGAAAGGGGCCAACGTAGCGCATACTGTTGGGGCCATTATCGGTAAAGAACAGGACGAGAGTGTTGTCAAACTGATCACTTTCCTTGAGGTAGCGATTAAGCTTACCCATGTTTTGATCGATGTTTTCCACCATCGCAAACACTCGTGCCACGGTATCCCGATGCTTGGCGTTGTTGCCTTTTCCAAGTACAGCAGAGAGGTCAATGGATTGGTAATAGGCGAGTTCTTTTTCAGGAACGTCGTGATAGGGACCGTGAGGAGCGTTGGGAGGGATGTAGGCAAAGAAGGGCTTGCCTTCCTTTTTAGCGGACTCCATGAATTCGATGGCGGCATCGAAATACACATCGGTGCAGTAGCCTTTGGTCTGCACTTGCTCGCCATTGTGGAAAAGTATCGGATCGGTGTAGCGCTTGGCGTTCTCGATTGGCTCGGAGGGTTGAGCCAGGCCACCACCGCGGTGAATGAGCACTTCGTCAAAGCCCTGGTCCTGAGGTCGCAGTGGGTAGTTGTCTCCGAGATGCCATTTTCCAAAGATGCCGGTGGTGTAGCCAGCTTTTTTCAGAGATTCGGCGACTGTGACTTCTTCCGGGTCCATCATTGAGCGACCTTTGAAGGTGTCGATACAGCGCGTGCGGTAGTTGTAGCGGCCGGTCATCAGACAAGCGCGAGTTGGAGAGCATACTGGACTAACATAGAAGTTGGTCATCTCAGCGCTCTCTTTAGAAAACAGATCGAGGTTCGGGGTACGAATCACCGGATTGCCGGTGGCGCCAATATCGCCATATCCCATGTCGTCGGGCATCACGATGATAATGTTGGGCTGAGCCTGAGCTTGGACACCCAAATTGAAAAGAAAAAGAAGAACTGTTAATAAACGCATCGGGAACTATGGTCTATTTTCCCGATAGATCTTCCGCTTTTCTTTGTTACTGATTTAAAGACATCTTCCGCTACCAGCTTAAGGAATTGAGCCAGTCCATGCTGCCCTTTTGCCAGGCGTCCCACATGGGTCCCTGGTAGCGATTCAGACCATGCCCGCCGGAAGGCAGCTCAAGATAATAACTGGGAATATCTCGTGCCTGAAGAGCTTGATGAAATTGCCGGCAGTTGGCTGCCTTCACGACCTTGTCATCCACAGCGTGCGCCATATAAACAGGAGGCGTTTGAGCGGCGACCTGTTTTTCATTGGAAAACAGCTCTATCAATTCTGGTTTCGGATTCTCTCCCATTAAAGTCGTGCGACAGCCAGCGTGGCCAATGGTGGTCCCCATACTGATCACCGGATAGACCAGAATTCCGAAATCGGGGCGCGAACTCTGGCGCTCGATCGGATCTGATGCTTTGGCATTGCCTGCATCGAAATGAGTGAGCGCTGTCGCAGCGAGATGACCTCCCGCTGAAAAACCCATAATTCCTATGCGATCCGGTTTGATCCCCCACTCTTTGGAATGAGCACGCACGGTGCGAAGTGCGCGATGGGCATCGCTCAAGGGAACGAAGGGGCGTTGTTTTGGCAACCGATATTCCAGCACCACTCCGGCAATACCTTGACTCACCAACCACTTGGCAATGCCGTGGCCTTCAGCCTCCTTGACAAGACCTCTGTAACCGCCACCAGGACAGATAACCACAGCCAAGCCTGTGGCCTTTTCTTTTGAAGGTAGATGCACGGTAATGGGAACATCCACCTTCTCTATTTTCCCCTCACCCACCGGGGCTCCGTCAGGCCAAAGCATCAGGCGGGCGATTTCAGGCTCTGCCTGGACGATTGAAGTCAAAACCAGAAAAAAACTACCACTCATGAGTCGGCAGATAGTTTGACGAATAGAAAGAGGGTTCATGGATGTTCTGATGAATTATTGATTATTTACTTTTCACTTTATCAAGTTTCTGAACCAGAGAAGGGTTATACGTATCCCCTTTGGATACTTGAACGATGGAGACGCGGATTTTGGTGGGGAAAAACTTCGTCAGATCTGGCTGCAGATGGGCATGGGCTTTGCCTCCAGCTTTCGCGCGCTTAATCACGAGAGACATAAGCTTGATCCCCTCCGCCCAAATGATCGAATCATTCTCCCAAAATTCTGTCATCTTCTGATCTTTTTCAAAGACACCTGTCTTGGTATAAGACGGAGAACTCAAACAACCGTAATTGTTTTTTTGCCCCTTATTGGGAATGTAACAAAGACTCCACATGGTGGGCACGTCACCTTCAGGTTTTTCGAGAACTTCGATTCGAATGTGTGCGCTGCCGTTGCGATAGTCGATTGGTGACGTCCAGTCCTTCGGCGTATTTTTTCCGAATTGTTCTGCTTTGACGTGAAGGTGAGATTTGGTTGGGACCGCATCTTTTGCTTCGAAAGTAAACACTTCATCAAATAGCACAAATTGCTCTGCTCCCGCTGAATTGAGAAAATATAGTGAGAAAAACAGGGCCAGGGTCAAGGGTTTCATAAAGGTGATGACAACATGACACTATTTGCATAGGGCGCAATCATGCGATGCCGCCAAGTTTGACAGAATGACATCCACCTGGATAATTGTCAGCATGAATCCCAAAACCTTCCTGAGCCTGTTTTTTTTCACTGCCTCTGCCACGCTTTTGACTGCCGCCGACTCCCCTGTCGTGGCAGACAGCCCGATGCAACTTATCTCAGCCGACTTCGAACTCGCTGACGGCCCTGCCTGGGATGGTTGGTCGCTCACCGTTCCGGATCCCTTCACTGAAAAGACCAAGCGTTATATCCCAAGCAAAAACGAATGGCAGCCGCTGATGAGTGATCGCCGGCTCAGTGGCAGCTTTTACAATCAGGGCATCACCTACTTCGTCGACAATGGCAAAGCTTCCATCCTGCGCCGCAAAAAAAACGGCCAGGTCACCGTCATCCATCAGGAAGATCTCACCGCTGATAAAACCCGTAAACCCAACGACCTGGTGGTCGATCGATCAGGCGGCATTTATTTCACTCTAACTCGTGCAGGGCAGATCATCTATGTTCCAGCCGGCAAGCCCGCCATCACCGTGGCCGACGATGCCAAGACTGCCAATGGGCTGATCCTCAATCCTGACGAAAGCATTCTTTATGTTTCTGAAGCTTCTCTCAAGCAGGTCATCGCCTATAAAGTCGGCCCGGCAGGCAAGCTCAGTGAACGCCGCGTTTTTGCCAAAATGGAAGGCGGCGACCCAAAAGCAAAAGGAGGCGCCGATGGCATGAGCATCGACCGCGCTGGAAATGTTTACTGCGCCGGCCCCACCGACATCTGGATCTGGACACCGGATGGCATGCTGCTCGATAAAATCCCCTGCCCGGAAAGACCGGTCAATTGTACCTTTGGAGGGTCAGCTCTGCGCGATCTATATATCACCGGATTCGGTGGGCTTTACGTCCAGAAAATGCGCATCTCCGGTGTCTCTGCCCAACCTCCGACCAGCTGGTCGGAAAAGGACGCAAAATCCAAACCCAGTGTCACGCTGCCGAAGGGAGTCACCCCTTTCTACGATCTCACTTACGCTCGATATGGAACGCGCAAGATGTTAAGTGATATTTTTGTCCCACCCGGTAACGGACCTCACCCTGCTGTTCTTATCCTTCACGGCGGAGGCTGGCACAGTGGAGACAAAATGAAATTCCGTGCCATGGGACTCGACCTGGCTCATCGCGGATACGTCACCATGGCGATTGCCTACCGGCTCAGCGGTGAAGCCAAATTTCCAGCCAACATTGAGGACTGCCATGCCGCGGCACGTTATCTGCGCGCCCATGCGAAAGACTATAAAGTCGACCCAGACAGCATCGGCGTGGTCGGTGGATCGGCCGGAGCCCACCTCGCCGGCCTGCTCGCCACCACCGCTGACGTCTCGGCCCTACAGGGAAACGGAGGCAATGCGAGCGTATCCTCTACGGTGCAAGCGGCGGTGGTCATGTCCGGCCCAATGCAAATTGCCACTGGCAGCGTCGCTGAACGTTCACTGATCAAAGACAATCCCAAACCCAACGCCGTGTGGCTCTTTGGAGGTAACGTCAAGGAAATGCCCGAAGCCTACGCGCTCGCCGATGCCCACGAGCACATCGATAAAAACACACCGCCCATTTTGTTCCAGTATGGAGGCACAGAAGATCCTAGTAAGATCGACCCCTCACTGAAAAAACTCCGTCAACTCGGCATCGCCAGCAAAGTTCTCTCCAACTACAAAGACGGCAAACACGGCTGTTGGAATCGCCATCCCTGGTTCACCCCAATGATGGATGACATTGACGCCTGGTTTCGTGAGCACTTGTAAAAGTCGCGGAAAAGATAACTAACGGGTAATAATATCCGACAGATTTGTGCCCCATTTCAGGCTGGCTGCTTTATTAAGGTCGCCATCGTCACCAATCTTGAATGCCGTCAGCGTCGCCCCTCCGGTCGCCGACACCATCAAGTAATCACCCTGCGGTGAAAGATGCAAAGCCCAGGGGATTTTATCGGCTGGCGTTAGACCCAGTAGCTCAACTTTGCCATCAGCCAAAACTTTATAACGAGCGATTTTATCAAAATCCCGCTTAAGCCCACGAATGCCAGCAAAAAGAAACCGCCCGTCAGTTGTGATCACAATATCGGAAGCGGTCACCCCCTGTTTATCAAACGAAGCTTCAACCGCTTCACACACCTGCAAAACTTTTAACTGCCCGGAGTCCGATCGCGAATACACCGACACCCCCAAACCCTGCTCATTGCTGAAATAAGCGATCGACAAGCTGGGGTGATAAACCATGTGCCGGGGACCCGTCGCCGCTGGAGGCGTGGCACTTTTAGGATTAAGAGACTTCAGACTCCCGCTATTTCCATCAAAGGCGTATTGATACAGATCATTGCTGTCTTTCACATACGGAATGTAGACAAAACGATTGTCCGGTGAAGGCAAAACACAGTGCGCATTTTTACGCCCCTCATCCAAACCTCCAACACGAGCTTCCAAAATTCCGTTTTGATCGAGGGAATACACATCAACAAAACCCTTCCCATAATTGGCCGTCAGCAGGAATTTATTTTCCCGGTCGAGACTGAGAAAAGCAGCACCATGCTTCAACTTGAAGGGGATCACTTTTTGTACAGCCCCTTGATCATTCAAAATAACAGTGGCGCCGGAAACTTTGCCTATCTCCCCATTCGACACCGATACGTAGAGAATCGGTTTTTCCGGATGTTGAGTCACCGATCCAGCAGGAAATCCCAGATCCACGGAGCCCGATTGTTTCAAACTTAGTTTGCCTTCCTTCACTTTTGCCTCGGCAATCAGCAAGGCCTGACTCACCCGGCTCGGCGCGTAGATTTTAAAGTCTGAGCCATCAGCTAGAGAAGTCATCAAGATAAAAAAACAGCTGCAAAAAATGATGGGGAGAACCTTCATGATCCACCCACTCAACAGCCTGCTATCAGAGTGTCAAACCATTCGCTTGCGCCATTGACACGACGAAAGACACATGGCTTTTTTATATCCCACCTATCCCACCTATATATTCCATGAAACTCCCCATCTACCTGACCTTATTATTCATAGTGCCGCTCAGCCTGCTTTCAGCCCCCCATCCCGGACATCGACTGATGCTTGGCTACGGAGAAGGTTTGATGGAGTTGGATCAAAATAACAACACCGTCTGGCATTACCAGGATCCCGAAATCGAACTGGTCCACGATGTCTGGAAATTGAAGAACGGAAATATCCTCTTTTCCCACCGCTACGGTGTTCGTGAAGTCAATACAGCCAAAAAAACAGTCTGGGATTTCAATGTTCCCAGGAAAAAAGGGAAGCAGGAGATCAATGCCTGCCAACCTCTTGATGACGGCAAGGTGATGATTCTCGACTGCGGCAATCAAAAAATCCTTGAAGTCGACCGCAATCACAAAGTCACCTTGTCCATTGACCTGCCGGATGGCGGGAATAACTCCCACACTCGTTATATGCAGGCTCGCAAAACGCCTCAAGGCACTTATCTGATTTCCTACCGCGAAAAAGCCAAAATCCTCGAACTGAATTCAAGCGGTGATATCATTTGGCAATACCAACTGGAAAAAACAGATCGCCCCTTCACTGCGATACGTTTGAAAAACGGGCGCACTCTGATTCCCTGCATCACGTCGAACCGAATCATTGAAGTTTCACCTGAAGGCAAAATCACCTGGAAACTGAATAGCAATGACGAGCTGGGTTTCCAGATCCTCTACCCGGTCGGAGTCCAGATGCTAAAAAACGGAAACCTCGTCGTCGTCAATTCAGACTATCATCATCGAAAAGGATCGAACAATGAGGTGCAGGCCTTTGAAATCAACCGCCAAAAGGAAGTGCTTTGGACCTTGAAGAAGTCTGATCTCGAGAAGGACGGTAAAGTGCCCGTCGTTGAACGCGGGACAAAAATGCCTTCTCACCATCTGCTGGGCATTCAAGTCGTAGGTGAACCGTTCTCGCTGAAATAGCCATTTTTATGACACAATTGAAAATATAAATTCATCATTTTGAATACCTGACGAACGCTAACTCCATGACTTGCCGCGGAGTTAGCGAGTTCATCTTGCTTCCCCGAAGGCAAACTTGTATAGAGAGATTCCCCGCAGCTTGCCGCGGGGAGCTTTCAATTACAATTACTTCAGCCTTTCACCTCCATATCATCCGATGAAACTTTCTATTAAAAACACCTCCCAGATTCTCTCCAAAACTGACCTTCTAGTCCTTTTTGCGCGAAAAGGATCCACACCCAAACTTCCCAAAGGAGTCAAGGTTCCACCACTCGCTCTCAAATCGTTTAAAGGGAATGAACGCGAAATGCGGCTGACCGACGCAACAGCGGGCCCGGCTGGACGCATCCTCATGATTGGCGTGGGAGACAAAAAACAACTCGACCCCGAAACCCTGCGACGCTGTGGAGCGCTCGCGGCAAAAAAAGCTGAGAAAACCAGTTCCGCATCCGCCGCCGTATGGTTCGACCTCCCCTCAGGCAGGCAAACCGAGGCACTCGGCCAGGCTCTCGCGGAAGGAGCCGTGATGGGCGCCTACCGTCTAAGTGATTTCCAAAGCACAGCCAAACCGGCCACCCTGAAACGGCTGACCTTCTACGGTAACAATGAGTTCAAAGTCGGAGCAAAATACGGACAAGTCATCGGCCATGCCAATTGCCTGGCCCGCCGCTTAAAGGACACTCCCGGCAACCTGATGCGCCCTCGCGATCTGGTGAGCGAAGCAAAAAAAATCGCTAAAGCCGGGCGGCATCTTTCAATCAAAGTCATCGATGAGAAAGCGATGCATTACCTCGGCATGGGATCACTCCTATCGGTCTCAAAAGGCTCCTCTGAGCCAGCCTACCTGATTCATCTCGTCTACAAACCTAAAAAGAAATCCACTCGTAAAATCTGCCTCGTCGGCAAAGGTCTCACCTTTGACTCCGGAGGCATTAGCCTGAAGCCAGGCGGTAAAATGGATGAAATGAAATATGACATGTCTGGCGGAGCTGCTGTGTTGGGTGCCTTCAAAGCACTGACGGAACTGGACGTGGACGCAGAGGTGCATGGTCTCATACCGACTTCAGAAAACCTCCCCGATGGCTTGGCAGTAAAGCCTGGCGATCTTGTCACCGCCATGAACGGACTCAGCATTGAAGTCCTTAATACGGACGCCGAGGGCCGGCTCATTCTCGCTGACGCCCTCTCTTATGCGCAAGAAAAAATCAAACCCGATGCCATGATCGATCTCGCAACCCTGACCGGAGCCGTTGTCATGGCACTCGGTCACGAATTGAGTGGCGTAATGGGGAATAATCAGACAGTCATCGATGATCTCGTCGCTTCAGGAAAACGAACTGGCGAACTAGTCTGGCCCCTACCGATGCACGATGTTCATCAAAAAGAAATGAAGGGCAAAGTGGGTGACCTCCGGAACATCAGCAGCCCCGGAGCTGGCGCAGGTTCCTCCACCGGCGGAGCTTTCCTGTCAAACTTCGTCGGCGAGATCCCCTGGGCCCATCTCGACATCGCAGGTAGCGCATGGGGCGCAGCTGACAGAGACTATCAGGGAGGCGCAAAAGGCACAGGCGTTGGAGTGCGGCTGCTGATTGATTATTTGCAGCAAGGCTGACAGGTCGATTAACTTTCCTCGGCTTTGAATAGCTCGACATAAGTGCGTATGTCGTCCCTGTGGCCAAGACCACTGGCCTCTTTGTCAGCCTGAAGTCCGGGTATATTCATGATGTCAATGAGGCACTCTATTTCTTCGAATGTTCAGCCGGTGGTGCCGGTAACGATGAGGTGTAAGCCACTATATTGAGAATATCTTCGGAGGTCAGGTTCACCACCACCGGCTGCATCAGTGCTGCCATCGTTCCTTTTCTCGTTCCTTGTTTCATATCGTTAAGCTGACGAGCCATGTAACTGGGAGAACGCGAGGCGATTGCCGGAATATTGCCGATACCATTCAGACCAGGACCATGACAGAGGGCACACTGGAAAGTTTTGCCTGCACCTCCGGTATTGACGAGTTCTTCACCTTTCTTGACCGAACCTTTAGGCACGTAGGCGATAAAGCCCGAACGTGGATCTCTCAAAAATTCCGTTCGGTTGGGATCCGCCGGGGTTTCAATGATGCGTTTGCCAATCGGCTCAGTGCCAGCTTCTTTGCCTTCCAGGGGAATGTGCAAACCTCCCCGGAGATAAGTTTTTGGAACAGTGTCCGTTTCGATTACTTTGATCCACTGACTCCACTTCATGGATTGCATATAATCCGCGACCTCGGCAAACTCCTCCTCGCTCATGCCTTTCGCGGTATCGATCATCAAGCGATAATTCGTCTTCCTCGGGTCGGCACCCTCTCTAACACCGCTCTTAAAGTCTCTCAGTTGTTGAACGAGGTAGTCTCTATTTTGACCTGCCGGAGGAGCGTTCTCCGCTTTGCCTTTTCCATTGGGATAATGACACAAGGCACAAGCAATCACCTGGCGGGACGGATCTCCTTTGGCGTAAATTTCAGGCATTTCTGGATGATCTCCTGGATACCAATCCGCCGGTGCAGTTTGAAAAGCTACCCCATCTTTACGCCCCACAATCTCATCTCTTGTGAATTTCAGCGGCGTATCTGGCAGGCTGAGTTTTTTATCACTCTTCGGAAGTGGGGGCGGCTTTTCGATCGTGATGGCATAGGCCCAGGCCAGTTCCTTGAGATGGTCTGGCAGAGGTTTATCGGCAGAATTGATATGGCCTACGCTTAAAAAAACCCCTCCGGTTACTAAAACGGCTATAATTGACTGGTATTTCATTTGTATAAATAACTTTACTGAAGCTCTACTTAGCAGAGCTGGCGGGATAATCTTTCCACAACCATTCCAGCGCATGAGGTAAAATCTGCGCCTTTGCGTTGCCAATGCCGTGACGGGCATTCAGGCAATAAAGATACTGGTAGTGATACCCCTTGGCCTTGAGCACTTTGGCCATGCGGTTATTTGCTTCAACCCAGTCGTGCATGTCGTCACGCATGACATTGGGATCAAGCAAATCGTGATCGCCAACGGCCAGAAAAATCCGCAGTGGCTTTACTTCGCTGTTTGGAATGAGTGTTTTATGAAACCCCCACGCGCCATCCGGATATTTCGGGTCGAAGGGCCATGCCTGGTTCACAAAGGTTCCTGAAGTCGTCAGCACACGATGATACAGATCCGGGCGAAACCACCCCATGATGAGCGCAGCAGAGCCCCCGGAACTGCTACCCATGGCCGCACGTCCATCCGGGTCTTTGGTCAGCTTGACCTTGTATTTTTTCTCCACCTGCGGCAGCACGTGGGTTTCAATGTACTCGGCAAACAGGCCCGACATATTGTCATACTCGCGGCCGCGTTCGTGCCCCTGGGCATCACCGCCACCGTTGGCTATCATGATGGCGATCATCGCCGGAACCCGGCTTTGGGCGATCAGATTGTCGAGGATATGTGGCAGTCTCATGCTCGGCTTGCCGACCACTTTGGGGCCATCGTGTGTGACGATAAAAGGCGCCGCGCTGCCCGGTTGGTACTGTGCCGGAATGTAAACGGTGATAGTGCGCTTGTAGTCGATCGCATGCGTTTCAACGATCAGCGTCTTCGGATTGTCGGGGTCCACCTTGCCAAAAACATCTCTGGCGATGCCCGGATTATAGATTGTGCCGTCCTTCGAATCGATACTGAACTGATGTACCGTGCCCTGAGGAACGCCTTCGACAACCTTTAGCTCGGGAGCGGGAATATAATCAGGTCCGATCAGAAAATCGCCATCCACGTCAGCAGACGGATTCACGCCGGGCTTCCCATCCAGTCGTGTGAATGTCGGTGTGCCCGGCGCATCAAAGGGACGCGTTGGAGGTATCGGGCGGGCCTTCTTCTTTGGCGCGGGTGCTTTCTTTGAACGTGGTGCCTTCACCTGAATAGGATCAAAATCTGGAAAGGATGCCTTGCGTTTTTCCCAAGCTGATTGTGTTTCCTGTTTCACCGTCCAGATCGTCATATTATCCAGTTCAACCCTCCCCTTTTTTGGACCGGCGACTCCAAATCTGTTTCCGCCACTGGTAATTGCACTCTTAAACGAATCTCGCTGCGCGTATAAAGTTGGTCCGTCAGCGATTTGAAAAATAAACTCTCCATCTTTCATCTCAGCCAGCGCATGATACCACTTCCCCGATTGCCAGATGAAATTTTTGGCCTCGGCAAGCTTCATGACTTCATGATCGCTCAACAGGCTCGTCCCTTCTTTACTAAAACGAATCCGACACACGTGATGCCCGAATTCAATGAAGGGAACAATGGAAGTTTCCTGTCCTTCCAGAAAACGAAATGAAAAGGACGCGACGAACTCCCGGGGCGTCACCGGGATACTGATCCTCGCCTCATACCCGAAATGATCCTTTTTTTTAGCCTGATATTCGGGGGAAGACTGCTGCCCTTTCAACACACCGTCCTCAATAGCCCAACGAGTGCCCTGGCGAACCTGCCACACCCCTTTTTCCAGCAGCTTTGATTTTGAAAAATCATCCTGCAGCACCACTTTATCAGGAACCGCCATCAGAGGTCCCAGTTTCGATAGGGGCTCAGCTCGCACTACATGAGTGGTCATGGCCGCGAGAACCGTGCAAGATAGAACAAAGCGTTTCTTCATAATAAAGGAGATTCACAACCTATGGATTCGTCGAGTAAATTCAATGGCGTGATCACGCCCTGATTCCCCCAAACCCGCTTTTCCTGTTCGTCATGTAGAAAAAACCAAGTATATAGTGTCAACAACCCTTTCCTCCCCATGAAACATCTTCCCCTCATTTTTTTTCTGTTGGCTTTTACTCCCTTGGCAAACACAGCTGAAAAATTTGAAGCCCACGACCGGGCAATTCCGGTTTTGAATGATGGCAGTGAAGTGACCCTCCTGGAATTCACTCTGAGCACGGATGGAGAAAAAACACTCACTGGCATCAGTCTCGATACCGCAGGAACAACAAAACTGGAAGACGTAACAGAGATCGGTGTGGAACACCTGCGCAAAGCGGGAAACCAGTGGTTTGGAAAAACATCGAATGTGAATGGATCCATCATGTTGAAGGGGGAAATGGACTTCCCCAAAGGAAATCATAAATGCCGCGTCGTTATTCGAACTAAAAAAAAGGCTAACCTGTTGCATCGGGTGGGAGTTCAAATCACAGGCTTCCAGTTTGCCGACGGCAGCACCCTGAAGGTGACTGCTGACAAAAATTATCAGGCCCAGCGCCTGGCTTACCCCATTCACCGTCAGGGAGAATTCGACTGCCACACCTTTCGCATTCCGGCAATCAACAAAGCCAACAACGGTGACCTGCTCGCTGTATATGACCTGCGTTACAATAGCAGGAAGGACCTGCAGGAACATATCGACATCGGCTTGTCTGTTTCCAAAGACGGAGGTCAGACCTGGTCTGATCCGCGCCCGATTATGGACATGGGTGAATACGGTGGAAAATCCCAAAAAGAAAACGGCTGCTCTGATCCTGGTATTCTGGTGGACACCGCGACGGGTGAAATTTTTGTCTCTGCCGTCTGGACCCACGGAAAACCCAACACTCATCAGTGGGTAGGGAAAGGTTCCGAGCCGGGTTATGACATTCACCAGTCATCTCAATTCATGGTTGTGCGGTCAAAAGATCACGGCCTCACATGGAGCAAACCGGAGAACTGGACCAAGCCGCTCAAGGATGAGTCATGGCATCTGTTTGCTCCGGCGCCGGGTAATGGAATTGTGATGAAAAACGGAATCCTGGTTATGCCCTCCCAGGGTAGGGATGCAAAAGGTTTCCCTTTTTCCAATATCACCTGGAGCAAAGACCACGGCAAAACCTGGCATGTGTCCGCGCCCGCCCGTGATGACACTTCGGAATGCTCGGTTGCCGAGTTATCCGACGGCTCTCTGATGCTCAATATTCGTGACAACCGCAATCGCAAAGACAAAAGCGAAAGCAATGGTCGCGCTGTCGGCGTAAGCAATGACCTTGGCAAAACCTGGAAAAAACACAGCAGTGACCACGGCGCTCTACCCGAGCCCACCTGTATGGCAAGCTTGATCAGTCACGACAGCGACAAACATCTGCTATTTTTCTCCAACCCACACAACAAAAAAAGCCGGGGTGATATGACTATCCAGATGAGCACGGATGACGGGACAACCTGGCCCGGGAAAAATCACATCCTATTGGACAGCGGAAGAGGCAACGGCTACTCCAGCCTGGTCATCATCGACCAGCAAACCCTTGGGATTCTCTACGAGTCTTCAGTGGCCGATCTCGTATTCCAGAAAATCCCCTTGTCGGATTTTGCGGACTAGTCTATTCGAGGTCACTCTTCAAAAGCCACTCTGAACTTCAACACTGTCGGCAAGTGGTCAGAGCTTTTTGGGCCCTCGACAGAATAACATGCCCTCACTTCCACCCCCCTGCTGAAAATCCGATCCAGGTGCAAGCCCGGATCAAATCCAGCCACCCCTTTTAAACCTCTGATCCATCCAGGTGCCGGAGCTTTGCCAGGATTCTGATTCACTGCTTCGACTAAGCCCACCTGCTGCGCCTTTTCCCTCAACAAAGCCAAACGCCCCTCGCTCCAGACATTAAAATCCCCACACACAATCACCGGCTCACGAGAATTCTGAAGCGACGCAAAAATCTGGTCCAGCTGTTTTGCAAACGCCCGCTTCGACACAAAATTGAGCCCGTGACAGTTGATGATCTGCAATTTTTCACCTCGGGGCAAAGGCAACGAAGACCGCAAGGACACCTTGGGAGACACAAATACAAACTCTCGCCCCGGGGAAAGCAGTTGTTGTGCAGATGAATCCACCAAACCCGAGTTCGCTATCGTCATCACCCCCGTAGAGCGCTTGGAAAAAGGAAAACGCCAACTCGGAGTGTAATGGCCATAGACTTGATCACCATACGAATCCTTGATCAGCTCACAGGTGCTGGAGCGCACTTCCTGCAAACAAAGGATCACGCCTTGTTCGCGGGGAAAGCCCGCCAGTAAATCCTTCACCTCCTCAACAAAACGCTCATCCCCCGCTTTATGCACATTCCACGAGATCACATGCAAGGGCGCTTTTTCTACCAAAGCTCCTTGAGTTTTTGAAACAGCATCTCCTATTGGCAAAACCGAGCGACTCGACAAGCAGCCCTCTGCAGACAAGGCCAGCAACAAACAAAAACCATACCTGAAAACAAAAGTCACCATAAATCACGCTTAGCAGTGGTCGCTAAACTTCAAGCTCCTCATCAAAACTCTCAAAATGATGCAGCTGAGCCCTCGGAACGATGGCCGTCAGCAAAATATCATTGCCCTCGTAATCCTGTTCTAGAATTTTCCCCTCGCGATGCAGCAAAGCAATCAAGTCCTGCCGGGACTGGGGAATACGTAATTTCAAGCGTGATACCCGGTCGTGATTCAGCGCATTGATGCGTAAAATAAATTCCTCAATGCCTTCCCCGCTATGCACTGAAATAAAACAAGCGTCCGGATAGAGCCCCTTCAACTCATGCAATCTGAGCAGGCCTTCTTCGGAGGACTGCAACAAATCAATCTTATTAAAAGCCAATACCATCTGCTTGTTATCAGCCCCCAATTCGTGCAGCACATCGAGCGTGGTCTGATAAAAATCGGCGACATTTTCTGCCGAGGCGTCCAACACATGAACCAGAAAATCCGCCAGCACGGCTTCTTCCAAGGTCGCCTTGAACGCCTCGATCAATCGATGCGGAAGATTACGCACAAAACCAACGGTATCAGTCAATAGCAGAGGCTGCCCATCGGGAAGCTCGATCCTACGAGTCGTCGGGTCCAAAGTCGCAAAAAGCTTGTCCTCAGCAAGAATGTCAGAATCCGCCAAACGATTAAGCAAAGAAGATTTACCCGCATTGGTGTATCCCACAATCGCCGCATGAGGCAAGCCCTCGCGCGTGCGCTCTTTGCGCTGAGTCGCTCGTTGAGTTCTCACTGTATCCAATTCCCGTTCAACCATCGTGATCCGCTTTCTGGCCAGACGACGATCCACCTCGATCTGTTTCTCCCCCTCACCACGAGCTGCCGCAGCTCCTCCCTTGCCACCACCGGAACCTCCCCCCTGACGGTCAAGGTGAGTCCACATCCGCGCCAGACGTGGCAATGAATAGCGCATGCGCGCGAGCTGTACCTGCAAAGCCGCCTCCCGGGTCCGGGCCCGCATGGCAAAAATATCTAGAATCACCTCCTCACGATCGAGTACGCACAAATCCGCTTCCGTCTCCCAGGTGCGTTGCTGGGAAGGTCCCAACTCATTGTCAAAAACAATCGCATCACAGTCGAGCTCCTTCGCCCGATCCATCAGCTCTTGTGCTTTGCCCGAGCCGGTCAGGTAGCGTTTGCTCTGATCCCGGACAAAAACAAGATTTGATTCAACCACACCAATACCGAGAGTACTTACAAGCTCCCCCAATTCTTCAAGCAGACTGGCCGCTTCACTTTCTTCATGGCGGTCAAAATAGACCCCGATCAAAAAAGCGCGCTCCACCATTTCCGGTTTTTCACGTATATCAAACATACAATGGCAGACTAGCCCGAACCCAGCCCTTTGAAAAGCAACAGCTCAGAAGAATTTCTCCCCCCTTTACCTATCAGCAGTTCGGGCTATAATGCCCACATCATGGATTCTTTAAAACCAATTTTCAGCAGCCCTTTTTTCTGGGGTTTCGCTCTCGGCATGGTATTTCTCGTGCTCTCACTCTGGGCCAATTTTAAAACCAAGATGGAACTCAAGCGCCTCCGGCGCAATTTGAGCGACAAAGTCGAAATTGAAGCCCAGCATCTCGGCGAATTAAAAAAAGAAAAAGACCAACTCAAAGAAGAAAACGAAAACCTGCGTATCAAAGTCAAAGGCAGTGGGGAAAATTCCGCACAAACCCTTGAACGGGAATTGGAAATTTTTGCCCGTGCGGAAAAAAGCATGTATGTCACCGCCCCCGGTTTTTCCGCCGCATGGGAAAATGCCAAAACCGCAGCGCTGGAAGAGGTCGAGCAGGAAGAACAGGGCAAAAGCATTCCCCGCAAATTGTTTCGAAAATTTTTCTCTGCATCCAATAAGGGAGGCTCCGAGCATTTGCTCTCAACTTCTGAAGGCAACAATTCTGACAACAAAGCTTCCTGACCTTCTCCTCCATGACTCTGACATTTCCAGAAGGCGATTTCGAAGGCTATATTTTCGACTGCGACGGCACCCTGGTTGACTCGATGCCCTTGCACTTCCGTGCCTGGTCAGCATCTTTTGTGCACCACAATGCCCCCTTTGAATTTTCAGAAAAACGCTTTTACGCCTCCGCCGGGGTTCCTGACCGCGAGACTGTCGCCGAGCTGAACGCCGAGCACGGCTGCTCCCTCGACGCCGACTCCATCCATGATCACAAACTGGAGTTTTTCAGCCAGCACATGCACGAACTCGAAGCCGTGCAGGCCGTGGCAGACGTGGTTCGTTCGGTACACGGGAAACTACCGGTATCGGTAGCCTCGGGCAGTGACATCTCACTCGTTGCCCCCTCCCTGCGCATCACCGACTTGCATCATTATTTTGAAATCATTGTCACCCCGGCAGATGTCGAACGCGGCAAACCCGCCCCCGACATGTTTCTGCTGGCCGCACAAAAAATGGGCATTGCCCCGGAAAAATGCCTGGTCTTCGAAGACGGCCAGGCTGGCATCGACGCTGCCAACGCCGCCGGCATGCAAAGCGTTTTTGTGCCCAGCGGCCCTGAACACTAATTCAAAGTCATCGTCATCGCGTACATACCGAATTACGAAGGTATCGATGATTAAGAAGATAGATCTCACAGAGCCGCAGAGGCACAGAGAAAAATGAGGTTTTTGTATTAAAGGATATCTCCCTGCGTCTCTGCAACTCTGTGAGAAAAATTCAAACGAATACCTCAAGGCAGGCGCAAAGCCACCACCTCTGCCCCAAGCTCCAAGACCATCCCCGGCTCCACCCGCAGGATGGCATCTGCCCGGCTCAGGCCAAAAATTGCATGGGAAGCCTGCAAACCCACCGGCATGAAAACCCCGTCCTCATCCCTCAAATTTCCGCGCATATAATGCGGTCGATTGCCCTGACTGTAATCCACCCTTTCTCCTAAATTACACCTCACTTGAGGCAGGGGCATGGTTTCACCTCTCTCATCCGCAGCTCCCGCCCACTTGCGCAGCGCACTCGCCACAAACAACAAAAAAGTCGTATACGCCGCCACCGGATTTCCTGGCAAACCAAACACCTGCGTCTGCCCACGTCGACCAAACAAAAACGGTTTCCCAGGTTTGATATTTACCCGCCAAAAATCCATTTTGACCCCAAGATCAGTGAGCGTCTGCTTGACCAAATCATGCTCTCCTACAGAAACACCTCCAGCAATCAAAACCACATCGTTCTCGTCGAGCGCCTGCTGCAAAGTCGCTCTCAGAACTGCTTCGTCATCACGGGCATGAAAAAGCCCGGCCTGCGTGCCGACAATACTCTTCACCAAAGCGGCCAGCATCGGAGCATTACTATTAAAAATGTGCCCCGGACTCAACTCAGCCCCAGCATCAACCAGTTCGTCACCCGTTGATACTACGGCCACTCTCGGCAAACGATGCACCTCTGCCTCCCCCAAGCCCTGGGACGCCAGCAACCCAATTCGCCCTGGCGTTATTTTTTCACCTGCAGAGATGATTTTCTGCCCAACGCACACATCCGCTCCCCGCCGCCGAATGAATTCCCCGACCTCATCCACCGCCTCGACAATCTCGATGCGGCGCATCCCTCCCTCCTCTTCGACAACCTTCACATCCTCCTGCATGATGACCGCATCCGCCCCGTGTGGAATCGGTGCTCCAGTGAAAATACGCAAGACTTCCCCTTCCCCCACGCTCAATCCCAGATCAGCACCCGCCGCTTGTTCTCCCGTAACTACCAGACGCACCCCGACCTCCCCTGCATCTGCTGCACGAACGGCATAACCATCCATCTCAGAATTATCAAACCCTGGTAAATCCACCTGCGCCAAAACATCAATGGCGGCATAGCGGTCCAGTGCCTCCGACAAACAACAAGACTCCGTCTCCCCTGTTGGGGTCACCTCCAGAATCCTCTTACGCGCTTCGCTTTCTTCAATCATGCTCATTATCTATTCCAACACCTGCCTTTTTTTACCATCCGGATCTGTCACCGTCGTGACTGCCCCCTTTTTGTCCATCACACCGTGAAGCACCACCGAGTCGCCCCGGCCAGGGGTACCTCTAACAATGTCTGCCACCACAAAAGCCCCTTTTCGTTCGGCACTGACCTTGAGTTTCGCCGAAGGCTTGCCATTCGAATCATAAGCCATCCAGATAGTGCCCGCTGTCACATTGGACCGTCCTCCGGACAACGATTTCACCAATACAAAACGCCCGCGGTCATTCACCAGATGCACCACCCCGGCCGCACGATTGGCGGGAACATTTGATTTGTGATCCGGACCTCCTTCCCCATCCACCTCGACCTTGTCTTTTCCTCCAAATAGTTTGGGGATTTTTGGCATTTTGAGTGAGGGCATCTTCAGTATTGATTTACTGCAGCCGGGAAGTAAACACGCTGCCAGCATGACCCAAACAAGCCCGCTGAAACAAAAGTGCCTATAGATCTTCATCGGGCAAAATAGACCTGCTCAGTCAAAGCGCAACACGCATCGATTTTGATGCCACCGATGGCGGTGAGGGTGGGATTGTTCGGGGTGCTATTGGATCAACCCAAGTAGTGAATATGCCTCTAGTTTCCTTTTTTGGGAGGGATTGACTCCGGCTTCGCCTTACGTCTGTCTCATCTCGCTGCGCTTGTTTCGGTTTTTGAATAGATGGCGGTGAGGGTGGGATTATCTGCGTCGCTTCGCTTTGGCAGCTCTCTCCACTCGCAAGCTCGCTTCGAGTCGAACTGCGTTCTCATCCCACTCTCGATATCTATTAAAAAACCGCGCTGCGCTTGTTTCGGTTTTTGAATAGATGGCGGTGAGGGTGGGATTCGAACCCACGGTACCCTTTTGGGGTACGCATCTTTAGCAAAGATGTACTTTCGGCCACTCAGTCACCTCACCAAATTCATCAAACCTTCGCAACTCCGGCCTTAGAGCTGCGGTGCTTATACGAACCATGCCTTGCTGCTTTCGTCAAGCGTTTCGGAGGATTCCTTCGGTATTTTCCCATCACTGCTTCGGCGGGGTCACTTCACGCACCAGAGCCCCTTCTTTCTCACTCATCACCAGCAAGCTCAGTTTGACCACCTTGCTCAATTCACTGGTATTCAGGCTGACATAATCAAATTTTCCCCGCAGATCCGTGTAACCATCCTTGAAAAATCTCACCTTGCCATCACTCGAACGGGCATACACCTTCACGTAAACCTTGCTCAATGGTTTGCCCGTCTCCGCATGATGCACATTGAGACGTCCGTAATTCTCCACTACCTGCAGCTTCAAACTGTTGGCATAAACGGCCAGTGCTTTTTTTTGCCCTGCAGCCAACACTTCCACCAAAACATTCTTGCCGGCAAAAGCTTTGGGAACAGAAAAGTCCAAACGGCCTTTCCCTTTCGGCAGGGCTTTCACTTCGCTCAGATTAGGACGGATGGTGCTGAAGCGCCCGCTGTCCTGCGTGACAAAAGGATTACTCGAAAACAGAAACTCAAGATCCATCTCGTAATAATTCACCCTGACTTGATTCAGGTTCTGCCAGGTCAAGGCAACCGATTGACCCGCTGATTCCAAATCGAAACTCGGCTCACCAGCGGCGAGGGCATCCTGCTGTTGCTCCCGGTCTTTTTTATCCGTCACCTCCACCGCCGCTCCTTCAATCTCCTTCACCTGTGCCGCCACTTGTTGAAAACGTTCACGCCAGCGATCCACCGGATGTTTCACGTATTTTGCTGCGATCTCCCCCGCCAGTTCTACTTTCTCCTGATACAAGGCCGCGTAAGCATTCAGGTAATCCAACTGCAAACGCGTCTCGATATTCTTGGAATTCACCCGCCGCAACCACTGCAAGCCCTCCCCAACCCGGTCCTGCAACAAGAGGTAATAGGCCACGGCAAGACGCTCATCATCATCAAATTCCGGCCGATAGGACAGCAGCTTCATCTCTCTCAGATACTGTGCCCTGAATCCGTCATTGAGGATTTTGTGATTGCTGCCCAAACGATGACTGCGCGCATTCACCAAGGGGCTGTATTCCAGATGCTGGTACCAATGGCGCAGCACCGGCTCGATCGATACCAACTGGCTCTCCAGAGGTCCTCCGCATTTTCTTAGAAAGTCCTCTCGATGAAACAAAAACTGCCGTGCCACTGGCAGGACGTTGTGAAAAATGCCATAAGACCAGAGGGTCTGATCATAAACATGCCGCCTCTCCAGCAAGGCCACCACCTTCTTGAGAAACTTGGCATTTTCACGCACCCGCCAAGCAATCCGCCCCAGTTCGACGCGATTGATATTATTTCCGTTCAAAAAATCAATCACCTGAGCCTCCGTGCCATACTGGGACAAATATTCCCAAGACGCCTTATCGATCGTGCTCAGCTGATCCCTTACCTTGAAGGAGAATGCTTTGGCCCAGGCAATCACTTTTTCCTCCTTGGCAATTTGCACCGGGTAATGAGGGAAATTTTCCTCACCCGATGAAGCCGGGAAGTAAAAATAAAACTCCTGCTTGGCCGCGCTGAACGGAGCCAACTGCACGTGTTGCGTTCTGGTGTAGTCGCTGCCATTTGCAGGCAGGGCTCCACGAGGAATTTGCAGCAGCAAATCCAGGCGCTGGGTGGACGAGGTTGGATTGGTCACCACCACCTGCCCGCCATACAAAACCCCGGTCAAAAATTCATCCGCAACAAATTTATCCGAGGGTTCATTGCCCAGATACTCAATGCGATCATCATTACGAAAGAAGTTCTGACTCACCAGGATCGGGGTTTTCCGGTCATTCACCGGCGTCTCTTCAACTTCCTCGTGGAAAACAATCACCGGGCTCGCTGCTGTCAGGGTCAGGGTATTATCTTTAACTTCGATCTTGTGCTCCCCTGCCTTGAAGGGAACATCGAACACACTCAGCGCCAGCATCATCTCGGCAAAATTGCGGGTCGCCGCCGGAAAGTCCCGCGAATAAAAACCACCCTCCCCGTCCCAAGCCGCATAGTCCCGCCAGAAAGCGTTCACCTCTATCAAGGAAGCCATCTGTTGTTCGATTGGCAGGTGGTAATAATTGTTTTCCGCCCATTCATAAGTCTCATCCATTTTGCGGAAATTGGCACGACTCTCCCGTCTCGCACGCTCCAGTTTCTGTTGCATGTCCTTGCGACCCGCGTAGCCAAGCTGAGACTGCTTGTCTCCCACCCGCTTGAGCCTCTTTTTTGCCGGAGCCACCACCAGGGCTTCTTCTGCCAGCACCGCAGCAGCAGGTTTTTTAGCATCGTTTTTGGCTGCTGACCGGTCAGCCAGAGACATCGCTCCTTTGGATCTGCCCAGCTTTGCCAGGCCCTTTCCAAGCGAACGGCGCACCACAGTGTCTCCGGTCTCACCATCAGAGAAGGGGTCTGCTGCACCCGCATCATCCATTTCCATTGCGGCAACAAGGGCAATACTATCAACGGCTCCGCCACCCAAACGTCTTCCCCGCAGAGCGCTGCGGAACCAGAACATCTCCTGCTCCACATTTGGCGGCAGCAAATCATACAAGTCCCCCAGATGGCGAGCGGTCGCTGCTGGCTCTGCCCCACCCAAACGTCGCCCTAGCAGAATACGCTCAAGCGCATTCAAACGGCCATGCTGCCACGGCTGCATATAAGTTTTCAGGTCGGCCCCGATCAGGTAATCATCAAAAAACGTCTTATCCTTTTTGTTTTTCAAATAAGCCTGGATAGTGGTCTGGAAAAAATCCGGGTCGCGACGCGAGAGGAAAAAGTTCAACTCATGACTGGCGTATTTGGAATACAGCTCCTGTTTGCGGTCATTATTGAGACTGGGCCAGCTCTTCACGAAGGCAAACTCAGCAAAAGTCAGGTCAGGGTTCACTGCCGCCAAGGCAGAATAAACACCTGCCACGGTATCGTAGGTCTCCAGCTCGGATGAGCGCAAATCCTCCAAGCGAAACACCTTGCCTTTCTGCAATACCGTCACTCGCCGGCGCTGTGAATAATGTTTTTCTGCATCCAGATTATTGGTGAGCCGCAGATCCCTGATTGCAGTGCCTTCACCTTCTTTCAATGCCAATCTTCGGTAAGCCGTGTTGGATGCATTGATCGCCAAAACATGAATTTCCTGGCGATCTCCCATATCGGACCGTTTCAACTTCACCACTCCATTTTCATCCGGAAGCAGATTGTAAAATACCGGTGCCTCAAGATGCAAAAAATTGATGTCTGCGGTAATCGGTGGGGTCGGCGGAGTCGCTCTCTGCGAAGCCGGCTTGGGAGCATTGACACTGCGATTGGTTTTTTTAACCTCTTTACTCTTCACATAAGCCTGCCCCCTTGTGGCCACGGCTATTTCCGTTGCGGTGCTGCGCAAGGACCAGGGATTAAGCAATAGCGAAGGACGGCCCAGCATATTACCTGGAAATTTCACTGCCTGCCGTCGCTCGAGAATATAACGGTATTCCTCACCGATGTCGCGACCTGACACATAAAGCGAATCTCCCGAACCCCGGCCGATTTGCAGAGGCTCCGACCAGGCAGGATCCCCCAAATGCAAAAACGGATCGTAGTCCGGCACAAAACGCGTCACCATCACATGCACACGAGTCAGCGGATCAACGTTTGCCAATTGAATTTCCAGATCTTTTTTATTCGAGCTCAGTGATACCACCTGTAGAGGTCGCTGGTTTTTCATTTCCAGATGGCGGTACTGTGACAACAAGTATCCCTCTTCGTCTTTCCCTCCGGTGATCCGTAAAGTGATTTTCTGTTCGGCTCCTCGAAGATAAAGTTCATAATTTCCGGCTTCCAATCCTGCAATGCGAATCAAACCATTGGAAACCTTCGCCTGCTTGAATGCATCGCCGACAAAAGTCCCTGCTCTAGTTTCAAACAGAGCCAGATCACTGGCAGCAAGCTGGTTTTTTTGATCCATCAAGGGCACCTCGATCACTCCCCCGGCTTTGCCATGAATTGACGCAGGGTAGGTATGACGATCTCCATTCAACTGCCAATGCCGGTTCGGAAGCCCGGGGCTGGTAAAATTCAGCGACTCGATTTCTTCAAGCCTCCCCAGTAAAACCCGCCCCTGGGCGTCGGATTTCAGCGAATAAGCACGCAGAAATTTGAAATTCCTGTGCTTGAACTCCAGTCTCACAGCACGATCCACCAAAGCTTCGCCCGTCTTGCCCAGCACCTCCAACACATACTGCCCGTCGATCCGGCTCAGGTGGGATTCAGCCACAAAAGCCGATTGATCGATGCCGTTGAGCGAAAAAGTTTTACCCGAAGCCAAATCAACTTTCTCTCCTCCCCCACTCAATCGCCCCACTCTGGCCCTGAGCTCTACTCGCAAACTCATCAATCGCCCCGGCACCCGAAAGCGGTGCAGTGACTCGCGGTCATCAAACAATTTGAAATCCGCTACTTCATCCACCGATTCAATACCTTCCATGTCCTGCGATCTCACTATCAATTTCACTTCCTGCAACACCGATACCGGAACAGGCTGACCATTCAGTTTCAGACGGGGCCGCACTACCAGTTCCACTTCCTTGCCCGGCAGGAGATTTTCCCGATCCACAAAAAATCCGGACTCAAGCACATAGTTTTCTCCCGGCTGGTCAAACCATTCCAAAGTCGAAAAATCCCCATCCGTCAGAATCATCGGTTGGCGGCCGGGTTGATTTGAAAACGGCAATACCAAGAGACCGTCCTCATCGGCTTGATGTTTTCGTCCACCAAACCAGACCGCTGCATTTTTCACCTTCTGGTTCTGCTGATCAAACACATCGACCACCGTGCCCGCAGCCGTGGCGTGAGTGAGATACTGCAGGCGCCCCTTCCTCACCAAAGCCCGGCTCGAACGTCCGTTGCCAATAAACTCGATCACCCACACTCCGCGTTTTCCTTTCAGTGAATCGAAAGTGAAGCTCCGCTCAAGCCGCCTGATCGCCGCTTCTTTGTATTGATAAATTTTTTCCTCGTTGGCAATCAATCCATCCAGATTCAAATCAGTATTGATCTCACGCTTGTGGTCGAGAAAATAATTCAGTGCATTGATTTCATAAACCTTCACCATCAGGGTCGATACATTTTTTACCCCCAGCTTCAATATCACCTCATCGTTCATTTCAAATTGCACCGCATTGGTCGGCGCAAATTCAACATCCACCCGCTCTTTCAAGGCCTTCACCTGGCCTGGCGTCAACAAGGAGAACCAGCGTTCGCTATCACCGACTCCCTTGAGAAGTTTTGTTTCGGCGAATAACGGCTTCAGCCAGCTCGAGCGAATATAGTCATCAAAAGGTTGCCACGATCTCGCCTCGACAAAATAATGTGACAGATAATCCCTCACCAGCGACTCATCATTAACGATAGGGGGGCAAGCGGTCACTGCTTGGAAATTTGCATTCAAATCAACCGGATGCCGGGACAGTTCTGCCCCCTGCAAATATTTTGGCTCCATGTAAGCCACCCGCCGCGGCAGGCGAACGTAGTCCATGAACAAATCACGAGGGTACTCCCCCTTGCGCTGATAATGCTGCAACAACTGATACAGGGTGTGCGCCTTCAATGAGTTGGCATAAGGTTGCAGGGTTTTCACGAAGTCCCACACCTGATTCAAGTAGGCCTCTCTCACCTCCTGGTCACGCTGCCATTCGACATCTTCGCTGGGACGCATTTTCAGTATCCTGGCATTGACAAAATTCATATCGTTCAGCAAAGCCGGGCGTAATTTTGACAGCTCATCCAACTGCCCGGGCAACAAAGCCCGATGAATCGCAAATTCTCCGAAACCGCGGCTCTCACGAGTTTGCAGATCCGCCGCGATGATCTTTACCAATTGCGGATAGTCGGGGTAAGGCAAGCGGACGAGCAGAGCCCGACGGCGTTTTTCCGTCAACGGCACATCATCACGCAAGAAACGATCAATCCCGGAATCCTCGATGACAGCCAGAGTATCCGATCGCCTCAAGGCCTCATCGAGATAAGCCTGCCACGACATCAATTTTGCATCCAGCTGACTTGGGAAATTCGGCTTGGCATTCAGCTTCTGCTGACGATGTGAAAATGACAAAGACAGGTGCCGTCGCAGATAATCCAGCGAAGCCTTCGGGTTCTCTCCGTATGACAACAGCGCCTGCCGGTGGCGCAGTTCCCAAACCCGCTGCGTTTCCCCGTAACGTTTGATCCATGGTTGAAACCATTTTTCCACCTCGACAAAACGCCCTTCGTTCTGATCGTGAAGCGCATGGTAATAATAATAATCTTCCGTGCCCGGGATCAGTTCTTTCAGTGCTTCTTCGCGATTTTCTGCCAAGGTAAATTTTTCGATAAAACCAATCTCATTCTCTGCCGAGAGAGCCGGGATGAAATTCAGCGCGACTAACAACGCAAGCCAGAGGGAGTAAGTGTGTTTTTTCATAAGCAAGTCCTGTTCAAGGTTCAGGTTATAGGTATGACACACAAAACCAGCTATCCTTAGTCAAAAATTGTAAAGAATTTGTGAGGATCACAACTGCGCTGGGAAAGTTCTTACAAATAGCCGCTCGCTTTGTAATGGCCTAATATCAGACCTCGTGAGAATGTACAGGGTCTATCTCAATAGGTGAAAACAGCACCCACCTGCCAACACTCTACCTGCGAACAAGCATTATGTATTACATTATCACCGCCAGCTGGATCGTAACCCTCATCGTCAGTTGGAATGACGGAAACCGGGCAATGCCTATCGTTATTGGCCTTTTAGGCGCAATTATCCAAGCTGGAATCTGGTATCTTGGTTTTGGGTATTTTGGTGTTGGAGGATTAGGTCTGTTGACCGTCATCTGCATGTGGTCCGTACCCGACATTTTCATTCGTGGTGGAGTTTAGCTAGATCTCCACCGTCGAAAAATTCACTCTCCCCTTCATCCCTGCTACTTCCCGTCCAAAAAGTCCTGGGTCAGCTCGATCACCTCTGGGTTTGAGAGTATTCCAACATGATCGGAATAGAAGGATTTGAAGTAGACTGACACCCTCAAAACGGGTCCATGCTTTTGACTAGCCACGCTGACTGTGCCGTCATTTTCAGGAGGCAAAATCATCGATTTTTTGCTCTTGTTCCCGTATATCAAAAGATGCTCCACTTTGCCCTCCAGACTACGCGCATACAAATTCTTTTGGAAATTGCTGCCCGCCTCCATGTCATGCCAGGACGGAACCACTGCAGGCGCATGTTTGACTCCTGCGGCCGCAGCCTCATGCCCACCCCAGGGGGTGGAAATTGTCACAAATTTAGTGATGTAGGAATTACCATCATCCAGTACATTCTTGGTAATGAATGACCTCGCCACCATTCCCCCCATGCTGTGCGCCACCACATGCAGGCGTTTAAATCCATAATAATCGTGTAAGGTCTCCACCCCTCGATTCAGTGCCCCTCCCATCTCATCCAATCTTCGCCCTGTTGGATAAAAATAGAACCACGGCTGGTATTTTTTACGATCGATTTTTGGGAAAAAAGTCTGCCAATCCTGGGGCGATCCCCCGGCTCCATAAACAAACAGGACAGGGATACGGTTAGGGTCGTATTCTTCCAAAAAATATATCCCAATACCTGAACTGATCGGGAAATCAGCTGGCTGCCACAAACCCTGCTCTCCTCTCTCCGAAGAAAACCTTGGGTCTCCTAGATCAGCAATATCACCCAGGGCAATTGGAATATTCAGACGAGAAATAATTTCCTCTCTTGTTCGTCCTGCTGCGAAGCGCTTCACGTCGGCAAGCATTTTTGCCGGAATAACTGTCGATTTGCTGAGTTCTCCACTCAATCTTGCCTTACGCTTATTTTCATCAAAGACAACCGGCGCTGGCTTACCGCTCGCATCTGAGTGAATCCAGGCAGGCTCCCCCTTGTCATACAACTTGTTCCCATTGGTGTCGCTGTATGCCATGGCATATTGATTCTGGGATGTCTTTACAAAAAAACCGAATGTTCCCACGGCATTGCCAACGGTGGTATAATCACCAGACATAACTTCGCCAGACTGCTGATTCCATTCAACCACTGCCCCATTGATATTTTTCACCCCTTTGGCATTCGCAAGTTTTACCGCCATGATATAACTCTCATCCATGAAATCGAGGTTCCTGCCCAGCATCTTGAAATTTGCACAACTTGAGATGAGCATGCAAAGCACCAACCCGGCCAGCAACACAAAACCTGACTGACAATCCGGCCTGGATCCACCAAGTGTCATTTTTATTTGCTGCCTATTCGCAAAATATCGAATGTTCATGAAAGCTACCTATCCAATTATTTCCTCTTCTGCAAGAATTGAATAGGACGACAAGCTCACTCGGCCACCAAATCCGCCATATAGATCGCCGTGATCGTCTTGCCGCTCTCATCCTTCTCGTGGCTCGAATACCACGACAACAAACCCTTTTCCGGGCTCAGCTCAACAAAACCAGGATAGGAATTATCTCCACCACTCGGCAAGATCGCAATCTGCTGCAGACTGTCGTCTTTTCTCAACCAGTACAAAACCGTTTTTGGTTTACTTACCTTGGCCTCTTTATCAAAATCCATTTTCCGCCCACCAACCAGATAACGTCCGCCCCAGCGGGTGATCATCGGACCACCAATATACACTCCCAGGTTTTTCCTTTCCCACTCCTGATAGGGAGGCCGCGAGCGACTTAAAGTTGATTCCTTGTTGCGCACCACCGCCACTACCTGGCCATCCGGCTCGAATAGAAAATCCGTTTCATCTCCTTTTTTGTCCTGGAACATCCCGGCGAACCTCCATCGCAAACCGTCCTCACTCTCCAGCATCGCAGACTCGATATGCCCTGTTTCCCCCTTGCCTTCCTCGTATCCATGCCTGCGCCGCCCGCACAAATAGGCCTTGCCCTCATGCGCAGTCGCACGCCAGATGTAGTGACCATAAGTTCCCTCCAGTTGTTCGGGTTCCGACCATTTGGCACCATCCCCGGTCCAGACACCAAAACCAAGATGGGTATTGATTTTGTAATCCTCCCGCTTCGGAGCAGAGTTGCCACAGTACCAAGTGCCGGTATAAATAAACAGCTTGCCTTTGAAATCCAAAAAATGCGGATCACGCACATCGCGTTTTGGAACGCTGAACTCATGCACCTTTTCCCACGACTTCGCATCATCGCTGACCAGCACGATTATCTTTGAAGTCGGAAATACCATGTGCCCATCGGGACAGCTGCGGAAGGTCAGATAAAAACGCCCTTTCCAACGGATCAAATCAGTGAAGGCATTGTGTTCTCCGTTCCAGAAGACCCGGCGCGCATTCTCAACCCGGACTTCGGGCAATGGCCCATCATCCGCAACCGCGACAGGCACTTGTAATACGACCGCTAACAACAGAGCGGCTAGTGAAAGGGGATTCGAGGGAGTTTTCATATCCTTAACGTCACCATTCATTTAGCCAAGGCAAGTCAAAAGTAACACCGCTCCCTGAACCTCCTTGACCTCAGGGGGACGTACCCCTAACCTCCGCAATCATGAAATACCTTGTCATCTCCTGCAGCTTGAATCCCGACAGCAAAAGCCGAATCATGGCCAATGCCGCCCTTAGCGCCCTTGAAAACAAAGAGGCCGATGTTGAACTGCTCGATCTCGCTGAACTGAAACTCCCTCTCTGCGACGGCGGTGCGGTTTACGGTGATCCGACCGTTCAAGAACTTGCCACAAAAGTCGAGGCCGCCGATGGCATCCTGGTCGCTACTCCCATCTACAATTTCGACATCAATGCGGCTGCCAAAAATCTCATCGAACTGACCGGCCGAGCCTGGACAGAAAAAGTCGCGGGTTTCCTCTGCGCAGCAGGCGGCCAGGGTTCTTACATGTCCGTGATGGCCGTCGCCAACTCCCTGATGCTCGACTTCCGCACCGTGGTGATCCCAAGATTTGTCTACGCCACCGGCGACCAGTTCCAAGGCAGCGAAATTGCTCACGAAGATCTCGGTGAACGCATCGAACAAATGGCCGACGAGCTACTGCGTTTCACCTCTGCTTTACGGGGAAGTTAGCCCGCCAGCTCACACGCTTCCCGGGCATTCGCCTCAATTTGATCCCAGTTTTTTGCTGCGATCAAATCCCGCGGAGCAATCCAGCTTCCACCAATCGCTGTGACCAGGGGAGAATCGATGTAATCCATCATGTTCGAGGCCTTGATGCCACCAAGCGGGATAAATTGCAGCCCTAGATGTTGGTATGGAGCCACGATATTTTTTAAATGAGCCAGCCCACCCGACGATCCGGCCGGAAAAAACTTCAGCACCTCACAACCCAGGGCCACACTCTGATCAATGTCAGTCGGCGTCATGATTCCCGGCCCGAAAGCCAGGCCTTTGTCCTGCGCATATTGAATCACCCCGGCATTCACCCCGGGTGCCACACCAAAAGCGGCACCTGCCGCCACCACCTCGTCCACCTGTTGTTTGTTCAGGATCGTGCCAATGCCTGCCACCATTTCCGGCACCTCATCACACACCGCCCGCAGTCCTCCCAAGGCCGCTGGCGTGCGCAAAGTCAGTTCCATCATATCCACCCCGCCCCGCAATAAAGCCTGCGCTGTCGGCACAGCGTCCTCAACCTCATCAATCACCAATACGGCGATGATTTTTGAAGTGGCTATTTTTTTTCCCAATTCTGAATCCAGACGAATACTCATACCTTGAGAGTTTCATCAACCAGACACTAAGTCAAATCCCAGAAAACAGTTGAGCCAAGCCTCACAAGAACGATGCTATTCGACCATGATAAAAACATCCTCCATCATTACTCTTCTGGCAATGCTGCTGTTCGCAGGACTTTGCCCCTCCAATAGCGAAGCCCAGAAAAAGAAACGCAAGCCCAACCCTTCCCTGCAGCCCATCGAGGATGTCGCCGGACTCCCTCGTGTGCTTCTTATCGGCGACTCGATCTCAATCGGATACACCCTCCCTGTCAGAGCTCTGTTGGAAGACAAAGCCAATGTGCATCGCCCCAATGCGAATTGCGGTCCGACCACTCGTGGCCTTAGCGGTATTGATAAATGGCTCGGCGATAAAAAATGGGATGTCATCCATTTCAACTGGGGCCTGCATGATCTCAAATACATGGGATCTAAAAATGAAAACCTTGCCAATCCAAAAAACTCAACCAGTCACCAACAGGTTCCACCTGCTGAATACGAAAAAAACCTTCGCGCCCTGGTAGCACGAATGAAAAAAACAGGTGCAAAATTAATCTGGTGTTCGACGACACCCGTTCCTGAAGGAGCCAAAGGTCGGGTGGTCGGTGATAGCGCCAAATACAATGTCATCGCGGCCAAGGTTATGGCTGACAATAAAATCCCCACTGACGACCTGTATGCCTTCGCCAAGCCGCGCCTCAAAAAAATTGGTAAACCCGCAGACGTTCATTATACCCCCGAAGGTTCCAAAACTCTTGCCCGGGAAGTTGCCGCCAGTATTTCCAAAGCTCTCGGTAAATAAGTCCGGCCAACTTCCCAACACTCCCCTTGTTTCCTGCTGCGTGCATATGGCAAGTTCTCACCGGCTTCTATTCGCTGCCTGCGAATCAGTCATTTATCGCGGTGATAATTTCCCCATAGAATACTACGGAAACCTTTTCCTGCCGGAACCGGCTGGCAACTTTGTGAAACGTACCCTCATTTCTAAACAGGACGGCTCCCCCTCAGTTCAGCAAGCATATAATAATCGCGAATTCTTCACTTCCACCGATGAACGCTCGCACATCGTCAACGCCTACACCGCTCCGGACGGCACCCTTTACCTCGTTGATTTTTATCGCGGCATCCTGCAACACGGAGCATTCTTAACTACCTATCTAAGAAATTAACTACTCAGCCGCAAGCTCAACAAGCCGGTTGGATTGGGGCACATCTACCGCATTGTCAGCCATGACAACGCCTGGTGGCGCGACACCGCGCAGCGTCTCATCGTGCAAGGCCAGGACTCATCCGCCACACCAGCCCTGCGTGCGCTTTTGCAACCCGATGAAACCACCAAAGCGCTCGCCACCATTCACGCCCTGTGAACCCTGCATGGCTTGAACCTCCTTAGCCCTTCCGACATCAAACAAGCTCTGCAATCCAAACACAGCCAGGTGGTTGTCAATGCCATCTGTGCTGCAGGAATTTTTGCAGAGGAAGGGCAAAGTGCTGACATTCTTAAAATGCTTGCCCCTCTGCTTGATCAAAAAAACAGTGTAATCAAAGCCCAGCTTTCAGCCAGCCTCGGCTTGTTCCGCAATACTCCTTACGCGGGAGAATCCACAGGGAAAAAACCTGCCCCAACACCCTCAATCCGGCTACGCACCCCAACCCCCGTTTCCCCGCCACTATGGGGAGCCAAAAGTTTTTCGGATGTAGGAAAGGGCGTCCTTCATTTCCTGTTCGGAGAGGACGTCCTTCTGGGGCGGCATGATCTTGTTGTCAGCGACGATTCCGTTGCGAATCGAGTTTAGCAGGACTTCGTTGGGCTTCGCCAGGCGGGTCTTGTCGGAGACAAAGTTGGCAGCGAGCATACCGTTCAATCCGGATCCGTCCGGTTGGTGACAAGCAGAGCAAACCCTCAGGTAAACCTCTTTTCCGGCCTCGGGGTCGCCGGGCAAGGGGTGGGAGACGATCGGCTGGTTGATGACCACGGGTTCCACGGTGGCAGGAACGACCGGATCGGGTTTTGAATCACCGCACCCCGCCAGGAGGGTGCCGACTGTCACGGCTAGTATTGGATAGTATCTCATTTATTGTTTATTACTTTCTGCTTTCAATTCGTCGAAAATCACCACTTTTCCAGTAAATTTTTTAGCTGCCTTTCCGGCGGCCTCCTGCGTATTAAATGTCAGGGCGGGTTTCCCCATCACACCTTCCCGTTCGATGTCGATGACAAAAAAGAGTTCACCCGCCTCACCCCAAGGTTGCCACGCAGTGTCTCGCGTGCCCGCCTCGTGATCATCAGGCATCACTTCGGCATAAATCGCCATCGGTTTACCACTGGGCGAAGGCACCTCAAGAAAATGCACCAAATCGCCGGTGGAGCAGAGGAACTGGCGGCTTCCGTTGCGGTAAATCACCTGCCCGCGTGGAGCCGGCTGCTCGCGCACCACCATTCCGCAGGCTGCGCAGGTTTCGGTATCAGCATTTTTGGCTACGAACACCGCTTGGTTTTGGGATGCAGACTCTTCCCGTCGGCAAGCCACCAACACAAGAGCGCAACACAAAATTAGGATTAGTTTCTTCATGTCCGTTCTCGCTTGAGATGGAGAAAAAACACACTCATTAGAAGCGCCCCTACGATCCACCCCAGCCAAATAATAGCTTCGACACCCGGCCCTGGAATATAAGCATCCATTCCGAATCCAGAGAAAAAATCATCCCCGCCGAAGCGCTGAATCATAACGATGCGATACAAGCCGACAGGGTTAGCCACCACCAAACCAGCACACAGTGAATCGGGAAGAGCACCGTCCGTCACCACCAATGCACCGAGGATCCCCAAATCGTAGAAAAATACCAATAAAAACCATATCGTGATGAGGAGGCTGGAAGCAGTAGCCTGCCGTAGCACCACGCTGGAAACCAAAATTCCCAGGGCAAGAAAACTGGCCCCAAGCAGCAACGAGGGAATGATCAATCGATTCAGCCCAGTTCCATAGTCATCCTCCATCATAAAACTTGCCGCAAAAATGCCCGCCAGGATGGCAAAGGCCAGAGGAATGAAGCGCCCCATGAATTTCGCTAGAATAAGTTCCCATCGATGGATCGGCATCGACAGAAGGAGGTTGAGAGTGCGCCGTTCTCGCTCACCGACAACGGCGTCGAAACCAAGTAAAAGACCAACCAAGGGTATGAGCAGAGACGAGAGCGTTACCAGACTGGGGCCGACCACCTCGCCCTGTGACATGTCTCCGGCTTTTCCGTAGAGGGTGATGCCCGAACTCAAAAGGACGAACAACAGCGTCAGAACCAGAATCCACCGATCGCGACTCCGTTCGAGAAACTCGTGCCAAACAAGGGCTCTAGCTACTTTACCCATCATGCTGACATGAGCAGGTGCTCGTAGATGTCCTCCATTTCAGGTTCCGTGACTCGCATGGATTCAATAAGGGGATGCCCATTGGAAAATGCGCTTGCCATCAAATCCACAATCCGTTCTGGCTCTAGCTCAATCCGAATCGAGTTACCGTTCTGCTCAATCTGCAGGGACTGAAAACGATCACGAAGCCCCTCGATAAAATTCGCCTGTCCACTGGAATCTTCCTTCAACGTGAAGCGAACCTTGACTGGAAGGCAGGCTTGTCGACGAAGGGCCGGGGGATCGTCACAAGCCACCACCGAGCCTGCGCGTAGGATACAAAATTCATCCACTCGTTTTTCCAAGATGCCGAGATCATGCGAAGAGATCAGTGTCAGGCGACCCTTTTCGCGCCATTCATCGATCACCGACCAAAGGACGCTGAGCCCCTCCTGATCCAGCCCACTAGTAGGCTCGTCCAAAATCAAAACCTCGGGTTCATGGAGAACTGAGATCCCGAGGGCGAGACGCTGCCGCATCCCTTTAGAATAGCCGGAAATGGATCGCCGAGCGGCCTGGCTCAATCCTATGCGATCCATAACCACGTGCATCCTCTGGCGTCCAATGCCACGGGCTCGGGCAAAAAACGACATCATCGCCCAGCCTGAAAGATTTTCGCTGAAAGCCACACTTTCCGGCAGATAGCCCATGCGAGCCTTGAGCTTGTTGTCGATTGGCATCCGCAAACCATCTACATGAATCCCTCCGCCGTCCGGTAGATATAGACCTAGGAGTATATTAATAAGAGTCGATTTTCCAGCTCCGTTCGGCCCGGCCAGAAGCACGGCTCGCGCCGAATTCAGAGTGAGGCTGACTTCGTCCAGTGCCCGCAGTCGTCCAAAATTTTTCGTAATTTGGTGAAAGGCGATGTTATTCATCGGAAGCAATGTCGTTCATTAGCGGTTTCCGATCAGTGATGGTGGGTGTGCGCAATACGGGAAGGCGGCGCTCTAGCAGAGAAAGGGTTTCCAGACTGGGGCTATTCATCAACAACGCGGCAGCAGGAAAACGGTAGAGCAAGCGCGCGTGGAATGAATTGACCCGGTAAGGACGGTCTCCGACGCCGTCACCATCCTGGTCCCAGCCGAGATAATCGCTCCAGTAGTTGCCGCGTTTTTCACTGCCCCATTCGATCTCAGTAGTTCCGACATAAAAAACTTGCTGGCTATTGCCTATAAAACGGTTGCCCTCGACCTGGTTGCGGAGGCTACCTGCCCATATTTTAACGCCCACCTTGTTGTTCTTTACCAAGTTGTCGAGGATCTTGTTGTTGGTGCTGGAATAAAAAAAAAGTCCCTCGGCATTGCCGATGAGGCGGTTGTTCTGGATCGTGCAGTACTGAGCATCACGGAACTGGAGTCCTTGCCCCTTGTTGTTCTCGGACAGATTGTTTTCGACGAGAAGGTGCTTGCTCTCCATCAGTGCGTAGCCGTTGCCATTGTTACGACAGACATTTCCACGAACGGTGTTGCGATAGGAATACATGTAGTGGATGCCGTAGCGAGCCCCCTCGATGTTGTTGCCCTCGATGAGGGAATCTTCGGTGGCCGAAATGTAGATCCCGTCCCTGCCGTCGCGCACCGTGTTACCTCGTGTCGTCACTTCAGTGCTGTCAAAAAGCTGGATGCCGTTGCCCCGGTTCGAGGTGTGACCGGTCTTGATCCCCATGACCCGGTTGTCTTCAATGATGACGCCCTGGCATTCGTGTACCCAGATACCGAAGGAGCAGCGCTCAATCAGGTTCAAAGAGACGCGGCTGCCCGCAGCGGCGGGGCTAAGATAGATTCCACAATCGGGCCCGCTGAGATCAGAGCCCCCGTTCCGCACCCGGATTCCCTCCACTACAATGTCAGGAGCGTCTAGAGTGAGCACCGTTCCCTGGCCGCTGCCATCGAGAACACCACCTTTACCGGTGATTGTAATGCTTTTGGCGATGCGGAAATTACCAGTGAAAACCCCTTCACCCAACACGATCTCGTCACCATTTTCGCAAACGGATAAAACAGCAGTTAGCGCTTCGGCGTTTGCCGGGCGGTGCTGGGCGGCCTCAACACTGGACACCACCAGAAGCGCCTTAATCAAAACAGTGAGAATGTATGGAATATAGTTGTTCAAAGCAGTTTTTAAATACGCTTCTTGTAATGCTCGAGACGTTTGCGGCGCTCCGGATCATCAGCTCCAGTTTCGAGTTTTTTTAATCCGATCAATGGTGGGCAGATTTCATCTGCGTAATAGTTAGCCTCACAATGCATACAGTTCAAACACTCCATAGCGTCTATCTTGCCATCGGGTCGGATGGCTTTGGGTTCGCAAATGTCAGCGCAAATGGTGCAGCTGGAGCAGAATTTGCGCCGGCGGGGGCTGGCGATGCGCAGGAACGAAGGTAGCGCGAGAGCGGCTCCCAAAGGGCAGAGGTAGCGGCAGAATGGACGAAACCAAAAGAGTGAGCTAACCATCAGGATTAGCCAATACCCAAAGAAACCCCAGGACCGTTGCCAGGGAATTAGAAAAAAGGTCGTTTTGAAAGGTTCAATCTCGGCCAGCTTTTCACCCAGCTCGGGTGAATAGATGAACGCCGGAACTAATCCAGCAAAGATAAGGTAACGTAAGTAGCGGAGCCCTTGGTGCCACTTCTCAGGCAATTCGAATTGTGGAATTTTTAGCCATTTGCCCAGATGATTGAGAAGTTCGCTTAGGGAGCCGAAGGGGCAGATCCAACCACAAAAGACTCCCCGGCCCCAGAGGAATACTACGATGACTATGAATATCCAACTCACAAACAGTACGGGCTCGGAGAGGAAGAGTTTTCCATCCCATTCACCAACGATAGAGCCAATCAGGGTGAATATCTGGGTAATGGAGGGTTGGGCAGAAAGCCATAAACCCAGTACCACGAAGGAGACCAGCAACACTACGATCTGGATGAGCTTCAACCGCTTCACTGATCCAGTGAGCCATTTGCGCTGGACGAAAAGCCACAGCACACAGCTAAGCACGACGAAAAGAACCACCAGCTTGAACTTCTGGCCTGCCCAGGCGCTCCTCCAGATCAGAGAGTCAGGATCAGGTCCCTCGAGCCGGTACATTGACTTCGGTAGCCGGTGCGTGCTGCTGAAACTGTGGAACTCTCGGGAGAAGGCGCTTTTCTTGTCATAGAAACTACCCAGAAAAACCAAATCAAAAGGTCGGCCCGGGTCGATTTCAGCTCCGCGGCTAATAAAAACAGCCCCCTCCTTAAACTGGGGAGCATCCGGAACTGCAAGAGCAGTCAGGTTGGTATAGTCGGTATCAGCGAATATGCAGGTCAGCAACTTCTGTCGCAGATGCACCCGGTCGAAAACACCACCACGCACAAACCCCGACCCCTTGAAGGAACCCGAACCGTTTCCGAGAATCACAATAAGGTGCTCACCTGGTTCCAATTGCCCCTTGAGATGCTTATAGGTGCCCTCACCCAACAAAGGGCGACCGATTTGGAGGGCATCGGCTATAGTAAAGAGCAAATCGACAAAGGCATCCTCACTATCGCTGACCCCCATCTGCTTTTCGCTAACTCGCAAATGGCCGAAGACCCCTTTGCGTTTCATAGTCGCAAACGACCAATCTTGTTCTGACTCGACAAAAGCCCCCGGCAGGGTGTCCTGGAGCTCTAGAACTCCCACTGCGGTGCCGAGCGCACGCGCTGTATCGAGGATGGTTGAGTTCTCGGCCAGTACCGTGACGGTTGCTCCGGAAACGGCGGCCACACCCAGGGGATCTGCGTCGGCTGTGCCTACTGTGATCTGGGCGTCGGCTCGTTTATCGATATAGAAGTTAACAAAATCAATAAGCTTCTCTTCTGGAATTCCCAGTAGGATGATGGGTTCGCTATGGTGGATTATCTTGGCGCCGCGAATGATCCCATCCAGATCGAGGCCAACAAGAGTCACTAGCGGCTTTCCTGAGTATCCCTTTATCGAGACGACATCAGTGGATAGCACCACCCAACCAACGGCCTTTCCATCAGCGTCTACTCCCTCTCGGAAAGGCTGGTTAGGAACCTCCCGGAAGGACTTAGCTCCCGGCAGCACCTCCTTCAACTGCCCCTCAGACAGATCCGTAATTCGAATAGCCTGAGCGTGTAACTGCCCCCCAGTCACGAGGAACAGCAGGCACGCCATGAGGACACCAACCTGGATCATTCTGGGTCTGATTAGACGCAAGGTGGAACGAGGATGTTGATGGGAATTGTTCTTTCTCCCTACAAAGGCAGCAGGCATCAACTGACCATCATGCGTCCGCGCATTTCAAGGTGCAGTGCATGACAAAACCAAGGGCAATAATACCAATAAAGACCTGGTTTGCCGGCAACAAAGGTATAGCTCTGTGTGTCCTGGGCATTAACCAGGAAGTTCACATCATGCTGAGGAACACAAAACCCGTGGCTCAAGTCCTCTACATTGTCCTGGTTGGTGATGATCACCTGCACCTGATCCCCCGACTTCACCTGAAACTCATTCATACCGAATTTTGGTGCCATCGAAGTCATGTAAACCCTCACTTTTCCGGCGCCTTTAGAGACCACCTTGTTGTCCTTCATCAAATCCACGCCATCCTCCTTGGCCCACTTTGCATACATCTTGAAACGATCATCAGTGCGGGGCTGGATGCTGGTGGGATGGATCAGGTCACTCTTAACGATAACCGCATCATGCGGCTCCGGGAAAGTTGGCCCATCGTGAACGAGCTTCATCTCCTTGCCGGAGATATCGAACAATTGGTCGTTCTCGGGATGCAGGCATCCAACATTTAGAAAACGATCTTTCGAGAATTTGCATAGAGCCACCAGCCATTTACCGTCAGCATCCTTGGTCTCGCTCATCGAGGCGTTGGTATGCCCCACCTGGTAGTGGACATCAATCTTCTGAAGGATGGGGTTCACGTCCTCCCCCTTGAACTGCTTGAGTGCGTCTGCGATGTTCCACTTTGTCATCACCGAATCGAGGAAGATCGAGGTGTAGGCATTACCCTTACCGTCGAAGGCTGTGTGGAGCGGCCCAAGGCCTACTTCCGGCTCAGCCACCACAGAATCGCGGGGTTTGATCTCGCCGGAGAACACATCTGCAAGCTTGTCGATAGCTATGACACTACAAGTCGGGGAGAGTTTGCCAGAGCAGATCGCGTATTTCCCAGTGGGATCAATGTTCACTCCATGAGGACTTTTTGGCACCGGAACACGCATCACAAACTCACTGTCCTTACCTCGGGCATCAATCACTGGCACCGGCGAATCACCCAGAGTTATACCCTTACCCCCCTTCACTGCCTTTTCGATATTGGCAAGATTGAAAACATAACAATAGTCCTGATCGCTGGCCATCATGCCTTCAAGAGTGACCGCCCCTTCGGAGTTGTAACAGGTGGCAAATGAATAGAGGCCCTTGTAATCAGTGGCGCAGAGATCCAGGTTGCCTTCGATCATGACCTGCCATTTGACCTCCATGGTTTCGCCGTCGATGGCGGTATGCAAGGCAGCATATTTTTTCGGGTCATCGAGGTCACGACCGTCGTTAGGAAGAGGCGTCCGGAATTCAGAATTGCAGAAAACCAGTCCAGTCTTGTGCCGCTGGGGGAAAATTCCGTGAGTTCCTTGAGCATTCGGGATATCAACGATCTTGTCCGTCTCCATCGTTTTGATATTCACCCGAGCCAGACGGGCCTGAGATTTGTCATTAACAAAAACATAACGCCCATCATAGGTGCCTTTGTCGTAGGACAGGTGAACATGGTGCGTATCACCTGACTGCGTCCCCTTGAGAAGCTTCTTGGAAAAATCGGTCGCGCCCCATCCGGTGGCGGCATCGCGGTTAAAGACCGGAATGCGTTTCAGTTCCCGCATCGAAGGGATGCCTAAGATGCGAATCTCTCCCGATTGTCCACCGCTCCAAAAGCCATAATAATCGTCCAATTTGCCCGGACCAACCTCAGCATTGCTTGCGTGAGACTTGGGAGAATCATCGCCTTCACTTTTATCTTCGCTTACTACGCTGTTACCCCCATTGCAGCCGGTCATGGCTCCCAGAGCCGCCCCACTTCCGGCCATAGAGACCCCAGTGAGAAATTTCCGGCGATCCAGCGCCTGCGCCGGATTGTGTTGCTTACCCTTGGATGATGATTTCATTGTCTTCTAATTGGTTGATTGTAGTCGATACTGATAATCGTGATTCCGCCATAGGGCGGGCCTTCTGTAGTGGCTACGCCCGGGGGGGCGGTAAGGATGCACTAAAACAGTAAAGTGCCACGGAGCAAGCTCTCTCGCTTAGGCGAGATTTCGCTTTTCCCCAGCTTTGGGCTGCCACAATTCCCATTGAAACAACGCCCCTCCATGACGGCTCTTGGGCATGCCAGGTATTTTCCCGCTGAGAGCGCCGCCCGTTGCCGAATCCACGCCGCCCCCGTTTCACAAAAAGCACTCGCCAATTACCGCGAGCAACACCAAGCCCGCCTGCCATTCACCGAAGCCGAGGTGAAAAAAATCAAATAGGTCTACTTAAACTCCCCTGCATCGTACTTCGGCCAGAATTGAGCAGGCGGCAGCAAGGTATTCAAATCCTGTTCGAATTTGCTACCTATCTGGGTCATCGTCGTGATCCCTCGGATCCCGTCGATGCCCTTGGTGATCTTAGCCGGATCAAAAACCAAGCGGGTCAAAGGCAACCCTGCCAGCGAGCTCAAATCTGTCACTGCGGTTTCGCCAATATGAATCCTTTGAATCTGGGTTTGTGCCAGGGGACTCACATCTTCCACTTTGGTTCGATGCAGAGTCACGCTAACCAAAGGACTTCCCGCCAATGCAGAAATATCCTTCACTGGCAAACCCGTCAGCCACAACATCTTCAACGGCATCCCCCTTAAAGCACTGATATCTGAAATTCGGGTGCCTACCATATTAAGCTCGGATATCGACAAGCCCTTCAGTGGGGAAATATCCTTCACATTGCTTTTATCCAGATAGAGCTTCTGCAGATTTTTCATACCCACCAGAGGTGAAAGGTCTTCCACTCCTGTCCCATCCAAAAAGAGCTCAACCATTGGCATGCCCTTCAGAGCGCTGATGTCAGTGACCGGGCAAGCTTGAAGATCCAGCATCATCAAAGGCATGCCGCGCAATGGCTCGACACTGGTGATTCCGCACTGCGCCAAACGGATAGCGATCACCCGCCCGCCTTCGATCCGAAATTCCCCATTTCCACTGTAGCCCACATTGGCTGCGCGCAAAGCCTTGTGCAAGGTCAGCTCTGTCCAGACGGTAGGGGCTTTGGTTTTTTCGACTGTCGGCTTAGGCGCTTCTTTTACCTTCTCGGTGACTTTAGCTTTGTCACTCGGCTCCGGCTTCTTGCTTTCAGCCTTTTCCACCTTGGTCTCCAATGAGGCTTCCGGCTCAGATTTCTGCTCTCCGCAGGAAAACATCAAAACCACCGGCAAAACTCCACATGCAAATATTCTCTTCATGCGGTGACTTTCCCGCCTCGCCACACAAATTGCAAGCCGCTCGCTCACTTTCCACAAAGCATTCATCATGCTCTCATGCGGAAAAGGTTGGGTATCCACCGATTTTTTAACCTCATTTGATACAATAGTCCTGAAAAATGAGCAAGAAGACCTAGTAATATCTATTGGCAAAACTAAAGTTTCCCATCGATTTTACCCTGGCCTGCTGCCATCTTGGCAGCACCATTCAATCCACCCACAAAAAACCATGAAAGACTTCCGCCTCAAACGCCTCTTCAACGCCAAGTCCAACCGCTGTTTCGACGTTGCTGTCGATCATGGTTTTTTTAACGAACCCGGTTTTCTCAAAGGCATCGAACACATGCCAACGGTGATCAAAACTCTCGCCGATGCCGGCCCTGACGCGATCCAGCTCACCATCGGCCAAGCCCGCCACCTGCAATCATTGCCCGGGCGTCAAAAGCCATCGCTGGTTCTACGTCTGGACACCGCCAACATTTACGGCAAGGAACTGCCCGAAGCTCGTTTTTCATCCGTCATCGAAGAAGCCGCCTTGCAAGCGGTGCAATTGGATGCCGCCTGTGTCTGCGTGAACCTGTTCCAAATCCCAGGGGCTCCCGACATGACCGATCAATGTGTGGAAAACATTCTGCGACTCAAACCCGAATGTGATCACTACGGCATGCCGATGATGATCGAGCCGCTGGTCTTCCGCCCGAACTCAGAAGCCGGCGGTTACATGGTCGATGGTGACGAAGTCAAAATTATCCACCTCGTCCGTCAAGCCGTCGAGCTGGGTGCCGATATCATCAAAGCCGACCCCACCGACGATGTCAGCCTTTACCATCAAGTGGTGCAAATCGCCGGTGATGTACCGGTGCTGGTTCGCGGGGGAGGCAAGGTCGATGACCGCACCATCCTCGAACGCACCGCAGGTTTGCTCGAACAAGGTGTCGCTGGAATCGTTTACGGCCGCAACGTCATCCAGCATGACAACCCAAAAGGCATCACCCAGGCATTGATGGCGATGTTACACGACAATGCCAGTGTGGATGATGCGCTCGCTATCGTGACTGCCAGCTAATGCCTTAAATCAACAAACTTATCTTTACCGTTATGTCAGATTCATCCAACAAACCCACCGTCCGTGTCGGCATCATCGGCGGAGGCCTGATGGGCAAGGAAGCCGCCTCCGCTTTTGGGCGCTGGTTTGTGCTCAACGACTTTCCCGTCAATGCAGAGCTCGTCGGTGTCGCCGACCTCTCAGAGCCAGCCCTCGAATGGTTTAAGCAGGTCCCCACCGTGCGTCTCTTGACCACCGACTACCATGAACTGCTGGCCGACCCCGAAGTGGATGTGATCTATTGTGCCATCCCGCATCACCTGCACGAAAAAGTCTACCTGGACATAATTGAAGCCGGTAAGGATCTACTCGCTGAAAAGCCTTTTGGCATTGATCTGGCCGCCGCTGAAAAAATCGCAGCCGCGGTGAATTCCAGCGACTGTTTTGTGCGTTGTAGCTCTGAGTTCCCCTTCCTGCCCGGCACTCAGCGGGTGATCGATTTTGTCAAAGAGGATCGGCTCGGAGTTCCGCTTCAAGTGGTCTGTGCTTTTCATCACTCCAGCGACCTCGACCCCAACAAGGCGATCAATTGGAAACGCCAGAACCAGTTCTGTGGAGAGATTGGCGTAATGGGCGACCTCGGCATGCACGTCGCCCACGTTCCACTGCGCCTCGGATGGAAACCCACGCAAGTTTACGCCCAACTGCAACAAATCTACACCGAGCGCCCCGACGGCAAAGGCGGTATGGCTGCCTGCGACACCTGGGACAACGCCCTCTTGCATCTCGATGTTGATATCAATGGCAAAAGCACACCGATGCGCTGGGAAACCAAACGCCTGGCGCCCGGTGAAACCGATAGCTGGTCGATTGAAATCCTCGGCACCGACGCCGGCATTCGATTCTCAACCAAAACACCCAAAACCCTGTGGACCTTCCAACGTTGCAGCGAAAACGGTGCCCAGGAATGGGTGCAGGAGGACCTCGGTTTTGAAGTGCCTTTCAAAACCATCACCGGCGGTATTTTTGAAGTCGGTTTCCCAGACGTGCTGCAACAAATGTGGGCAGGTTTTCTGGCCGAACGAGCCGGGGAACTCAATGGCCGTTTCGGCTGCGCCACTCCGGAAGAGGCAGTTGCCAGCCACCAGGTTTTTGCTGCCGCACTGGAATCACAAAAAAGTGCACGTGCCGTTTCGATCTGATACGCTCCCATGATGGAACGCTTAGGAATACTCGCCGCAGGCAGCTACATCGTCGATCATGTGAAAATGATCGATGCCTGGCCACCCCAGGATGCCCTGGCAACTATTCTAAGCAAAGAGAGCAGCAATGGCGGAGGCCCCTACAATCTCTGCAAAGACATCTCCCGGTTGTTTCCCGAAAAACCACCCTTCCCAATGGCGGCCGCCGGCCTGGTCGGAGACGATGCTGACGGACATTGGATTCTAGCCGACTGCAAAAAGCACCAAATCGACACGACTCACCTGAAGATCACCGCCGAGGCCCCTACTTCCTACACCGATGTGATGACGGTGGAATCTGACGGCCGCCGCACTTTTTTTCATCAACGCGGAGCCAACGCCCTGTTCAGCGAAAAAGATCTGGATCTCTCCCAGAGCCAATCCCGCATCTTTTATCTCGGTTATCTTTTGCTGCTCGACCGTCTCGATGAACTCACCGACAACGGGACCCGTGCTTCTGCCCTGCTCGAAGAGGCACGTTCGCGGGATTTCCTCACCGTCGTCGATCTGGTCAGCGCCGAGGGCGGAAACTTTAAAAAAATCGTCAGCCCCTCCCTGCCACATATCGACCTGCTACTCACCAACGAATTCGAAGCCTCACGTTTGTCCGGCATCGACCTGCATCAGGAATTTTCTGCAGAAAGCGCAGAAAAAGCCGCCCAAACCATCCTCGATATGGGAGTCCGGCAGCGCGTTGTTATTCATGCCCCCTTTGGAGCTGTCGCCGTCGACCGGGATCAAGGCACTTTCACCATTGGCTCCGTCGCCATGCCCGATGACGCCATTCGTGGAGCCGTCGGCGCCGGGGACGCCTTTGCCGCTGGCATCGTCTATGGCCTGCACGAAGACCTGGGCATAGCAGAATCCCTCAAAACAGCTGCCTGCATCGCAGCCAGTTGCCTGCTCCACCCGACTCCCTCCGGCGGCATCCGCCCACTTGACGATTGCCTGGCTTTAGGTGACCAATGGGGATTCCGCGATTTTTAAAAATGCGGCTACAGAATGGCTTCCTATCAAGAACAACTCAAAACCGACATGCAGCGTTTGGAAAAAATGTTGCAACGTGTGGTTGCGCCGCAAATTTCAACCAAACAATGTGCCACCACGATCGACGACAGCACTCGCATTCTCAATCTGGCCTGCGGCTCCTGTAATGAAGCCGGCACCTTGACTGATTTTTTTGCTAACTTGAAAGCTCTGGATCAACCTGAGGCCGAACAGAAAATCGAATTGCTCGGCATTGATGTCCGCGCTCGCGAAATTGCGGACGCCCAAAGACGCTTCCCGTCTGGGAAAGACTCGGCACAAAACATCCAAAAAGATTACCAATTTCTAACCGGCGACGCCTCCAAGCTCGACAGCCATCGAGCCCTCGACGAACACTTTGATGTCGTTTTCATGCGTCACCAGAATTTTTATAATGGTGGGCGTGTGTGGGAAGAAATTTTCGAACAGGCTCTATCGAAGCTCAAACAAGACGGCCAACTGGTGATCACTTCCTATTTTGATGAAGAGCACCAACTCGCACTGAATGCAATCCAGAAGCTCGGTGGACAGCTAGTCGACAGCCAACAAAACCTCGAATCCCGAAAACTCCCGACCGCTGGCAAATCCATTGACCGACATGTCGCCGTCTTTCGTCGTAAAGACTGAAAACTAGCGGCGGCGTGGTTGACCACGACCCGCACCGGGACGACTGCCGCCCATACGTGGTGGGCGGTTGCCCATACGGTAAACAATACGCGCTTTCTCCGTATCGTAAGGAGACATTTCCAGCTTCACCCGGTCACCAGCAACCAGACGGATAAAACGCTTTCTCATCTTACCCGAAATATGACCCAACACCAAATGACCGTTCTCCAATTCCACCCGGAACATTGTTCCCGGCAAAACCGTGTGAATGGTTCCCTCCAGCTCTACTGTTTTGTCATTTTTCGCCATGATGATCCTTGATCTCTTCTTACACCTTTAGCGTGTCGCCAGAGGATCGCCACCACTGTCGTTCATAAAAATAAAGATTCAACCGTGCAAACAACAAAAGAAAAAGGCTGCGGTGGAGTATTTGAGATCTGATATTTGAAATGGATAGCCGTTCCACTTCCCACTTGCAAAATCCTTCGAATATCCCAATAACTACACCACCACCTCTTACAGCCTGTAACACCTACTGCCTTCCCCACATGTCCCGCCGACCATCCCGCAATCGCTCACGTCCTTCATCAGGGGGCTCTCACACTGCACGCCAAAATCAACACTCGGCAAGCGGCTCGAGGCTCGCCGAGCTTTCTGAAAGCGGACTTTACGAATTAGCTGCCAACCAAGCTGACGCCCTTTTCCTCATCCTCGACGGTGTCCAGGATCCTCACAACCTCGGTGCCTGCCTGCGCTCGGCTGATGGAGCCGGCGTAGATGCCATCATCACACCAAAAAACAAAGCTGCAAAAATCACCGATACCGTTCGCCGAATTGCCTGTGGGGCAGCCAGCCATGTGCCTGTCGTGGCGGTGGGCAATCTAGCCCGCTGCATGAGCAAGCTGCGCGACGACCACCAAATACGTATCGTTGGCACCTCCGACCAAGCCACCATCGATCTCTACGACACTAAACTCACCGGCCCGCTCGCCATCACTCTCGGGGCCGAAGAAAACGGCATGCGTCGCCTCACCAGCGAACAATGCGACGAACTGATCCGCATCCCCATGTCGGGCAAGGTCGAATGCCTGAACGTTTCCGCCGCCACAGCGGTATGCCTGTTTGAAGCGGTTCGCCAAAGACGTGCCAATTAGCACAATCACATTAAATTAAATAGTCGGCATCAATCAAAACCTAGCAAAATGGCTCGGAAAATAAACCCCTCAGTTTCCAAACCACCCTTTCTCTATAGTTTTCACGCTTGAATCCTCAACCCTTGCCTGTTAGCTTTGCTTTCCTGCTACTTTGACCGCAAAAAGGCGGATCATTCCGAGCTGACAGCCAAACTCTTACTCTTTAAACACCATGGAATATGCCAACCCTTACGTCGTCGCCAACGCGGAAGCGTCCGAACGCACCAAATTCATCCGCCGCACCTACCTTCATCTGGCTCTTGCTATTGCTGCATTTGCCGGACTGGAAGCTTTTTGTCTCAGCCAGTCCTGGGCTGTCCCGCTAGCTCAAAAAATGCTAAGCAACTGGTTGTTCGTTTTGATTCCCTTCATGGGCGCCGCATGGCTCGCCGACAAATGGGCCCGATCCAACACTTCCCGGGGAATGCAATACGCAGGCCTCGGTTTATACGTCGTCATCGAAGCGATCATCTTCATCCCCCTGATGCTGTTGGCACAAAACCATGACCCGTCAGCCATTGCCAAAGCAGGCATCATGACAGGCTTCCTCTTCGGCGGCCTCACTCTTGTCGCTTTCACCACCAAGGCTGATTTTTCATTCCTCAGAGGATTCCTGGCCATCGGTTTTTTTGCCTCGATTGGATTTATTCTTGTCAGCATGATGTTCGGTTTCAATCTCGGCACCTTTTTTTCCGCCGCGATGATCCTGCTCGCCGGTGCTTCAATTCTCTATTCGACCTCGAACATTCTCCGCTACTATCGCACTGACCAGGATGTCTCTGCAGCACTATCATTGTTTGCCAGCGTCGCCTTGATGTTTTATTACATCCTGAGTATTTTCAGCCGGAGATAATCGGGCTATCAACGGGGTCCACATGGAAGCCGTCAAACTCATCGCCAAACTCGTCATCTCGGCGGGCATGGTGTATGCCGTCAGCGAAATCGTCATCCGCCACAGCCGCCCCTGGCTGGGCGCACTCGTCGCTTCACTCCCCCTGCTCTCCATTCTGACCTTTTTCTGGATCTACTACGGCATTGCTGATCCTGCTGATCGCACTGAAAAACTTGCCCAGCATTCGACCGGCGTTTTCTGGTGGGTGCTGCCCTCGCTGCCGATGTTTCTCATCTTCCCCTGGTTGCTGCGGCGCGGCCTCACCTTCTGGCCGACGATAGTTATCTGCTGCCTCATCACCATGGGTCTCTACGCGGCACTCGCCGCCATTTTGAAGCATTTTTTCGGTATTGAGTTTTGAAACTAATGTTTAGACAATCATGCTCGAATCCATTCGCCAGATCATCCGCCGAGCCAACGACAATGAGTTACCATTTCTACTGATCGGCGGACACGCCGTTATTCTCTATGGAATACCCCGCTTTACCCGGGACCTAGATTTACTCATACCTGAAAAAAATGAATCTGATTGGACTTTATTTTTAAAAAAACTTGGTTACCTCCCCTATCACCGAACTCCTGCTTTTGTTCAGTTTGACACGAAAAAAATAGACGAAACACCGCCGCTTGACCTGGTTCTGGTTGACGAATCCACCTGGGCTAAACTGCACGCAAAATCTAAAACCGAATCGCTCGGTGGCGAAATATCAGTATCATTACCAGATCCCGTTCATCTGATCGCAATGAAACTTCAAGCAGCTGCCTCAGCGACTCGCCGAGAAGATGCAACTGATTGGTCTGACGTGATCCAGCTCATCCAAACCCAAAATCTAAACTTGGAAGATACGTCATTTGCTGCGATAATAGAGAAGTATGGCGGCCCCAATGCATTGTCCCGCCTAAAACGTGGCCTGCCATGAGCACCATTCATAACACCCAACCAGAGATCACCAAAGACGATCTGGAGTTACACTTTCCGGATCCCGGGGAGCCGTTATTCGCAAGTCACCGGCGAAGCGAAATTTCATGGGAAGCCTGGATGCAGGAAATAACACCCATCTGGAAATGGTATATGGAAAAATACGATTCCCGCGAACAACGCAGGCGTGACCCCGCCGAAAAACGCTTCGTGCTTTAGCCCCGGAGGTCAGGAAACAGGAGATTGAATGAAAAATATCTCAAAGCCTGATGAAAGAATCCCTCACCCGGCACCGTATAGTCTGGCTAAGATGAAACTTTTTTCCCGACGCGCTGCACTGAGAATGGGACTACTCGGCGGAGTAGGTACAACTTCCCTGGCCTACGGCAACCTGATCGAACGCCACCAAGTGGCCATCGAAAAAGTCAATTGCCCGCTAAAGGAGGAACACTCCGACTTAGCCGGCCTGCGCATCGCCATGGTCGCCGATTTCCATTTCGACGAACTCCAGGAAGACAGTTTTGTCAGCCAGTGTGTTGAGACCATCAATGCCCAGCAAGCTGACCTGATTGTCTTGTGCGGTGATTATGTCAGCCATGACAGCAAACCTGTCGAGCCGCTTGCCGAACACCTCAGAAAACTCGAGGCTCCTTTGGGAGTCTATGCCGTGCTGGGAAACCACGACCACTGGGCCGGTGCCGACACCGTTACCCGCCTCCTCTCTGATGCCGGCATCCAGGTCTTGCGCAATGAAACCGAGACGCTGAGTTATCACCACAACCCCTTCCAACTCGCCGGCCTCGGCAGTGTGTGGGTCGGCGAAGCCCAATACAAAACCGCTTTACCCCTCTCCTCTACATCCAGCCCGCCCGTCATCCTCGCGGTACACGAACCCGACTTCTTTGATCGGGTCTGCAACGACCCACGGCTGATCCTCCAACTCTCCGGCCACACCCACGGAGGACAAGTCTGCGCCCCCTTTTTCGGAGCGATGCGCTTGCCGTCCTGGGGTAAAAATTACATTTCCGGCCTCTACCGACGGCAGGACAGTCACGTCTACGTCACTCGTGGAATCGGCACGCTATTCCCCCACGTGCGTTTTTGCTGCCCTCCGGAAATTTCTCTGATTACGCTGACCGCAGCTGGGTGATTAGCCGTCCGACACTTGCTCCATGTGTAACAATGTGTAACATTAGCCTCATGAACAGTATTTCAATTCGAGAACTCCACCAGTCCACCGGAAAAATTGTTCGAAGCAGTGCCACGGAATCAACGGTAATCACTGATCGTGGGCGTCCTGTGGCTATTATCAAGGCGATCACAGCGGCTGATTTGCCTGGCCAAAGCCTACCGCCTGGCCACTGGCAATCGCAGTCGAGGCCCGTGCTCGCTACCAATTCAACTGCCGCCGTTTCTACAGACCGGGATCGTTAGCAGGTAGGGAAAAATGATTTATCTCGATACCTGTTACATTCTAAAATGCTACCTCACTGAGCATGGCTCGGAAGAAGTGCGCCAGCTCACCCAGTCGGCTGAAGGTTTAGCTTCCAGCATCCTTGCACGAGTGGAGTTTTCCGCCGCCGTTCATCGCCACCAACGGGAAGGCAAGCTCTCCGAACAGGATGCCAGGAAAGTATTCGACTGCTTTAAAGCCGACGAAAAAGCCGGCCTCTGGCAATGGTATGCCGTCACCCGGACTTTGTTGGACGATGTATTCAACCGCTATCAAAGCCTCGATTCTTCTGTATTTGTCCGGACCAATGACGCCATCCACCTGGCCTGCGCCCGCCAACAAGGATTCAGGGACATCCACAGCAACGACCGACACCTGCTGCGAGCCGCTCCCGCGTTTGCACTGCAGGGAACTGATGTTGTACCTTGAAACTCGAGATTTTCATTCTCTTTCCTAAGCCGTATTTCACCTTCATAATTGCCTTCGTGGAGAAAAACTCCGGCTGTCTCACCCCCGCGGCTGCGCGGACTCGGCTCATCATTTATAATTCATCATTCATAATTCCCACACCTCCCCCAGCTTCTCGTCCCCAGCATCATCCTCACCGAAGTCCGCAAAGTCGTTTTGGCACAACGAAGCCCGGATCAGGCAGATAGTGTCATCCGCAGCATGATGTCTGCCCAGGTCATATCCATTGACTCCCGAATCGCCACATCCGCCGCCGATCTCTTTATCAAACACCGGCTCCCCCTCGCTGACTCTCTCATCTACGCCGTCACCCTTGCCCATAAAGCTACCCTCTGGACGCAGGATGCCGACTTCGAAGGACTGCCCCACGTTAAATTTCTCCCAAAAGTGAAAACCGACTGAGTAGCGATCAAGTAAGCGACTAAGTAAATCACCGATTGAAGGATTGAGCCAGCACCCGTTAACAAGCGGATTAAATGCTCGCAAGACCTATTGGCCATCACCTACAACCCGCTGTCACCTCAAAGTCGCTATGCCTTTTGTCTTGCCCGCACCTCACTGCTCGTCTATAGGTCTTGCGGAGATGTGGCTTCCCAACGGTTTTGTCGAGCCTGCATTTTCCTGGATCCGCCGATTTAGGCGCTTCTTGAGCGGTTGCCGTGATGATCATGGCTGTTTTTCCACGTGTCCGGCGGGTGAAAAATTCTCAACTGCCGGATCAAGCAAGCATGAAAAAACACGCGCACCTGCGGCCCACACGCAGCGAATATTCCATTGCCCAGCTATCTTCCCAGTTCCGGCACGGCAGCTTTGGCACTCCCCCCCCCCCTTCTTTACGGAAAGCTCCATCCGATTCCGAATTCCCGTCTAAAGAAACCAAAATAACCTGTGCCCTGCTGTTGGCTGCCGGCACGGGAACCCGCCTTCAGCCATTAACCACTGCCGCCCCCAAATGCCTCACTGAAATCAATGGCATATCAATCCTAGAGCGGCTGGTCAGCAATTTGCGTAAGCAGGGATTCAAACGTTTGATCGTGGTGATCGGACACTTGGGCGACCAGATTCAGCAAGCCCTTCAGCTCTACGCCGGAGACATGCAGATTGATTACGTTGTCAATCCCGTCTAT
>DAOUQC010000153.1 GCA_030625775.1 Verrucomicrobiota bacterium
ATGGCGGAAGGAGTGGGATTCGAACCCACGGTAGGTTGCCCTACACTCGATTTCGAATCGAGCGCCTTCGACCAGACTCAGCCATCCTTCCCCATTGCTACGAGCAATTGAAGTTCACTCGAATGCCTGACACTACTCACTATAAATCAATGTTCAAGCACCAAGGTAATCCAACCGCGGAGTGGGAGTTATCCGAGTCGCTTCGCTTGGTCGGCTCTCTTCGAGTGACTCCGCCCCACAGTCGCGGGTCTCCGTCTGCACGATTTGCTCGCTACGCTCGAATATTTTCAGTCCCGCAGAAGCGGAACGAGGGGTGCTCGAACCCACGCTAGGTTGCCCTACACTCGATTTCGAATCGAGCGCCTTCGACCAGACTCAGCCATCCTTCCTTTTACCAAAGAGCGCTTCAGCGCTCGGGTGGCGAACCTTAGTCTGATTCATTCAAGCTCCAAGGTCTATCAACGATGGAGATAAACCACACGGCAGCTTGCCCAACTGTGTTTTTCTCCCACCCACTCAGAACTTCTCCAACCAGGTTTGCCGGGCGTACTTTTCCTCCGCCAATTGTTCCGCTCGCTCCAGCCAGGTGGCTGGGGCCTGCCAAGTCATCAACTCTCCACTATTGCCACTCAAAATCTCTGCCAGCGACTTTTCCCAATCCTGTCTATGCTCAGCCAGTCCTGCTTCCACCACACTGCCCTGGTGCAACAAACCCCATCGCGTCCGCCGCTGGGCCGCTCCTGCCAATTTCCCTCCTTCATCATTCACCACATCAAACTGGACGGGACAATCGAAACAGTTCGGTGATCCTTCTCCACGTGGTGAAAAGGAATTGGCAGAATCCGTAACCGTCGCAGTCGCTCCTATCTGCTCAAGCGCCCTAACCACACAACGATGAATCCATTTGTAATTTTCTGCCGGAGAAAGTAAAAAAAGTGGATGCTCGCGGGGCAATACCAGGGTGTAAGTGTGATCCTCACGGTGATCCACCCGCCCGCCCCCGGTCCAACGCCTCATCAAATCCACTTCCTCCAGATCTGCCTGCGTCACCGTTTCCTGCCAACGCTGGAAATACCCGATCGATACCGAGGGCCGCGCCCAATCATAATAACGCAATATGGGCTTCGGCTCGCTGGATTCAGAGCCGTTCATTTGCTGGACCAGCACTTCATCAATCGCCATGTTCATAGCCGCCGAACGCGCTCCGGCATCATGCCACACACGCAGGGGGCCTAAACCCGAATCCGTAGTGAAGTGCTCATCTTCATTTTCCATGCGCGGCAACTTATCCCCAGCCAGACAGGAAAGCACCGCGTTTTTCCAATCCTTTCCATTTATCTACCCCTCAGGATGATTTTTTTCTAGAAATTTAAGAAAAGTTTACTTTTTACTTTTATTTATTAAAATTATAAGATACAATCAATACGTTCCCGCTATTCTCTGAATACGGGAACACTTTTTTCCCTTTGTGTTGAAGGGACGGGGCGGTGTTGGTCAATGGGGGCATCTTGAGACCAACACCGTCCCTTTTTTTGCCCCTCATCAAATCTCCGTCTTCCTCAGGCGCAAGGCATTTGCGATCACTGAAACCGAACTGAAACTCATCGCCGCTGCTGCAATCATCGGGCTGAGCAACAAACCGGTGAGCGGATAAAGCACACCTGCAGCAATCGGCACTCCCAAGGCATTGTAAGCAAAGGCAAAAAACAGATTTTGTTGAATGTTCTTCATCGTCGCCTGACTCAAACGCCGGGCACGGACAATCCCGTGCAAATCTCCATGCACCAGGGTGATCCCGGCACTCTCGATGGCCACATCCGTACCCGTCCCCATCGCAATACCCACCTGGGCTTGCGCCAAAGCGGGGGCATCATTAATACCATCCCCTGCCATCGCCACCGTGCGGCCCTGCCCTTGAAGTTTTTTCACCGCAGCCGCCTTGCCTTCAGGCATCACTCCCGCCACCACTTCATCTATCCCTAACTTGTTTGCTACTGCATTTGCCGTCCCTTCATGATCTCCCGTCAGCATGACAATGCGCAAGCCTTCCTGCTGCAATTCCTTAATCGCTTGTTTCGCCCCCTCTTTCACAGGATCCGCCACGGCAAGCAAACCTGCATACCTCCCGTCAACCACAACAAGCATCACTGTCTGTCCTTCCTTGCGCAAGGCATCCGCCACCCCTGGAAAACCGCCAGGCTCAACACCCATATCCTGCAGCAAACCAGCATTTCCCACTGCCACCCTTCGTCCCTCTACCACGCCTTTGACTCCTTTCCCGGTTACGGATTCAAAATCCTCTGCTTGTCCCAAAGAAATCCCCCGCTCTCCAGCAGCGGCAACAATCGCCTGCGCCAGTGGATGCTCACTGAGTTGCTCCAGGCTTGCCAGTAAAAACAGGAATTCTTCCTCCTTTATGATTTTTGTCGGCTGGATGGAAACCAGTTTTGGTGTCCCCTCCGTCAAGGTTCCGGTTTTGTCGATCACCAGGGTATCAATGTTACGCATCACTTCGATCGCCTCCGCATTTTTAAACAACACCCCGCTCATTGCCCCCTTTCCCGTAGCGACCATGATGGACATCGGCGTCGCCAGACCCAAAGCACAGGGGCAGGCAATGATCAAAACCGCCACCCCTGCCAGCAAGGCATGTGCCAGCCGGGGCTCGGGCCCCACGATAGCCCAGACCACGAAGGCAATCAGCGCACAGGCAATCACCACCGGCACAAACCAGGCAGCCACCTGATCGACCAGTTTCTGAATCGGCGCACGACTGCGTTGCGCTTCGGCCACCATCTGCACAATCTGTGACAACAAGGTATCAGCTCCTACTTTGTCTGCCCGCACCAGCAGCGAACCGATGCCATTGACCGTTGCCCCTGTCACCAGGTCCCCCACTGCTTTTTTCACCGCCATCGGCTCTCCGGTCATCATCGATTCATCCACCGTGCTCTGCCCTTCCAACACTTCACCATCGACCGGCATTTTTTCACCGGGCCGAACCCGCAAATGATCACCTACTCCAATC
>DAOUQC010000039.1 GCA_030625775.1 Verrucomicrobiota bacterium
CCGTGATTCTCCTTGGTCAACTTCCCTTGTGAATAAATCGTCCGCCCAAATTCCCCACCGCAAACAATCAAGGTATCTTCAAACATACCGCGCTGTTTGAGATCCTTGATCAATCCCGCACAAGCCTGATCCACATCCTCACACTGCATACGGATTTTTCCTGGCAAATTGTTGTGCTGATCCCATCCGCGATGAAACAACTGGATAAAGCGCACCCCCTTCTCTGACATGCGCCGCGCACGCAAACAATTCGACGCAAAAGTTCCCGGCTTCCTCGCATCCGGCCCATACATATCGACGATGTGATCCGGCTCGTCTTTAATATCCATCAGCTCCGGTGCCTCCATCTGCATCCGGTAAGCCATTTCATATTGTGCGATACGGCTCTGCGTTTCCGGATCCCCGAAACGATCAAAATTTTCCTGATTCAACTTCTCCAATCCATCAAGCACCCGGCGACGGGAAGAACGATCGATGCCCGGAGGATTCGACAAATACAACACCGGATCCCCCGCGCTGCGCAGATTCACCCCCTGGTACTTCGACGCCAGAAACCCGCTCGCCCACAGCCGCGCATACAATGCCTGACTGTTGCCGCGTCCTTTGGAAATCATCACCACGTATCCAGGCATGTTTTCATTCGGACTGCCCAAACCGTAATTCAACCAGGCCCCCAGACTCGGTTTACCCGGTTGCTGTGCACCCGTATTAATAAAAGTGATCGCCGGATCGTGATTGATCGCTTCCGTGTTCACCGACTTGATGATGGTGATGTCATCCACGATCGAAGCCGTGTGCGGCAGCAGTTCACTGACATAAGTGCCATGTTTGCCGTATTTTTTGAAATCAAACATCGGAGCCACACAGGGGAACTCTTTCTGTCCGCTGGTCATCCCCGTGATGCGTTGCCCGTTGCGCACCGATTCCGGCAATTCCATACCGTGAATTTTCCTCACCTCAGGTTTGTAATCGAACATGTCGATGTGCGAAGGGCCACCAGAGAAAAACAAGTAGATCAAACGCTTCGCTTTCGGTGCGAAACTGGGAAAGTGCGGCAACCCGGCATTCCCGCTGGCTTTACTCGCGAGCAAGTCAGGGTTTAACAAGGTACTCAGCGCCACCGCACCCAAACCGTTGCCGGATTTGAGCAAAAATTGACGCCGGGATTCGGTTCGCAAATGTTGTTCGAAAGGGTTCATGGGAAGGAGTTAGAAGTTAGGAGGCGAGAATTATGAGATGTGAAGCAGTAGGTTTTAAATTGAGCGAAAGTATCTTATGAGTATTTCCGAATTTATTCATTCTATCTCCTACCTTCTAACTCCTCTCTCCTATCCCCGAATAAGGACTTCGTCCAAATTTAGCATCAAATTGCCAAGCACGGTCCACGCGGCGTGTTCGGCTGGGTCAAGGGATTCTGTTCGTTTTGAATCTCCGACTTCTAGAAATTGTTTGGCCTTGTCAGGCTGGGCGCGAAACTCTTTCAGCTGTTTTTTGTAAATACCGTCAAGCACCTTCACTTCCGATGGGCGCACCTTGCGACCGAGCAGCAGACGGTAACCGTAATCGAGGCGCTCACTGAATGTCTTTCCTCCATCGGACATCATACGCTCGGCGAGGGCTCGTGCAGCCTCGACAAATTGCGGATCATTCAAGGTCACCAGAGCCTGCAAAGGTGTGTTGGTTTGCTGCCGCTGAATGACGCACTTCTCACGACTCGGCGCATCAAAGGCAATCATCGCCGGCTGGGGGGCGCTGCGCTTCCAGTAAGTATACATACTGCGACGATAAATATTATCCCCTTTGTCCTGCACAAATTTCACATTGGCCGACAGAGCCACTTCATTCCACAGGCCGGGCGGCTGATAAGGCTTCACGCTGGGGCCACCTACTTTATTCACCAGCAGTCCGCTGACAGCCAGAGCATTGTCGCGAATGAATTCCCCCTGCAATCGAAAACGCGGACCACGTGCCAGCAGACGGTTCTGTGGATCGCGCTCGTTCATTTCGGGGGTCACTTTGGATTGCTGGCGATAGGTCGCCGAGGTAACGATCTGCTTGATGGTGCGTTTCACGTTCCAGCCATTGGCAGTAAAATCCATCGCCAACCAATCGAGTAATTCGGGATGACTCGGAGGCTCGCCCTGCGATCCGAAATCGGAAACCGATTTCACCAGACCGGTGCCAAAAAACATCATCCAGTAACGGTTCACCGCTACTCTCGCCGTCAAGGGATGATCCGCCTGCATCAACCACTGAGCCAAGCCCAGACGAGTTGCAGGGGCATCGGCTGGCAAGGGTGGAAGAATGGCAGGAACCCCGGCCTCAACCGGCTGTTCCTTGTCAGGCGCATCGTAGGCGCCGCGATTAAGCACGTAGGTGATCCGCTTTTTCTTCGCATCGTTGTCCGCCATGATCATCGACGACAACTTGGCATCCTCGATTTTTTTCAACTGCGCTTCGACCTTGCCTTTGGCGGTCAGCAAATCGTTGTAGGGCTTGTCATTGGTGGTCAGGAAATACTCCTCCAGTTTTTTTTGCTGTTCCGGTGTGCGCTTAGCCGGATCGAGAGCCAGAATCATGTCAGCCGGATTATTGCCCAGACTCTGCACTTCCGCTTCGCTCAGAACCTGACGATAAATACGCAAATCATCGACTTCGCAAGTCGTCGCATTGCTATTGGATCGCCCACCGATTTTCAGCGGCACAGTAGGCGTGATCGACGCCGTCAGCCCATCACTTTCGACTTTGGTTTTCACCTTTTTGCCGTCCACCCAGATCGTCATGCCTGCCGCCTTGCCTTTACCATCATAAGAGACAACCACATGATGCCAGACATCCGGTTTGAGTGGTTTGGCAGTGACCACCTTCACCGCATTCACCGGCCACTTGTGAATCAGATGGGAACCGATGTGGTTATTCTGCAGCCAGAAATCGTATCCTCGATAATCCTTGGTAACATCCATGCGGGCAAAAATCGCTCCATTGGCAGCTTTTTTCGGTACCTTCACCCACGCGGCAAAGCTGAGTGGTTTGTCGAACTCGAGAGCGTCTGGCTTTTCAAAAATGGCATTGTTCTTGGCATCAAGCTTCAGGCCCGTCTCCCCTTTATCCCTATTCGCAGCAGCAAGCTTGCCGCTGAATTTCGCCCGCCGCCCGGTGACACGTTCGGTGAGTTCTTTCCCCTTGGTTTCATCCAGCGGGAAATGATGCACCAGGTTCTTTGGCTCCGCCGCCCCCTGCGCAACTCCCTTCGCTCGTGAATCATCATGCCAAGCCGCGTAAGCCTTGATTGCTTCCACCCGACGTGCGCCCAGTTTGGTACCAGCGTCCGTCAGGGCTTTTCCGACCTTGGCTTTTTCCTTTTCCTGTTCGGGTGAAAAGAAAGACGCAATGGGAGCCTGATTGCCACGCCTCGACTGCATGCCGGGATCGGCGTTGTTATTGAAATAAGCGAATAGCTGATAATATTCACGTTGCGAGACCGGATCGAATTTATGATCGTGACACTGTCCGCATTCCATTGTCAGCCCCATCCACACATTCGATGTGGTCTGCACCCGATCGACGATGTATTCAATGCGCAACTCTTCGGCAATCGCCCCGCCTTCATCCGAACTTGCGTGATTGCGATTAAAACCCGTGGCGATCTTTTGATCCAGAGTTGCGTCCGGTAGCAGGTCTCCGGCCAACTGTTCAATAGTGAATTGATCAAAAGATTTGTTGCCGTTGTATGCCTTGAGCACCCAGTCGCGCCAGGGCCACATTTGGCGCGGCCCATCGGCATGCATCACTGAGCTGTCACCGTAACGAGCCAGATCCATCCAGGCGAGAGTCATTCGTTCGCCGTAAGCATCACTGGCCAGCAGGCGATCTACCAGTCGTTCATACGCTGCTGGTTTACTGTCAGCGAGGAAATTTTTCACTTCGTCGAGAGTCGGCGGCAAACCTGTCAGATCAAAAGTGACCCGGCGAATCAACGTTTCTCGTGAGGCTTCCGGTGAGGGCTTCAGCTTTGCCGCAGCGAGACGCTTACGAATAAACTCGTCGATACTGTGCGCGCCTGCTGTTGTTTCAGCCGGAACAAAGGCCCAGTGCTCCGCCCAGTTCGCGCCCTTCTCGATCCACTGTTTGAGTAAGGCCTTGTCTTCGGGCGTAAGACGTTTGTGAGATTTCGGCGGAGGCATGAGATCATCGCGATCACTGGTTCCGATCCGCGCCAGCAAGCTGGAAGCTAAGGGATTTTTTATATCAATGGCACGCTCGCCATCGTGCTCAGCCGTCGCCCCTTCGAAGGTATCCAGACGCAGATCTGCTTCCCGGTGATTGGCATCAGGTCCATGACAGGCAAAGCAATTTTCAGAGAGAATAGGGCGGATCTGACGATTAAAATCAATTTCCTGTGCAGCCAGTGGCAACAAGGTTCCGACACCAATAAAAACCCCAGCAGCAATGATTGAGGTCTTGTGAAAATTGCGTCTATTCATCTCTATCATTCGAAACTGTTTCGCCTTTCAACGTTCAAAATACGTAATGCCCCTTATTTACTCCAGAAAAGAGTGAAATCTTATGGAGAAAACAACACACCCCCTACTTCTCCTCTCCTATCCCCCCCTCTTATTCGCGTTTATTTGCACGCTCCGCTCGACCTTTCAGGTCGCCTGTCTCGTTGCACTCGGCTGTGTCCATTTGCCTCCGGCTGTCTCGCTTCGCTCGACTGTGGTTCAAATCCACTTCACTTCGACTGGAATATCTTGCTTTCAATCACCACCTCGTTCCTTCAACAACTTCAGACCAAGGCCAGACTGATCCCCGTCGCCTTGAGGAATTTTCGCCTGTTAACAGAACTGATCGCAGCATCACTCATGCAACAATAAACGACACCGATCCAATCGAATCAAACAATTCATCCCCTGGAACACTTACGCAATCACGTGAGTAGCAGCTTCTGAGGTCAGACACGAGTTCAGCAATTGTTAGTTCTCCATCGGGATTTAATTACACCAAAAAACATCTTGACCGACCGGTCGGTTTTCTTAAGAGTATAACCATGTCCCAAACAGCAGTAAGCGCAAAACCTAAAAGAGAAGAGATCCTCGATATTGCCTCACGGCTTTTTTATCAACAGGGTTACGGGGCGACGGGCATCAAGCAAATCATCGATGAAGTGGGCATTGCCAAAGGCACCTTCTACTCTCATTTCACCTCGAAAGAAGAACTTGGTCTGGCCTGGTTGCGCAGTCGCCATGAGCTATGGACCAGATGGCTGGAAGACGCGATCCGCGATAGCGATAGTCCCGCAAAGAAGATTCTTACCACTTTTAACTTTCTCGAAAAATGGCTGGTGGACTATGATTACCGGGGATGCGCTTTCATTAATACGATGGCTGAAGTGCCTGACTACGATAACCCGCTCAGAAAAGAAGTGGAGAATCACAAGCGCTCTCTGCATGAACGGTTCCAGGATCTCGCTGCTGAGCATTTCAAAGGCGGAAAGATGAGCACTAAAAATGCCCGCCAGACAGGCACCACCATCTACCTGCTCTTCGAAGGCGCCGTGGTGGAAGCCCAGAACTTCCATGAGCCGTGGCCGATCCACACCGCTCACAAAGCAAGCAAAGCCCTGCTTGCCTCCTAAAAATATATCATGAAATTCGTAAGATCTTTTTATCGCTAACGTCAGACCGACCGGTCGGTTGTTTTAATGTCCACCGCCCCACTCCAACCCTTAAAAATACTATCATGACCAAGCATCCAATACCGATTGTCGATTTGAACATAGAAATAGTCTCTGATCGATTTATCTCGGCATTATGCATAGCCACGGGGGCAGTGCTCATCGCACTCATCGCCGTGATCACATTTGCCTCCGGGGAACCTGAACCCTCAAAAGCACCTGTAGAAATGACTTACTCAATTCACCACTGATCCAAAATGGAAACAATGCGCACCACCAATATGAAAACGACCACCGAAACCAATATATCACGCCCTCCCCTGCCACCATTCACTGCCGAGAGCGCCATTCAAAAAGTCCAGGCTGCTGAGGATGCGTGGAATACCCGCGACCCGGAACGCGTATCGATGGCATACACTGTGGACACTGTATGGCGAAACCGGTCCACCTTTCTTAATGGGCGCGGTGAAGTGCGGGCCTTCCTTGAAGGCAAGTGGGACAGGGAACTCGATTACCAACTGAAAAAAACGCTGTGGAGTTTCACTGACAACAGGATCTCAGTGAAATTTGAATACGAATATCATGACGAAGCCGGCCAATGGTTCCGTGCCTACGGCAATGAACAATGGGAGTTCGCACCAAACGGGCTGATGCAAGTTCGTGAAGCCAGCATCAATGATCTCCTGATCGAGGAATGCGATCGCAAGTTCCTCTAATAAGTTAACACCGGCTTTCATTTTCATTCAAATCTAAACAAACAAGACCATGGGACAGAATTTTTCTACTTTCACATTCACAGACAGCGTCAAGGCGGCTCAGATGCGCTACGGTTCACGCAAGAACTACGAAGAAGACGAACAGGATCCTGATCGCTTTATCCTCGGCGAAAAGGAAATTTCCTTCATCGAATCCCGGGATAATTTTTATATGTCCACAGTTGGTGAAAACGGCTGGCCTTATATGCAGTTCCGTGGTGGGCCTCAGGGATTTTTTAAAGTAATGGGAGAACGCACCATTGGCTTCGCCGATTTTCGCGGCAATCGACAATACATCAGCACGGGCAACCTGAATGCAGAGAAAAAAGCCATGCTCTTCCTGATCGACTACCCCACCCGCCAGCGTTTAAAAATCTGGGCGACGAGTGAGGTGCGCGATGTGGACGAGGTTCCCGAACTGGCTAGCCAACTCATCGTCCCTGACTATCGGGCAAAGGTAGAGCGCTTGATCGTATTCACCATTCAGGCTTACGACTGGAATTGTCCGCAACATATCACTCAACGTTACTCACTGGAGGAAATCAAAGCCGAGATAGAAAAACAGAACCCGGATTTTCTATAAATCCACTCAATGCATGGCTTGGTGTAATCTCGGGAACAGAGTGAAATCTTACGGAGAAAGTGCACGGATTATACAAAAATCTGTCCAAACACACGATAAACGGCTCTAAATAGATGAACAGCTCATGACAATTTCGTTTCTCTGAATATGAAAACCATTCTTTCCTTACTCATTGCTGGCTGGCCTTGTTTCACTGTAATTACAGCCCACAGCGAAGTCCCACGTCCCAACATCCTGTGGATTGTTTCCGACGATCTTGGAATTGAGCTTTCCTGCTACGGTGAAAAAGCAGTCGCCACCCCGAATATTGACCGCCTCGCATCAGAAGGGGTTCGTTACACGCGCGCTTTTGCCACTGCCCCCGTCTGTTCATCATCACGGACGGCTTTCATCACCGGGATGTATCAAACCACTCTCGGGGGCCACCATCATCGAACCCGGAGATTGAAAGCCCTGCCCGAAGGAGTGAAAACGCTGGGCGAATATTTCCAAGATTCGGCTTATCATGTAAGCAATACCAGCGGGAAAACGGGCGGCCGGGGGAAAACAGATTACAACTTCCAAACAAACAAAAAACTCTATACCCGTTCTGATTGGATCCAACGCAACAGCGGGCAGCCTTTTTTTGCCCAGCTCCAAATTTATGAACCCCATCGCCCTTTTGTTAAAAATACAGCTCCTGATCGAGTTAAAAAAATCACCCTCCCTCCTTATTACCCCGATCACCCGGTCACCCGCGCCGACTGGGCAAACTACCTGGCTTCAATCGAAGAACTGGATCGAAAAGTCGGGATAGAACTCAACCGTCTGGATAAAGCCGGGCTTACTGATAATACCATCGTTTTTTTCTTTGGTGATCATGGCCGCCCTCATAGCCGCGGCAAACAATGGCTCTATGAAGGAGGCATTCATATTCCTCTCATCATCCGCTGGCCCGAAAAATTACAAGCTGGAAAAATTGACGAGAGAATGGTCAGCATGATCGATTTTGCCCCCACCGTTCTGGCTGCAGCTGGTCTGAATATTCCAGACAGCATGCAAGGTACAAATATATTTGCTCCTGATTTCAAAGGACATGAGTTCATCTACGCCGCCCGGGATCGTTGCGGGGATGCCGTGGACCGTATACGCTGTGTGCGCACCGAACGATTCAAATACATTCGCAACTTCATGCCGGAAACTCCATACACGGTCTATAGCGGATACAAAAAACTGCAATATCCGGTGACCACCCTGATGAAACTCATGCATGGGCAAGGTCGACTCACCCGCGAACAGGCTCTATTCATGGCTGCAAGCCGACCAGGCGAGGAGCTCTATGACCTCAAAAGCGACCCCTTTGAGCTTAACAACCTTGCAAGTGATCCGTCTCAATCCCGCACCCTGGAAAAACTCCGCCAAAAGCTGGATGTGTGGATTGAGGAAAGCAATGACCAAGGTCAATTCCCGGAAGGCGACGAAGTTTACATGCAAAACTTGCTGAATGGTAAAAAAGCCTATTTCGAAAAGGCGATGAAAAAGCGTGGTCTACAGCCTGCTCTTTCAGATCGTGCCTACCTGGACTGGTGGAAAAAACAGTTGAGCGTAAATTAGAACTTCTTGCATTTTTAAAGGCCCAAAGCTCTTCTTCCTTTGTTGGAAACCCGGTTAACATCCCATCCGGGTTCCCAGGTAAAATCCACCACCACGTTGCGAATCCCCTTCACTCGCTGCACATTTTCCTGAATCCCCTCCTCGACCCGTCCGCCACCTGCGGTCACCAGGAATTCATAAACCGGTCGTCCGCGATGAGGTATCGTCACCAGGATGTAAGCTACGCCGTCCTCCACGCTCTCATCGTCGACATAACCCAAGTCGACAATACTGATCTTGAGCTGATAAAGCTGATTATCACGCCCTTCGTCCAGGGCTTTCCAGACCACATGTTTGAGATCACTGCCCTCCCAGGTTTCACCCAACCTCGCCAAACGCCCAGTCGATTTTGCTTCCTTTAATTCTTCGAGTGATAACATCACAGTTGCGTCTTTTTGTGAACGGGCATGAAGGATGGAATGTCACTTCGTCTACTTCGAAAGGCGTCAAACCAACGGACCAGCAATCCATTTCACCTTTAAAATCACCTTCACTTCACCCAACGGATGCAGGAGGGCATGGGGATTTCGATTGTTCCATCATTTGCGGTAAGCTTGCCGTTTTCCTTGTTGATCTGAAAAACGATCACATTGTTGCCAGGCATATTGGCACAGACCAGCCAGCCCCCGTCAGGTGTGATCAGAAGATTCTGCGGACCTTTGCCCAGACTCTCCTTGATCTCGACCAGCGTCAGCTTCCCGTCGTTACCAATTCGATAGACGGCCACACTGTCATGACCACGATTGCTTCCGTAAAGAAAACGACCATCAGGTGTGATTTTCAAATCGGCACAGTAGCTGGTACCCGTGAAATCAGCAGGCAGTGTTGAAATCGTCTGCCGCTCACTCAGCTTTCCTGATTCCACCGCATAGTCAAAAAACGTGACTGTATTCGATAATTCGTTGATCACATACACATGCTTTTCATTGGGATGAAAGGTCAGGTGCCGCGGACCAGAGCCTGGCGTAATTTTCACAAAAGGCTGCGCTTCACTCGGAGTGAGTTTTGACTTGCTTGCATCAAGCTGGTAAATCTGAACCTTATCAATCCCCAGATCAGCAGAGAGAGCGAATCGGCCATCCGGGCTGATTTCAATACTGTGGGCATTCGGCCCCTTCTGGCGCTTGGGATCGATGCTGGATCCGCTGTGCTGTACAAAAGATGCTGCCTCACCTAGCGATCCGTCCTTCTGAACTGGTAGCGCAGCCACACTACCCGATGAATAGTTTGCGACCACCACGGTTTTTCCGCTGGGATCGACATCCAGATAGCAGGAAGCCGTGCCGTGAGTTGATTGTTTGTTCAGGCGATTGAGTTTCCCTGATTCCCTCTCAATCGTAAAAGCGGCGACAACATCATTCTCCTTGTCACCAAAATTTGGAGTATCGATCGCATACAACGTTTTGCTATCCGGGGAGACAGCGAGAAAAAAGGCGTTCGAAATCCCCTTGTTCTGATGCAGCGATTTTAGCATGCCTGTTTTAGTGTCAAAACGAAACGCATGAACCGACCCTTCTTCACCGGCAACAAAGGAAGTGATAAAAACGAGTGATTCTTCCGCCTGGGCGTTTGAGGAAATCTGTGTCATAAAGATAATGAGTATTGAGATGAAAAATCGCATGGTGTTTTTTTAAGGCAGTTTCCATCTATTTTCGAGAGATTTGACTGTTTGTCGTATTTTTTCAGTGCTTTTGCTACTGAATTCCCCTTGTCACAAGGGGCTTTTCTCCCCCTTTTCAGACAGTCCCTTCGATCAAATTATGGCTCAAAACTGATAATTCCATCCCCACTCTCATTCCCTGGACAAAACCATCAAAAACTACATCTTGTGGCATTTTGATATTGACACCACTACATCTTGTGGCCATTCTCATGCCTGAGTCTCAGCGAGGCCCTTCTCTATCAAATACAATAATCGCAAATCAGTCCAACAGCTGCTGCTGCTGGCGTGATCAAAACCGCCTTTTAAAACACTATGATCCTCAAATCTCTCGACATCCATGGTTTCAAATCATTTGCCGACCGAACCAAGCTCGAATTTCATGATGGGGTGACCGGCATCGTCGGTCCCAACGGATGCGGAAAATCAAACATCGTGGACGCCATTCGCTGGGTGCTGGGAGAAACTTCAGCCAAAGCCCTGCGAGGGGGAGAAATGGCAGATGTTATTTTCAATGGCACTGAAAAACGTCAGGCGGTTAATATGGCCGAAGTAACCCTCACCCTATCCGGTTGCGGAGAAAAGCTGTCTACAGAGTTCGACGAGGTTTCAATCGGGCGCCGGGTTTTCCGCGATGGCAAAAGCGAGTATCTACTCAACAAACGCTCCTGCCGACTAAAAGACATCACCGAGCTGCTGATGGATACTGGAATCGGCCGTACCTCCTACTCCATCATGGAGCAGGGTAAAATCGACATGCTATTGAGTTCCAAGCCCGAGGATCGCCGTTCGGTCTTCGAAGAAGCTGCTGGCATCACCAAATTCAAGGCACAAAAAAAAGAAGCCTTGAGAAAACTCGACTACACCGAAGCCAATCTGGTTCGTCTTGCCGACATCATCGCCGAAGTCGAACGCCAGATGCGCTCCCTCCAGCGACAGGCGGGAAAAGCACGACGCTTCAAAACCCTGCACACCGACCTCAAAGTCCTTGATCTGCACTACAGTCATCGCACCTGGAGAGAGCATCAAGCTGAACGCTCAGAGCTGGACAACTCCATTCGCTCCCTTCGTGAAGCTCAATCACTTCTGGAAACAGAGATCGAACAAGGTCAGGGAGGCCTCACTGAATCCCGAAACGAATACCAGCGCATCGAATCAAAAATTGGTGAAACCCAACGGGCTGTCGCCGAGCAGGAGAACGCTGTCCACTCCGCTCAAAGCCGGATTGAGTTCAATGCCGAACGCGCCAAGGAATTGGGCACCCTGATCGAACAAAACACGGCTGATATTGAAACTACCACTAACAAGCTAAGCCAACAAGAGCTCGACCTGGAAGATACCAACAGCATGCTTCAGGCAATCGATGAAAAAATCGCCAAACAGCAGGTGCAGGTGGCCGACTATGAGCAAAGCTCTCGCCAGGCCCGGGAAGAACGCCATACCATTTCAGAAACCCTTTCCAAAACACGTGACACCAGAAACGCTTTGGAAAGCAAGCTTGCATCTCTCGACGCCCGCATCGAAAACAATACCCGTCATCTAGCGGCGGATCAGCAACGCTTCATCCAACTGGACGAAGAAATCCAACGGCTGCAAAAGGATGAGCAAAACAGGAATGCTGAAATAGAAACTCTGGTCAAAGATGTAACTGAGCATCGAAAGGCAATCGATGAACTGGAAAAACAAAGACAGGGTGCCGATCGTGAATACCAGAAATCCCGCACTGAACTCGAAGAGCTTCGCCAGCAATTGGCTACTTTGCACCGAGCTCACTCAGAAAAAACTTCTCGCCTGGAAGTTTTGCGCCAACTTGTAGCTGAAGGTGAAGGCCTCGCCAAAGGCACTCAGGCCGTGCTCAAAGGGCTCGACCAACCTGAACTTTTCCAATCTTCGGTACGTGGAGCTCTGGCCTCGTTTTTCGAAGTGGACTCCGAGTATATCCCGGCGCTCGAAGCGGCCCTGGGCAACCACCTGCAGACCATCATAGTCGCCGATACGCTGGTAGCAGAAAGCATGATCGATTCCCTCAAAAAAGGACAACTTGGTCAAGCCTCGCTCGTTGCGGAAAACTCATCCAATGGAGCTGATGACCGCCAGATTCTCTCCATCCCCGATGGTGCCATCGCCTGGGCACTCGACCGAATCAAATGTGACGGAAAGATCAGCGGGCTGGTGGACCGCTTACTCTCCACCGTCTTGATCGTCCCCGATCTCTCCACTGCCTTGCGCTTACGCAATGAAATGGGTGACAGCACTTCCTTTGCCACTCTGACCGGGGAATTTGTCTCCTGTGAAGGAATCATCAACGGTGGCTCCGGCTCGGAAGAAGGCAGCTCTTTACTCCGCCGGGAATCAGATATTCGCGAACTCAGCACAGTCACCCAACAATTGGAGAATGAGCTTACAGCTGCAGAAAACTATGTCAGCACTCTCACCCGGAATGTCGTTGACCTCGAATCCAATGCCCAAAATGCACGTGAAAAATTACAACAAAAGCAAGTTCAATTTTCTACTCTCGAAGGACAATTGGCAATGATGCAAAGAGACCTGCAACAAGTGGAAAACAAATTGCAGGGATTGAAATGGGAGCAGACTGAGGTAGCTCAACGCCAGGACGAAGTGGATGAAGAACTGCAAAGTTCCACTAAAGAAAAAGCCGAAACTGCTGAAAAACTTGCCAATTTTACAACTGAATTGGACGAACTGAAAAACCGCCTGCAATTGGCAGAAAGTCGTGAATCCGAAGCTGCTGAATCCCTCAACGAAATTCGCACGGGACTCGCTGTCGAAAAACGTGCCCGTGAAGCCGTGGAAAACCAACGTTCTCCGATGACCAGCCGCTTGAACGAATTACGTGAATTGCTCGACCGACGCAAAAACGAAATTGACGGCTATGAAAACCGGATCAACAGCGCCACTAGCGATACGGACGGACTCCATGAAAAAATAAAAACGGCAACTGAAGAAGCCCAACGCTTAAGCACATCCCTGGAAACGATCCGCAACGAACGCACAGAAAAACGTGTCGCCATCGACAAAAGCGAAGAGGTGCTTACGGCAAAACGGAAACAGGCTCACCAGATGAATGAACAGCGCAGCAATGAAGAAATTGCTTCGACCCAGATTGATCTGCGAATCGAGAATCTCGAAAACACAACTCGTGAGCGTTATCAAATTGACCTCGACCGTTTTGAACCTGATAGCCATGCACTGCTGAATGCTATTGAGGATCAACGCAAAGCAATGAACCGCAGTGCCAAACGCAAAACTTCCACTGAAGCATCAGGGGATGAAAGCGAAGCTCCGGAAAACGATGAAATTGAGACTGTTAGTGAAACGGTGAATAGCAAAGAAGCTGAAACGGAAGTAGAATCTGTCGAAGTGCCTGATGCGTCCGAACCCGACTGGGGGTTTGTCGAGGAAGTGGTTGTTTTTCTGCGCGGGAAACTGGAATCAATCGGCCCGGTCAATTTGGATGCCATTGATGAGTTTGATGAGCTTCAAGAACGGTATACTTTTCTGCAGGAGCAACACGATGACCTCATCAACGCCAAGGAGGAACTCATGAGCGTGATCGCCAAAATCAATCGCGACACCAAAAAAATGTTTGCTGACACATTCGAACAAATCCGCAAAAATTTCAGCGAAATGTTCATCGAACTTTTTGGTAAGACGGCGAAAGCCGATCTCATTCTCGCAGATGAAGGAGACCCCCTGGAAAGCGGCATTGATATCATTGCCAAGCCACCTGGAAAAAAACTCCAAACTATCTCACTGTTATCCGGGGGGGAACGTTCAATGACTGCTGTGGCTCTGCTCTTTGCAATCTACATGGTCAAACCCTCCCCCTTCTGTGTGCTCGACGAACTCGATGCTCCGCTGGATGAATCCAATATCAGCCGCTTTCTAAAAGTTCTGGACCGTTTCATCGGTGACAGCCAATTCATCATCGTCACCCACAGCAAGCGAACCATGAGTCGTGCCGATGTGATGTATGGTGTCTCGATGGAAGAGTTTGGAGTCTCCAAAACACTAGGCATGCAGTTCAAATCATCCAGGAAAGAGGACCAGCCGAAAGAGAAAGCTTCCGTTTAACACACGTTCACCTTTAAAATCAGGTGAGTAACAAATCGGGAGTTTTTCAAGAATTCCGTTGCCTCAGTCACCCGCCAACGTTTAAGTTCGCTCGACAAAACATCCAGCATGGCAGAGGCCAAAATTAAAGGCTCCAAAAACAAATATTGTGATTCCGAAAGCCGCTATCGAGCAGCCTTTCGTTACATGCTGCTGGCCAGGGTTTTTGAGGAACGAACGGCCAATCTCTATCGAGCAGGCAAGATCGTTGGAGGCGTTTTCATGGGTAAGGGGCAGGAAGCCTTCAGCGTTGGACTGGCACTTGCCCTGGATAAAAACCGTGGTGATGTTTATGGCCCTCTGATCCGGGATCAAGCTGGCCGCCTGGCATTTGGCGAAGCCCTTCTTGATGCCGCCCGCACCTACCTGGGATCCATCGAAGGCCCGATGAAAGCCCGTGAAGGAAATGTCCATCGCGGAAACATTCCTATGGGCATCATCCCGATGATCAGCCATCTGGGCAGCCATATTTCTGTTGTCAGCGGCAGACTGATCGGCAAACGTTTTTGCGGGCAAAAAGATGCCATCGGAGGAGTTTGCATTGGAGATGGAGGAACCTCGACCGGAGCTTTTCACGAAGCCCTTAATCAAGCTGCCGTCGAAAAACTGCCTCTGGTTGTTGCCGTGGCTAATAACCAGTTTGCTTACTCCACCCCCACCGACCGCCAATTTGCCTGTGACGACTTGGTGGATCGTGCGATCGGCTATGGAGTAGAAGGCCACAGCATTGATGGCACTGATCTTTCCCTTTGCCTGGATACCTTTCAAAAAGCCGCCACCAGAGCCCGCGAAGGCTACGGGCCACAACTGGTCATTGGCCACCTACTGAGATTGTGCGGTCACGGCGAACATGACGACGCCTCTTACATTTCCGAAAAACATAAGCAGGGAGTTTTCGGCAGGGACTGCGTCGATGTTGCGCAACAATATTTAATCAGCTCAGGATGGTCGAACCTAGCTGAAATCGAGCAGTGGACTGCCGAGATTCAGAAAGAAGTCGAAAAGGCCACCTCGTGCGCTCAACGGGAATCGGGGCCAGACCCATTCCAGGAAACCTGGCAAGCACTTGCCACCACTCGACTTGCAGAAGGGAATTCCACGGCATGAGTATCACCTACCTAGAAGCCATTCAGGCAGCTCAGGACAGGGCTCTTGCTGAAAATGAATTCGTCTATATTTATGGACAGGATGTGGGCTCTTTTGGCGGGGCATTCAAAGCGACCAAAAATCTAGCTGCAAAATACCCGGGACGAGTCATCGACGCTCCCATCAGTGAAGATGCCATGGTCGGAAGCGCTATCGGAGCCACCGCCGAAGGCATGCGCCCCATTCTGGAAATGCAATTTGCCGATTTTTCGACTATCGCCATCAACCAGATTTGCAATCAAGCAGCCACTCAGTTCTGGCGCACAGGCATCCCCTGCCCGATTACTGTTCGTCTGCCCTCCGGTGGCACCGAGGGCGGTGGCCCATTCCATTCGCAAAGCATGGAGGCCATTTATGCCCAATACCCCGGGTTGATTGTGCTGACTCCCGCTACGGTGGAAGATGCCTATTCGATGCTTCTCGAGGCTGTCACCATCGACGACCCGGTCGTATTTTGTGAGCACAAATACCTCTACTACCACCTGAAAGCAGATCAACTGCCGGACAAAAACCTACCCGTGGGCAAAGCTCGTATCGCCCGCACCGGAAAACACGCCACGGTTGTCACCTACAGCGCCATGGTTCACGAAGCTCTGCGTGCTGCTGACACGCTGGAAGAAGAGGGCTGGGAAATAGAGATTGTCGACCTGCGCTCAATCAAACCGATCGATACGGATACTGTTCTGGCTTCCGTCGCAAGAACCGGGCGGCTGCTTTGTGTCAGTGAAGCGTTCCCTTGGGGAGGTGTGAATGCCGAAGTGATTTCGCGTGTCACTTCCGAAGGTTTTCACCTTCTCGACGCCCCTCCGAAACGGCTCAACGCAAAAGACACTCCCATTCCCTTTCACCCCAATTTGTGGAAAGCCCATCGACCCGCATCACAGTCGATTGCATCTTCGCTACGCGACTTGTTGCGCTATTAACACAAATACTCACCTCACACCATTTCCACTACTATGGCTCTCATTCCCATTCAAATGCCACAACTCGGCGAATCGATTGCCGAAGCCGTGATTGTCGAAATTAATATTGAGATTGGCCAGCAAGTGACTGCTGACCAGGAAGTTTTCCAGGTGGAAACCAACAAGGCCATCATGGGAGTCACTATCCCTGTAGAAGGCATCATCAACAAAATCGAGGTAATCAGAGATGAAAGCTATCTGGTAGGAGCCACCTTGGGTTGGTTGGAAATTTCAGAGGAAAATGCCAAGCAACTTGGTGTCTCGGAAAGCTCAAGCACCCAAACTCACGTAAGTGCTGTGGACAAACAAAGTCCACCCTCACCCAGCGATCCCAGTGCTCCTGGGCTCAAATCTGATTCAGCCCGGGAAACATCTGAGTCCCAAGGCCCACTCACCGTGCAACCCACGATCGAAGGACTACCAGTTCCTGCAACCGCTACCGGAGCCACCTACCTCTCCCCTCGCATGAAAGCGCGGATGGAAGAACTAGGGCTGCACGCTGCCGATCTCTCAGGCATCGCCGGAAGCGGAGGCGCTGGCCGGGTGACCATAGACGATTTTGAGCGCTTCATCTCCGAGATTGATCAAAAACACCGCACTGACGCATCACCGATGCGAATCGCTGTGGCTGACTCTATGCGCCGCTCCTGGACCCGGCCACTGGCGACCGTAGGCTCACCGGTTCAACTGGATATTTTGCTCGAACACCGGAAAACCAGGCAACCAAAACCCGGCCCCACCCTCTACATTATCCGGGCGCTCGCCATTGCCCTGGCTGAAAACACGGCTGTTGCCGGACGCCTGGTGGGCAAACAAATCGTTCATCCCGATGCTATCGACATCGGCTTTGCGGTAGAAGTAGACGATGGGGTGCTCGTTCCCGTCATCCGTGACGTCGACAAAAAACCACTGGCTGACATCGTTGATGAATACAGTATCTTAGTCGAGCAAGCCCGCCAAAGACGACTCCCCCCGGACAACAGCCAGCGTGGCCCGGGCATTGCCACGGTGACCAACTTTGGTGTATTCGGCATTGTCTGGGCAACCCCCATTCCTCTGCCTGAACAAAATCTGGTTCTCGGGCTGGGCCGTGGTATCAAGTGGCCGGTGTGGGACGAAGATCAGGAAAAATTTATCCCTGCCACGGAGGCCGTCATGACCTTGAGTTTTGACCACCGAATCCTCGATGGCGGAGCGGCAGGGCGTTTGCTGGGAAGAATTTCCGAGCTACTGCAAAAACCTGACTCGCTTTGAGCAAGGGGTTTCAATCCTTTAAAAGAGGACTTTGTTTCCCCACGGTTGTCTTATTTATAAGACAACCCAAGCTCGAAAAATCAATCGAGCAAATTATCAATCCGTCCGGCAAGCTCAAAATCAAGGGATGTCACACCACCCTGATCATCAGTGGTCAATCGAAGGGTTACCGTAGTACCGACAACATTGATCTCCGGGTAGTGCTGTGCTTCTTCCGCAATCTCAGCAACGCCATTCACAAAATCAATCGCATCCATGAAATCATCGTATTCAGCCACCCGACTGATGCTGTCATCATCAGATTCCCACTCAGGCACCCTCTTCATCCACACCTCAATCTCTTCTTCACCAATCAACTCTGACATCGCTATTCCTTTGTTTCGTCTAAATTCGTTTAGTTCAAAAAACTTTCTTCCTTTAAGCACACGTCTCCCCAAGCGCAAGCCCCATCTTGCTCAATGATAGCAATTTCCTGTAAATTCGTCTTGCGCTACCATCGAACAAACTATAAAAACTAACTTCTTAAAGTCGCTAGGACTGCATAAAAACTGAACTATCCAGCCCTGACTGCCTCAAAACAAACAAGTCAGATTTCAACCCTGAAACCAATCGAATAGCCATGCGTGGAAAAATTTACAATAATATCGTCGAAACTGTCGGTGATACCCCACTAGTCAAACTTAACCGGGTCAGCGAAGGCCTGGATGCCACTATCGCACTCAAATGTGAATATTTTAATCCTCTCGGGTCTGTAAAAGACCGAATCGGCATGGCGATGATCAATGCCGGTGAAGAGCAAGGACTGGTCACCAAAGACACTGTCATCGTCGAACCGACAAGTGGAAACACCGGGATTGCGCTGGCTTTTGTCTGCGCTGCCCGTGGGTATAAATTGATTCTAACCATGCCAGAGACAATGAGTCTCGAACGGCGCACCCTGTTATCCTTACTCGGCGCTGAACTGGTGCTCACTCCAGGGCCCAAAGGTATGAAAGGTTGCATTGAAAAGGCTGAAGAGATCGCGGCATCCACTCCAAACTCGTGGATCCCCTCCCAGTTCACCAACCCCGCCAACCCCGCGATTCATAGCAGTACCACTGCTGAAGAAATCTGGAATGATACTGATGGTGCTGTCGATATTATTGTAGCGGCAGTAGGCACTGGAGGAACAGCAACAGGTTGTGCCGAAGCCCTGAAACCTCGCAAAGAGAGCCTGCAGGTCGTCGTTGTCGAACCCCAGGATTCTCCGGTCATCTCGCAAACAATGAGCGGTGAAGAACTGACACCCGGGCCACACAAAATCCAGGGAACCGGTGCCGGCTTTATTCCTGAGAATTTGCATTTGAATTCAAAAAGTGGAGACCCTCTCATCTCTGAATGCCTGAAAGTTTCAAATGATGACGCTTTCGCCATGGCTCGCCGTCTGGCCAAAGAGGAAGGACTGCTGGTAGGCATCAGCTCCGGAGCCAATGTTTGTGCTGCAATTGAACTGGCCAAACGCCCGGAAAACAAAGGCAAACTGATCGTCACCGTGGCCTGCTCCACTGGTGAACGCTATCTGAGCACTCCGCTGGCCGACGAAGCCCGCTCTGCTGTCGGTGCCTGACCTTGCAGAAAAAGCATTTTTTACAGGGTATCTCGTCCGGCACGAGGTACCCTTTTCATTTACAAGTTTCCCCTTGAATAGAATTGGAACGATATTCTCATTCGATTTTTGCATTAATTGGTGTATCTAAGGAACTCATGACGGAAAAACCAGAACATCCCGCATCCACAGCAGTACCTGTAGCTGAAACGACAGAGGAAATATCCGATGTCATTTCCCAGCTTGAAACTCACAAAAAGACCGTAATCGTCGCTATTCTGGGTACCACGATTATCCTAAGTGCAGTGATCATTTTCCGTGGGCTCACGAGTGAGAAACACCTCGCTGCTGCCGAAGCTTACTCTCAAGCTGCCAGTTCTCGCACTGTGGAAAATTTGGATCAAGTGATTGCCGACTATCCACAATCTGTCGCTGCGGGAAATGCCCTGCTCACAAAAGCCGAACTGCAACTAACCTCGGGAAAATCCGAAGATGCTCGCATCGCCCTTCTGGCCTTCATTGAGAAATACAACAGCCATCCTCGCTACAGCCAGGGTTTGTTCGCCATGGGCAACCTTTATCAAGTGGCAGACGATAATGACAATGCCGCCAAATATTACGCCCAAATCCTCAAGGAAGATCCAAAATCGGATTTGGCGCCTTTTGCCATGATCCGCCAGGGGGATCTACTGCTCGCCGCAGGAAAAAAAGATGAAGCACGCCAAAAATATGAATCCATCATGCCTGCCTACCGCGGCACTTCATTCTTCTTGAAAATTGAAGAAAAAATCAAATTATTGGAAGTTGAAAAATTGCCCTTGGTAAAGGAACCCAAAAAACCAACTCCTGCACCAATTTCAAAAACTGCCATCAAACCAGCAGCAAAGGCAGCAGCCAAAGTAAATCCAAAACCTGGGCCCAAGCCTGCAAAACCGGCACCTAAAGCCGATGCCCCGCCAGCAGCTAAAAAGGCAGCAGCAAAGCCAGATACGTCAGCAAAAAAACCTGTGCAATCGCCTCCTCCAACGCCCTCTGCAAAGAAAAAAGAGAAGGCTCCTGCAAAACCAGCTGCCCCGGCAGCTGAAAAAAAATCTACTTCAACAGAGCCAAAAAAATAACTTCTTCAGCTATTCAGCTGATTTTTTTGAGGGATCGTAGAAAATTTTCACATCAGCCTCCGTGGTGCCCAGTAACTCCTGGGCTCGCAGCAGAGCATTTCTTGTTGAAAGGTTGGGCCGTCTTGGGGAATTGAGGAAAATATTAGACCTGCCCACCTCGTCTACCAAACCCGAATCTCGGAGCACTCGATAAACTTCTTTGGTAGCCCCACTGATGATCAGGTCACGATTGGTTGAACGGAGAAAATAAATCAACTCTTCCAATGCCAACACACTCGTTGCATCCAGATGGCGGGCATTTTTCAGGCGGAGAATAACAATCCTCAAATTCGGATCCATACAAGTTTTCTGAATCTGCGAGCGAAACAGCTCCGCCGCACCAAAAAACAGCTCGCCTTCGACATGAACAATGGAAATCGAAGGGGTGGGGCGTACCCCTTTCTCACTAGCCTCAGCCAATTGTCCGTCCTCCATGAACTCATATTCAGTCAGATGGGGACGACTGGCTTTACGCAAATACAATACAATTGATATCCCAACCCCCACAAAAATTGCCACATTCAGAGGAGCGACCAAAGCTGTGACAAAAGTAGCCACCAAGACCACCGCATCTGAGCGAGTGGATCGTAAAGCCACGCGAATGTGCCGGCGATTGATCAAAGATCCCGCCACACAAATGACAAGAACAGCTAGTGCCGTCTTGGGCACGTAAGCCATTAAGCGCCCTAAGGCCACCGCCCCCAGGGCCACCAGCACCCCACTGATGACGCTGGACAAACGGCTCACTGCGCCACTAGTGAAATTCAAGGATGAGCGAGTCAGCGAACCCGAAGCCGGCATGCCGCCTGTCATCGAACACGCTAGATTGGAAATACCGACACTCAACATATCCTGATTCATGTCGGGTCGATCTCCTACCCGGCTTGCCAGGGTTTTTGACATCAGGGAGTTCTCCAGTGCTGCAAGAAAGGCAACTGAAAATGCCACCCCTAAAAGCTGACTAACGTCATTAAACATGCCCGCCTCCGAAAACCGGGGAATCGAGGGTTTTAAATCGGCAAGACTGAAAGCTTCAAAGGTCTCGAAACTAAATCCTGCGTATAGCCGTAATACGACCGAAATTACCGATACCAGTAAAAGTGTGATCGCAAAAACGGGTAAGGTTTTAAACAAACGCGACAAAATATACCAAATCACAAAGGTCAAGGCACCCAATATCGCGGGATCCCGATGCATCCGAGGAATGGCTTCCACCGTGGATTTTAAAATACTGACAAAAGTCCGGGCCGCCGTCTCCCCTCCCTCTACCTGTAAATCCACCCCCATCACATGCCGCAGCTGATTGACAATAATCAACACCGCCGCCGCCGTGATATACCCAACCACCACACTGCGGCTGATAAACTGGATCAGATCCGCCACTCGTAAATAGGCACCAATCACCAACATCGCCCCCACCATGAATACCAACAGAGGCATCAACGCCAACATATACAGATGCGGGTAAACTGCAAAATAACTGAACAGCATGAATGCCGTCGCATTGGTCGGCCCCAGAACCGTATGCCGCGACCCCGAAAACAAAGGGGCCACGATGGCTGCCACCGCCCCGGTCACGATGCCATAATAAATGGGCAGTTCAGCTATCACCGCATAAGCCATGCCCTGCGTGAAGGATAACAGTGCCACGTTGAAGCCTGAACGAGCGTCCGCCTTAAAGCCTGCCAAGGAGTAATCCTTGAAGTCTTTACGGATCGGCAAAGGATCCAACTCGTTATCCCTGACAAATGACGCCAAGGCATGCCTCGCGTTTCTCGCAATCAGCCTGGTTCGTCTCCACTTCACTACTGGTAATCTTGACTCACCTGCCCTTCCTTACAAGGAGAAAGCCCAATTCACTCCTTTTAAAGCATATCACCATTCTGCGGTCCCTCACACCCTGATTGTATTGGCCAGAAAAAGTGCTGCCAAAGAACTGAGTGGCATCAGGACAGAGGCTAAAAGGGGGTTCATCCAACCCGCCAGGCAAATTGCCACAGCCAATACATTGTAGGTCACCGAGACGGTCATGATTAAGGCAATGGTTTGCCGACGCTGATGAACCAGCTTGAGCAGTTCGCGAATGGCATGCAAACCACGACCGAGAAAATAAAAATCGGCACGACTTTCCAATATCCCAGTTCCAACAGCTGGTGTGCCACGACAAGCAGCTGCATCAAAAGCGAGGCTGTCGTTAGCTCCATCCCCAATGTAGAGGATGCTCCCGGGATTATGATGGCAGATCCAATCCGCTTTTTCCTCGGGAGTGAGTCCCGCCAAAACGTTATTGGTATCAATACCCAACGTTTTGGCAACGCGCATGACGCGCTCATCCTGATCCCCGCTCAAAATCCCCAATTCATATCCCATGTGGGAGAGCGCACTAACTTCTTCACAGGCATCTTCACGAAGCGCTTCTTCAAATTCAAAAGCTGCAATCCGGATACCATCACAGGTGAAGACACTCGTTGCGGCACCTTCAAGCTCTTCTCTTTCTTGCCAGCCAGGCTTGCCCAGACGCCAGGTTATTGTCGGTTTATCGCTCCACTCCACTCCACAACCTACAGTTTCTTTTACACTGTGATCTACTGACTTCCCATCAATCAACCACCACCCACGGGATGCCATCTCCTCCTTAAGCGCACGCGCGATGGGATGGTAACTGCCTTCCAATAAGTTCACCAAGGCGGACCTCTGCTCGGCACTCAAATGATCCAAAACCTCGGAATTCATCAACTTCGGAGAGTCGAGAGTCAGTGTTCCCGTCTTATCAAATACTACCCGGCTCACTCGTTTCAACCTCGACCACATAGAAATTTCCTGAATAAAAACTCCGGACCGGCGCAAACGCGATACAATCAGTTCATCCAGAAAGGGCAAAGCGAGTCCCAAAGCACAAGGACAAGAAACGACAAGAACTGAAATAAATACCTGAAATGCTCGTGCCCCATCATGAGCCCAGCCTAACCAGGCCAGAGCTCCCGCCACAGCTGTCACCAGCACGACGATGAGATACCATTGTAAGACTCTCACAAGATCGCGGCTCGTTTCGGCCACATCGCCCCCTCCTGTCATCAGTTTTTCCAAGCGCGATCCAGCAAAAATATTGATAGCCTGCAAAGGTAGGGTTTCTCTACCCACATTCATCGCTCCTCCTGGAATCTCAGCACCACATCGCAGGGTTCGGGCTTCAGGCTCCCCGTTGATCCATTCAAAACTGAACTCACCATCACTCCGGTTCAGACGGGCATCGACTGGACTGGGCTCTCCTGGTTTCAATAAAAAGTATTCTCCCTCTTTCAGTTCCTCCACAGCTACCAGTCGTGTATTCCCCTCATCATCCTCAATCAGCACCTCGCGTAAAGAGAGGTCACCACTCAATACCCGCTCTCGATTTTTTTCCAATGCCGCTTGTTGGAGCCAACGTCCTGCCAGCATCAGAAAAGCAAATACGGCAACAAAATCAAAGTATTTCAGTGACTCCATCCCGCTCAACCATCCAACTAGCGAACCAACATAAGCCGTGATCAAGCCTATGGAAATCGGTAGATCCATGTGCAGAGATCCCGCCGCCATGGCCCGCCATGCCCGCCCAAAGAAAAAACCTCCCCCCACAAAAAGCGCAATACTTGCCGATGCCAGGGTAATCAGGTCAAACACTCCAGCCAATAAAAAATCCGCTTCCATCCCCAGGTATCTTGGTAAGGTGAATACCATCGCATTCAAAGCCAGTGCTCCACTCACTCCTACTCTAGTCGCCAACTCCCGCGTCTGGGATTGCTGCTCTCTTGTCCCCTCACCTACCGCTCCCACCACATAACCAAACTTCAACAGCTCCCGGGCAAAATCAGTCGCAGCAAATTCGCCCGCCTGCCACCACAGGGTCACCCTCCCTCGCTGGCTATCCACCACAATACGCAAAGCCCCCTGCTGACGCTGAAACAACTTTTCTATCAGCCACACACAAGCCACACAGGACAAACCTTGCATCTCAAAAACCCGCTTGGCCGCCGCACCGCGCTCCACCCCCGCCTCGGCCAGTTCCACCTCGGCCACAAGCCAGCTCCAATCTCTTTCCTGAAAAGCGAGAGATTTAACCGGAGCCAGTGCCTCACCCCCTTTCAGGTGATAAAAACGTTCCAGGCCCTCCTTATCAATCAGCTGATAGACAAATCGGCACCCGGCACAACAAAAATCCTTGTCAGTCCCCTCCCGCATGCGGAAGCGAGTTCCACAATGAAGGCATTCCACATGAGACCCCTCCCCGGCGTTCCCCAAGTTTCCTGAAGCTGCGCCTGTCACCACTATTGCCATTATCATAAATCGGCTACGAATGTGGCAATCCGCATCCACAGTCAGCAGCCTGGTCGACAAACCACAACATCCCCCTGAACCTCCACGTTAAAGCCACTGCTGCTAACAAGGCCACCCCACGTTGAATGTGCTGGATCCTCACTGGAGAAATTTTCTTCTGCCAAAAACCAGCCCCGCTCTGCATCAGCCACAAAAGAGGAACCGTCCCCAGTCCAAATGCCAACATTAATTCGGCACCCTTGACGGGTGACCCGCTTAACAAACCGATGCCCAACATTGCATACAAAGGCCCGCAGGGCAGCAGCGGCGTAGCCAACCCCATCATCAATCCCCTTCGGGCACGGGAGCCACTAGTCAAACGCCGCCGAAAACGCTCAATCATTTTATCCATCCACGAAATAGTCGGCAAATACCGCTCTGCCCCTAAACCCACCAACACTAAAAATACAATCAACACCCAAGGCACCAGATTGCCCCCGTTTCCCATCAACCTGCTGACCGGATAATAACCAAGGGCTCCAGTCACAATCCCAAGAATCATATACGCCAACAAGCGGCTCGCATGATAGGCACTGACCCCTCCAATTCGATCACTTCCACCTGCAATCCCCAAACCACAAGTCAATAGGCCACACATGCCTGCACAGTGCACACTCGTCACTAATCCTGCAACAAAGGCCCCCGCTGTCCCGTTGATTGATTCAATTCCCGTCATCCTGTCCGCCTTTCTCCCCCGCTTGAATTACAGGTATCACCTCGGGCTGGTTTTCTTTCGCAATCTTGATCAACACGATCCAAGCCGCAATCAACAATACAAAAGTCACCACAATCCAAATCCAGGGCTGCTCTCGTATCCAAGCAATCATTTTGCTACCTTTTCTACAGTACTCTCACGAATGACATAAGCACTTGGCCCTAAAAATTTTACAGATTTGGTCAATTCATCATTTCCAGGCATTGCCTTAATCAGCAACTTCAACTCAAACTGCCCGGCATACTTATCTGTTGGAATCATTGCCAAAAACGGACGCACGCCTTCACTCTGTGCTTCCAGAATGATCTCTTCATCAAATCCACTCAATACCAGGCCATCCGGCGCATCCACCACCTGTATTCTGAAAGTAGTTGGCTCATTCAATTTGGTCATCAGCCGGATTTGATACTGGTTGCGCACACCTGCTTCCGTCACGTAGTAAGGTTGCCCCTTCATCCGGTTCACATCAGCAAACACTGAGTGCAACCCGGACAACAAATAAATCATTGCCAAAAATCCCAAAACCAAGGCCACCGTATAAACAATCACACGGGGACGAAGGTAACGTGTTCGCCCACCATTCAAACCAACCAGGGAATCATAACGAACCAATCCCTTGGGGCGGTCAAGACGTTTCATGATGGCATCACAAGCATCCACACAAGCAGCGCAACCTATACATTCCATCTGCAAACCATTGCGAATATCAATCCCTGTCGGGCACACCTGCACACAACGTTGACAATTCACACAATCACCATAACCGGAATCCTCCCCCCGCCCCCTCGGCTCCCCTCGACGGGTGTCGTAACCAATCACCATGGTATTGTCATCCGTCAACGCCGATTGAATCCGGCCATAGGGGCATATGATGATACAAAATTGTTCCCGAAACCAGGAAAAGCAAAAATACAAAGCCAGAGTCAGAAACATCACCACACCAAAAGCTTTGGCGTTCTCCAAGGGAGGACGTTTCACATATTCATAAAGACTGGACAAGGATACAAAATAAGACAGAAAAACGTTGGCGATTATCAATGCAACAAGAATGAAAAGGCTGTGTTTGACCACTCGCTTCACCACTTTGTCCCCTGTCCAGGGAGCTTGCTCCAGTTTGCGTCTGGCCGCAGCATCCCCCTCTATCCACCGTTCAATCCGCCGATAAACATGTTCAAGAAATACCGTGTAAGGACAAGCCCAACCACACCACAAACGACCAAACATCGAGGTCACATAAAAAAGACCCAGACCAAGTCCGGCAATCACAAAAAAAGCCAACCACAAATCCTGAGCCAGGAAAGTCAGGCCGAATAAGTGAAACCTTCGATGCGCCAAGTCAAAGAACAGCGCCGGGTAACCTTTGATTTGAATCCACGGCAATGCGACATAAACCACCAACAAAATCAATCCAAACCAACGACGCATTGAAGTGAACCTCCCTTTCACGTCCGCCGGTTGCGGACTGAAATGGGAGCCATCTACGTTAATCGTAGTGACGGAATCCAGATTCGGCTTTTTCAGTCGTGCCATTTTTTTATCCCGCAGACAGCCGTATCTCTCGATTCAACAACTGCAGTTCACTTTCCTTTGGGCTGAGCCGAACCATCACTTTTTGGCTCGTGATAACTCAGTATATAAGCTACCGTTTCTACTACCCCTTTGGCACCAAGCTGACCCTCAAAGGCAACCATGCCCTTGGTGATGTCCGGAGACCCCTTCATCACAATATTATAAATACCCATCGGAGTGCCTTCACCATACTTCCATATGGCATCATTCAAAGGCTCACCAGGTAGTTTATTCCCCGCCATTGTTGCCGACAAATCCTTACCATGACAAGCAAAGCAGACCGTCTGGAAAGTTTTTTCACCTGCCGCCACCACCGCTGTATCCTGGGACATTTTCCACAAAGCGGTATCATCCAGATTCTCTGCCACTTTCTCCAGCTCTCTCACTTGGGCTGCCTTGACAACCGCCATGCCTTCATCAAGTCGCTCGACATCGCTTTTTATCCATCCGAACTGGTAATAAGCAACCCAGTAGCCAATGAAAAATACGATCATGATGTATAGAGTGAACAACCACCAATTCGGCAGGCGTTGATCATACTCCCGAATACCGTCATAGACGTGATCCCGCAAAATCACCCCTTCAGGTAATTGTTCGAGCTCCACCTTTGTCTTTGTTTCCGCTGTATTGTCTTTTTCTTCAGCCATTTCACTTCAGGTCAGAATATTTATTATTTCGCTGCAATCCATCATCTTTGAGCAAGGGCAAACTTGCCATATGCTCGGATTGTTTTTTCCCCATCAACAAGGCCTTGACTGACAGCACCAGAAACACAGCAAAAGTCAATAGAAACGCCACCACAGGTATCAGCATATGCCAGTCTTCGAGTATCAATCGTTTGAACATAATCTTGCTCCTAATCTATTTGGTTTTTACTTTTCTGGTTCAGCCGGAGTTTTCTCAGGCACCACTGTTGCCGGTTTTTTGTCAGGTCTGTAAGTATCGGGCAACCCTGGTTTGATGGTTGCAGGCTTGTGCCCTGCTGCCCCTTCCGGTGTCACCTCTACATAGGTGCCTAGCTTTTGAAGATAAGCGATCAAAGCCACAATCTGTTTCTTTTGCAGATATTCCTTCGCAGCCTCACTTGAAGGAAGCTCCACGCCCGCTTTTTCCGGAATAGAAACCTGGGCATCAATCAAACGTGAAGCGATTTCCTGTGCCTGTTTTTTTGCTTGATCCAAAATTACATTTTTTGTCATCGCCTCATAGGGAACCCCCAGTCGTCGTTGCACCGCTATTTTAGAAGGCAATGCCTTGATATCGGTGTCTTTATGAGCCAGCCAAATATAGTTAGGCATACGGGATTGACTGTTCAGACTGCGCGGATCCATCATATGTGCAAAATGCCAGTCATCTCCCCTCTTACCCGCTTCACGTGCGAGATCGGGCCCGGTTCGCTTTGATCCCCATTGGTGAGGAAAGTCATAAATGGATTCTCCCAGCCGGGAATAATCACCATAGCGCATCACTTCGGGAACCAGGGTCCGGATCATTTGCGAGTGACAATTGTAACAACCCTCACTGACATAAATATCACGTCCGGCAAGTTCCAGCGGGGTGTAGGGAACCTGTAAACGATCCTCTATATTTTTTGCCCGGTTCACCGTGACCGTAGGAATAATCTGGATTGCCCCGCCAATGGCCATTGCAATAAACACCAATACTGTGAAAGGCATATAGTTCTCCAACAAATGCTCATACCACCCGGCCCACGTATTTGTCGATTTCTTAAAGGCCCTGACTGCCAACCAGGTCAATATCAATGTAATTCCCAGCGCCATCCAGTTGGCATAGGGAGGAAGAAAGAACCATAACAGCATGAAAACAATGATCCAGAAAGTGTAAGCAATCGGATCATTACGAAACACTTCGCTCCAGGTCATGCCATCCTGTTTTTTCTTCTCTTCAACAAACACCTCGACGGTGCCATTGGTCGCCTGGCCCGAACGAGCTGTTTTGTAAATATTGACCGCCAATAGAATAAATCCTACCAGGAACAAGGTCCCTCCCAAGGCCCGGGCAAAAAGCAACAAATTGATCTTGTCCACCGTCTCGGCAAATTCATAAATCAATCGGGTTCCCGTCTCGTCGGTCTCGTTGAGCAGCAGCCCCTGCATGATACCGGCCACCCACATCGATCCGACGTAGAGCAAGATACCTATCAAGCCAACCCAGAAGTGCATGTTGGCCAATGATTCCGACCACAGCTTGGTCTTCCACAAACGGGGGGCCATCCAATAGAACATTCCAGCAGCCAAAAAGCCATTCCAGCCCAGGGTTCCACTGTGTACATGACCAATCGTCCAGTCGGTGTAATGCGACAAAGCATTCACCGAACGAATCGCCAACAGCGGCCCCTCAAAAGTGCACATGCCGTAAAAAGTCACCGCTGCCACAAAAAACTTGATCACCGGGTCAGTGCGCAACTTGTCCCAGGCCCCACGCAAGGTCAGCAAACCATTCAACATCCCCCCCCAGGACGGAGCCCATAGCATCAAGCTGAAAAACATCGCCAGCATTTGAAGCCATTTGGGCAGTGCTGTATTGAGCAAGTGATGGGGGCCCGCCCAAATGTAAATGAATACCAATGACCAGAAGTGAATAATCGACAGGCGATAAGAATACACTGGTCGATCTGCCGCTTTGGGCAGGAAATAATACATGATCCCCAACATCGGTGTGGTCAGGAAAAATGCGACGGCATTATGCCCATACCACCACTGAACCAAAGCATCCTGCACCCCGGAAAATACCGGATAGGCATGGGTCAAACTGGTCGGAATCTGCAGGTGGTTAACCACATACAAAACCGTGATCGTAATGATCGTCGCGATATAGAACCACAGTGCCACATACAGAGAAGGCTCATTACGCTTTTTCAGCGTCCAGAGGAAATTGAAAGCAAACACCAACCAGATCACTGCTACCGCAATATTGATCGGCCAGATCAACTCTGCGTATTCCTTACCTCTCGTCAATCCGATCGGCAAAGTAACCGCTGCCCCCACAATGATCAGTTGCCACCCCCAAAAATGTATTCTCGAGAGCAAATCAGATGCTGTCCGGCATTTACACAAACGCTGGGTCGAATAATAGATCCCTGCAAACATCATGTTGCCTACAAAGGCAAAAATCGCTGCGTTGGTATGCAAGGGCCGCAATCGACCAAATGTGATATACTGCAGCCCCTCGGTCTTGAACGCCCCGAAAGTGATCCACTCCAGAAACTTGCCGTTTACTTGCCAAAAGTTCAGTTGAAAGGCGATGATCACCCCAACCAACATCGCTACCAGAGCCCATACGATGGAAGCTCCCATGAACCACCTCACCGACTTGTCATCAAATTCAATGGTCTGCTTCAACCCTGCTTTTTGCGTACTCATTCCGTCTGTCATTCTTGTATAGTTATACGAGCTTATCCCTACTACGATTACAATCCTGTTTTAGATGCGTCAATACTCGGAAAAACCAATCTATTTAATCTACTCTTGCCTTTTCCCCTCATCATCATCCAGAGGCAGCAGCGCCTCCTGATCCAAGCTGCCACTCTCACGCTTCTGCTGGTCGCGCAAAAAAAGAACCACAAACAGGATCGCCAGCAAGAGACTAATAAACAATGTAAATATCAAAACTTCCATGGATCCAGCTACTCGCAGATTATACGAGTGAGTTTCATAGCAATTCTACAGTTTGCACCGCATTATTTGTTGTGTTTATCCTTTTTTTTATTTTAGCCACGGAAATACTCTCGCTTTTCGGAAAAAATGGCTTAAACCTGGATAGCTGTCTAGCTATATTTAGTGTTTGGCGATTTTTCTGTCTTGCCCAAGAGCCAAAAATCTGTAAATCAAGCAGGTGTAATCATGATATCTTTCATCACCAGTCATTCTGAATCCAAGCATCGCCCTACCATGAAAAAAAAAGCTCTCCTTGCCCTCACCGCCTTAAACCTACTCGTTTTATCACTAAGTTCGTGCGCCAACAGACCTGACCTCATTAAAACCGATGACTCTCTGGCTGCTGTCGAAATCCGTAATTCCACTGAAACGGATATCCGCTATGCAGTCATCGAAACCTTTCTCACCAACGGCTACCAGCGCGAGAGCCACTATGGACTCACCTTCATCAAAAAAGGCAATATTCTCCGACAAGTCGAATACGCCTCTTACATGGGAGGCGCCGCGCGAATGAGAGTCAAAGTCCGCATCGACCCCATTTCGGCTAGCTCACACCTAGTCAAAATCAACGCCTACACCATGACCAACCAAGGATCTCGTTTTGGTGACCAGGAAAGAAAGGTTCGCGGTCTCAGAAAAGGTCATTACAAAAACCTTCTTCAGGAAGTCAGCGATCGACTCCAGCAGTACTAGGCTGGGGATATACCTCCAATTTCAGTTTTGCAAAACTGACGCCTGTCTTAGTTTAATTGGAGGACCGCTCAAGCCATCTGGGCTTGAGCGTAGAAGTGGGCATTCTTCCACTCTTCAAACATTTCCTGCACATGGTGCGATGCCTCCTGAGCCTCCTTTTTCAGCTCGGCGATTTGATGCCGCGAGGTCTCGATTTGTTTCCCCACCGCCAACTGGTATTGTTCTTTTTTGACTGCCCATTCCTTCATCGCCAGGCTCAGGCGATCCTGACTGGCATGTAAGGACTCAAGGATTGAATCCGGCAGTGAACTCCCCTGTGCATCCAGGTGCTCATCAAATCTTTTCTGTTGCTCACGAATTTCAGCCTGAAGAATTTTTTCAGCGGACACCCGGCGCAATCCGGAAGCCATTCCCACTTTATCCAATGCCCATATCATCCATTTGGTAGGATCGTAGCCCCAGGGCTTGATCGCATTGCGGTAGTCATGTTGAAACTGGTGGTGATAGTTGTGGTAGCCTTCCCCATAAGTGAACAAAGCCATGATCGCACTGTCACGAGCCGTATTGTCGGTAGAGTAAGGACGGGTTCCGATCATGTGGCAAAACGAATTGATAAAAAAGGTGAAATGCTGCACGACCACCGCACGCAAAAGACCGGAAATTAATAAACTGGCCAGAGCCGCACTGCCCGCACCAATACCCGTCCAATATCCCCAAAGCCCGCCGATCAGTGCAGGCAAACCAAATCCCATGGCAAAAGCCAGTGGCACATAATAACGGTGTTGGAACATCAACAATCGGGATTTCTTCAGATCATCCACGTTATCCATGGGCGTCGCTTCGGTAGGAGCGAACAACAGCCAGCCGATATGGGCATGGAAAAAACCCTTGTTGATATCATAAGGATCCCCATCGGTGTCCACATGTTTGTGATGGCGGCGATGATCAGCTGACCACTCCAGCACGGACCCTTCAAAAGCTCCCGCCCCAAAAAATACGGTAAACCACTTCACTGACGACTTGGCTTTGAATGCCAAATGAGAAAACAGACGGTGGTAACCCAAGGTAATGCTCATCCCTGTAGCAAAATAGAAAAAGATAAACAGCAGCACCTGGAAAAGATCGATGCCATGAGTCCAGAGATACCACGGCACAATAACCACCGCACCTATCAATGTAGAAACCAAAAAGGTCGTGTTCGGCCAGTTCATCTGGTTCAAAATATTTTTAGACATGGTATTTTATATAACTAGGGAATTTATGTATAAATGATGACGCCGCTCACAACAAAACCGATTATTTAACCTAAAACGACCTGCAAATCAACCTCACACTCAAACTGCTTTCAGTTAAATTAACGCCTCATTTGGTATGAAGCAGCCCTCACCGGCGTTCATAGACCTCGAAACTGTCAAAAACCACCTCTTCCGACGAAGACGCCTGAAGGGCAATCGCATCGTAATGGACCTGGTCTTCTTCCGTTTGCCAGGGAACCTCATTATAAAGGCTGACAAATTCGACAAATTCGATGCCCAGTTTCCTCCCGGCAAACTCCAACTGGAACTGATCCATCGCATCACGGGCATCCACCCCCTGGACAAAACAATACACCCAGCCACCTGCGAATTCACCATGGTGTTTCGAACCCTGCTGGTAGCTAAATTCTATATTCGCCCAGTAAACCAGGCGGTTGGGATCAGGTGAAAACATGGATAGATCGACTTCCTTACCAATTTGAGCGAAAAAACAATTTCACGCAAAACAATTTGTCAGATTATTTGCATCTACAAAATGGTCTGCATTGCCAGTATCTGTAAAATGCCGCTACCCGCGATCAATGCAAAAAGTGACGATGGCCGGTGAAGACCATTGCAATGCCCCGCTCATTCGCAGCGGCAATCACTTCTTCATCGCGAATGGAACCACCAGGTTGAATAATCGCCGTTGCCCCCGCATCTGCTGCTGCAATCAAGCCGTCGGCAAAAGGGAACATCGCGTCACTTGCCGCGACACTTCCTTCTAAGCTCAAGCCGGCTTGCTTGGCTTTCCATACGGCTAGACGCCCGGCATCAACCCTGGCCATCTGCCCCGCACCGATCCCCAAAGTGCGGTCATTGCTTGAAAATACGATGGCGTTGGATTTGACATGCTTGACTACTCGCCAGGCAAATCGCATCGCTTCGATTTCTTCAGCCGTAGGAGGACGGTCGGTTACTACCTTTTCCTCGATTTTATCCAGCCCTAGAGCCACGGGGTCGGCATCCATCACCATCAATCCTCCCGGCACCGAGCGGATCGTAGGATCTTTCAAAGTGGCCGCAAAACTATCATTCACCTGGATCAGCCGCAGGTTTTTCTTTTTCTGCAAAACCGCACGGGCATCACTCTCGAATTCAGGGGCAATAATCACGTCAGTGAAAATTTCTGAAATCACCCGGGCCAAATTAACCGTCAAGGGACGGTTGCAGACGATCACTCCACCAAAGGGAGCCTGTTTATCTGTTTCAAAGGCTTTTTCCCAGGCCGCTCGCAAGTCTTCATCATCTGCACCAAGCCCGCAAGGGTTGGTGTGTTTCAAAATTCCCACTGCAGGACGGCGGAACTCGTGGATCAACTCAGCCGCGGCACCTATATCCAGCACATTGGTGTAAGAAAGTCCCTTACCCTGCAGTTGTTTGAAATGATCACTGAAATTTCCATAGAGGGAGGCTTCCTGATGAGGGTTCTCCCCGTATCGGAGCACCGTGTCCAAAGGCAGCGAAACAGAGAAAGAACTCTCGGTCTCCTGACTTTCATTCAAGTAGGCCGCAATCACACGGTCATAAGTGGCCGTACGTTGAAAAACTTTAATCGCCAGCCTCTCACGGGTTTTCAGGGTGCTTTTCCAGTCATTGCCATCAAGCTCCACCAGAATACCTTCGTAATCTTCAGGATCAACCACCACCGTCACTGACTGATAGTTTTTGGCCGCAGATCGCAACATGGAAGGACCTCCGATATCGATTTGTTCAATCGCAACATCCAGGGTCACATCTTCTTTTGCTATGGTTTCTTCAAAAGGATAGAGATTAACCACTACCATATCGATCGGCTCGATCTCGTTTTTTTCAGCCTGCTCCACATGGCCCTCGTCATCCCTGCGATAGAGCAAGCCCCCATGAACCTTGGGATGAAGCGTTTTGATTCGGCCCTCGAATAGTTCAGGGAAGCCAGTGAATTCCGATACGTCTTTCACCGGGATATCGAGTTTTCGAATGAAACCCGCTGTCCCTCCGGTAGAAAGAATCTCAACCCCCTTTTCATGCAGCCGTCGAACCAGAGGCTCCAGACCAGACTTGTCAGACACAGAAATCAATGCACGCTTTATGCTCATCGTTTTTGAAATGTTCTTTGCCATGGAAAAATGGCGATGGCCAGAATTACCACGGAACCCAATGGGTGCAAGACCAAAGTCACCGCAAAGAACAAAGATTAGCAAATATAAACAAATATCGAGCAAATTCCCTCAGAGTGGGTTGACAACGCGCCCTAGCCCTCTAAAGTTGCGCTCCTCGTCATCGAACCTTTACAGAAACAGGGTTGGTGAAGATAAAAGCCGTATTATTGAGAATATTTTCTCCTGCACTTACGCCGCAAATGAAAGCTACAAAAACTTTTTCAGCCAAAGCCGAAGAAATCGACCGCAAATGGTATGTGATCGATGCTGACGGACAAATCCTCGGAGACGTCGCCGTCAAAGCCGCCAACCTTCTACGTGGTAAAGGGAAGCCCCTTTTCACCCCTCATTGTGACTGTGGAGACTTTGTGGTCGTCATCAATGCGGAAAAAGTCACCTTGTCCGGCAAAAAGGAAGAAAAGAAGATCTACACCAGCTATTCTGGCTATGTCGGTGGACAAAAAACCGAAACGCCGCGCTCAATTCGTGAAAGACATCCCGAATTGCTGATTGAAAAAGCTGTCACCGGGATGATCCCGCACAACCGTCTTGGACGCGCTATTCTTAAAAAACTGAATGTTTATGCCGGCAACGAGCATCCACATGCAGCACAAAACCCAGAAGCATACAGCCTCACCTGATTTTACTGATACTGATCCCTATTTATTTATGAGCACCGCTACTCTTGCAACTGCCACTGGCCGCCGTAAAAACGCTGTCGCCAGAGTTCAACTCAAATCTGGTTCCGGTAAGATTACCGTCAACAACCGCCCGATGGAAGAGTACTTCCCGACTCTGGCACTGCAGAATCAACTGATTGAGCCGCTGCAGGTTGCCCAGGTAAACAATCAATACGATATCGACGTGAAAGCTCACGGCGGTGGAGTCACCGGACAAATCGGAGCAATCAAGATGGGCATTTCCCGTGCCCTGACTGATATTGACTCCGAACTGCGTCCCCCACTTAAAAGCAAAGGTTTGCTCAGGCGTGACAGCCGCATGAAAGAACGTAAAAAACCAGGACAACCCGGTGCGCGCAAACGCTTCCAGTTTTCCAAACGTTAATCGGCAAAATACAGCCACTTTTCAAAAGGAGCCGCATTCCGGCTCCTTTTTTTGTGTCTTTAAAGCCAGACCCGGTAATTCATCTTCCCGCCACATGGATTCCATTGACGGATGCCCTGCTTGGCGACTTATTAAGCAGGGTGAAATATCCCGTCAGTATCATGAAAAAAACTTTCCGTATTTTCTCACTTGGCAGCATGGGTATCACCATTTTCTACCTTTGCCTGGTTCCCCCTGTTTCTGCTCAATCGGATCCTTCAAAGCCGTCCACAAGCCCTTGGATCGCTGACTTCCAAGCAGCCAAAAAAAGAGCTGCTGCCGAAAAAAAGGATATCGCTCTGCTTTTTACTGCCAGTGACTGGCTCGATCTGGCAAAAACTTTTGATGAAAAAATCCTCTCCCAGCCAAGTTTCCTCAATTTGGCAAGTCCCCAATACATGCTCGTTCGACTTGATTTTCCTGAGAATGCCAACCAGCAAAGCAAGCAAACCACCGCTCAAAACCAACTGTTGATGCGTGCCTACCGGGTCAGGGGTTTGCCCACTCTCGTTTTGACCGATGAGCTGGGACGCCCTTATGCGATCACGGGTTACCATGGCGGAGGCCTGGAAGCCTGGCTTGAGGAGTTCAATCAACTGCACCAGACCCGGGAAAAACGTGACCGCCTCTTTGCCGAAGCAAAAAAAACCGCGGGTGTCGAACGAGCCCAATTACTTGCCCAGGCTCTGCCCGACTTGCCAGGCAACATCGCCGCCAGATTTTATCAAAATATCATGAGTGAGGTTATCAAGCTTGATCCTGAAAACCAGACCGGACGAGTCGTTTATTACCAATCGCTCATTGCCGACGTGCAGTACGCTGACCAAATGCAAAAACTTGCCCGCGAAGGCAGCGACGCAAAAATGCTGAAGCTTAGCGATTATTACCTCAAAACCGGAAACCTCAGTAAAACATCACGACAAATTGTGCTTTTTAACAAACTTAGCGTCTACAAAAAACAGAGAGCCACAGAATTGGTAACAAAAACCCTGCTGGAAATTATAAAAACGGATCCCAGCACCTCGCAGGGAAAAGAGGCTGCCATGTTACTCAAAAAAAACGGCCCCAATTCAGAAAAAAATAATTAGCCGAACCTCCATCCCTATAACGCAATGATCACCACTTCCGCATCCCGGACAAAATCTGAACATGTAATACCTATGCGTCGTATTTCTTTGCTGATACTTTCTGCAATACTCCCCATGCTAAGCCAATGCGGAGGAATCGGTGGATACAAATCGATTTCCTATTCCAAAGGCAAACTGGCAACTCCTCCCACCACCCTCTCCCAGCGGGACTACCCCTTTGACTCAAAGGGCCGCTACCGCACCGACTGGGTTAAGAGCGGATCCACTAAAAAACGATCTAAATCTTCTTTTGTTACCGCCGCGGCACCTCCGGCCCAGCCAAGCGTAGCCCAAAGCCCCCCGAAAACCAGCTCCCGCAAAAGCAAATCCAAACAGTCCAGCAAAACGATGACGGTGGCGTCAAATACAACGCGCAGCTCAAAACCCAAGTCTCCCCCACCTCCGGTTTACACGCCCCCCCCTGCACCCACCCTGCCAAAACCCAAAGCCTCCACTCCAAAAAAACCGCAAGCCCGCTACCACAATATAGCCAAAGGAGATACCCTGTGGGGTATCAGCCGACGTTATAAAGTTAGCATTCCTGCCATCAAAACAGCTAACGGATTAAGCTCCGACTTAATTCGTCCCGGCCAAACCCTGCGCATCCCTTGACGGGGAGCCGGCACGGCTTCACTTTTTTCTACCCTTCTTCTTTTTCCGATCCTTTTCCAGCCGCTTAATTTCCTTCTGCTCTCTCTTCTTCAGCTTGGCCAAACGCTTCTTTAGCTTTTTATGCAAGGCAGGCCAATACTCTTCTCCGGCTATAAAACCCACACAGCTATCCGTTCCGCAACGACAGGGGTGATCGTCGTAATTTTCCAAGTCAAAACCATAGTTAAAACCCAACTCATCACCTTTCTCAATCCCCCTCAAAGCAACGATCCATATTTTTCCACGGATCACCTGGGCTTCACAGTTGGGTTCACAGGTGTGGTTGATCAAGCGGGCGTCATTCCACGACACATCACCGTCAATGTCATAGCGCTTGTTCAAAATAAACAAATAAACCGCGGCATCCCCGGTTTTTTTAGCCTTTTCAAACTGAGCCCAACCTCTCCGATCCGATTCCTTCTTGGTAATTTTTTCACCCAGATATTCTAAAATACGCGCCCCTTCGGGAATATCACTAAGAGCAAAAACTCCATTGCCGTGAACTTTCGACTTGCGAATTTTATGCCAAACAAGCGGATCTCCTGAAATTTTTGTCATATTGAAATTTGATGGCTATTTTTTCCAAAGCACAAGGGCTCGCATCTATCGAGTCTGCTTGCCTGCAATTTTGATCAATTCGGAACACCTCACAACAGCTGCCTAAGTTCACCACAGGCGCCCCCTTTGGCAAGCACTTCAATTACACCAAAACAATACAATACAAAGACTTGCATTATTATTTCGGATATCTTAACTTTTTCCGCATTCACTCAACACACTACGACTCAAATGAACCATTCCCGCATCATCCGCAGTCTGCTATTCCTCACTGTGACACTCGTTTCAGTGTCTTGTATAACCAAGCAGAGTTCCGACCCCTATTCCAACAGCAATCCCTACTACGGCCCCCAAGGTGCCTACGGCGACAATAACGCAGGGGCACAGCCTGTTCCTGATTCCAGTGGCTACGTAGCTCCCGCCCCGGCTGAAGCCAATTATTCAGCTCCACCTGCAGCTGCCTACAAAGCTCCTGCCAGCAGTGGCGGTGGTGGTTCTAAATCGCACACCGTTTCCAAGGGCGACACTCTCTATGGATTGGCACGCCGCTACGGCACCTCGGTTAATGCCATCAAAAACGCCAATGGACTTAATTCCGACCTCATCCGCCTGGGCCAGAAGTTGAGAATCCCTTAAACCACTCTTAGCAAATTCATCCCCCTGTCACACCATCTCGGTTGTGGCAGGGGATTTTTTTTGTTCATCACTCATCGCCGGCAAACGGTCAAACGAACGCTTTTTTAAATCTGCCAGAGCTTTTGCCACCGCCACTTCATCCATGGTATGAACCTCCAGTTTTTCACCGATCGCAGGCACCAGGGTGATCGTCAGCTCTCCTCCCAGGTGTTCGCGAAACTCTTCAATCCCCTGCAAAACCACCGACTCTCCGTCCGGGCCCGGTATCTCCAGAAAATTCGACCATAAATCGAAACCCACTCCTTCAATCAAACCGAGAATCCGTTCCGCCGTGCTTTCATCCAAAATTCCAACCCGCACCGAATACAGCAGATCAACCGCCATACCGATCGCCACCGCTTCGCCATGACTGACGGCAAATTTCGACAGCTGCTCCAATTTGTGCGCCACCCAATGACCAAAATCCAAAGGACGCGCCGAACCATACTCAAAAGGGTCGCCACCGGTCGCAATGTGCTCTACATGCAACTCCGCACTACGACGAATTGCCATTTCCATGGCCGCCGGCTCGAGTTGGGCAAGCTGTTCACGACTCGATTCCAAATCCTCGTAAAATACCCCGTCACGAATCAAGGCCACCTTGATCGCTTCGATAATCCCATCCCGTCGATCCCGCTCCGACAAAGAAGTCAAAAAATCAAAGTCATTGATCACCACATGAGGCACTGAAAAAGTTCCCACCCAATTCTTTTTACCAAACTGATTCACCCCGTTTTTCACCCCTACACCTCCGTCTCCCTGACTCAGCGTCGTCGTTGGCACACGCACCAGGCGCACCCCCCGGTGAGCCGTCGCCGCTCCAAAACCAACCATGTCGAGAAAAGCCCCGCCCCCAATAGCCACCACATAGGAATGGCGGCACAATCCGTAACGATTGATCTCATCCCACACCGATTCAACCAAACGCCATTCGTTTTTACACGCTTCTCCCCCAGGCAAAATCACCGGACGTGCGACCAGTTCAAGGCTATTCGAATGGACCGAAGCATAAGTTTCGATCGCCTCCATCAAAGCTCCATTTTCCCGCAGTAAACCTTCGTCGATAAATACCAGTATCCGGCTTCGCCCTTCCTTCCCGTCCGCCAGCTCATCGGCCAGGATTGGGTTGTCGGCAGCAAACACCCCGTGGGTAAAAACCACGCGGTGTCGATAATCCATCTGGATATTCCTTTCAATCATCTCGTTGATCTGGGGGCAAAAAGAAAGCGTCGCCCGAGATTGCACCAGCGTCAAGAAAGTCGAACGACGAAAGCACACTCAAGTTGCTGGAATCCACCGCTGCGCCAACAGAGTTATTACTAAAAGACCAGCACAAATCGGCCAGAAAATAATGCCGAACTGAGCCAGGGCAATGAGATCCACCAGGATAATTCCCGCCAATAAAGCAGAGACAAATTTTCCGATACGGTCGGGGCGAGTGGAACGCAATTGTCTCGAAGCGTAAAGCATCCAAATTACAAATAAAGCCATCGCACCTATTTCACTCGCAAGCATTCCTTCGCCCCCCCCTTCACTCATTACCACTAAACCTATTAATATCGGTATAAACAACAGTCTTTTCCCCACCCTGCCCACCTTGCCGCCAGTGCTTTCCCCACGAGCCGCAATGGTGATTCCTACTATGTAAGTGAAAAGGCCTGTAGCAAAGATGAGCACTTCACTAGAAATTTTATCTCCACCGTCAACCGCCGCTGAAGCCGCCACCACATAAACCAAAAACCGACAGGCCCCCATGGCCAGCACGGCCCCTTTCCACCGCTTGTGGGTCCAATCGTATAAAATAATTGCATACACCAAAGCCAATGAAAAATACCAAACGGCATCAGTGAAAAGAATGATCAGCAAAATCCCTGCTAACATCTGCCCCCAGCCCAAGCGCCACACCGCCGTCACTGAAATCGCCCCCGCTGGCACTGGCCGGTCCACCGCGTGTTTTGTATCCCACTCCACATCAAAGGCATCGTTCAAAGTCATCCCCCCGACATAGAGCAAACTCACCCCCGCCATCATCCACCACAATTCTCCGGTCCAGGATCCTCCTGCCAGAAACCAACCCGCCATCACATTGGTCCACACCGTCGGCAGATTCGACATCCGCCCAAGCACCAGAATGGTTCGCAGGTGTTTTAACATATTAGATCCTATCCCGAACTCCCTATCCACATTTCAAATCTCAAATTTTCCCAAACACCACTCATACTCCTTTACGATCTGATCCACTACATCCCCGGCCCGCATGGCCTCCGGCATCACCGCCCAGGTATAAGTCTCGATTTCAAAATGCGAACACAATCCAGGATCCGCTGCCAGCACATCCATCGTCGCCAAAATGTGATCCCGGGTGTCTCCAAACAAAGCCTCTGGCTGGGCATGCACCGGCACATGGAAATGTACCCGCCATTCATCACCAATCTCTGCTGCTTCCTCATCCGCAAAAGCCAAGGCATCAGGCAGATCCCGAAATCTCCTTGCAACTTCTTTTCCCTTCCTGATCACCACCTGGTGCAGGTAAACATCCTCCTCGAAAGCCTTTAGTCTTTCCCGCGCTTCCGCTGTCGGCTGCAAGCACAAAGCTGAACTCAAATGGATTTTACTGATCCGAATCCCTGACGATTTTAACCTTCCAAGCGCTTCGCCTGCTTCTTCATACTCCACCGCCAAATGACAGGTATCATAATTCACCCCGATATTCTGCAATACCTCACTCTCATCCAAATCCTCCGCCCTTGCTGCCACCAGCAGTCGCTTGAAAAAACCCACCGTCTCCCCACTGGTTTCAAAATAACCCAGCGGTTCGGGTTCCAAACCCAGATGCAAATCCTGCCCCGTCTTGTCACGCAAGGCTTGAACATGCCGGTGGCATTTCAGCAAGTTGCCCACCATCACCTCCCCCTGTACAGCGTCATCAAGAATAAACTCCTTAAATGAACCCGGCAGAGTGCTCACGCTGCCACTTATTCCCCCAGGCAGCAACTCACTCAGCAAATCAAACAACAGGCAAGTGTAGTCCAGGCGCTCCTGAGTGGTCCAGTCCGGCACATAGACCTGCTCCTTCACCCGTTCACCATGAAAAATCCCATAGGGAAAACCATTGATTGTAAAAACATAACAAGAATTATCGTCCAACCATTCTTGAAAGCATTGCAGCGTCCCCTCGCCAGACCTTAGCTCTCCCGCCGCATCTGCACTCAGACGCAAACCAATCCCATAAGGTCGATCCGGACACACCTGGTCCTTCACCCGCAGAGTGTAGTTCTTCAGTGCCTCGAATGTCTCCTCCCAGGTCTCCCCGCGATGAATATTCGTGCAATACCCCAGATGCATTCCATGACCAATTTCCATCCATCACTTTCGCACCCTATGCCTCCACTTCAACAGTCAACAATTCTGGCTGCTGAATTCTGAATTCCCTCCTTACTCAACACTCAAAGCTCTCCCTGCTTGTGGAAGTCCTGCTTTTTTCTCTGCATCAAGCCACTCGACAAACTGGTTCGAGCAATCACAAATCCCTCTCAGAGCCGCCGCCTCCTCTTCAGGAATCCCATCCTCCATCAAAATCAAATCGGTGAACCCTCTGATCGAAGCCAGAATATTGCGAAAATCATGCCTGACTTCACGGTCCCGCAAACGACTCGCCTGTTGATCCGGTTCAT
>DAOUQC010000024.1 GCA_030625775.1 Verrucomicrobiota bacterium
GCGACCAGATACTGGGCGATTTCCAGCATCGCTGCGGTTCCGGATGCGTTGTCGTCGGCACCATAGTGAATGGCATTTTTTTCGTCATCGTGGGCGAGTGATCCCTGGCTTTCTCCATGACCGAGATGATCGACGTGAGCGCCAAGAATGATGGCAGGTTGTTTGCTGGCTTCAGGATCTTTGCTGGTCAGTCGACTGATTACATTGCGTCCGACCCGCTTTTCCTGTTTGATGTCGATGGTCGCTGACAGAGAACTGCCCTTGATTTGAAATCCCGGAGCCATTTCTCCCTTGTCGAGTTCATCTTGCAGCGCCTTGAGATTTTTTCCACTGCCTTTCAACAAGCTGGTGGCCACTTCGCGGGTGATCGAGATCGCAGCGATGCCTGAATCGGCCATCGAGGCATCAAAAGTGAGCCGGGTCAGTTCACTGTTTGTTTTTGTATTGGGGCCAGTGACAAAAATGATGCCGCGTGCTCCTTTCTGCCTGGCGGTGAGAGCTTTGAAACGCAAAGCGGCCCCCCGTGCGAAACGATGCTGTTCTTCCTTGCTGACATCCTCCGGTGAGTAGCGAAAAACCATCACCCATTTGTCCGCCACGTCGAGATGAAAGTAGGACGAGTAGGCTTCGGATTTATTGCCCTCGCCATCGGTGCTTTCCTTGAGTTCGATGCCGTATCCGGCAAAGACGATTCCCGATTTTTCGATCTTACCGGTTTTGGAAAAAGATAGTGGTCGCCAGTCTTTGTCGGCGGTGATTTTTCCATCGATTTTTCCTGCGGAAGTCTGGATGTTTAGTTGGTTGTTCGGACCGAGGTCAACACCGGCAGTGAAGTCAAAAGGCTGGAAATAAGAGTCATTTGTACCGGCGGGCGAGAGTCCCAGGTCTTTAAAAATATCCGCCACATAGGCGGTCGCGAGTTTGGCTCCCTCGGTACCGGTCAGGCGTCCGGCCAGCTCCTCCGAAGCGAGGTAGGCAATGTGCTGGTGCAGATCATCTTCGGTGATGTCAGCTGCCGTTGTTTCGATCGTCGGGGCTTTTGTAGCGGGAGATGAGGGCTTGGGTTTTTGTCCGCTTAATCCAAGCAGGGTTCGTGCCGATGCATGATTCCATTCAGCGCGAAAAATTTGTGACTTTTTGTTCGAAGTCCGGTTGCTCGTCCATGACAGCATTTTGCCATCCGGTGAAAAAGCGGCCAGGCCGTCAAAGCCGTCGGTGTGGGTGACTCGAACCGGCTCGTGTTTGCCTTCGGCATCAACCAGATAGAGTTCGAAGTTGGCAAAGCCCTGCAGGTTGGTGGCAAAGATCAGGTATTCGCCAGAGGGATGGAAGTAGGGCGCCCACGACATGGCTTTGAGATGGGTGAGCTGTTTTTCATCCGTGCCATCAGTGTTCATGGTGAACACTTCCGCGGTGTCGCCTTCGCGAGAAAAACGTCGCCAGCAGATTTTGCTGCCATCGGCATTGAAGAAAGGGCCACCGTCATAACCGGGTGTTTTGGTGAGGCGGCGGACATTCTTGCCATCGGCATCCATGAGGTAGATGTCCATCATGAAGGAGGGGTTTTTCTCAAACCATTCCTGATCCTCGGTGTTCAGCTTTTCGGTATAACCGGCCCGATTGGAAGCAAAGACGATCTGTTTCCCATCGGGAGAATAACAACCCTCGGCGTCGTATCCTCGGGTGTTGCTCAGGTTGCGGTATTTTTTGCTGGTGAAATCGTATTCCTGGATTTCGTAGGTTTCATCATAATCCCAGGAATAACGCTTTTGTTTGCCGCTTTTGCGAAGCTCGATTTCCTCCTGTTGTTTTTTCTTCGCATCCGGGTCGTCCTGGGTTGATGCGTAAATGGCTTTTCCTCCCAGGGGATGAAGCCAGGCACAGGTGGTTTTACCATGACCGGGTGAGACTCGTTCGGTATCACCAGTCTCCAGATCCAGGGTGTAGATCTGGAAAAAAGGGTTGTCGGCGACCCGTTCGCTTTGAAAAATCATGCTCTTGCCATCAGCACCGTAATAGCCTTCGCCGGAGCGTTTTCCCTCGAAGGTGAGTTGGCGGACATTGCTCAACAGGGCCGATTCGAGCTGTTCTGATTTGGGCGGAGCTTTTTTTTCATCGGCCGCTTGGGTAGCGATTGCGAGAATTGCAGTCAGGGCGATCAGGGGCATCCAAGTTGGTGCTTGCTGGTAGTGGTTCATAGGAATTGATGAAGGGGCAGGTAAGGGGGCAGACATACTTAATCGGATACCCGTTCGGGCTTCAGGTCAACCGCAGCGAGGAATTCCCCGGGTAAAGGGTTTGGGTGATGAGTTTATACCGCATCGGATACGGATGAAAAATGGAAATCGTCAACCAGCAGGGGAGGAATGTGCATCGGCGTCGAACCTTCACTGCCGAGAACCCGTTCAGGTGAGCCGGAGGCGATAATGCGGTTGAGCAGGGAGGCCGGGCTTTCGTTGAAACGGAAGTTGTTGATTGGCTTGCTGATCTTGCCGTTTTTGATCAAAAATGTGCCGTCGCGGGTGAGTCCGGTGTAGAGCAGGCTTTGTGGTTGCACCATGCGCAGATACCAGAGACGGGTGATCAAGACACCTCGATCTACCTTTTTGATCAAGTGTTCGAGGGAATGCCCTTCGCCCGGCATGATCACGTTACTCGCATAAGGCATCGGCTGGATGTTTTGTTTTTTTGCCCAGTAACGATTGCAGAACAGATTCTTGAGGGTGCCGTCCTTGATCCAATTGGTTGCTCGGTTGGCCTGGCCGTCGTGTGAAAAAATGGGTCCCGGTGCTGCTTTATAAGTGGGGTCGGAATACAGTGTCGCTTTGTCACCGAAGAGATTTTGTCCGATCGGATTTTCTTTAGTCAGGCTAGAGAGGAAACTGCGCTTTTCATCCGAGCTACGCTGGTTGAGTGCCCACATCAAGAGGCTAATCAAATTGCGTGCGGCACTGGCTTCGAGCACCACAGGATACTTTCCAGGATCCATGGCAGCAGGCCCTCTGGAATCCAGTGCTTTTTTGATGGCTGTATTGGCGGTTGATTTTAGAGACAAATCCTGACTGTCGGTGAACTGGCAACTGGACCAACCTGAGCCGTTGCCTTTTGAACTTCTGGCCGTGATTGAAAAATCGACGGTGGTGCTTGCTTGGTAAGCAAATAACCCAGCCGTGTTGGCGATGGCGTTCGCGGAAATTTTACGATTCAAAAAACCTGCACCGGAAATTTTTGCCGTGCGAGTGGCATCAATCGCCGGTTGAAGCCAGGCCGCCAATTCTGGTGGTCCGCTAGCGGCGGTGTTCGCTGAAAATGTAGCGGCTTCTTCGTAACTTTGTTTTCCCAAAGGTGGCATAAACTCGGGGTTTTCAGGAGCCAGTTTCGCCATCTGTTCAGAGCGGGCGACAGCATCTTTTAAAGAGGTGTCGTCGGTCTGGTTCCATTCCACACTGGCGGAGCGGGTGCCAAAATTTGAAGTCACCGACAGGCTGAGAAGTTTCCGTGCAGCATTGCTGGTGATGTCATTGTTGGCGAACCTCAAATTGGCATCGTCGGCATTCGAAATGTGAACGACAGCTGAGTCCGCTTTGGATAGTTTGAGGATTTTTTCTGCGAGCTCGCGGGTTTGAGATTCGCTCGGAATCATGCTTTTGACCCTCCTTCTTCCTGGGTATTCAAAACTTGAACTTGGCGGAAGCGCGAAGGCACTGCACCGTGGGATACTGGGGCTGATTGCGTCGGCCGCCCTTTACCGCAATTGAAGGCGCCGCCGAGTTCGTATGTCGAAGGGCCTCCGAGTCCATCACAGGAATTCCAGAACTCGACCGAGTTACCCTGGTAAGCGACATCCTTATACATGCCGTCGAGTTTGCCGTTTTTGATTTTGTGAAAAGTCTGACCGGTGAATTGAAAATTGTAACGCTGTTGATCAATGCTCCAGCTCCCCGAGCCGACGATGTAAATGCCGTCTTCGACATCGGAAATCAGCTTCTCTGTAGTTACGCCGTCGTCCTCACCGGGTTGCAGGGAGATGTTGGGCATGCGCTGGAGAGGGAAGGTGGAGAAGCTGTCGGCGTAGGCACAGCCGTTGGATTGCTCTCTGCCGATCATGGCGGCTTGTCCGATCGCCATTTGATAATTGGTGAACAGGCCCTTGTCGATGATGTTGAACTCCTTGCCTGCCGTCTTCACTCCGTCGTCGTCATAGGCGATGGTCGACAGGCCGTTGGCCTGGGTGCGGTCAGCGCGAATGGTCACCAGATCGCTGGCGTATTTCAGTTTACCCAAGAGCTCGGGTTTCACAAAAGAGGTTCCGGCAAAGTTGGCTTCGAAGCCCATCGCACGATCCAGCTCAGTAGGGTGCCCAATGGATTCATGGATCGTCAACCACAGATTGCTTGGGTGAATAACAAGATCCTTGGGGCCGGATTTAACTCCGGGTGCTGCCATTTTTTCTTTGGCTTCTTCAACGGCCTGAGCCACTTCTCCTTCAAAGTCGTAATCGCGAACATATTCGTAACCGGAGCCGCGCGGTGCGGCCAGTGAGTCGCGGTTGGAGAATCCACCTTTTTTCGAGTCCACCACAGTGACCGAGAAATAAGGACGGATGCGAACCCGGGACTGTTCGATGCAGCTGCCGATTGAATTGGCCAGCCACTTTTCCTCTTTCACCTGCATCAGTCCGGAGCGGCAGAAATTGGCTCCGGCGTTTAAAGCACGCTGATTGATGTCCAGCAGAAGCGCTGCCTTGTCGTCCAGAGAGATGGAAAACGGATCGATCTCCATCGGCATCTGCCATTGGTCTTTCCACGCTGGAAGTTTTTCCAAAGATACCGCTTCGAGGCGTTTTCCTTTTTGTTCTTTGGCAATGGCTATCGCGGTGTGGGTCAGGCGCAGAACTTCTTCTTCGCTGATCTCATGGCTGGCGGCGAAACCCCAGGCGCCGTCGACCAGAGCTCTCACACAACAACCGCTGTCTTCAGAATAGTTGACAGCACGCACAGCCGATTCGCGGGCGTGCAGACTTTCTGAAGAGGTTTTTCCAATCCGAAATTCTGAAAATTCCGCACCCAGCTGATTGGCCTGATTCAGGACAGCGTCAGCAAGTGAGGGGAAGGCCAGAGAGAGAGGGGAGGAAGTGGCCGCCGCACGGCTCTCCTGCAAAAGGGACCTATTGGTTGTCAGCGCCACGGTTCCAGTGATCGCGGCTTGGTGTAAAAATTTTCTCCTTTTCATTTACGCAATTCTTCTGGCAGAGCGTTTTGTCGGGCTGCTTTTTGTTTCTCTTTTTTGCGCATCTCGTCAAATTCCCGTTCTCTGCGGGATTTGGTGTTGGCATATTTTTTTGCCAGCAAGGCGATGTAGGCTGTTACATCGGCCGCTTGTTCATCCGAAAGGTATTGGGTCATCTCATGCATTTTGTGGCCCTTTTCATCAGCAGGGTTTCCGCCCCGGATGCCTTTGCGGAATTTGTATAATTGTGAGCGGATATACCAATCCTGAAGCCCGATCAGGGGGGCGCTGCCGAAAACCACTTCACCCTTGCCGTTGAAACGGTGGCATTTGGCACATATTTCCATGAAAACCTCGTTGCCTTTTTGTGCATCGCCACCCAGAACATTTTGAGTGGGGTGCATGGGCATGGCCGCGATTATTTTGGCAAGCCCGGTAATCTGGGAGGCATCGATGGCGGTGATAATGTTATGCATGATCTGCCCGGCAGGATCCTCTGGGTTGGTGCCACGCAGGTCGCTGCGGAATTTGTCAATCTGGGTTTCCACATACCAGGAGGGCAGTCCGGCTATCGAAGGAGCTTTGAGTGCTTCGGATCCTTCTCCTTTTTTGCCGTGGCAATTTGCGCAGACTTGGGCAAAAAGATTTGCCTCCGAGATGTTTTGGGGGAGATCCGCTTGAGCGGTGGGTGAGGTGATGACAGTGGGGGGGGCTGTTTTTTTCTCTGCTGCGGACAGACCCAGGACGAAACTCGAAACAGACAGCAAAACCAGACAGACAAATTTCATCTTGCTATTGTTGTATTCTAAGTACATCTTTCAAGTATAATTATTCAACGATGCAGTTGAGCAAATTTACAGACTATTCTCTCCGCGTGCTTATTTACACTGCCGCCAGGTGTCCTGACAAGGTTTCAATCACGGAATTGGCAGAGACTTATGATATTTCGCGCAATCATCTGGTGAAGGTGGTGAACCAATTGGCCAATCTGGGCTATTTGGAAACCACGAGAGGGCGGGGCGGTGGGATTTTGCTGGGGCAGGTGGCAGAAGAAATAGTGATTGGCGATGTGATAGAGGCGGTGGAGCCGGGTTTTGATATGGCGGAATGTTTTGGCATTGGCACCAACCACTGTCGCCTGACTCCTGTTTGTCGTTTGAAAGGAATCATGAATGATGCCAAAACTGCCTTTTTGAGGGAGTTGAGTCTCCATACTCTGGCCGATGTAGTCGGGCAGCCGCAGGCTATCATCGAGGCCTTGGCACTTGAATCTGCAAACACTAGATGATTTTGAATGTTTCCCCTGAATAACCCCCCAAAATAATACGAGAGATGAAACCTGCTACTATTCGATTCAGCCAATTCAAAGCAACAGCGCTTGCGATTACTTTTTTTGCTCTTGCTATCATGCAGGGAGTTCAGGCTATTGATGATTTTGAATTTCCACCAATCAGCTATTCGGATACCAAGCCGAATGACCGGATCACCCAACTGCAAACTGATACCGAATCAGGTAAGCTGAAATTCACCCAGAAAACAGAGAGGGATTTTGTTGGGGCACTGCTGAAGGAACTTGATATTCCAGCATCTTCCCAGGCCTTGGTATTTTCGAAAACCAGTTTGCAGACATCGGCGATCAATCCGGGGCAACCGCGGGCGATTTATTTCAATGAAGAAGTTTATTTTGGTTGGACCCGTAATCGCGATCTTGAATTGATGGCGGCTGAACCCAAGTTGGGAGTGACCTTTTATCTGATTCATCGCGACCCGAAAAACTCCAAGCTTTCCTACGAACAACACACCGATGAATGTTTTTCCTGTCATGCCGCCGGGCGAACCGGAGGGCGGCCAGGCATGGTGGTACGCTCGGTGCTGGCGGATGCCAAGGGATTCCCGATTTTTTCTGCCGGCAGTTACACGACTGATCAGAGCAGCCCGATCGCCGAGCGCTGGGGTGGGTGGTATGTGACCGGACAGCACGGTGAGCTCCGTCACATGGGCAATGCAATCGCCATCGAGGTGGATAAGGGGAATGGAGCGGAGATTGATCGCGAAGCGGGTGCCAATAAGGACATGGAGGAATTAGAGGAGTTTATCGATCCGACCGATTATCTGGTTCCCAGCAGTGATATTATCGCCTTGATGGTTTTGGAGCACCAGGTGGGGATGCATAACCGCCTGATAGAGGGGAATTACGTGGTGAGGAAAGCGATCTATCGCGACCAGGAAATCAGTCGTGAATTGGGGGAAAAACGCAAGGGCTTCAGCGATACCACCAAGCGGATCATTGATCACCAGGCAGAGCGGATTCTGAATTATTTGCTCTTTGCCAACGAGGTCAAATTGACCGGGGGAGGGCTGGATTCCAAATCTTCTTTTGTCGAGGACTTCCAGCATAATGCCCGGGTTTCCAAGGATGGACGGTCGTTGAAGGATTTTCAATTGTTGAGTCGGATTTTCAAATACCGTTGCAGCTACATGATTTATTCGAGCTCCTTCGAGAGCCTTCCAAAACCCTTGAAAGCGAAAATTTACCAACGTCTTGGTTCTATCCTGACGGGTAAAGATACCAGCAACCAGTATGCCTACCTCAAGGAAAGCGAACGCAGACGCATTCTGAATATTCTGATCGAGACCCTGCCGGATGCGCCTGCGAGCTGGAAGAGCGACGGGAAGGTGAAGAAGGTGGCTGCGAAGTGACTCTGTTTACTTTTCCACCGGGAGCTGCTCTTTACCCCAGTCCATCATGCCTCCATCGAGATGCAGGATGTGCTTGAAATTGAGTTTTTTGAAAGTGTCCAGTGAAGAGGTGCTGCGGCCACCGCTGCGGCAATGGACCAGATAACTTTTGCTGGGATCCAGCTTTTGCAAATCATCGGTGAAGGTAGCAGCTTTAAAATCAATGTTGATAGCACCTTTGATGTGACCGCTGGCAAACTCACTGGGGGTGCGGACATCGAGGATGACGGTGTCTGGATTCTTTATGATGAATTCTGCCGCTTGAATTGCAGTGACATGCTCGATCTTGGTCTCAGCCGGTGCTTTTTCATCAGCTTTTGCAGGGGCCACCTTTGCTGTCTGTGCAGACGGGGCGCTGCCTTTTTTTGGAGCAGGGGCCTGGTCATTTTTCTGACAGCCTCCACTGAGAATGGCAGCAGAGATGACGAGGGAGGGAAAGACGTAGATAGTTTTCATGAAGACGAGGAGTAAAAAATATTCGACCGGACTTGAACAATGACAAGTAATGGTGAGAAGTAGAGCAATGAATGTATTGCTTTGTCAAACCAATATCGTCTGGGAGGATCGGGAGGCCAACTTTGAGTGCATCGGGGAACTGCTTGCTGGTGAAGAGCTTCCTGCCGGTAGTCTGGTAGTATTGCCCGAAATGTTTTCGACCGGATTTTCCATGCATGTGGATAAAGTCGCCGAGGGGGAGCCCTCGCAAGTTGAGGCTTTTCTGAATGGACTGGCCAAAAAGTATAGTTCGGCGATCATCGGGGGACTGGTGACCCGCGTTGAGGGTGAGGATAAAGGACGCAATGAGTTACTGGCTCTGGGGGCTGGGGGGGAGCAACTGGCCCGTTATCAGAAAATCCGCACCTTTCGTTACACCAAGGAATATGAGCATTATCAGCGGGGCACGGAGGTGACTACTTTCGAGTGGGGTGGTTTTAAAATTTGTCCCCTGATTTGTTACGATCTGCGGTTTCCGGAATTATTCCGCCGCGGGGCTGCGATGGGAGCTCAAGTATTTGTGGTCATCGCGAGTTGGCCTGCTGTAAGGGTGGATCACTGGCTGACCTTGTTGTGCGCCCGGGCAATCGAAAACCAGGCTTATGTAATTGGGGTGAACCGCTGTGGAGAAGATCCGAATTGGGATTACCCGGGGGCGAGTGTGGTGATCGACCCCCATGGCAAAGTGATCGCCGACGCTGGAAATGAGGAAGCGGTGGTCTCGGCTGAGCTGTCACTCGGCGTGGTGGAAGAGTGGCGGAAAGAATTCCCCGCCTTGGTGGATTTGGAGATTGTTTGAGGAGAGGTGTCTCCCTCACGCAAATGCGCCGATGTTTTTCAAGACAGGGGCAGCTACTCGATGTAGCCGTTTTGTTTGATTTTCCGACAGCTTATGAAATCCTCATTCTTAACTCGCCGTTGTGTTGCCCTGCTCTCGACTATTCTTCTGCTGGGGCTTGCGGGTTCCCTGATCGCTCAGAAAAAAAGGAAAAAACCTGACCCCTTACGTCCGACGCCGATGCCGGAGGTCGAGGATGCAAAAAACTCCAAGACAGGAAAAGCGGCCCCTGCCGAGGATCCCAAGCTGGCGGCTTTCGGTATTTATGAAAAAACCACAGCCCTGCCGAAAAAGGTCGCAGCGGTCGATACGATTTTACCTCTCAAATTAAAGACTGGGGATCGCATCGCTTTCATCGGCAACACACTTTTTGATCGTGCTGCCGATTACGCTTATTTCGAATCACAGCTGCAAGTGGCTAATCCCGATCATAAACTGGTAATCCGCACTCTGGCTTGGTCGGCTGATGAGACGGACATCCAACCTCGACCGGATAACTTTGCCAGTATCAAACAGCATCTGGCTTACGAAAAGATCGATGTCATTTTTGCCGCTTTTGGTTTTAACGAATCTTTCGGGGGAGTGGAACGCATCCCAGAATTCAAATCAAAGCTGACCACTTATCTCATCGACCTCAAAACCAGCGCTTTTAATGGCAAGAGCGGTCCCCGGATCGTCCTGGTATCGCCGATTGCCAATGAAAATATCAAGCAGGCTTATTCAAAACAGGAGGCTCTCGCTGGTGCAGCGACGCTGGATATTCCCGCAGCTGACATGAACAACAACCGCCTGGCGGCATACGCCAAGGCGATGGCTGAAGTGGCGGCTGAGCAGAAGGTCGGTTTTGCCGATGTGTTTGTTTCGACCAGGGCGGCGATGGCTAATGCCGATAGTGATCTCACCATTAATGGCGCGCATTTGAATGATGAGGGTTACAAGGTTTTTGCAGATCAACTGTTCCGCCAGACTTTCAGTGAATCTCCGCCGGCTGAAAACGAAGAACTGCGTAAGGTGGTGGTTGACAAAAACCAGCAGTATTTCCATCGTTATCGTCCGCTCAATACGTTTTATTACACTGGCGGTCGCAGCAAGACTTACGGTTATCTCGACTTCCTGCCCGCAATGCGAAATTTTGAGTTGATGGCGGACAACCGTGATCAACGGACCTGGCAGATTACCAAAGGTAAATCCTTCGACGGACAACCTGTCGATGATTCCAATCTGCCTCCTCTGGGGCCGGTGATCGAATCACGTGGAGCCAATGAATGGCTCTCGCCTGCAGACGAGTTTGCCGCTTTTGATGTGGATCCGAGGTTCGAGGTCAATCTCTTCGCCTCGGAAGAAGAGTTTCCGGAAATCGCCTGTCCGATCCAGATGCGCTGGGATGCACGGGGTCGTTTGTGGGTCGCTTGTTCCACCACTTATCCGCATTTGTATCCAGGGAAAAAGCCCAATGACAAGATCGTTATTCTTGAAGATACGGATCAGGATGGCAAAGCGGACAAGTCGACGATCTTTGCCGATGATCTGGAAATTCCACTGGCTTTTGAACTGACTAGGAACGGTATTTACGTTTCAGAAGAGCCACACCTTGCGCTTATTCTTGACACCGACGGCGATGACAAGGCGGACTACCGTGAGAAAATCCTCACCGGCTTTGGCACGGAGGATTCCCATCACGCGCTGCATGATTTTTTGTGGACACCTGATGGAGATTTGATGTTTCGCGAATCGGTTTTTCATCACTCACAGGTGGAGACACCCTATGGCCCGATCCGCGCGGACAATTCAGCCTGGTTCCGCTTTCGTCCTTCGACCCAGAAGCTGATCACTTTTGGCAATTACCCGAATACCAATCCCTGGGGTGCGACCTACTCTGACTGGGGACATCATGTGGCCAGTCATCCGATTTTTGCCACGGCTTTTCACGCCACCAATCCGCCTTATCCCAAACAACATCCCAAAACTGCAGGCATTCCTGCTTACTCGGGAGTCGCCGGGCATGAGTTTGTCGATTTCCCCATGTGGCCGAAGGAGTTGCAGGGTGGATTTATCAAGAACCGCTACAAACCCACCAATCGGGTGGAGATGCATCAGTGGGTGGAAAAGGACGACCACTTTGAGGAGCAATACCTTGGTGATCTGTTGTTCTCAAAAAATCTCAGCTTCATTCCTGTCGATCTGCGTTACGGACCACGGGGCGCGATGTATATCTGCGACTGGTATAATCCTGTTAAAGGCCACATGCAGTATTCCCTGCGTGACCCGCGTCGCGACCGCAAGTCTGGTCGTATTTGGCGCATTGTTCCCAAGGGTGCCAAATTGCAGGATCCCCCCCGAATCGCCGAAGCGAGTATTGAAAAATTGCTCGATAATCTGAAACGCCGCGAATACCGCTATCGCTACTGGAGCAAACGTGAGTTGCGTGATCAACACGATCCGTCGGCAGTCGCTAAAGCTCTCGATTCCTGGGTGAAAAATCTGGATCCATCCGATCCGCGTTTTCGTCATCACCAGATTGAAGCTGTCTGGGCTTATCGATATATCGATGCGGACGAACGTTGGGATTTACTGAAAGAATTACTGAATTGTGATGAGCGACACGCCCGTGCAGCAGCGACACGTCAACTGCGTTACTGGAACAGTGATCTGTCGGCTGCAATTGCAGAGCTCGCGGCCCGGGCCAAGGACGACAATGGCATCGTGCGCATGGAAGCGGCCAATGCGGCGACTTACATTGGAACGCGGGAAGCGCTTGATGCCATTCTGCCGGTTCTCGATTTGCCGATGGATGAGCATTTGAAATACACCATGCAATGTGCCATCGGGGCCGAATCACTCAGTCGATACTGGGAAGGGGACGAGGCGTATCTCAAGGTGCATCCCAAACTCGCGGCTTTCAGCAAAACCCTGACCGCAAAAAAGCAGGTATTTGAAATAGTCAATCCCAAGAAAACCCAGGAAGACAAAGAGTTCGATAAACAGAAGAACATCAAAACCGTGCATATTTCCTGCATCCCCGAACGCATTTTTTTTACTCTGACGAAGTTTGATGTCAAAGCGGGCGAACCGGTCAAACTGATCTTCACTAATCCGGATGTGACCCAGCATAATCTCTGCATCGTCGAACCCGGTGCGCTGGAAGAAATTGGCATGGCCGGCAACGAAATGGCAAAGGATCCCAAGGGAATAGAAAAAGGTTTCATTCCCGATTCCCCTAAAATCCTGCATCACACGCCGCTCTTGAGTGAAAACACTCGTTTCATCCTGCGATTCAAAGCGCCGGAAAAACCAGGCGTTTATCCCTACCTCTGCACCTTCCCCGGTCATTGGGTGATCATGAAGGGGGAGATGGTTGTGAAGTGAATGTGTATTGGCTTTTCAGTGGAAAAATTCAAGCTTGCCATAAGAAAGGAGGATGTCGTTTTTCTACTATTTTTGAACTGAGCTATCCAAGACAGAAGGGGGGATCTACTGCAAATTGTTCTGATGCCTATCAATTCGATCTTTTTGTTCAGATGAAACGATTTTTTTTATCACTATTTTCTTTTCTTTTTTTGGCCTTTGGTGTGGAGCCTTTGCACGCTGAATTGGGAAAGCCGAACATCCTTCTCATTCTGGTTGATGATCTCAAACCGGCACTGGGTTGTTATGGCGATACGGTCGCAAAAACACCGAATATCGACGCACTTGCTGCTCGCGGGATGCGTTTCGATCTGGCCTATTGCAATCAGGCCGTGTGTGCTCCTTCGCGATTTACTCTGATGCTGGGTTCGCATTCAACTTCTACGGGGCTTTATGGTCTTGGTAGCCAGTTGCGTGATCTGGTGCCTGATGCAGTGACCATGCCGCAATATTTTGCCATGCACGGCTACCGCACGGAATCGCTTGGCAAAGTTTTTCATATTGGTCATGGCAACGAGGGGGATCCGCAGTCGTTTTCTATTCCGCATTTTAAGGACAAGGTGATTGAGTACCTCGATCCGGCCAGCACTGATGGGGGTAAACTGACTCGCGAGGAGGCTTTGTTCAGTAATCAGAAACTGGGTCAGATCAAATCGCTGCCACGTGGGGCGGCTTTCGAAGCACCCGTTGTCGATGACGAAGGTTATGCTGATGGCCGTGTCGCCGAGGAGACTATAAAACGCCTTCGTGCAGCCAGGGAGCGCCGGGAAAAACAAGGTTCATCCTTTTTTATAGCGGTGGGATTTGTTCGTCCGCATCTGCCATTCTCTGCGCCAAAGAAATACTGGGATCTCTATGCTCCTGCGAAACTTCCGATGCCTGTAAATGAAAAGCCGCCCTCTGGTGCTCCAATGGTTGCGGGCAAACGGGGTGGGGAAATTACTGCTTACAAACCCGTTCCAGAAAATGGTGAAATAAACGATGATCTCAAACGTCAACTCATCCACGGGTATTATGCCAGCATGAGTTTTGTCGATGCCCAGATTGGCAAAGTGATGGATGAACTTGATCGCCTTGGACTTAGTGACAACACTATTGTTGTGTTATGGGGTGACCATGGTTTCCATTTGGGGGATCTCGGTGTCTGGACCAAGCACACCAATTATGAGCAAGCCAATCGTATCCCTTTAATCATATCGGCACCTGGTATCACGAAGCCTAACACGGTTACCCGTCAGCTTGCAGAAAGTGTAGATATCTTTCCGACTCTCGCAGAAGCTGCTGATCTTCCGGCACCTGCAGGGCCGCAAGCGATCAATGGGCTCAGTCTGGTTCCGGTATTGAGGGATCCCAAGGCGAGGGTACGTGATCATGCTTTTCATGCTTATCCCAGGAAGAAACTTGGTCGTGCCATTCGCACTGAGCATTATCGCATGGTGGAGTGGAAAAAACCGGGGGCTCCAGCGAATACTGCTGAATACGAACTCTACGATTATCAGTCCGATCCGCATGAAGAGGAAAACATTGCAACAAAACAAGTTCAAGTGTTGGCAGATTTGAAGGCGATTCTGGAAAAATATCCGTCGCCGAAGGGTGAAAGAAAAAGGGCTTCCCCAAAAAAGAATAAAGTGCTTGCTCCGTGATTCCCTCATACGGGCGAATCAGACAAATTAGCTAATTGCTGAAAGTCCTTTACCCGTTCATCGGCAGGACGATGGAGAGGATGAGGGTGGTGATCAGGGTGGTGATACCAAGAACAAGCAGCAGGGGCGTCCAGGATTTCAGGGACTCGATTTCGGTAAGGCCGCTCATTTTTGAGAAAATCCAGAAACCACTGTCGTTCATCCATGAGCCCATCAGTGATCCACCGCCGACGGCGGTCGCAAGATAAACCGGGTGGAAGCTGAGGGTCGAGGGATCAATCATCGCGGCCAGCATGGCTGAGGCAGTGATCATGGCAACGGTGCTGGAACCTTGCGCAACTTTGAGTAGAGCGGCGATTCCGAATCCGAGGAAGAGGAGGATCAAACCTGCGCCGGATGAGCCTTGGAAAAGATCTTCGATGGCGGGACCGAGTTCGGCAAATTGCAACATGGCACCGAAGGCGCCACCCGCCGAGGTGATTAAAATGATCAGGCCACCGCTCATCAGAGCTTCTTCTATTGAGGCAGTGAAATGTTCCTTGGATGGTTTGCGCTGCCTTACGTAGACGAGAACGGCGATGGTTGCCGATAACAGCAGGGCAAAATTGGGATTGCCAAAAAGCAGTCCGATGTTGGCAGTTTTGCGTTTTTCGGTTTCCCACACATGGCGCTTCAGGGTGGCTTCTGGAATTTCTCTTTCGAGAACCAGGCGATTGGCGTGTTCGACTTTTGCCAGGCTGGCCCGGGCGAGGTTTCCTGCTTCCGGGAGAAGTTTTTTGCTGCCGATGGCAGTGTTCAATCCAGCAATGAGAGTGGTCTGTTCGCTATCACTCAAGTTACCGGATTTTTTTAGCAGGGCTTGAGCATCTTCAGGCAGCGCATCCACAGCAAGGACATCGCCGGAAGCGAGGGATGAACGCAGTGCAGGCCAGTCGTTTACTTGTCCGGCGGTGAATTGGGCAGCGTGCTCCGCATCAGCGCGATAGCCAACCGCGGTATTGGAGGCAATCAAGATAATGGGCAGGATGATCGGCAGCAGGGATACCAGTAGTCCTGGCAGTTCTTTCTCGGATTCAGCCACGGCTTCATCGGCTTCGGCATCCGGTTCGTGGGTTACGGTCAGGGGGCGCATCTCAATGGGCATGCGCTTGTCCAGCCACGATCCGTAAAGCAAGCCGACTGCGGTGGCAGGCAGGGCAACAAGGGCACCAATCATGATCATGACACCAACATCGACTCCCAGATTTTCAGCCATCAACAGCGGGCCGGGAGTGGGCGGGACGAGGGTGTGGGTGACTGCGGCACCGGCAGCGATGGCCATCACGTATTTGAGATAGTGTTTTTCGGTTCGGCGAAAGAGGGAGCGGGCGAGTGGGACCAGTAGATAGAAGACGGTGTCAAAAAATACCGGGATCGAGAGCACAAAACCACTGGCAGCCAATGCGGTACCGCTTCTTTTTTCACCGAGCACTTTCAGGAAGGCACGCACAATGCGGTCGGCGGCACCACTGTCCATCAGGCATTTTCCGATGACGGCCGCCATGGCGATCACGATGCCGATGCCACCTGCGGTTTTGCCAAAAGCCGCAGCGACACGAGCTATTTTTTCAGCAGTTTCACCGGGTGCCAGAAAGCTAACGATGATGGCAGCTGTGATCAGGGCGATGAAGGCGTTGATACGCAGGCCGATGATCATTCCGATCACCGTAGCCATACCAATGATCAAAATCACGAAGGGGTAATAGTCGGACATAGGCGGGAAGCTGACAGATTTGAGGCTTTATTGCAAGGATTGAGGAGAAAGAAGTCAGCAGGCAGGGGGGGCAGCATAAAAAACCCGCACCGATTCAAAAACCGATGCGGGTTATTATGTCCTTGGGGGGCTCTCGGGAGGTAAATTATTTTGCTTCGGCCTGCCAGGCTTTTACATTATCGAGTAACACGGATTCACCGCGAACGATGAAGCGGATGTTGGGTTTATCGCTATCGAAGGCGGGATTACTTGCTTTCAGAGTGACCTTGTCATCGATGCGGGCTACGATTTGAGCTCCAACGATCTCGACGATGACGCTGTGTCGTTCGCCGGCTTTGGAGATGAAGCTGGTTTTTGCAGTCACTTCAGCTTTTGAGTTGGGATCTTTTTTATCCTTATCCTTCTGCAAACGGATTTCCTTATCACTGATCATCAAACGCCAGAGGTGACCTTTGGCGTGATTGAAGCTCAAATGCAAAAATTTGGCGCCCTGTAATTCGTAATCAAACTGCACGATGAGGTTATGGTTCTTTTTATTGTAGTGCAGAACCGCCGCATGTTTGTCGGCTTTGATTTCCGAGGCCCACAAGGCTCCGTCTTTGGCTTCCCATTTCCCTTTGGGTAGCGTCCAGGGAGCTTTCAGTGGCCCGGCAGTTGAAAAGTCCTCGCTCATCAGGGGCTCACCTTTTTTAGAGATGAGCAAATCGTCGGCGAATATGGAGCTGGCTATACTGAGAGTTAGCGTAAAAATGATGGTCGCAATTGATTTCATTAAAAGTAGCGTAGTTGCAATTATGAGGCTGTCAGCTGCGAATGAATGGCGCAATCGCGTGAGGGGGACTTTAAAAAATTGTTGATTGATCTTTTTCGGGGGCGACTTAAGTTCGAAGGACTGTTTACACAGAAAGAACCATGCAAAAAACCATCTCATTATTTAGTGTTGTCGGAATGGCCTTGGCAATGACTGCGGGAAGCGCAGTTGCCGAGGACAAAATTGATTTTGAAAAACAGATCTGGCCGTTTGTGAAAAACAGCTGTGTGAAGTGTCACAAGCCTCCTTATACGGACGAGCGTGGGCGCAAACGCAAACCGAAATCGGGTATGGTGGTTACCAACAAGAAAGATTTCATGAAGGGCGGGGAAAATGGAGAAGTGATCATTCCTGGCAAGCCTGACGAAAGTGAATTTTTGCAGCGCACTTTGCTGCCTTTGGATCACGATGATCACCAACCGCCCGAAGGCAAGGCTGATGAGTGGACCGCCGAGCAGAAAAAACTTTTTGCCCAGTGGATCACAGAAGGTGCCGATTTCGGTGCCTGGGAAAGCGATCCCGAAGTGGATAAAAAATAATTGAGTTTATTTATATCAAACTGATTTTAAAAGACCGGTGCGGCTCAGGCTGCTCCGGTCTTTTTTATTGAAAATAACTCGTCTCCCTATGGCGGGATCACGTCATTGCGAAGGGAGGTCCTTTGATTACAGTGAGACTATGATCAGGCCATTTTGTCATACCATCAGTTTCTCGCTCGCTTTACTGGGATGTTTGTTATTCCAGGGGGCCGCGGCTCAGGGGCAGGGGCGGAAAGTGAATTTTGAAAAGCAGGTCTGGCCGTTTTTAAAGGCCAGTTGTGTGGACTGTCATCGTGCGCCCTATGAAAAAGAAGGCAAGCTGAAAAAACCGAAAGCGGGTCTGCGTATGGATGCAGCCTGGGCAATTTCTTTGGGAAGCGAAGACGGTGAGGTGGTCGATGCGGGCAAGGCAGATGAGAGTTCACTTTACACTGCGGTGATGTTGCCGGCGGATGACGATGATGTGATGCCGCCGGACGGCAAAGCAGATCCTCTCACCAAGGAACAGAAGGTTTTGCTGAAACAGTGGATTGACGAAGGGGCTGATTTCGGAGGATGGGTGGGTAGTCTTGTAGGCAAGCCGAAAGAGCTCACTAATTCCGGCGGCCAGATTCCGGTGTCGGAGATTCAAGAGGTTTACAAGAACCTGGCCAAGGATTTAAAACCCTTGGCTGAGGAGCAATGGAAGGCGATCATTGGGAAGGGAGGGAGAGTAGTTCCCCTGGCTGATGGGAGCCCGCTGCTGTCAGTGGACTTCAGGCATTCGGACCAGGCTGTGAATGACGAATCCCTGGTGGGACTGCAAGATTTAGGAAATAATGTGGCCCAGGTGGATTTATCGAAAACAGGAGTCACAGATGCGGCTTTGAAATCAGTAGCGAAGCTGGAGCATTTGGTGAGGCTGGACCTGCATGAAACGCAGGTGGGTGATGCCGGGGTGAAAAGCTTATCAGCTTTGAAGAATCTTCGTTACCTGAATCTTTATGGGACGCAAGTGAGCGATGCTGGCTTGCAAAGCATTGGCACACTGAAGGGCTTGAAAGATGTTTATTTGTGGCACTCCAAAGTTACCGCCAAAGGAGTGAAGGGTTTGCAGAAGAAACTTCCGGATACAAAGATCAGCTGGAAGTAAGGAGTATCAGCTGGAAGTAAGGAGTGGAGGTAGGCGTTGGAAGTTAGGAGCCAGAATTCTTCAACTCATCAAAAACGTGGATCATGGCGACAGCGGCTTGGGCGGATTCGATGCCGCGATTGATTTGTGATCCAAGCGCTCGTTCTTCGGCCTGGCTTTCGTTGTCGAGCAGCAGGACTTCGTGGATCACCGGGATGAGGTGGTCGAGGGCGCTGCGTTGAAGTGAGTCGGTGATAGTTGCTGCAATGAGATCGGCATGGGCGGTAGAGCCACGGATGATGACTCCCAGAGCGATGACGGCATCGGCTTGGTCCGATGACTGGCACACGCTTTCGACCACGACCGGGATTTCAAAGGCGCCCGGTACGCGATGTACTTTGATCGCGGCATTGGGAAGGATTTTTTTGAGTTCACTTTGTGCGGAGCTGACAAGGCCGTCGGTGAAACGAGGGTTGTACTGGCTGGCAACAATGACAATACAGCGTGGCTCGGTATCGATTTTGGATGCTGTAGGGAAAGGCTGATCGCTCATTGGGGAAGGAAGGCTGAAGCGGTTTAGGCTGTGGGTAGGTAGGGAAGAGGGATTTAGAGCAGGTGACCCATTTTCTCTTTTTTGGTCTGCAGATATTTTTTGTTGTGTTCGTTGGGGTCGACGACGACCGGAACTTGCTCGACAATGGTGAGATGGTGTCCTTCCAGTCCAATAATTTTTCTCGGGTTGTTGGTCATCAGGCGCATCTTGCGCACACCGAGGTCATAGAGAATCTGCGCACCCAGTCCGTAGTCCCTCAGGTCCATGGGGAACCCTAGCTTTTCGTTGGCTTCGACGGTGTCCAATCCTTCTTCCTGAAGTTTGTATGCGTGGATTTTGTTGGCCAGGCCAATGCCTCGACCTTCCTGTTTGAGATAGACGAGTACCCCGGCACCAGCTTTTTCAATGGCCCGCATGGCAGAGTGCAATTGGCTTCCACAATCGCAGCGGCGTGAGCCAAAAACATCACCGGTCAGGCATTCGCTGTGGACACGGACGAGGAGCGGGGTGTCAGCATCGATATCACCTTTCACCAGTGCCAGATGATTTTCGTTTTTATCAAAAACTGATCGGTAGAGATTGAGTTTGAAGTCACCGTAGTCGGTCGGCATGTCGATGACTTCAAGACGTTCGACGAGTTTTTCCCGGGTGCGACGGTAGTCAATCAGGGCTTCGATCGAACAAATTTTAAGCGTGTGTTTTTTGGCAAACTTAATCAGGTCTGGTAATCGAGCCATGGTGCCGCTGTCATTGAGGATCTCACAGATAACACCAGCGGGTTGACAAGCGGCCAGCCGGGCTAGATCGACCGCGGCTTCGGTGTGGCCTGCACGTTGAAGAACTCCTCCAGGGCGTGCCTGCAGCGGCAGGATGTGACCGGGCTGAACGAGGTCGTTGGGAGTGGAGTCGGGGTCAGCGAGTATCTGGATTGTCCGCGCACGATCGGGGGCGCTGATACCGGTAGTGATATTTTCCGCCGCATCCACGGCGACAGTGAAAGCTGTACCGTATTTTTCGGTATTGCGGCGAGCCATGGGAGGCAGTTCCAGTCGCTCAACGGCGTCGGGCATGAGGGGAGCACAGATCAGTCCCCGGCCGTGGGTGATCATGAAATTGATCATCTCCGGGGTGATTTTTTCGGCGGCGGCAATCAGATCACCTTCGTTTTCCCGGTCGGCATCATCAGTGACCACTACCATGCGGCCAGCGGCGATGTCGGCGATGATCTCTTCTATGGGACTGAATGGAGTGCTTGGCTTTTCGCTCATTGTGATTGCGTGTTACAAACGAAGGGCAATATCGTTTCGTCTATGGGAAAAGGCAATGATGGGATTAAAAATTAGGGGGTCAAGTTCCGCAGCTTTGGGAGGAGACCTCCGAAACCTGCTGAATGCAGGCAATTAGTTGGAATGAAAGACGAGCTGTGCTCTAGTGTTTTCATGAATATGAAAAAAATGCTCCCTTTGTTATCGATTGCGCTATTAGCCGGAGGTGGATTGGAAGCAGCGCCTAAAGGCAAAAAGCCAGCGGGATTGAAGTTTAAAGTGCAGCAATTGCGTGTGGATAACAATGAGGGTGTTGCAGTGGGGGATATCAATGGGGATGGCAAGTTGGATGTGGTAGCGGGTGAATACTGGTACGCCGCACCGGATTTCAAGGGGCAGAAAGTGCGTAGTCTCGAGACTTTTGGCAAAGACTACATGATGAACAATTCAGACCATCTGAAGGATGTGGATGGTGATGGAGATCTCGATGTGGTAGCTGGAGGGTTTACTGTAAGCGAAGTTTTCTGGTATGAAAATCCAGGCAAGGGGAAATACGATTCTCCGGATGGCTGGAAAGCACATCTCCTGGTTGATACCGGGAAAGCCCACAACGAAATCAGCTATATGCATGACATCGATGGTGATGGAGTTCGTGAGTATTTTGAAAACAGCTGGAAAGACGACAACCCGATGCTCGTGTGGCGTTGGGGGAAGGGGGATGACGGCAAGCCTATTCTGTTGAAGCATGTCATCGCTGAGAGCGGTAACGGTCACGGAATGGGTTTTGGTGACATCAACGGTGATGGTAAGGAAGATGTGCTTTTTAAAGACGGATGGTATGAGCAGCCGGCTGCGGGCCCGTATTCAGCAGCATGGAAATATCACAATGATTTCACTATGCCGCATGGCAGCTGTCCCTCTATTGTCGTTGATCTTAACAAGGACGGCAAAAATGATATCATCTGGGCTGACGGCCATAATTACGGTGTCTATTGGATGGAGCAGCAAGAGCCGCAGAAGGATGGCTCAACGACTTGGAGAACACACGAGATCGATAAGAAGTTTTCACAGGGGCACGCAGTTGCCTGGGAAGATATCGATAATGATGGCCAACCTGAGCTGATTACTGGTAAGCGTTATTTCGCCCACTCAGGCAGCGATCCTGGGTCGGGAGATAAAGGAACCGTTCACTATTACGACTGGGACGCGGATACGCTGACTTGGTCCAAGCCAAAAAATATCGCCCAAGGTGAGTCAGGCAAAGCGCCGGGGATTGGATTGCAGATTCGTGTGGTCGACATGGATGGCGATGGTTGGAAAGACGTCGTCGTACCGGGCAAGTCCGGCACACACATCATCTGGAATAAGGGGAAGTAGTAGTTAAACCTTTGCTCCCGATTCCTGGAACTCTTTGGCTTTTTCCTGCATGCCTTCTTCGATGGCTTTGGCGTCGGTCATGCCGTTTTCCTTGGCATACTGGCGAACCTCTTCCGAGATTTTCATGCTGCAGAAAGTGGGGCCGCACATAGAGCAGAAGTGGGCGGCTTTGGCTCCTTCAGAAGGCAGTGTTTCGTCGTGGTAACTACGGGCGCGACTGGGGTCGAGGCCGAGGTTGAATTGGTCGTCCCAGCGGAATTCGAAACGGGCTTTACTCAGGGCGTTGTCACGGTGTTGGGCGCCAGGGTGGCCTTTGGCGAGATCCGCAGCGTGGGCGGCGAGCTTATAAGTTACCACGCCGGTGCGCACATCGTCGCGGTCGGGCAGGCCTAGATGTTCCTTGGGTGTGACATAACAAAGCATGGCGCAGCCATACCATCCGATCATGGCAGCTCCGATGCCGGAAGTGATGTGATCGTAGCCGGGAGCGATATCGGTGGTCAGTGGTCCGAGGGTGTAAAAGGGGGCTTCGTGACACCACTCGATTTGTTTGTCCATGTTTTCCTGAATCATGTGCATCGGCACATGGCCGGGACCTTCGTTCATCACTTGCACACTTTTTTCCCAGGCGCGGGTAGTGAGTTCTCCCTGGGTTTTTAACTCGGCAAACTGGGCTTCATCATTGGCATCGGCAACTGAGCCCGGGCGCAGGCCGTCACCGATGGAGAAGCTGATGTCGTAGGCGGCCATGATGTCGCAGATGTCATCCCAGTGTTCGTAGAGAAAGCTTTCCCTGTGATGATAGAGGCACCACTTGGCCATGATCGAGCCGCCACGACTGACGATGCCGGTGGCGCGAGTCGCAGTCATTGGGACATAACGGAGAAGAACCGCTGCATGGATGGTGAAATAGTCGACGCCCTGTTCGGCTTGTTCGATAAGGGTGTCGCGGAAAACTTCCCAGTTGAGATCTTCGACACGGCCGTTGACTTTTTCCAAAGCTTGATAAATAGGCACGGTACCGATGGGAACCGGTGAGTTGCGAATGATCCATTCGCGGGTGGCATGGATGTTTTTTCCAGTGGAGAGATCCATTACGTTGTCGGTGCCCCAGCGGGTGGCCCAACGCATTTTCTCCACTTCTTCACCAATGGTCGACGTGACCGCTGAGTTGCCAATGTTGGCATTGATTTTGACCAGAAAATTCCGCCCGATGATCATCGGTTCAACTTCAGGGTGATTGATGTTGGAGGGGATGATGGCACGTCCGCGAGCGACTTCATCACGAACAAATTCAGGAGTGATGTATTCGGGAATCGCAGCACCAAAACTTTCTCCTTTGTGTTGGTAGTTGAGTTCATTGCGGGCCGCTGCCGGATCTTGAGAGGCTTGGTAGGCTTTTTTTCTGCCAAGGTTTTCACGAATGGCGATGTATTCCATTTCCGGTGTGATGATGCCTTGACGAGCGTACCACATTTGAGTGACCGGGTGGCCTGCTGATGCACGTAGGGGTTGGCGCCGTAAGCCGGGGTATTCGATCAGTTGATTTTCAGGGGCCTTGTTTTCATTGTGTTGGGTGGCGTGCTCATCGGACAAGTAACCGTTGTCCATCGGCTTGACGTTGCGGCCTTCATAAGCTTCGACATCATCGCGGTTGAGAATCCAGTCTTTTTTCAGAGCCGGTAGTCCTTCTTCGACTTTGCCGTTGAAGTCAGGATCGCCCCAGGGGCCACTGGTGTCGTAGATGGCGATGGGTTCATTGTTTTCGATGCGACCGTCAGTGTGATGGGTGGGGGCGAGGTCCACCTCTCTCATTGCTACGCGGACATTTTTATGGACAGTGCCTTTGACATAGACCCGGCGGCTATTTGGAAAATCGATATTTTTGGAATCGGAATCGGGCTTGTCGGTGGCGTCGGATTCGGTTGCAGAGATCATGGTAGCAGCTGGGTGATATGGAATATGGCGATGGCCCTTTCAAGGCGGGGCGATTTGGTTCTTCGCCAGCAGTGTAGATTCTTCGCCCGACAAGTCAATATGGAGGGCCTGATAGTTTGGGCTTTAGAGCAGTTTTTTGTGAATCCGGGTCAGTTTTTTGGATTAGGCATTGCGTGAGGGCTCCGCAGGGCTTTATTCCGGATTATCAGAATGAATATTATTGATCGCTACATCGGGCGGCAAGTGTTGCTTGCCACGTTTTTTGCGGTTCTGGTGTTGAGCGTAGTTCTGGTTCTAGGCAACATCTTCAAGGAGTTGCTATCCCAGTTGGTGGAGCGGCCAGATATCAGCATCGGCTTTGTGATTAAATTCATGCTCTATATTCTGCCATTTTCCTTGAGCCTGACAATACCCTGGGGTTTTTTGACTGCTATTTTGCTGATTTTTGGACGGCTTTCTGCCGACAATGAACTGGTATCGCTGAGGATGGCCGGGCTGAGTATGGCTCGTATCTGCGCATCCATTGCCGTGGTGGCGGTGGGGCTCACCGTGCTTTGTTTTTGGTTGAATATGAGTGTTTCGCCGCTGATGAAGCAGAAGCTGAAGGTGATGCTACCCAATATGATTTTTAATTTGGCGAAGGACAATCCAGAAGGTTTGTTTACGGACCAGCAAGTGATGACAGATATTCCGGGGCATATGGTTTATGCGGAGAAAACGGAAGAAGGGCTGGTGAATTTCCAAATGATCAAACTGGACGAGCGCGAGCGCCCCGAGGTTTTTGTAATTGCCAAAAAAGTGAAGCTGGCCAGCGAGATGGTTGACGGGAATCCGGCAATGGTGCTTGAAATGGAGGATGCTTATTTTGAGTTGAAATCGGACCCCGATCCCAGGAGTTTTACCGAAGTGCAACCCTATTTTGCAGAGTACGCGCCCATGTCGATCAGTTTGGATCGTCTGAAAAAAAAGGATAACAAAGCGAAGCCCGAGACTCTGAAATATAGTGATTTGATAGAGGAGCTCAATACGGAGGGAATTGAGCGGGGAAGGCGTTCTTCGTTGAGAACCGAGGTTAGTTTCAGGTTTTCATTCTCGCTTGCTTGCATGACCCTGGCTTTGATTGGTGTTCCACTCGGAATTACCGCTCAGCGGAGGGAGACATCCATTGGTTTCGCTTTGAGTCTACTGGTTGGAATCACTTATTTCCTGCTGATGACGATTGCAGAGATGATGCGGCTCAAGGAGCATCTCTACCCCCACCTCTTGGTGTGGGTGCCGAACCTTGTTTTTCTAGGTCTGGGTTTTTACCTTTTCCGTCGCATGAGCGCGAAGTAATTCAGGCGATAAAGGTCTTTCGTCTCAGTCTGACGGCTTCGCTCAGTTTGTCGAGCATCTCCACGGTGGTATCCCATGAGACACAGGCATCAGTCACGCTTTTGCCGTATTCGAGTTTGTCCAAATCAGTCATTGATTGATTGCCTTCGTGCAGATGGCTTTCGATCATGACAGAGGTGATAGAGTTTTCGCCTTCAGCCATTTGGCTGGCAATATCTTCTGCGACTTCTGCTTGTTTGGCAAAATCCTTGCGGCTGTTGCCGTGACTGCAGTCGATCATCAGGGCGGCTGCGAGTTTTTTCTCTTTCAGTCGTGACCTTACATCTGCAATGGTCTCACGGTCAAAATTGGGGCCGGCAGTTGAGCCGCGTAGAATCAGGTGGCAGGCCGGATTGCCTTTGGTGCTGACAACAGCCGCAGTGCCGTTTTTTGTGACCGAGAGGAAATGATGAGGCTGTTGAGAGGCTTGAATGGCGTCGAGGGCGATTTGGATGCTGCCACCGGTACCGTTTTTGAATCCTACCGGCATACTGAGTCCGGAGGCCAGTTCCCGGTGAATCTGGCTCTCAGTTGTTCGGGCACCAATCGCCCCCCAGGAAATGAGGTCGGCGTAAAACTGGGGGCTGATGGTGTCGAGGAATTCGGTTCCGGCCGGCACGCCGATTTTGAGTAGATCCCGCAGCAGGGTGCGAGCGGTTCGCAAGCCCAGATTGATGTCATAACTGTTGTCCATCTGCGGATCATTGATCAGCCCTTTCCAACCTACGGTGGTGCGCGGTTTTTCGAAATAAACCCGCATCATCACCAACAGGTCATCGCGCGCAGTGTCGGCGTAGGCTTTGAGGCGTTCTGCGTATTCAAGGGCTGCTTTGGTATCGTGAATGGAGCAGGGGCCGACGACTACCAGCAGGCGGTCATCTTTGCCGAGCAGGATTTTTTCGGCCAGCTTTCTGGACTCCCTGACAAGTTGGGCCTCGCTGTCGTCGATAGGAAGTTCCTCCATCAATACGATGGGGGCGATCAATTGATGCAGGTCTGCGATTCGGATGTCGTCTGTTGTGATTGACATAGGACCCAAATAAGCGGTGAATTCGAACATCACCAAAGAAAAACTTCTCACATTTTCACAAAAGGTTTAATCTGTCTTTTTTGTAGGCATTCAAATTATGAGCAAAGCGACATCTCCACAGAATCAACGGGACTTCACCGGAGGAGGGATTTTTTCGCTGTCATCTAAACGTGGCAGCACGGGCAAGGAGGAGTTTGATCGTCGGGTGGAGCAATTGGTTGCCGATTGGGATGGTGGCGAGAACCACGAAATGATCGAGGAATTGATTATCACGGCTTTGAGGATTGGCAGTGATGATGTGTGTGAGGCTGATTTGAAGCTATTTAATCGCACCTTGAAGGAATTGCGCGCTTCATCGCGGGTGTTTGCGCCGTATGACCGTGAACGGAAAGTTGCAATTTATGGCTCAGCCAGGTCCCAGCCCGGACAGCCTGAGTATGAGGTGGCCAAAGGGTTTGCCGATAAAATGAGGGAGCATGGTTTCATGACAATCACAGGGGCGGGTGAGGGGATCATGGGAGCTGCGCAGGAGGGAGCCGGGCGAGAAAATAGTTTCGGCCTCAATATCAAGCTGCCCTTTGAGCAAACCGCCAACGATACGATTATAGGTGATCACAAGCTGTTGACTTTTAATTATTTTTTCACTCGCAAGCTGGCTTTTGTCAAAGAGTCAGATGCCACGGTGTTGTTTCCCGGAGGTTTTGGTACGATGGACGAATGCTTCGAGGTATTGACCCTGATGCAGACAGGGAAGGCATCGGTTTTTCCGGTGGTTATGGTCGACGCTCCCGGAGGCAGCTACTGGAAGACTTTCGAGCAATTCATCCGGGAACACCTGTTTCGCTTGAAATTGATTTCCGAGGAGGATTTCAATTTATTCAAGATTACGGATTCGGTGGATGAGGCGGTGGCGGAGGTACTCCATTTTTATCGGGTATTTCATTCCTATCGTTATGTTCGGGACAAGATTGTGATTCGCCTGAACCGCAATATTCATTCGCAGGCAGTTGATAAGCTTAATCTTGATTTTGCAGACCTGATTGTCAGTGGGAAAATCAAGCAGCGGGCAGCGCTGAAAGAAGAATCCAATGAGAGGGCGATTATTGACCTGCCCAGGCTGGTTTTTCGAGTAAAGAGAAGCCGCCCCGGGCGGATTCGCGAGTTGCTGGATGCGATTAATAACTGTAATCCGTAAAATGGCACTCAGTTTTATTGTTTGCTTATATTAAATGAGTTAAGTTGATATTTACTTTTTTAATCAATCTAGTTCAGCTGAATTTAGAATAGTTATTTATGAGTTTGCCGGTATCCAAGCAGCGTATTGATCAATTGTTAGTGGAGCGCGGTCTCTGCGATTCCAGAGAGCAGGGCAAGCGTTTGATCATGTCAGGCAATGTGTTGGTGGAAGGACTTGAATCGCTCAAGCCGGGGCAGAAAGTCGCTGGAGACTGCATTATTCGGATCAAGGAGCGGCCGAAATATGTTGGCCGGGGGGGATTGAAAATGGAGGGGGCTCTGGATGCCTTTGCATTGGATCCGGCGGGTAAGGTGGGGCTGGATATTGGTGCTTCAACAGGCGGCTTCACCGATTGCCTTTTGCAACGTGGGGCTTCGCGTGTCTATACACTGGATGTGGGGACCAATCAGTTGGCCTGGAAAATACGTTCTGATCCGAGGGTGGTGGCACGGGAAAATTTTAACGCCCGCCATCTGGTGCCGGACGATTTACCGGAGAAAGTTGATATCATTGTCATCGATGTATCGTTCATTTCCCTGACCCTGATTCTAGGGCCGGCCTTTTCTGTCTTGCATGAGCACGGGGATCTGATTTGTTTGATCAAACCTCAATTTGAACTGGCTCGGGAAGACGTGGGCAAAGGGGGGATTGTCCGAGATGAGGCTTTGAGAGAAAAGGCGGTGGAAAAAATTCACCAATTTGTGGTCAAGGATCAGGCAAAACATTGGCACAAAATTGTTCCATCATCTATAAGTGGCACCGACGGTAACCAGGAATTTTTGGCATGGCTAAAACACAAATTGGACTAATTGCAAACCCGCACAAGGAAGGGGCGGCTGGCTTGCTGCGGAAATTGATCGCCGCTTTTGCTTTGGTCGGGGTCACCACTCATCTTGAAAAAATTTCCGCGGAGCTCATCGGAATTGAGGGTGGGCTCGAATTGGAGGACCTCGGCAAGTCTTCCGATTTGCTGGTTGTGCTGGGGGGGGATGGCTCCTTGCTTTGGGTTCTCAGCCAGTTGAAGGAGAATGTCAAACCTCTGGCGGGGATCAATATTGGCACCCTGGGTTTCCTGAGTTGTGCGACCGGGGACGAATATCAGCACCTGGTTGATGCGATTGCCAGCAATGAGTTTTCGATCAGAGAGCGGTCCATTGTCAGTGAGCGGTCTATTGTAAAAGCATCGCTCATCATTCGGGAAGAAGGCAGGGTTAGCGAGGCCAGGGAATTTTATGGTTTGAATGAGATCACCATCAGTCGGGCCTCCAGTTCCCGTACGATTCAAATCGAAGCAAGAGTGGATGATCAATTCGTAAATCATTATTCGGGCGATGGTGTGATCATAGCCACGCCAACGGGTTCCACGGCCTACTCCTTGTCAGCGGGCGGGCCAATTATCGATCCGGCGGCAGGGGTGTTTGTTTTGACGCCTATTTGTCCTCACGCTTTGGCTAACCGGGCTATTGTGATGAGTGATTCCAGTAAGATCGAATTGTTGATGCCGGAACCGCGTGACCCTTTGTTGCTTTCGATTGATGGTCGTGCTGTGGCCGAGATTCATACGGATGCGGATGTAATGATTGAGCGGGCTGGATTTGATTTACCTTTGCTGGCATTGCCAAATGCTTCATTCTACGAGGTATTGCACCAGAAGCTGGGCTGGTTCGGCAGCACTGTGGTGAAGCCTGTGTCCCGGGTTTCCAAATGAGTGAAGAGCTGCAAAAAAGACGTATAGGCTTTATTGGTCTTGGACTGATGGGGCGGGCTATGGCGGAACATTTGAAAGCTGCGGGTGCGCAGTTGGTAATCCACAATCGGAGTCAGCAAGTGGTGGACGAGCTGCTTGCACAAGGAGGAATGGAAGCTGCCGACAGTGCTGCCGAGGTGGCGGAAAAAGTGGCGGGAGGAATGATCGTATTGTGTTTGACGCGAACGGCTTCGGTGGAAGAGGTGGTGGCTGGGGATGAGGGCTTGTTGGCCGGAAACACGGATGGCTCTCTGGTGATCGACATGGGAACGACGGCGGTGAGTGCGACGCGGCGTTTCAACCAGGCTTTGCAAAAACGTGGGGCATCGCTGGTAGATGCACCGGTATCAGGCGGGCAGGGGGGAGCCCGGGCCGCGACTTTGTCAGTCATGGCAGGCGGAAGCGTGGAAGATTATCAAAGAGCTTTGCCACTGTTTCGTGTCCTGGGTAAGCGAATTACCCACATGGGCGAATCGGGGGCTGGTCAGGTCACTAAAATGGCGAATCAAATGATCGTGGCCCAAACGATCGATGCGGTGGCGCAGGCGTTGACTCTAGCCAGAGCTAATGGAGTGGATCCGGGATTGGTGAGGGAGGCCTTGATGGGTGGATTTGCCGACAGCCGGATACTTTCCGAGCATGGGAAACGAATGGTGAATGGGGATTTTGAGCCGGGTGGCAGGGCTGAGTGCCAGTTGAAAGACGTGCGTGAGGGCTGCGAATTGATGGAGCAGAGCGGGTTGGATTTTCAGATTTTACGCACGAATCTTGATAATTGGGAACGCCTGGTCGCTCGTGGGGACGGGGGATTGGATCACAGTGCATTGATCCGCTTGTATGAAAAGGGTGATGAGAGTTGATGGCTGGTGGAGCTTGTTACGATTTTGAAATTGTAACATTGCGGAATGCGCTTCTATGGGCAAGCATAGCAGCAGAAAATGAAAGATTTGATTTTAATACGCCATGCGAAATCGAGTTGGGAAGAAGCCGGGGTCAGTGACCGGGAGAGGCCGCTCAATAAACGTGGATTGAAGGATGCTTCAATAATTGGAGCTGCTTTGCGCGAACGTGGCGTGCAGCCAGAGGTGATGATTGTCAGTTTGGCGGTTCGCGCCTGGACGACTGCTGAATTGATTGCCGATGAACTGGAGTATCCGCGTGGGGAATTGATTCAGGAATCTTCGATTTATGCAGCAGGGTTGGGAGCACTGATGGATGTGATACAGAACATTGACGAGGAAGTGGAAACCGCTTGCATGATTGGGCACAACCCGGGTTTCGAGGACCTGGCCAATAGTTTGATTCCAGGAATGCTAGTGGAGCGCATGCCTACTTGCGGAGTGGTTCGTTTGCGATTAAAAAGTGATACATGGGGTGCTGCCGGTGTGGGTGATGGTGAGCTAGTGGAATTTTTTAGTCCAAAAACACTTTAGTCGTCAAGGGGCAGTGGGAGCTGATGGGAGGTAATCCGGCGGCTTCTGAGTGCGGCCTTCTGAATCTTGTTTGCTGATTTCAAAATACCTATACGACTGTGAAAACTTTATTAATGAGCAATGAGTTCCCGCCGAATGTTTACGGCGGGGCAGGTATTCACGTTCAGTATTTAGCCAGAGAACTGGCTAAACTCTGTGACGTGGAGGTGCGTTGTTTTGGCGAGCAGTTGGAGGAAGGGGGAAATCCTGTGGTTCGTGGTGCGGGTTGGGATCGCTCGGGTTACACGGCTCCTGAGCACTTGCATTCAGTTTTCGGCGCTTTACAGCGGTCCCTGGAATTTAATACACGCGGTATTGATGCGGATGTTGTGCATTTACACACCTGGTATACCCACTTTGCTGGGATAGTTGCCAAGCAGGCGTATGGGTTGCCAATGGTATTGACGGCTCATTCGCTTGAACCTTTGCGCCCCTGGAAACGTGAACAATTGGCGGGAGGTTACGATTTTACGGTCTGGTTGGAGAAAACAGCTGTCGAGATGGCAGATCGGGTGATTGCCGTTTCTAAGGAAACCAAGGCGGATATCCTCAGATGTTTTGATGTGCCGGAGGAGAAGGTGCCGGTGATTTACAATGGCATCGATCCCGATGAATACCGTCCGCTGCAGGCCCCGGAAAAATTGAGGGCGCACGGGGTAGATCCTGATCGTCCCTATGTGTTGTTTGTTGGCCGGATCACCCGCCAAAAGGGAATCGTTCATCTGGTGAATGCGATTACTTATCTCGATCCGGAAACGCAGGTGGTGTTGTGTGCAGGTGCCCCGGATACGCCGGAGATTAAAGCGGAAATGGTCGCTGCGGTGGAAAAAGCAAAGGTTGCAAATCCTCATATCGTCTGGATTGAAGAAATGGTGAATGATAAGACCAAAATTGCGCTTTATTCCCACGCAACAGTGTTCTGTTGTCCTTCGATTTATGAGCCTTTCGGGATCATCAATCTTGAGGCGATGGCTTGCGAAACGCCTGTCGTTGCGTCAAAGGTAGGTGGAATGAAAGAGGTGATCGTTGAAGGGGAAACCGGATCTTTCGTGGAATTGGAACAACAGAGCGAAAGTCCTTTTGAAGCAGTCGATCCTGATACTTTTGCCAGGGATTTGGCCGAAGCGATTAACCGGCTTATGGGTGACCCTCAACGGTGTGATAGAATGGGTAAGGCCGGGCGACGGCGGGTGATTGAGAAATTCAGCTGGTCGGCAATCGCACAGCAGACACTCGACTTGTATGAGGAAGTGTGTTCCGAGAAAGGGTAGAGCTTGTTAATAGTATAAAGGAATTTCAAATTTGAAATAATTTAAAATGTTTGTAGACCATATTAAAATTCAAGTTAAGGCGGGGAACGGCGGTAATGGCAGCGCCAGTTTTCGTCGGGAAAAACGTGAAGCGAAAGGCGGCCCGGATGGTGGTGACGGAGGAAGGGGGGGAGACGTTATTTTTCAAGTGGATCTCAACACCGACCATTTAAAAACTTTTTTCTTTCAAACTCTGCATAAGGCTGAGCATGGTAAGAATGGATCGAGTAACAGGAAAACTGGTAAATCAGGGAAGAACCTGCTTTTGAAGGTTCCTCCGGGGACTCTGGTCTATCGAGGCAGTCGACCGGTAGAAATAGTGCCCCAGGATGCGCCGGATTGGGGAGGGGAAGGGCCAGACGAGAGGAAGGTGAAAATGACTGCCGGGTTTGAACCCTTGCTTGAAGAGGATGCACTGGCAGCTGAACCCCTTGTAGATTTGACGGAAGTCGGTCAGAAGTTTGTTTTGTGCAAAGGGGGCTCGGCGGGTAAGGGGAATGTTAATTTTAAATCAGCTACCAACCAGGCTCCTACTGAAACCGTGCCGGGAGGGATTGGTGAGGAAGCGGTTTTTTATCTGGAGTTGCGGAAGATCGCTGATGCCGGTCTGGTGGGATTCCCCAACGCGGGCAAATCGACTTTGCTGTGCGCTTTATCCGCAGCCAAACCCAAAGTGGCGGCTTACCCTTTTACTACACTTAAACCAATGGTTGGAGTGGTGGAGTTCAAGGGATTCAGTCGGTCCACGATTGCTGATATTCCCGGTTTGATCGAGGGGGCTCATAAAAATGTCGGTTTGGGGCATGAATTTTTGCGTCATATCATGCGCTGTCGCTTGTTGATGTTTGTGGTTGATATGGCGGGCACGGATGGTGACGAACGGCATCCGATTTCCGATATCGAGATGCTGCGGACGGAGATCAAGCTTTACAACGAGGAATTGGCATCGAGGCCCTGGGTGATTATCGCCAATAAAATGGACCTGCCGGAAAGCCAGGCCAATCTCGAGGCGCTGAGGCAGAGATTTCCCAAGATAGAGGTGATTGCGATATCGAGCAGTGAGGAAACAGGGCTTGCTGTTTTGAAGGAGCGGCTTCAGGTTTTGATAGGTCATCGCCCGGAGTAGTGGAGAGAAAGCTGGAGGAGGATAGACTGTAGGCTATAGGAAAGATAGAAGGAGATGTTGAGGACTAGGAAGGATCTGGAGGCAGCGGAGAGTGCGGGGCTTTGTTCTTATGCGCAGCGGGTGGTCGATAGTTTTGGGCGCGAAGTTCCGGAGCCGGAACATCGTTTGCGGACGGCCTACCAGCGTGATCGTGCCCGGGTGATTCACTCGATGGCTTTTCGCCGTCTGGAATACAAAACCCAGGTGTTTCTGAATGGCACGGGGGACCACCTGCGCACCCGCTTGACGCATACCATGGAAGTGGCCTCGATCAGCCGAGTGATGGCGCGGGCTTTGGGTTTGAATGAGGATCTTGCTGAAACGATTGCCCTGGCTCACGACCTGGGGCACTCGCCCTTTGGGCACACCGGTGAAAAGCGGTTGAACGAATTGATGAAGGGGGCAGGTGGATTTGATCACAACCAGCAGAGTCTGCGTGTGGTTGAATTTTTAGAATCGAAGTGCCCGGGGATGCCGGGCTTGAACCTGACCAGTGAGGTGAGGGAGGGTTTACGCAAGCACCAGCATGAATTTGTGAGGACCGATCCACAAAGCGGCAGTGAGATCAGGTATCCGTCTCCGTCATTGGAGGCGCAGCTTGCCAATGTGGCTGACGAGATTGCCTATTACAGTCATGATCTGGATGATGGTTTGGATTATGGTTTGTTGAAAGAAGCAGATTTGGAAGGCATCGAGCTCTGGAGCCGCTGCGCAGACCGGGTGAGGCAGGATTATCCTGGTTTTGAAGGAGGGAGTTTTCGTCGTCAGGTGATACGTAATCTGATTGATCTGGAGGTTGAAAACGTGGTGGAGGCTACTGCAGCTCGAATTGAGGAGGCGGCAGTTCAATCGGCAGAAGAGGTGAGGGCCTGTGAGCGGAATTTGGTGGCTTACAGTGATGAACTGCGTGCTGCTAATGCGCAGCTACGCAAATATCTGTATCAGAACCTGTATTACCATCCGATAGTCGCTGAGCCGAATAGTCAGGGAGGGGAGTTGATTGAGAAAGTATTCCATTTCCTGGTCCAGCACCCTGAAAAAATGGGCAAAACCAGTGTTGCCAGGATTGAAAGCGAGGGGCTGGAGCGAAGTGTTTGTGATTATGTGTCCGGTATGACCGACCGTTTTCTTTTTATCGAGGCCGAACGTTGTGAGAAGGAGGGTTGAGGCTTGTATTTTGCAATATTGGCTTCTCTCATCTGCTGGTTTTTCCGGCTGTGACATTTTTTCTCTTTCAGGTGATGTTTTCGTTGCAAAGTTTGATTTTTGTGATTTTGTGGCCGCGACGAAACTGAATTAAAAACCATTGATAGCATCAGGGTGATGCTGGAAAAAAAAGTAATGAGCGAAGTAGCGACAGATCTGAAGGAGTTCCAACTGCATGAAACCGACACCGGAAGTGCGGATGTGCAAGTGGCTCGTCTTACCCAGAGAATCAATCATCTCACCGGGCATCTCGGCGATCACAAAAAAGACGTGTCTTCACGTCGTGGTTTGCTAATGCTGGTAGCACGTCGGCGTAAACTTCTGGATTATCTTGCCAGAACCGACAATGAGCGTTACCAGAAAATGCTGAAAGGTCTTGGATTGCGTCGGTAACCCCGACGCTTTTTGCGTTTTAAACGCAGTGATCTTTTCTTTGTGGCGGGCCGGTCTATTGTGACCGGGATATCAATTGAAAGCTTGATTGAGTAGCCGGGACGGAAATCGCACCGCTGAAAAAGCGAGCGCATGAAACAAACGAATGCCTGTCATCAGGGTGAAAATACACGCATGATCATGTGGGTTCATCGAAGCCAGGGCATTCCCAGGTAACAACAGAGGCAAGCTTCACCGCTTCATTATCCAGAAGAAAAGGGAATCGTCAATTTAAGTAAACAGGAAGGAATAAAAAAATGAGTATAGAATCAGTAACGTGCCAGGTTGGCGCACATGAAATAAAAATTGAAACGGGTAAAATGGGCAAACTTGCCGATGGAGCCGTAACCGTAACTTGTGGAGACACCCTTATTCTGGTGACCGCAGTTTCGCAGACCAAGGTGAGAGACGGCCAGAGCTGGTTTCCCCTGTCAGTTGAATACAAAGAAAAAGCCGCTGCTGTGGGACGTATCCCCGGGGGGTATTTCAAACGTGAAGGTCGTCCGACCGAGAAAGAAATTTTGACCTGCCGGATGACGGACCGCCCTTTGCGCCCGCTGTTTCCTAAAGGTTATTATTACGATACCCAGGTGGTGTCTTTGGTATTGAGTGCAGACGGGGAGAACGATCCCGACATCCTTACCATGAACGGCGCTTCTGCTGCTCTTTGTGTGTCAGACATACCTTTTGCAGGGCCAATCGCCGCTGTGCGTGTGGGACGTGTGAATGGTGAATTGATCGCTAATCCGACTCACAGTCAACGTCTTGAGAGTGATCTTGATCTTATCTATGCTGGCCGCCGCGAAGGGGTGAACATGATTGAAGGGGGAGCTTTGGAAGTTTCGGAAGAAGACTTCAAAAAAGCCTTGGAATTTGCTCAAGCAGCTATCGAGCCGCTTTTGACTGCACAGGAAGAACTGGCTGCCAAGGCAGGTAAAACCAAACGTGAAGTTGAGTTGAACGTAGTTCCCCAGGAGCTGATGGACATCGCTTTTGAAGTGGCTGGAGAGCGCATCGCAGATGCTATCTACAAACCAAGCAAACTTGAGCGAGGAAAAGCGGTCGGTGCTTTGCAAAAGGAAGTGGAAGAGAAGGTCAAAGAAAAGTATCCCGATGCGACACCTTTCGATATCGAGCGTGCTTTTGATTACCTTCAGAAGAAAGCTTTCCGTATCGGCATCATGAATACGCAGAAGCGTGCTGATGGACGTGGTGTCGATCAGATTCGTGAACTCAGTGGTGAAACCAGCCTGATGCCTCGCGCTCATGGTTCGGCCCTGTTTGCCCGTGGTGAAACCCAGGCTTTGGCCTTGGCGACTCTCGCTCCTGCTGACGAAGCTCAGTTCCTCGACGGATACACCGGCGGAGAAGACAGCAAACGTTTCATCCTGCATTACCATTTTCCTCCATTCAGCGTGGGTGAAACAGGTCGTATGGGTGGCATCAACCGTCGTGAGATTGGTCACGGTGATTTGGCTGAGCGTTCGTTAAAAGCCGTCATTCCTGATGTGGAAGAGTTTCCTTACGCAGTTCGTGTGACCAGTGAAGTGATGGAGTCCAATGGCTCGACTTCAATGGCTTCGGTTTGTAGTGGCAGCATGGCTCTTTACGATGCGGGTGTTCCCTTGAAACGTCCGGTCGCTGGTATCTCAGTCGGATTGGTTTCCGAGGACAACGATTCAGAAGAAATTGGTGAATATTACACCTTGCTCGACATCATTGGATCCGAGGATTTCTTCGGTGACATGGACTTCAAACTTTGCGGAACCAGTAAAGGGATTACTGGTTTTCAGTTGGATTTGAAACTTACCTACATACCACTGTCATTGTTTTTCGAAGCGATCGATAAAGCGAAGGTGGGACGTGGAACGGTTCTGGAAGCGATGGAAGGATTCATTGCTGGACCAGAAGCTCTGAGCGAACACGCGCCGCGAATTGAGTCCTTGAAGATTGATCCGAATCGTATCGGTGAGTTGATCGGACCTGGTGGTAAAGTGATCAAAGGCATTCAGGCTGAAACCGGTGCTGACCTCAACATCGAAGATGATGGCACCGTTCACATCTACGCAGCCAAAAAAGAAGGCCTGGATCGCGCAGTCGATCTTGTGAAGCGCATGATGGCTGAAGTCGAAGTCGGTGAAACTTATCACGGCAAGGTGGTCTCAACGACCAACTTTGGAGCCTTCGTTGAAGTGTTGCCAGGCAAGGACGGAATGATTCACATCTCCGAATTGGCTGACTTCCGCGTCGACAAAGTCGAAGATGTCGTAAAAGTTGGTGACATGGTCTGGGCCAAGTGTATTGGCGTTGACGATCGTGGACGCGTGAAAATGAGCCGTAAAGCGGCTATGGCAGAACGCGGCGAAGAAGCCGATAAAGAACTGGCTGGAGAAGGCCAGGACTGATGATTGATCTTATAAAGCTCCCCGGATGATTCTGGGGATGCTTCGTTAAGTAACTTTTAAAAGCCTTTCCTGCTACATAGCGGGGAAGGCTTTTTTATTGGTATATTCCCACCAAACTGTACCTATGAACATATGTGTGGAAGGTTAGGAGCACAGGATTGCCGATGTCCCCGTCGGCGCTCTTAGCTGAAATCGTCCCGCCAGCTTTGAGTGAGTGCGGGCAAGGCGATAGCCTTTCGCCGGTCTTCGTGATGATCGGTGTCGAAGTATCTAAGGCGGGTGATGTCGGCAACTGAGAGGGAGTTTTCTGCTCGGTGGATTTGGTGGATTTTATCTCTTGTTTGAATCACTCCGGTTTTGATTACGCGCAGGTAAAATCCGGTCTTCAGGCTTTTCAGGAAGGGGCGGAGGAGCTGGGGGGCTTGCATGATAATTCCCAGTTTGAAACAGGGCACACGCGGCTGGGAAACTTCGAATTCTGCGCTGTCGCCAATGCGAAAATGATCCCCGATCATGACCTCGGTTTCGAGCAGGCCCTCGGTGCTCAGGTTTTCCCCGAATTGCCCGTAGGGGAAATCGGCAGCATCGCGTCCGAGTAAATCGGCGAAGTGCTGGTAGTGCTCGTGAGGGAAGGCATAGACAGCTTTGTCGATGCCGCCATGAACAGAAAGATCGGCCTGGCCATCACCGTCCAGTCCATGGGCGTCAACTGGTACGGGTGCGCTGACTGGTATCTTAAAGATACCAGTGGTGATGGTCTTGTTTTGCCATTCGATGTTTAGGGGAAGAGATCGATTTACGGAAAGTAGACGCATGTGGGGGGAAGGGGGAGTATCAAATGATGAACAAAAAGTAGAAATAAAAAGGGCCGGGTGAAATTCATCACACCGGCCCGATTGTTAAGATTTACTGGTCTTACTCTTTCAACCAGCCGGTGGTGAAGCTCCGGAAAGTGATCGCTTCCGGTTCAGACTCGGACATGTTCGCTCCGCGCTCGTAGAGGATGTGGACATTGTCACCTTCGCCAGCGGCGAGTGATGAATACCCGGCGACACCATTGTCGATGACTTTCGATGCCGGGTAAGTTGCCCCGTTGTCCGAGCTGAGGCGGGCGGTGAGGCTTTTACGCATGATCATGTTGGCTGGATTGGTGAAAACTATTCCCGCCTTGGTTGCTACGATGCTGCCCTGGCACATGGGCTCAAGCAGCCCTTTCACGAAAGTGGCTTCGCTCCATCCGCTTGCACCGTCTTTACTGGTGGCCTGGGCACGCATTCCCTTGAGGGCCTTGTTGCGGATGTTGATGACAACACTGCCATCAGCGGCTTGCACAACAGCAGCCTCCAGAGGTTTCTCCAGTTTGGTGCCGGTTTTAGCCGTGGTGATGTCGAGGTCAAAAGCAACGATTTCACCGCGTTTCCAGGTTTTGCCACTGTCATCACTGTAGATCGTAGCTGTGGCAGCCGGTTGGAAACCGATGCCGACTTTACCCAGTGATAGCCAGACGGGAACCACCAGGCGTCCACTGGCGAGTTGGGTGCCGGCGCCCGGTCCGGGGGCAATCAGTTTCCAGTCTACTTCAGGTTTGAATTCTTCGAAAACCTTGGTGATTTCGACGGGCTTGCTGAGGCTGTCACCGTTGTCGTCAGCGGTCATGTGAAAAACGCGATTGTACTCAACTCCATAGAGAATGTGAATGCCGCCATTTTTTTGATCAGCGATCACAGTAGGATTGTGAGTAGCGATCGCTCCAGCCGTAGCTGGCTTTTTCAGTGCGAGGGAAACGGGGTTGTCTTTGGCGTCGGCAGGAGCATTGGTGATTTTTGTGGAATCACTCCAGGTTTTGCCAGCGTCTTTGGACGTGCGAAGAAAGATATCCACTTCATCCCAGCCGGAAGCTTTGTTTTTGCGGCCTTCTGCTACGGCAATCAGGGTGCCTGTTTTGCTGCGGACAAGACCTGGGTAACGGTAAAGAGCACGATCCGAGTCCCCTTGTTTGAAAAGGTCAGTGCTTTCTGTGGGTTCGGCTTTCAAGGCTGAACTTGAGGCAGCAGCCAATAAGAAGGCGAGAAGAGTTTTCGAAAATACTTTCATGTGAATAGGTTGTTTTTCTAGTGCGTTGGAGTGCCTACAAAAGACGCCATAGCACTGCCTTGCAAGTGGGGATTTTTATTTATAGAGCAGGCGCTGGGGTGTCGTAAAGACCGTTAAAATTATTTACCGCAAGAGAGGAAAAAGCCCAGAGGAAATTATTATCCAAAGGCAATTAGCCATTGGACAATGACTGAATCTCTATAAGGTTCTGCTAGCGCGGGGATGCCGGGCTTTAATCCTTCATTCTCCACTCAGATGCGCTTTTTCAAACTCAAACCTCACTGGCAGATCCTGATTGCATTGTTGTGCGCCTCTGTGGCAGGGGTTGCCCTCGGTAATGAAAGCATCGGGCAAAGCGGGATCGGGCGTTTTTTCATGGAGAGTTGCCGGTTTTTAGGAACGGTGTTCATGAATGCTCTCAAGATGGTCATTGTCCCCTTGATCGTATCTTCGATTGTGACGGGGATTGCGGGTCTTGGAAAAATGGAGGGTTTTGGTCGGATGGGGCTGAAAACTCTGAGCTACTATGCCTTGACCAGTCTGATTGCTATTCTCATTGGTCTGGCGGTGGTCAATGTGGTGAAGCCTGGTCTGAAAGACGGACAGCCCAACCCTGATATTAAAAGAATGTTCGACAGCAAGGCCGTTGAGCTGGGAGAGAATCCTAACGAGAAAGTGTCTTCGGCAGAGGAGAAGGCGAGCAGTGGTTCCAAGACGGTGCTCGATGTGTTTAAGAATATGGTGCCAGCAAACGTTATTAAGGCCGCGGCGGAGGGGCAGATGCTGGGCTTGATATTTTTCAGTATCGTTTTCGGGGCAGCCATGATTCACATGACAGGTGAAAGCGCCGATGTGATGCGTCATTTTTTCCAGGCGCTGAACGATCTGATGATAACGATCACCCGGGGGGTGATGCTGTTTGCCCCCCTGGGGGTGTTTGCTCTTATTGTTCCGGTGATGGCGGAAACAGGTCTGTCGACTTTGTTCGGTACTTTGATGAAGTATTTTGTGGTCGTATTGCTGGCCCTCGGCATTCACCTGTTTGTGGTGTTACCAATTATGCTGAAAACACTGGGACGGGTGAGCCCGTGGCGGCACTTCAAGGCGATGAAAGAAGCAATGTTGACCGCTTTTTCGACCTCGTCATCATCGGCAACCCTGCCGGTGACGATGCGGTGTGTGATTGACAACTCAGGAGTCTCACGCCGCACCACAAGTTTTGTGCTGCCACTGGGGGCCACCGTGAATATGGATGGCACGGCACTTTATGAATGTGTGGCGGTGATTTTTACCGCTCAAGTGCTGGGCTATGAAATGCCCCTGACGCAACAATTTGCCGTAGTGTTCATGGCGCTGCTCACCAGCATTGGAGTGGCGGGGGTTCCTTCGGCCAGTTTGGTGGCGATTCTGATTATTTTTAAAAGTGCCCATATACCCGGGCTCGACCCGGCGGCGGCCATGGCAGTGTTGTTGGCAGTGGATCGCCTGCTCGATATGTCCCGGACGGTGGTGAATATTTTCAGTGACTCATGTGGTGCCGTTATTATCGGTCGCTCTGAAGGTGAAAAGGGCATTCTGCAGGGGAACAGGGGAGATGTTTTTGAGCAGTCTTTTTGATAATTATTGGAATTCCAGTCTTTTTAAAGAATAAAATTAGAGAAAAGTATAGACGACAGAATCCAAAATGAGTAATCTCTGGATGTCTTGAGGGCGTCAGGCACAATATTAAATAGATACATAGATACCCTGAATTGTGGAAACACTAATTGAACCGGAAAGTTTTGATTCCAAGGAAGCAGAGCCAGTCGAAAAAGATAACCGTAGTGGTTTTACCGAGCCGATAACGCCGGGAGAGTCATCAGTAACGGTGCTCAACGAGGCGCTCGCTAACGAGACGCCGCGGCTGTTTGGCGTCTCGGCCCATGGGATCAGAGGGCGCACCGGACCGGAGGAGGAAGCGGCTATCGCACGCGATTTGAATGCCATGAAAGAAGGTAGCGAGGCGATTGGCGAAGAGTTGGGGATGGAGACTATTGGCTATGTGGTGATGTATGATGGGGATTCGGCTATTGCTTACCGCTATGATTCTTCATCAAATCCGAGAGACCCGCATTTGATCGGGGCCATGGTGAACCGGCGTATGCCTATGCGGCAATTACTGAAAATTATGGGTGATGCTGTTTGATTTGAACGAAAATTTGTATAATGGTCGATAGTTGTGTTAGTTTTGAACCGCTGGAAGTGTTGATCGCTTCTGGAACTGTGCGGGGCACTTGCTTGCTAAAAAACGGGGAAGTTATATACGAGAAGTTTCCCTATTCAGCAGCCCGTCTGGTGAAAGTTTGCCGGGTGGTGGAGGGGCTGACCAAAGAATTCAAAGCCCAGGGGCGCTCGGTGGATCAAATGGCTTTCGGTTACGACGGAGGCAATTTACTGGCCGTTTCGGTAAAAAATTACCGATTGATTTTCATGCACCTGATGAGTGATGAGATCGATTTTCTGGCAAAAGCTGCCCGCACTCATTTGGAAGATCTCATTGCCGCAGAATTACCTGAACAAGAACCGGTTAATGACCCCGTTTCACTTGATACGGTTCCCATTTCCCTTGCCAACAAAGATAGGGATATCATTGGAGCGAAAGTTGAAGAAACAGCGAGGGTTGAAATATTGACGACCACACCAGTGTCTGTGGGTGACTCCGGAGGAAATGGGCTGGAGGCTTTATCTCCCGAAGGTATGTCGGTGGAGGATTTGGTGGGATACTACTCTGCGCAAGACGATAAGGAGTGATTCCTTTTTATACCGCTGCATCCGGGCGGCTTCACAACTGCCTTCACTTGACTTGTTGAACGAGTGACAAGTCGACCATGAGATCTTGGGTGATGGCTTCGAGATCAGCACGGAAATCATCCAGGGATTTTTCATTGGGCATGCGCAGGATGGCATTGGCCTGGAACAAGGTTTCTCCAGACCAGGGGGCACTGGTGAGCTTGGTATTGAGTTCTTCGACATTCCCGGCGTGAGCAGAAATGACGGCAGATATTTGGCGGACGATGCCAGGTTGATCCTGCCCGACCACTTCGAGATGTAGTAAGGGCCCGCTTGCTGCAGGTGCTTTAGTCTTGGTATTTTGACCCGTGGCAACTGAGACGGAGAGCCCATCCTGTTCGAGTGCTTCAAGAGCTAAGGTGAGACCGGAGGATTTTTCCCTGGAAACCTCGATCTGGAGAATTCCGGCAAATTGTCCTGCCAGGTGAGCCATCTGGCTTTGCAGCCAGTTACCACCATTTTCAGTAACGGTTTGGGAAATAGATTCGACAAGCCCGGGGCGATCAGGGCCGATGATGGTGACGACAAGTGAAGTTTGCATTGGCGTAAGATTTGGAAAGGTGACAGGACATAGGAGTTGGTGCAAGTTTTGCTATTACAATTCCGTTGCACAGGACTTTCATTTCGCCACCTTAAGAACCGGTTTTAAAAACCTGAAACGAAAAACCTTGATAGTGATGAGTAGGGAAATGACCAGCTAGTGTATGATGAGCAAGGCAAATAGTTCGGCAAAGAGTGAGGGGATGTTGTGTTGGGTGACCGCATTGATGCCGGAGGCAAGACCTTTGATAGATCATTTCCACCTGCTTAAAGTTGAAAATAGATCTTCGTTCCCGGTTTTCCGTAGTAAGGACGAGCGCATGTGTCTGGTTGTTTCGGGGATGGGGAAAACATTGAGTGCGGCGGCTGTGGCCAGTCTCTATCAACTTGTAGGAGAGAGAAGTGACATGGCCTGGTTGAATTTTGGGATTGCCGGGCATCGGGAGCGCGATCTGGGGGAATTAAGGTGGGTGAACAAAATAGTGGATGTTTCATCGGGGCAAAAATGGTATCCGCCGCAAATCCTCAAAACTGGAAAGAGCCAGGGAAGTGCCTTATTGACCGTTGATCAAGCGGGGGATTATCCCGAGGGGGATGCTTTGGTCGACATGGAGGCGAGCGGATTCTACTCGATCGCAAGCCGTTTTTCGACGAGAGAGTTGGTGCAGTGTGTAAAAATTGTATCAGACAATTCTGGAAGCTCCTGGCGTGATTTGAAAAAGGGGCAGGTGGGGGCTTGGATTAGAGCGCATATGGATGACATCATAGCGGCTTCAGAAGAGTTGCTGGTTTTGTCGGCGGATGAGATACAGGGCGTTGTGCGCAAGCGTTGAACTACGAGGGCATGCAGGAAGCCTGGTATTTCACCGAGGGCAGAGAAGTATCTTTTGTTTAAGCTTCTCCACAGTCGTCAGCTTGTTGTGGATCAGTAGGATGCGGGGGCGTCATCGGCTACCTGGACGATGATCGTTTTAGGCAGTGCTTTTTGCAAGGTTTTGATATCACTTGCACTTGCTGCTGTATCGGCGAGCTGGATCAATTGCACTTGTTTGAGTGTGCTGAGTGGGATTAGGTCTTTCAGCATTTTGCAGTGGGCAAAATCGACGAGTTGAAGTTGTTTTAATTCAGCAATTTCAGCGATGTCAGTAAGTTGGTTGCAGGCGGTCAGGGTCAGTTGTTCGAGATGGGAAGCCCTTGAAATGCCGTTTAGGGATTTTAAGTTCGAGCAGTAGGAGAATCCCGCGTAAGTGAGCTGGTTGGTAGGGGGGAGGCCAGTGAGTATTACCAGATTTTCACAGGCCTCGACATGAATTTCCCGCAGGTTTTTCAGCTTTGAAAGTGGGGAGAGATCCTGAAAATTTTCCAATCCACCCAGGCGGAGAATCTCGATACTGGGCAGGGATTCAAGAAAGTCGATGGATTCCAGGGATACGCAGTTTCTCAGATCAAACATGAGAAGTTTTTTGAGGGATTCGATTCCGTCGAGCTGCTTCAACTGATGGCAGGTCGAGATGTCGAGATCAGTTAATTCCTGTAGATCCGCCAAGCCATGAATAGCTGTCAGTTGGATGTCGCCACCGAGAAACAATTGTTTTAATACCGGAGCTTCAGCGAAAGACAGCACCTGCACTTTGGGGCAATTTTCAATATAGAGGCCTTTTAAGGTAAGGGAGGGCGGGATGGTAATTTTCCCATTGAGCTGGGGACATTCGTTGATCGTCAGGGTGTGGAGCTTGTTGAGAAAACCTATGTCTTCGATTGAAATGAGCTTAGCACAGCCAACGATAGAAAAATCTTCAATTTGAGGTAAGAGTTCCAGTCCCTTTAGATTTTCCAGTGCAGGGCATTGGGAGATAACGAGAGATGAAACGGTGCCCAGTTTGCTAAGCAAAATAGATGCTCCGGATAAATCTTTAATTTCAGGTGAGCTGAGATTAACCTCGATATGCCCATCATATTGTTCGATTTGAGCGCCGTAATCGGAGATGAGGGTTTCACGAGGATCACCTTGACGGAAAAATTTAATGGTGAACAAAATTGCGCCGATCAAAATCAATGCCGTGGCGATGATGGCAATGCGACGCGAACGGTTTTGGGGTGCTGCCGACATAGGTCAGGGAAGTTGAGCTATTCAGATTCTCAGGGAACCGGAACCCGTTCGAGAATTTTAGAGATGATGTCCTCACTGGTGATTTCTTCGGCTTCGGCTTCGTATGTCAGTAGAATACGGTGGCGTAAAACATCGAAAGCCAAATCCTTGATGTCCTGGGGAATGACATACCCTCTGCCGTTTAGAAAGGCGTGTGCCTTTGCTGCCAGAGTGAGGTTGATGGTTCCACGCGGAGAAGCTCCGGCTCGAATGAGATTGCTGAGAGACGGGTCGATTTGTCCGGCATTACGGGTCGCATGGACGAGTGAGACAATGTAGTTTTTCACCCCGTCATCAACATAAATTTGATTTACCAACTCACGGCTGGAGATAACGGTGTTGGCATCGGCGATGGCGTTGGTTTTAGTCACCGGGGAAGACGTTGCCATCAGATCAAGTACGTAACGCTCTTCTTCAAAGCTAGGGTAATCGACCACCACTTTGAGCAGAAAGCGGTCGAGTTGTGCTTCGGGTAATTGATAGGTTCCTTCCTGGTCGATAGGGTTTTGGGTAGCTAGGACGAGAAAAGGATTGGGTAGCGGGTAGGTGGTATCACCAATCGTGACCTGTCGCTCCTGCATGGCTTCAAGCAGTGCACTTTGCACTTTGGCCGGCGCGCGGTTGATCTCATCAGCGAGAATGAGGTTGGAAAAAATCGGGCCAAGCTTGGGGGTGAATTCATTGCTCTGCTGGTTGAAAATCAAAGTGCCGATCAAATCTGCCGGCAGCAAATCAGGAGTGAACTGGAGGCGCTGGAAATCGACATGCAGCGCTCCTGCCAGAGCATTGACCGTCAAGGTTTTGGCTAAACCGGGAACACCTTCAAGCAGGATGTGGCCGTTCACCAGCAGGCCGATGAGCAGCCGGTCAACGAGAACCTGTTGCCCGACGATGACGCGGCTCATTTCCTGTCTGACGGCAGGCACCCATGTGCCTTGTTGTTGGATTTGTTCCGAGAGTTGAGTGGTATCGATGGCAGTGTTGGTGTCGTTCATTGGAAAATTAGCTATAGGGACTTATCTATGTCTGAATAGCGTCGCAAGATGCAGTCAGTGCCTAAAGAATGGCCGATATATCGGGCAGTTCAAGTGGCTTCCGCAACTGGAGAGGATTTGTTTTTGCCATCAATGGCAGCAGGACTGAGGCGTCGCTCCCAGATGTAACGTTGGAATAACACCTTGATTGACGCTGTCATCGGAACTGCGAGCAAAGCGCCGAGCAGGCCGCCCATCAATAAGCTCCAGAACAGGATGGAAAAAATGATCGTCAATGGGTGGAGTCCCACGGAGTCACCGACAATTTTGGGGGCAGTGTAAAGGCTGTTGATTTGCTGCACTCCAGTAAATAATACCAGCACGATCAGGGGGTAGGCCCAGGTGTGGTGAAGCCAGCCCCATTGGGCATCGGGATTGGAAAATTGGATTACAGAGATGAGCAGTGCTGGAATCAGGCAGAGAAGGTTGCCAATATAAGGGATCAGGCCAAGCAGGGCCACAAACACGCCTATCAGCAAAGCGTAGTCCAAACCCATCGCGAACAGGGCAATGCCAACCAGTGCCCCATCGATCATGCTGACGAGCATTTGTCCGCGAAAAAAAGCGATCAGGTATTTGTTGATTTCGCTGAGTGTGGCAACCACTTCATCTTTGAAATTTGAGGCCTTTAGCGGGAGGTAGTCACTCCATTTTTTACTGATGCTCTGGCTTTCCATCAGGAAATAGAAGAGGTAGACGGGTACCAGAAAAAGGCCGATGACATAACCAAGGAATCCGAAAACACCGCTGATGTGGTCCCAGAACCAGAGTCCTGCTGCCTGTGCCATCTCCGGCCCTTCTTCCGACAACCATTCGATACCTTGATCATAATATTGTTGAACTTTTTCCGAACCAAAACGCTGCTCGGTTTTGTCGAGCGCTGCCTTGACTCCTTCGGTTACGCTTTTTTGAATTTCAGCTCGTTTTTCAATTAGTTCGTCCGTTTTCTGAATAGTAGGAATGATCACCAAAGCAGTCAGAACCAGGATCATCAGCAGGAACCCGACGTAGACCGTCAGTACGGCTTTTTTGTGCTCAAAATCCCGTTTTTCTTGCAACCAGCGGATCACAGGTTCGAGCAGATAGGCGAGGATACCCGCTACGGCAATGGGAACCAGAACTGGTTGCAGATAGCCTAACACGGTGCTGGAGAGTAAAATCAGGCCAATGAAAATACTACCTGTCACCACTAGCGAGAGGGCGGTGATTCCCGTCCACAGGGATTTGCGCTGAAAGGGGGTGGGGTGTTCGCTTTGCTTGGGTGACTTCGGCATTGCGAGGATCATAGGGGAAGGGGGGGCAATTGACAATGGTGAATTGACAACGGACAATGGGGGAGAATAGGGCCGCAGCCCTTCTCGTTGACGGGGGCGTTTAGGTTGTGCAAAAGTATGTTTGGGAGAGAAAGGAAATGAAACAATTTGTGTTTAATACAATGAGGTTGTGCCTGTTAGGCAGCGCGACCTTCGGAAGCATTAACGCCGAAGAGCTTCAAATATCACAAAAATCTGAATATAACTTCATGGTGGGTGCGGCCAAAGTAGACATCACACCGAAGGAAGAAATCACGCTGGCGGGCTCGCCTTCACCGAAAAAGACTTCATCCACGGACACCCCGTTGTTTGCGAAGGCAATGGTGATTTCTACAGGGGAACAGAAATTGGCTATTGTCACATTGGATACCTTGAAATATCCCACCGAACTCGCTGTAAAAGTGCGGAAACAAATAGCGGAGGAAACAGGCATACCTGCCGTCAACATCATTATATGCGCTTCACACACTCATAGGGGGCCGTTGTGGGTGTACTACAAGGATCGGCTGATCAAGCCTATCACTCAGGCGGTTGCACTGGCTGTTGATCGTCTTGAACCATGCAAGATTGGAACTGCAAAGGGAAGCGCAAAAGGTGTGAGCGTGAATCGAAGGTTGTTAAAGGATGGAGAAGTCTGGAACCGATGGTTTTTACCGACTTCGGAAAGAGATCAATATCCAACGGAAGGTCCCGCTGATCCCGAGGTAGGCGTAATGGCTGCTGTAGGCCGGGATGGAAAGTATAAGGCTATATTATACAATTTTGCGAGTCACCCTGTGAGCACTCGGGGTAACCTGATTTCTGCGGATTACCCGGGCCACGTTCAGCGGTATGTTGAAGAACACTTGGGGTATGAAGTGCCCACCTTGTTCCTGCTGGGTTCGAGCGGGGATGTCACGACCAGTACAAGTGGTGCTATCGTTGGCAGCAAGGTTGGCAAAGGGGTTCTGGAAAGCCTGGGAAAAATCGAATTTATTGATCAGTCGACCCTTCGCATTGTAAATAGAGAAGAGGAAATACCAGTGCGTGAGCATCCCGAATTTCAGGAAAAGGAAGTTGCCCGCAAGTGGCCGAATAATCTGGAGCATTACCGGAAAGCATTTGAAGCGATGAAGCAAAGGCAGGAACCGACTTACAAATGTTTGTTTACCGGGTTCAGAATAGGTGACGACTTTGCCATTGTGACCAATCCTTTCGAACTGTTTTGTGGAATCGGGATCAATATTAAGAATAGCTCCCCTTTTAAAAATACAATGGTCGCCACCCTTACGAACGGGGCCCGCGGTTATGTGCCCACCCGAAAGGCTTTTGAGGGAAGGGGAAGAGGTTATGAAACGTGGTATGGAGAACATTCTTTTCTTACTAAACGGGCTGGGGATGTGACTGGGAAAGTATCACAAAATCTGCTCAAGCAATTGCAAAATGAAGAGTGAAAATACGGAAATAGCGATGAGAAACGTATTGGCTTTAGGGGTGGTATTGGTTCTGTCTTCTGCTCCCGCATTTGCTGGGAATGCCGAGGGTCTGCCGGGAGAGTTGCGGGTTGGATTCAGCCAGGTGGAAATTACGCCCCCTGTCGGAGCAATCATGACCGGCCCGGCCCTCCCCCGTAGCGTGGGCAAGGAGGACCCCTTGATGGCGAGAGCTATGGTTGTTCAGAGCGGCGAGCGAACCTTGGCCATTGTAGGGGTGGACCTCATTGCGATACGGCGCGATCTGGCCGATGCGACCATCGCCCAGGTTTCTAAACGGACGGGGATCGACCGTGACGCGGTGATGATTTGTCCCTCTCATAATCACAGTTCGCCCTTCATTCCCATGGGCGGGCCGAATAACAAGGACTACCTAACAACTTTGCCGGGGCTCATTGCCGATAGCATTGAGCAGGCGTACAAGGTGCTGCAGCCAGCCCGCATGATGCTGGGGCGCTCTCTGGTTTACGGTGGTCTTCATAATCGACGGGTGGTGTCCAAGGCCGACGGGTTGGTGCTGAATACCTGGCTGAAAAAACTAGATGATATTAAGCAGACGCCGCAGGTCTTGGGCACGGAGGGGCCGATTGATCCTGAGTTGTGGGTGGCCCGCTTCGATGCGCTGGATGGACGAGTAATGGGAACGTTGGTGAATTTTGCCTGTCACCCCAACCTGCGTGATCGCAAACGCCTTAAGACGTGGTCAGCGGATTTCCCCGGCGTAATTGCGGAGCAGATGGCACAGACCTATGGGAAGCAGTCGGTGTGCGTATTTACTCAAGGCTGCTCCGGCAACATCAACGACGCCAGTGGACAGACTAACAACTGGCGGGAGAAAGCTGAAGTCTTTGCGAGTGCGGCGGTGGATGCGGCCAAGCTAGCGATTCCTGTCGAGGGTCCGGTCGCAGTGGGTTATGCTCGGCGCGATGTGACGGTGCCCGGCCGAGACCCCACGGATCAGAGGGAGGGGGCCATTGCTCGTCTGGGTTGGCGACCGGAAATGTTCAAGCTTTCCGAAAGCCAGATCGCCAATATGCCCAAGACCCGCAACGTCCCGGTGAGTGCCGCGCGAATCGGCCCCCTGGGAATTGCGACCAATGCCGGGGAACTCTTTGTGGAGTGGGGGATCTCCGTGAAAAAGCGTTCACCCTTTCCTCATACCATAGTGAGCGAGTTGACCAACGATAAGATTGGCTACGAGCCCACGGCGCAAGGTTTCCAACATGAGGGTTACGAGACCCTGGTGGGGGTAAACTTTGTGCCACTCGAGGGGATCCAGATGCTGGTGGATACGGCGGTGGAGTTGCTGCAGGAGTTGTGGAAAGAGGAATAAAGTTAGGTGTGTGATTGAAATGTTAGAGGTTGAGAGCAAGTCATGAACTATGCCGTCCAACGATGGGTTATATGTGTGCGGCCCGCCATGCCTATGGTCACCTTCGTTGCGGTGTTTGTCTGGGTTTCTGCTGCTTTTTCGGCTCAGGGAGGGAAATACAATGTGCTGTTCATTGTGGTTGATGACTTGAGGCCTGAGTTGGGGTGTTATGGCACTCCGATCATCAAATCACCCCATATTGATGCATTGGCGCAGACCGGGACGATATTCAATCGCGCATATTGTCAGCAGGCGGTTTGCGGTCCGTCGCGGGCATCGCTGCTGACCGGTTGTCGACCGGATACGACAAAAATCTATGACCTTCAGACACATTTCCGGCTCAATTTGCCCGACGTCGTTACCTTGCCACAGTATTTTAAAAAACAGGGGTACCATACGCAGTCGCTCGGAAAAATTTACCACGATCTCTTGGATGATCCGCCATCCTGGAGCTCTCGATCCTGGGCTCCTCAGGACAAAATGTATGGCAAGCCTGAAAATCAAGCGGCTCTTAAGCTGAGAAAGCAGCAAGCAAAAAATGGTGCACCTGCTTTTGGGCTGTCCTGGGAAGACCCCAACGTAGCCGATAATGAGTTACGGGACGGGATGCTCGCCGACAAGGCTATCAAAACCCTGGGCCAAGTGAAAGACAAGCCCTTCTTCCTGGCTGTGGGGTTTTACAGGCCACACTTGCCCTTCGTTGCCCCGAAGAAGTATTTTGATATGTATCGTCCGAAGGAGCTACAACTGGCAAGCAATTCGTACCCGCCTGAGGATGTGCCGCCGATTGCTTTGACGGATTCTTTTGAGCTGCGATTCTATAGTGATATTCCGAATCAGGGAGCCATTTCCAACAAAAAAGCGCGCGAATTGATTCACGGCTATTATGCAACCGTCAGTTACGTCGACGCCCAGATTGGTCGGGTTCTGGCAGAGCTTGACCGCCTTGGTCTGCGTGAACGCACAGTGGTTGTGCTTTTGGGCGATCATGGCTGGCAGATTGGTGAGCACGACCTTTGGTGCAAGCACACCAATTTTGAGGTGGCAACCCGTGCGCCGTTGATTTTCAGCATGCCCGGGCAGGCTAACCGTGGAGCGGCGACTGATGCTTTGGTGGAGTTGGTGGATATCTATCCGACCCTTGTTGGTCTGTGCGGCTTGCCGATGCCGAAAGGGCTTGAAGGTACCAGTCTGGTGCCAGTGATGAATGCCCCCGATCAGCCGTGGAAAAGAGCTGCTTTCAGCCAATACCCACGCGGCAAGGTGATGGGGTATTCAATGAGAACGGATCGCTATCGCTACACGGAGTGGACCAAGCCTGGCCAAGCCCCGATCGGTGTCGAACTGTACGATCACGAAGAAGATCCGGACGAGAACGTGAATCTTGCCGGTCAAAGCAATTACAAAAATCTGATCTCACAGTTAAGCAATCAACTACGCGCGGGTTGGCGTGAGGCCATGCCTCCAGACGCGAAGCGTGGGAGATGAGCTCCACAGTCAATATCGTCAGGATATCATCGACAAAAACTACTGCCCGTAATAAGCGTCGGTACCGTGTTTGCGTTGGTGATGCTTTTCGAGAATAAACGAGGGGATGTGGCTGACTTGGGGATCGAGCTGCAAAGTGCCGATGGCCATTTCGGCACACACTTCGAGGGCGATGCTGTTTTTCACCGAATCCATGGCGTTTTTGCCCCAGGTAAAAGGAGCGTGATGCCTTTGTAAAACGGCGGGCATGGTATTTGGATCAAGACCGTTTTGCTCAAAGTGTTGAACGATGGCTAATCCGGTATTGCCTTCATAATCTTTCGCAACTTCTTCCGGATCGAGGGCACGGCAGATGGGAACTTCTCCGTAAAAGTGATCGGCATGGGTGGTGCCAAAACAAGGGAGCGGGCGTCCTGCCTGGGCGAAAGTGGTGGCATGAACACTGTGTGTGTGGGTGATGCCGCCAATCGAGTCCCAGGCTTGATAAAGTCTCAGATGGGTCTTGGTATCCGATGAAGGCCTGAGATCACCTTCGACGATTTCGCCTTCCAGATCGATCAAGACGATTTGCCCGGGTGTCAGGTCGGCATAGGACACGCCGCTCGGCTTGATACCGAAAATGCCTTTATTACGATCGATACCGCTTACATTGCCAAAGGTCAGTTTGACCAATCCAGAAGTTTCCAGATCCTGGTTGGCTTTACAAATTTCCTGTCGCAGTTCGTCCAACATATCTATTTCCCCGTGCGTGCCTCCTGACGCAAATCGATCAAGTCTTTCATCACGTGATTGATTTTTCCCTGCCATTGCGCTGTGCCGAAGGCGTCATGGAGTTCGCGATAAAGTTTGTAGATTTGTTTGTAGGTTTCCTGATTTTCGGGATTTGGGGTGTAAATCCGATCCTGTATTTTGCAGCTTGCTTGCTGGGCTTCTTCCAAAGTGGTGCTTCCACTGGCGACAGCTCCAAACAGGGCGGATCCCATCGCGCAGGTCTGTTCGCTGGCAGCTACCTTCATGGGCAGGCCAATCACATCGGCATAAATTTGCATCAAGGTTTCGTTTTTCAATGACAGGCCGCCGGTGTTTACCACCTCGCGGACTTCTACGCCGTGTTCTTCCATGCGCTTGATAATGGTGAGCGCTCCGAATGCGGTGGCCTCGATCAGCGCCCGGTAAATTTCGTGGGCTTTGGTGTGCAGGGTTTGGCCGATCAGGAGTCCGGTCAGTCGCACATCGACGAGGATGGTGCGATTGCCGTTATTCCAATCCAAGGCGAGCAGTCCGGTTTCGCCGGGTTTCTGCTTTGCCAGCTCAGTCTCCATGTTCTCAAATTTTTCTCCCATGCTTTTGCCGTAGCTGTCCGGAACCAGATTGTTAACGAACCAGAGGAAGATGTCGCCAACTGCCGATTGTCCGGCTTCGATGCCGTAGTGGTCCGGCAGCACGGATTCGTTGGCCACGCCACACAAGCCCGGGATATCGGCGAGCGCCTTGTTATTGGGGGCAACGGTGATGTCACAAGTGCTGGTTCCTAGGATTTTTACCAGCGTTCCTTCTTTTACGCCAGCGCCAACGGCTCCCATGTGCGCGTCAAAGGCGCCAACAGCAACAGCAGTGCCTTCCGGCAAACCGAGCTTGTCCGCCCATTCTGCGGTGAGGCCGCCTGCTTTGTTGTTGGAACTCAATGCTTTGTCGTAAAGGCGGTCACGCAGGTTGGCTAGTGCCGGATCCAGTTGCGATAGGAACTCCTTATCCGGTAAGCCATCCCACTCATCGTTGAACATGGCTTTGTGTCCGGCGGCACAAACGCTACGGGAAATTTGATCAGGTTGGGTAGTGCCGGTGAGAACCGCCGGAATCCAGTCACAGTGTTCGACCCAGGAATGGGCGGCAGCGAAAACTTCGGGATCGACATTCAAGCAGCGCCAGATTTTGCTCCACCACCATTCGGAAGAATATATGCCTCCGCACTTGGCAAGATAAGCGGGGCGCATTTCTTCAGCGCTGGCTGTGATCTTGGCGGCTTCTTCATGGCTGGTGTGATCTTTCCACAACCAGACCATGGCGTTGAGGTTGTCCTTGAACTCGGGTTTCAGTCCAAGCGGGGTACCTTCCTCATCGACGGGCAGGGGAGTGCTGCCGGTGGTATCGACTCCGATGCCGACTACCTTGAAGGGATCAAAGTCAGCATCTTTTTCTTTCGCCTGTTCAATCGCACCACAAACGATCACTTCCAGGCCGTCCAGATAATCCTGAGGATTCTGACGCGCAATATTTGGGTCTGCGGGATCAGTCAGGATGCCCAGTTCTCCGGACGGGTAATTAAAGACCACCGAACCGAGTTCGTCCCCATTGTCCAAATTGATCAACAGTGACCGACAGGAATTGGTCCCGTAGTCGAGTCCGATGGCGTATTTGCTCATGTGTAATTACTGGTGGTTGGCAATCCGTTCTACTAATGCATATCAACCTCACAAGATCCGATGCCGGGACGGTAGTAATTGAACTGTACGTTCGGGTGGTCAGCGAGCAGGGACATTGGCACTGAAGAATCGGCAATGCCTTTTGAAATCATCATGGCGGTCAACCTTTGACCGAGTGGATTGTCATGGGTGCCCGCGTGCCAGATACTGACTTTCTCCGCTTTCCAAGTTTCCTGTGGACCGACGGTGACCGCTTTGGCTGGTACGAGAGTGACGTTGCCGCCACCAGAGGTGCGTGCGTTTTGAGCCAGAGTGACAGGATGAAGTTCGACGATGCGGGTGCCGAGTGCACGGTATTCTTCAGGAGTTGGCGGTTCGTCAGCGTATTGTCCTTCGCGTTTGAGAGGATCGTTGAAAGCCCAGTGTTTGATGTCTCCTTGGCCACCCTGCATCACGGTGCAACGAACTCCATCCCAGGTGCCGATGTATTCAGAAACGTCTTCGGTGGGAAAGTGGAGGTTCTCATCAGCCATGACCAGGTCGGGGTTAATGCGGTTGAACAACATGCCGCGGTCGGTTCTTTCGAATGACAGGGGATGTTCGGTGGAAACTGCTTTACCGTCTTTACCAATCCATTCGTCCATGCCCCAGAAGTGGGCGCTCTTGAGATCGATGCCGAGTTCGTTCACCAGTCGGGCAACCAGCGGCATTTGTTCGGTGGGGCCAACAGGCCCGCAAATCCCAACCGGATTGTCAGCGGTGGATTGTTTCCACGCATCGATGTATTCGAGTGCTTCTGCGAGATAGAAATCTTCCAGCGTGTCGTAAAAAACGACATTGAATCCGGGGCGGGAGAGTTGGAGTAAATCGTCAGCCGTCATGTTGGCGGCATCGTTGATGAGCTCGTCGTCGAGGGTGGTGTAATCCCACCATTCGGGGGCGATGTGGCTGAGTTTTCTGGACATGGTTTTGCGTTATTATTTAGAGGCTGGAAATTTACGTGGGATCGGAATATTCACAAGCGAAAGCC
>DAOUQC010000095.1 GCA_030625775.1 Verrucomicrobiota bacterium
ATTTCCCATTGCGAGAGGAACCTGAATTTTCATTAGCCGCCCAGCAGAAAATCCTCAACGGTTCGAGTGCTGCTTCCGGTACTCGGGCGAAAGCGGCCTTGCTGATAGCCTGGATTGCACGGGTCAAGTCGGGGAATCCGATTGAGGCGAGTTGTCTGTCGATTGGCAAGCTTCGTTTGCTGCACTTGCCCGGTGAGCCTTTTGTACAATTCCAATTGGCAGCGCAGAAAAGTGGTGGCGGTAACTTTGTTGCCACCGCTGCCTTGGGCGAGCTTGGGCCTTGTTATATTGGCGAAGATCGAATTTACACCGATGTGGGCGGATACGAACAGTCCTATGCTTTCGCCGGGCCGAGTGAGAAGCTAATGATGGAGGTCATTGCTGAATTGGTTAAGTGACAATCAGTGAGAAGTATATGGCTGATATGGGATTGTATGAATGGGAAGCGACGATGCTGATAGTCTGGATTTCCCGGGTGAATGAGTTTGTCGCAAAGTGAAAATTTGTGAGCAGAGGTTTTATCGTTGGAGACACAAATAAGGGCGCAGGGAGGAGCTCTTGCACCTGAGAAAATAAATCCTTGGTAGTTATTTTGGTCTTGACGGTGAGAATGCCCTGTGACCTAATCGAGTAAAGAAAATAGATCAGAGCCTTCTTTTTACTTGCCCTTTTCAAGCCCGGGCTGGTAACGAAATTCCAGGAGGGCGGAAATTAAGCCAGCTTGATTGATATGCCTAAAATCAGTTTAAAATTACTGTTAGCTGTCCTTTGCGCAATGTGCACGGTGCCTGTTTGTGGGCAGGCCAATGACCATGATGCAAGTAAACATGAATCAGCTGTGACTCATGAGAGTGACCATGGGTCTCACAAAAACGGTTTTTCTTTTTTTACCGGGGTAACGCATACAGGGCGGCGCGAAAATAGTGGGGCGCTGGGACTTGGTTACGAACGGCTTTTGAATGAATCATTTGCCCTTGGTGTGATCGCCGAGCACACGTTTGGTGATGCCGATTTTACGGTGTATGCCATGTCATTTGCCTATCGGCTTGATCGCTGGAAGTTTATTGTCGCACCGGGAATTGAAGATAGTAAAAAGCACGGCACCGAATCATTGGTGCGTTTAGGTACAGAGTATGCATTCGAGGCCGGTTCCTGGGAAATTTCGCCACAGCTAGCCGTGGACTTCGTCGATGGAGATGAAGTTCTGATCTTTGGTGTAGTATTTGGCAAGTCTTTTTGAACCTGTAGCCGGGTGTGTGCGTGGTTCCACTGCTATCGGCCCATTGGTAGCCGCAAGCTAAAAAACGAAGACCGAAGCCTTATCCAACTGCGCGTTTCATTTAACGACATCAAAGTTACGGGAATTCGATTGGACGGGCATCTGCTGAAAGAAACAGTCAGTGACGGTTATCAAATCAGGACAAATCCCGGAACCATCGTCGAAATCGCCACTTCTTCTGATAAAGTGGTCGACTTTTATATCGCCAAGTTGCTGGTATACATCTCCAACTAAGCGCCGTGCCAAATTCCGTCCGGTAGATTGGTGAAAAGTGAAAAGAAGTGGCTTGATCAGAAAATAAGCGATCAAATTTTCCTATGTATGGCCGGTCAGTCTGGCGAACGATTGGGTGGGTTATGTGCCGACTAAGGAGGCCCTAGGGGAGCATGGGGGCGGTTACGAAACACGACTCACCAGCTACATCAACCTTGATCCCCAAGGCTGGAACCCTGATGCGTGATAAAGGGGTTAAACTGGCCTGGTCGATGCGCCAGTGGATATCAAGATCCACAACGGCGTCATGCCTTAGATCACCAATGAGCGTTTGTTCTGGATTGATCCCGAATAGAAAAAATAGGACCAGCAAAACACTCTTGCCTGCAGCAAGGCGGCGAAACAAATCACCTGGTGGGATTATCCCTATGGTGAAGAGTGATGAGTTGGAAATTAAGCCGTGACCGCTTTGCGAGTGCGGTAGGTCTCCGGCAGCACGTATTCGCCAGTGCCATTGATAGCTTTTCCAATTTGTTCGAGCCATTGCATGGCGGCGACTTCTACGAAACGTGGCAGTTGTTCGAGTTGATTGAGCGCTTGTGAAAGGGTGAGGTCATGAGATTTGAGAGCCGTCTCCAGATCCTGACTGAGTTCGGGCATTTCGAAATGCAAGGCTCCCAGATAATTGGTGACTTTGGCGGCATAACTTCCTTTCCAGACCAGCTCCTTGCTGCGTGATGCAGGCTGTGGGAAATGAGGGATCACGTAATCTGCACTATCGGAAAAAATCTCAGCAAGTTCAATGAGTTCGCTGTGGCAACGTTCGCTGTCGTGGCAGGGGATGACCAGGGTCATGGAAGCATCGATTTCCGCTAATACCGTATCAATTTCATTTTCCTCGAAAAACTCAGCCCAGATGCGGGCGCTGCCACTGTTTACATCCAGTATGACAACATCGTTGCGATCAATGGCCCGGATGAGCTGGGATATTTCAAGTTGCTCGTCAAAGTCCCAGTAGTCACCGGAAAAATTATCATCCACGTCATCCTCATCAGTGGTGATGAACAAATGCTTAACTCCCTGGTTATTCAGGAGGTGTTGGAAGGAGCGAGAGAAGGTGGACTTGCCGGATCCCTCAAGGTCGTTAGTGACAACAATCAGCTTTTTCATATTTGAAATAGTTAAGATTTATTGAAATTATAGAAAACTTAACTAATTACAAGCTTTTTTTTCGAGAAGTAAAACTGAAGGGAATGGTTAGATGCGATGGGGGACTTTCTTGGAATTGGGCAGCAGCAAAGCCGAAGTGAATCTTGTAAGCTTGGCGAATTGTTTGGCGAGGATAGAGGGAATGTTATTTAACTAGCGAAGAGCTGGCCGTTTTTGGCAGGAGGAAAGTGCTGCGGGAAAGAGCGGACAGGTGCTTGTCTTACCTGACCGACCCTTGCAAGTGAACGGATTCCAACTTGTGGTGTCGGAATAGGGGGAGTTCTTGCTGCTCTTTCTGGCTAATAGCTTGATGAAAAATCAAAGCTGAGATGCCCGCCGCATTGTCTTACAAGATATGAAAGCTTATCGAGCATCGTTACATATTTGCCTGGTGGGAGTTTTGCTTGGGGGCTTTTTATGGCAGGCAAGGGCGGGGGAGGGTTGCGAGTGGGGCGTCACTTGAAAACGAGGCAGCCAGTGCCGATGGCAAACCTGTATTTATCCATGCTGGATCGGATGGGAGTGAAGCAGGATCGTTTGGGCGACAGTACCGGTCATTTTGACCTGATCTAAAAGCACATATTTAACGTGCTTTCCGCGGGAAACCAGTGCAGGCTTGCGGCTTAGCTGTAGTCAAAAACTGTAATGAGTGAAGAAAATATCGCGAAGTCGGTGAGAGGTCGTTTGTTCGTCATGATGGTGTTGGAGTTTTTCATCTGGGGTGCCTGGTTGCCTTTGGTGTGGCCGTATATGGGCGGGCTTGGTTTTGATGGCACACAACAGGCTTTGATAGGCAGCTGTTTTGCGATTGCTTCAATCATTGCCATTTTTTTCAGCAACGAACTGGCTGACAGGAAATTTTCTTCTGAACGTTTCATGGCGGTCAGTCATTTGGTTGGGGGCCTGTCGATACTCGGTTTGTTTTTTGTCAGGGATTTCTGGCCCTTCTTTGCTTTGATGCTGGTGCATGCCTTGTTTTACGTGCCGACCATATCGGTTTCAAATTCCCTGGCTTTTGCGAATCTTAGGAATCCGAAAAATGAGTTCGGTATCATCAGGATGGGAGGAACGATTGGTTGGATCCTCGCTTCGTGGCCACTCTATTTTTTATTAAAAGGCCAGGAAGGGGAGGCGCTGCAAAGTGCCAGGGCTTATATTTTCATCGTGGCAGCAGTGGCATCGTTTGTTCTGGCGGCCTTCAGTTTGATTTTGCCTCATACTCCACCTAAACCGGCGGCAGAAGGGGCTGAAAAGTTTGCGTGGATGAAAGCGGTGAAATTTTTAGCGATGCCGTTTCTGGCCGTTTTGTTTGTGGTGACTTTGATCGATTCCACCATTCATAATGGTTACTTTGTTCTCGCGGGTGAGTTCCTGGAGAAAGCAGGTATTAAACCTGAAAACATCATGCTGGTGATGAGCATCGGTCAGGTCGCCGAGATCTTGACGATGATCGGTCTGGGCTACATTCTTAAAAAACTGGGGTGGAAGACAACTATGATTGTCGGGATATTGGGTCATGCAGCACGTTTTGCCGTGTTCGCTTTTTTTCCTGAAAGCGCGACGGTACTGGTTGCGGTTCAAGTATTACACGGGATCTGTTACGCTTTCTTCTTTGCTACTCTTTACATTTTCATTGACGAAGCTTTCCCGAAGGATGTGCGCGCCAGCGCCCAGGGTTTGTTCAACCTGCTGATTCTCGGCATCGGGGACTTGTTGGCCAAATGGATATTCCTGCCACTGAAAGACTCTCTGACCGTTGACGGCATAGTGGATTATCAGAAACTTTTCCTAGTGCCGACATTCATGGCTTTAGGTGCAGCGGTAATGCTGGCATTATTCTTTCGACCCAAAACCGGCGAACCTCACGAGAGCTTGCCTTCGGAGTTTCCGGCAGAACCGTGAGGCTAAGACTGGCCTATTTCCTTTAACATCTCGACAAACCAGGGTTCCTCGGTGTTGAAGGGCTTGCCGCCCTTGATACGAGGGAACTCGATGACGCGCATTACATTGTCCTGATCTTCGTCGAGTCCAGCTACGCCACTGGTGCCTTCCAGAGCTCCTTTGGCTGCGACGCCGGCACTTTGTTTGATGAGTTCGAGATCCTCTTTGTTAGGAGCAGCAGAGCGAGCGAAATAACCGCTTTTCTGAACCAGCACTTTTTCAGCACTGAGACTTTTTTTCAATTGTTTGCCGAACCATTTGCCGATGTTGATCTCATCCAGACGCACGTGACCAAAAGCATCCCTGGGGACTTTTGTGCCATCAGCTTCCAGCTTTTTGACAATGGCATCCACTCCGGCGCCTTCACTGATGAAGATATTCACACTGTCTTTTTCATCCATGCGTTGGCGTAGGCGGGTGGACTCACTCTCTAAATCGAGAGGCATTTCCGGTAGCCACACGGCGTCGATGTCCCAGCGTTCCTGACTGAGTAATACTTCGGGAAAAAAGTCCCAAGTGGACAAATTTTTGCGATAAGCGGCAGCCGTCGCCGCAGTCAGCCAGCCGCAGTTACGGCCCATGACTTCATGGATGATGAGCTGGCGGGCACTGGTGGTATTTTCGTTGGCAATATTCTGGAAAAACAGTGAGCCCTGTTCGGCTGCTGTCCAGGCTCCTAGAGATTGGGAAATGGGGTAGACGTCGTTGTCGACGGTTTTGGGCATGCCGACAACCGTGAAGTCGTAATCGTGTTCGTGCAGGTAAGCGGCGAGATCAGCGGCAGTGGTATTGGTATCGTCGCCTCCGATGGTGTGGAGAATATCGATCTTATCACTGCGCAGTTGTTCGGCAGCGACATTGAGGGGAGTTTCTCCTTCTTTCACCAGACCGCGTTTGAGACAATCTTCAACATTGGTGAGTTTCACCCGACTATTGCCGATGGGGCTGCCGCCGAATTTGTAAAAGATTTCATAATTGGACTTTGCCGATTCCGGGAAGCTGATGGATTTGCCGAGCAGCAGCCCTTGGTAGCCGTTGAGATAGCCGATGAATTCTGCATCAGGTGCCAAGGTTTGGTAGTGCTCGATGAGGGCTCCGATAGAAGAGGAAAGGCAGGGAGCAAGGCCTCCGGCAGTCAGGAATGCGATTTTCATGGATGTGTGATCTTTGAGTGTTGGGTCAATCAGGGCAGCCTGTTTTGTAGGCTGCTCGTCAAGCTCATGGAATACGGCCTACCGTTACGGGAAAACGGCTGCGTCTCAACTCAAAATTTACTCAACTGCTTGACGGCGCAACTGTGGATTTGAGAAAATCCCTTCAATCCAAATGATCGATCTGCATGCCTTTGGGGGTTTTGGGATCAGGCTGATTGGTATTGCGATGAACCCAGACACTTTGCACCAGTCCTTGAAGGAACAAAATCATCACCATGAAGGTTCCTCCGTAGCTGATCAGAGGCAAGGGAATTCCGGTGATGGGCATCAACAGCACATTCATCCCGACGTTCTGGAAAATATGGGCAAAAAAGAGGGCCACAACACCGACAACCAGCAATCTTCCCATCATGTCTTTTGCGTAAAAAGCAACAAAGAGGCTTTGAAGCAGAAGGAGAAGGAAGGTTGAAAGCATAAGAAAGACGCCACGGAAGCCGTGTTCTTCGGCAAGTACCGGAAAGATAAAGTCGGTGATGGCGGTGTCTTTGGAAATGAAACCTTTGTAGTTCAATGTATCCGGGTTTTTAAAGCCTTTGCCGGCCCAGCCCCCGCTGCCAATAGCCATCAGGTTGTTGTGGGCGGAATAGGCCTCATTGCGAATGTCGACTTCCCTGCCCATCAGCATGTCGATTTGTACGGTGATGCGTTTTTTCTGATAGTCCTTAAGGCCAAAAAAGTAGGCGAAGGGGAGGATAAGGGTGCCGGAAAGAACGATGACGATCAGGTAGCGGAAAGGGATGGCTCCCACCAGTAACATGGCGCCGATGACTGGAGCCCAGACCAGGGCAGATCCCAGGTCGCCTGATTTCAGGACTAGAATAAAGGGGATGCCGCCCACCACGCCAGCGATGAATACTCGCAAAAAGTGATTGCGGAAAACGGAGTGCAGCTTGTGCAAATGGCTTAATATCACTGCAAGCATGATGATGCCGGAGGCGATGGCAACCTGTGAGGGTTGAAAGGATATGCCACCAGGCAGGCGCAGCCAGCCCTGGGTGCCATGGACTTCGATGCCCTTGAATTCAGCGATGATGAGCAGGATCAGTGCCCCTAGATAGAAGGGGGCGGCAGCCCATTTTACCCAGTGGTAATCGATCAGCGAGACGATGAAAAATACTAAAAAGCCGATTGATACCCAGTTGAGTTGATCGCGCCATTTGTTGGCCAGCTCTGGGTCGGATCTCATCCAACTGGCTCCATAGATGGAGAAGATGCCAAAAATGATCAAGCCGAGTATGGTGAATACCAGCACCCAGTTCAGGCCAAGAAATTTTCGGAAAAGAGGAGTCACTTGGAGAATTAGGAATTTAGAATTAGGAATTTAGAATCAAGACTCCTGTTTTCTGGTTTTCACATGGTGGTCGTCGAGGAAACGAGTTTTTGTGTGTAGCTGTGCTTGGGATGGTGGACGATTTCTTCAGGGTTGCCTGTTTCGACAATACTGCCCCGATGCAGAATCAGCATATGGTCACTCATGTGATCGGCAATCGCAAGATCATGTGTCACAAATAACAGACTCAAGTTCAACGTATCCTTGAGATCGAGCAGTAGATTGAGTATTTCTGCCTGAACCGGGGTATCCAGGGCGCTGACGGTATCGTGGCAGATAAGTAGTCGAGGTTCGACAATCAAGGCCCTGGCAAGGGCGACACGGATGCGTTGGCCGGGATTGAGCTCGCCGGGCCAGCACTCGTGAAGTTCCCGAGAGAGCCCCGCCAGTTGCATGGCGTAGTCCAGACGGTGGTTTTTTTCTGAAGGAGTGAGGTGGGGAAAATGAACACTGAGGGGCTCATTTAATATTTTTGTGACACTGTGGAGAGGGTTCAGTGCGGTGAATTTGTCGGGGAAGATGGCTTGGATCTCACGGCGAAGTTTTTGGAAGCGCCTTTTGCCCAGGGCGAGAATGTCCTGTCCCCGGTAGTCCACGCGACCTGAGGAAACAGGGTGCAGGCGTAGCAGGGCCAGGGTAAGGGCCATTTTTCCACTATGTTGCTCGCCGATTAAACCCAGGCATTGATTTTCCTCGATAGCAAAACTGACTTGATCAATCAGCTTTTCAGGGGCGGCCTGGTAGCGCAGCCAGCGGTCGGGTTTGGCCTTGGTGATACTTAGGTTCTGAACGCTGAGCAGGGGCAATGAATTATGAATTATGAATTAGGAGCCGGAGCCGGAGCGGAGCGAAGTCAGATGGAGTCAATCAGGAAGGGGTGTCTTCGTAGAGGAAGGAGGTGAGGGGGCTGGTGGCTGCGGCAGTGTTCTGGCTATCGGCCAGTCCTGTTTCCCAGGCGATGCGGCCAGCTTCGGTGGCCAGTCTGAAAGCACGTGCGGTCTCGCAGGGATCAGGAGAAATGGCGATGGCGGTATTGACGAGCACGGCGTCTGCACCCAATTCCATGGCGGCAGCGGCGTGAGAAGGGGCTCCCAGGCCGGCATCGACGACGACGGGGACGCTCGCCTGTTCGATAATGATCTCCAACTGGCGTCGGGTTTCAAGTCCCTGGTTGGATCCGATGGGCGAGCCGAGTGGCATGACGGTCGCCGTTCCTGCATCCTGCAGACGTTTTGCCAGAACGGGGTCGGCGTTGATGTAGGGAAGGACGGTAAAACCTTCTTTCACCAGGATTTCCGCAGCAGCAAGCGTTTCGATAGGATCGGGCAGGAGGTAGGTGGGATCGGGGTGGATTTCGAGTTTTATCCAGTTGGGAAGGCCGGCTGCGACGGCGAGGCGGGCCAATCGAACGGCTTCGTCGGCGGTGGCCGCTCCAGAAGTGTTGGGCAGCAGTAGGTATTTTTCAGGGTCGATGAAGTCGAGGATATCGGCAAAGGGATCTCCCCCGGCGGAAAGATCCGCCCGCCGCAAAGCAACGGTCACCACTTCGGTTCCGGAGGCGACGAGGCTGTCACGCATGGATTCATTCGAGGAAAATTTCCCGGTACCCAGAAACAGGCGGGATTGAAAGCTGCGATCGGCGATCTGAAGTGGTGATGGCATGGGTGATGGTTGTATCAGTAAAAAATGTGCAGGGAAGTCCTGAAGGCTCTCTGACAAAGTGAACCGATACAGGTCTTCTTGCCATCAAAATATGCACAGAAAAAATATTCTGGGTAAAAAGGCGTTGCAAGCTTTGCGAATGCCGCTATTATCCACCGAAATTTAAACCGAAGCGATATGGCTGAAGTAGAAGACAAATATTCTGATAACGTAGACGGGGCGTTTTATGTAGACGACCAGTGCATTGATTGTGACTTGTGTCGTGAGACCGCGTCTGAAAACTTTACCCGTAATGAAGACGGGGGGTATTCATACGTTTACAAGCAGCCTGAGAACGATGATGAACGCGCCTTGTGCGAGGAAGCCATGGAAGGTTGCCCGGTTGAAGCCATTGGCGAAAACGGAGCTGATTAATTTGGCGCTGCTTTTTAATATTTTTAAAAACCGCACGAGTTTGACTGGTGCGGTTTTTTTGTGTCTAATGGGGACGAGGTCGCGGTGGTGACCTGGTGAGGAATGCAATATGCGCAAACGACGGATAAGATCGAAAAAGGACCAATTACTCGCTGCCTGGCGCGGGGTGTGGGAGCCGGAAGATCTGTCAAAATTCAGTCGACCGGTTTCTGATGTGATGGAAACCGCCCTGCAGGGACTAGGGCTGGACCGCAGATGTGATCAAGAGGCGATGGTCGAAGCCTGGGCAGAAGTAGTCGGCTCTAACATCGCCAATAATGCCCAACCGATCGAAGTGCGGCGAAAAGTTCTGATTGTGCAGGTTTTACAACCGTCTATTCACTATGTATTGGCGCAACAGATGAAAGGCGCGATTCTGGTGAAAATGCAGGAGCGTTTTGGGAGGGATAACATCAAGGACATCGATTTCCGCATTGGGTAGGTGCCTTCTGATTATGAAACATCGTGACAAGATTGAAATCAAAGGCTTGCGCATTCAATCGAGGGTGGGAGTACCCGATGAAGAGCGGGCAAATACCCAGGAGTTGCAAGTGGATTTGCTCATTCATCCAGCTGCTTCATTGCAAGCTTTGTCAGATGATATTGCCAAGACGATTGATTATTATGAAGTGAGCAAGCAGATTCACTGCGTGGCACAGGCTGGTAGTCGTCGTCTGATAGAAACCCTGGCAGAAGATATCGCTCAGGCGACACTTGATTTTGAGGGAGTGGAGCAAGTCGAGGTGGAAGTGAAAAAGTATATTTTGCCAGATACCGAATATGTCTCGGTGAAACTTCACCTGGCTCAAAAAGCGTGAGTGGTGATATGAATAAATTTGATCAGAAATTTATTTGGCATTGAGTTTCTGGTGAGTTGAGTGTTGCTTGCGACCCGCTCTCACTCCGGTAGTGTTGGCTTGGTAGTCTGGATGAAATCGAAGAAAAACCCTCAAAAAAAGCGCAAGCCGGACGAAGACAAGCACTTGGTAGCGCGTGCCCGTGATGGGGATACACATGCCTTCGATGAACTGGTGGTGAAGTATACCCCGCGTTTGTACGGTTTGGTCTACCACATGACCTCTAATCACGAGGATACCCATGATGTATTGCAAGACGTGTTTGCGAAAGCTTACCGTTCATTGAAGCGTTTTCAGGAAAAATCCACTTTCTACACCTGGATCTATTCGATCTCAGTGAACATGACTTTGAATTTCCTGAAAAAACGAGGTCGACGACGGGCGATGAGCCTGGATGACGTTGATATGGCAATAGAGAGAGACCCTGATTTCATCGAAGCGACTTCAAAAAGTGATCCGGTACGTGAAGTGAATATTGCGGAACTACAGGAAAGATTGAACATGGCATTGCAGGAGCTGTCAGATGACCATAGGGCGGTGGTGACCATGTTTGATATTCAGGGGATGCCACATGCAGAAATCAGTAAAATTTTAGGGGTATCAGAGGGGACAGTGAGGTCTCGTTTGTTTTATGCTCATCGTCAGTTGCAAAATTATTTGGAAGAGTTTCGGAAATAGGGCATGGGAAAAACGCCAGTATTCATTTTTTATATAGGCACGGAAGTGGGCCAATAAACCCGCAAAACGAATAACAACGACTACTTATTCCGGTTATGAAGTCAGACAACGATCAATATGAAGAGGTGGAGAAGCTGCTGCACCTGATGCGTTACGAGCACCCTCCGGAAGGTTTTTATGAGCGTTTTTTAGATGACTTGCATGACCGTCAACGAGTTGAGATCATGCAGCGTTCGGCGTGGAGTTTGTTTTGGGACCGGGTGGAGACCTGGTTTTGGAGCGTGGGCAGCCGTAAACGTGTTTATCTGGCCGGTGCTGCGTATGCAACGGTGATGGTCGGGCTTTTTTTCCGTGCTGGTGACAGGGATTATCAGGCGGCTAACGAATCGGAACCTGACAGTGCAGCTACCGTTGTTTACGACATTGATAGTTCTGCCGATCAAACTTATGGCAAGTCTGCGGTGCCGGTATTGGGTGACAAAAAGCCTTTGAATGAAAGTATTGTACCAGCTGGGATCAAATCGTTTTTACGTGAATTCTGAGCAAGCGAATAGAGCGCGGCAGCTGGATTGTTTTTCCGCAAGGGCTTCGCTGCATAGTTCGCATCAGCGTGTGTGGACTTCTCTGATAGCAGGCATGGCATTGCTGCTTGGCGGAGCCGGGTTGAGTGTGGTGAATGCCCAGGATCCTGCGACAACACCACCGGATACCCTTGCGTCACCCGTCCAGGGAAGCAGGGGATTTGGTTCACAGGTGGATGAATCAATGCGCTTTGGAGTGTCGGCACGGGCCTTGTATGAGCAAATTGAACCTGCGCTGGTCGAGGTGCTGTGGGGTGGTGTGAATTCCAGAATTCATTCAATAGCTTTCAAGGTAGGTAACGAAGGTATTTATGCGACGGTGATTCCCGAGGGGGTGGCGAAAGAGGCTGGGCTGGTGCTGCATGGTGGAGGAGAGGAGCTGAACGGTGAGGTATTGGCCATTGATGAACGAACAGCTTTGTGCCTGATCAAGGCAAGGGGGAACAAAGTATCTTCTCCGCCAGCATTGTCATTGCGCCCAATGGGGAACCGGCTTGATCCTGGGACTCTGGTATTCGGTATCAATCGTCCTGGCACGGGAGAAGCGGATGTGTGTGTGGCTGGGCGATTGGCCGGGCGGGACAGCATTTACCATGGGCTTGAGTTGCCTACTTCTTTTTACCGAATCAACATGCATTTGATGCGGGGGGCGGTTGGCAGTCCTGTGTTGGATGAATCTGGAGGTGTGCTGGGCATTTTGACGGGGCGCCAGTTAAAGGAGTCTTCCGAGCATCATGCCCTGCCGACGGCCGTTTTGGGAAAACTTTTGCGAGACCATCGAAGAGCCGGGCAAAGTACACGAGCTTGGATTGGAGCCTCTTTCCACCTGCAGTCGACAACTCCACAAGTGATGAGCGTTCGGGAAAATTCTCCGGCCGCTCAGTGTGGCTTGCGATCGGGGGATGTTATTCTACGGGTGGGCAAGGAGCGGGTGTCCAATCTGAATGATCTGGTGGATACTTTTTATGTTGCCTGTGTTGGCAAAAGCCTGGATTTGGAGGTACTGCGCGGAATCGAAAAGCTATCGATGAAGCTGACTCCGGGTGTTTTGCCCCGGAAAGCTGTCCCAGCAAGCAGTAATGATTCCCAGAAAGTAAGAGGGAACTGAAACGGTGGCTTGAAAAGGGGGGGAGCTGGGCAGGTCAATCAGGGGAGGCCATTCAATTCCCTGAATTTTTCGTCAGCGAAGGGAAGCAGGCTTGGCATGGATGCTCCCGAGGCGACTACTTTGCCATTGTGTTCTACTCGGACAACCCAACCCCGGACAAAAAACTTTGCCTTCCCGCGTTCTTTTTTTGGCAGCTGATCCAGATCGGCTACATGGTTTTTCATGCTGGGAAAGGGGCGGGAACGGAGCAGCATTTGCTGCACATCACGAGGCAGCAGAACCACTTCCTTACTGGCATGTCCGATGTTGAAGAGAATCCGTTTGCGCTCGGTTCTTCCCAGCATATAACAATGCACGCTTACTTGAGTGGGAATATCAGAGAGGTTGTCGACCTTGACCCACACAGCTAGTTTTTCCCCATTGCTGCGGCTGGCGCTGGATCGTTTGCGGGCTTCTATTTTGATCTGTGGAATGCTGCTGGTAGCTTCTCCGGCTAATTCCATCGAGGCTTCCCATTTTTCGAAGTGAGGACCTTTGTCCGGGGTGGAGAACGAAGTGTCGAGCATGTGACCACTTTCGCGTTCGTGTAGGACCAGACGGCTGCGAGTTTCCCGTTGTATTTCCTTTAGCTTCAGGAGGTGGATTTTTTCAAAACGATCAAGGGTTTTGCCCTGGCGTTTTTGGCTGGTCAATACGATGCGGATATTGGCGATGTCCTGGGAAAATTCAGGTGCTTTTTCCGGAGGAACGATATACTCAAATTGAATTCTTTTTCCAACATTAGGCCCGTTTTTGACAGTTGCTTCAAACTTTCCTTTTTTGTCAAACAGGCCCAGGTATTTTGCCTCTTCGTAGGCTTGCTCAACAATGTTGGCAGTGATCATGGTGCGAAACGGGCCGTGGCCCGGGTAAGTCTCACAGGCCCGGGTGATGAGCTCATTGGGTTTTGGCCCGTCGGTTTGATCGGCGCGTTCGAGCACTGATATGACCTTGATCATCTGGCCCTGGGCTTTTCCGAGAGAACTATTGGCAAAGGGGGTGGGTTTCATCAGCGGCGCCATTTTTTTGAGCCAGGCATCCTTCCGGCCTTGTGCGTGCATCAAGGGCTGGCTTGCCTGTAACAGAAGACCCAGCACCAGAGCAAAATAGAAAGTCTTTTTGGAGGGGTGAAACATGTCAGGGGAATTCAAAGGGCAGAGGAGCCTGCCAGGTGCTTTTGAAGCAATGTATAAAAATTAACTTCTCAATGGAAGCTTTTTGGCGAAATCTATCAGGGAACTTATCAATACATACCGCGTGCGAAGTGATTTGTTACAGTCGGGGGCTTTTTAGGTGATGGATGCGGTCTTCAAATGTGAGGGATGCAGGGAGAAATTTACCTGGACGGCTGATGAGCAAAAAGCCTGGTTTGAAGAGTATCGCTTCTACGTCGACTCACAGGCAAGGCATTGTCGTGAGTGCCGCATTGAGCATCGTCATCTTGCCGCATTGAGAAAAGAATATGACGAGACCGTTGGCGAAGCTCGCGGCCAGGGTACAGCAGAGTAGAAAGCCCGTATCATTGAGATTGTGAACGAGCTTCGAAAAGCTTTCGTCAAGGTGCCCAATAAGATGCTTGAAACGAAGAAGACGTTTGAAAGGAAAGTCGCATCATGATGACAGGCAAGCCTGAACATGAGCGAAGCTGGGTGCGTTTTTTTGTGACGTTCTTGATCTATTGTTTGCTGTGGGGAGTGATCTTGATGATGTTTCCACAAGTGCACAAAATCGTGAATCCCGAACGACGCACATTTTATCCTGTTTTGCTTTTACCGCCCGCCTTTGCTGCGGGTATTCGTGTTTTGTTAAGCTGAATGAGCCAGATCAAACACCTCATCCTACTCTGGTCAATAACCATCATTATTTCGACTTGGTTCATTCACTTCGGCTTAAGCGATTGGCTGAACTTCCCGCGAAGCGTGCCCAAATATGCTGGGCAAAACGGGATACGTCCGGTGTTCAGAGTGGTATTCGGCACCGTTATGTGCGTGTTTGCCCTTGGGACGGCCTTCGTGCTGACGTTTCGGCGGCGGTGAAGGCTTGAATGGTAATGCCATTGTTAGAATAATTTGATCCACTGGTGAAAGATGAAGTGAACCAATATGATGAGAGTGTTATTACGCATAACAGGCTGGCTACTTTTAGGCCTAGGCACCATGGCGTTTTTGGTTTCCCTTATCGCGATCATTGATCCGGTAGGAATACAGAGGGCTAACGATTTAGACCCATTTGGCACTCCACCCTCCCGTATACAGTTATCGTTTTTGGCATTCTGTTCGGGAGGGATTGCGGTCATGGGACTGCGCCTCGCTCGAAAAAACCTTTGATTTCTTAGCTCCGGCGAAGGCTGGTGCGCGATGCAGGATTTGAACCCGCGACCCCCTGCGTGTGAAGCAGGTGGGCGTTGTTTTTGTGTGGGGGTAATCCTTGTGTTGTAAGGAAACTTGCGACGCTGTGTCGTCTTTTTCGACCTTATTCGTCCTTTTAAATCGTTATTTATCCGTTATTAAATGTGCCTGCGTAATTAGATGAGATGAGCCCGCAAGGTATAATTATAGTGACAGCATCAGTGATGGCGAACATTGCGGCTATCAAGAAGCCTGATGTGAGCAAAATTGAAACTGAAAAAGAAATCCAATTGGCAAAAACTTCAAACTGAATAAGGTTTGGTGCGAAGCTCGAAAGGCAATGGCTGAAGCGAATTGGAGGGTAGGCACTTATCGCTCTACGGGGCTATCCTGTTTTTGGTTAGATGCATCACTTTCAATTTTTGAATCCAACACAACCGTTTCTCTATATTCCAAGGCTTCGGCCTCAAGGGTCCATTGAACATCCTCAATGCCTTTACCATCTATCACTTCCCGAACTTCCGTGAGGGTAGTTCGAAAAAATTCTTTTCTGCGATTCACTTTGTTGACCCTCTTGCTATCGAAAACCTTGTGCAGCTCAGATTCAAGCGCAGGTGCATCTTCACAGTAAATGATTGCATGCACATCAAAGGTAAAAGGAACCGAGGCATCACCCAATTCCTTCACACGATCCATCGGCTCCAATCTTCGAGTCATTCCTATCTTAAGGATTGCATCCCCAAAAC
>DAOUQC010000053.1 GCA_030625775.1 Verrucomicrobiota bacterium
TTCGCTGCTTCCTTCGGGAAGCAAGGAAGGCATGGCTTCCTTCATCGTGGTGACAAAAATCTGCCCTTCGAATATGTCAAACATCCAACCGAGGGAAGCGATCAGCAATACCAGCCATTGGTAGCGGGTGACATTTTTGTACCAAGGGGTATCAGGGATGGGGCTGGAGTCAGGCATGAAGGAGGGAGAGGGTTATTATTATGAAAACATAGCAAATGATCGATGTGTTGCAAGTTTCGAGAAAATATTGGAATCGAGTGTTTGTGGCTGCACCCAAATGAGCGCGTGGGGCAAATTTTAAGGAGTTTGCATCACCTTTGAATGAACACGTGGGACAAATTTGACTTTGACCGCTTTGCTTGACCTTGCAGGTCACCTGTTTGCCTCCGGCTATCTACACTGCGTTCCGGTTCGCTTCGCTCGGCTGTCTATCTTCGCTTCGCTACGGTTCCATATTTGTCGAGTGGAGCTTACGTCGCTCTTGAATGACAGAAACGGAACAGGAGTGCAACGGAGATAGCCAGAGGCAATTCTGTCCTACGGTTCTGTCCCACACTAGCTTTGTCGCTAGTCCAAATCTTTCAGGAATGCTCCATAACCCTCTGTTTCCATTTCGTCTTTGGGGACAAAACGCATGGCGGCTGAGTTCATGCAGTAGCGTAAGCCTGTTGGTTCGGGGCCGTCTTTGAAAACGTGTCCGAGGTGTGAATTGCCATGTTTGCTACGGATTTCCTTTCTCGGTAAGATCATTTTGAAATCGATCTTTTCGACAATATTATCGGTAACCAGAGGTTGGAAAAAACTGGGCCAACCGGTTCCCGAATCATACTTGGCATTTGAAGCAAACAGGGGTTCGCCCGAGACGATGTCGACATAGATGCCGTCCGCCTTGTTATCGTGATACTCGTTTTCAAACGGGCGCTCGGTGGCAGATCGCTGTGTGACTTGATACTGCAGGGTCGTCAACTGCTCCTGAAGCAGATCATCGGAGGGTATCGGGTAGGATTTAGCCATAGTGGGAAGAAGGAAGCTGTTTAGGTGCCTGGCTTGTCAGGGCTGTAATTTTGAAGATTTATCTAACATTCGATAATAACTCGACAAGAACTATTTTTCCTGAAATTGCTTGGAACTCCAAGCCTGAACACCTTAAAGGCTAAGCTGCTAATTCCCTTTGCCGCTCATCCAACCTGGGCCCAGCCGTCACGGTATTTGCGGTTGATCAATTTATCCGCTTCGGCATTGCCAGTAGTCATTTCTTCACGATTCCAAGTGAGCTTGGTGCCGTTGCCAACCTGGGCTGCTATGGTGCCGAGCAGCATCAATTCGGTGAGCGGTGCTGCGTAGCTGAAATTTGATTTGGCCATTTTCGGGTCACCGGCTTTACAGGCTGCTATCCACTCCTTGTGATGACCCGGTGAGCGCTCCATGGTTTTGGGAGGCTCGACAAATTTCTTTTTGTCGGCATCGGCGACCATTTGCGGAGCACCGCCGTGGCTGCCGTGCATGAATGTGAACTCGCTGCCGTAGTAGATACATCCACTGCTGGGAGTTTTCTTTTTATCATCCATGTTTTTTGGGCGCGGCATCGCATAACTTCCATCATACCACATCAACTTGACTGGGGGTGCATCACCACGCGCCGGGAATTCATAAGTGATTTTGCAGGATGCAGGGTGGGAGACTTTTTCGCTGCCGGGAGTTTTGCGTTCGATGTTTGCCGTCACACTGGAAGGCACTCCTAATCCAAGTGACCAAACGGGGTGATCGAGAATGTGGGCTCCCATGTCACCGAGAGCTCCGGTGCCGTAGTCGATGTATCCACGCCATTTGAAAGGTACGATCTGGCTGCTGTATGGCCCCATTGGAGCGGGACCGGTCCAGATATCCCAGTCAAGCGTTGGAGGCACTTCCTCTGCCGCAGGTCGCAGCATATCCTGTGGCCAACTGGGGCGATTGGTGCAGGTGTGGACTTCACGAATTTCACCTACTGAACCGGACTGAACCCATTCGTTGGTGCGACGTGCACCTTCGTTGGCATGCCCCTGGTTTCCCATCTGGGTGCAGAGACCCTTTGCTTCAGCCGTTTTCTGCAGAGCACGGGCTTCGGCGATAGTCAGGGTGAGAGGTTTTTCGACATAAACATGTTTGCCTGCATTCATCGCGGCCATTGCAACAATGGCGTGATTGTGATCGGGAGTCGAAACGACAACGGCATCGATATTACCCGCTTCTTTTGAAAGCATCTCGCGCCAGTCCTTGTAATACTTGCTCTTGGGGTTGGCTTTCAGTGAGTCGGCGCAGCGGCGTTGATCAACGTCGGCATATGCGTAGTGGGTTTCACTGACACAGCCTTTGATATTGGCGGCTCCCCGGCCTCCGGCTCCCACAAAAGCGAGGTTGAGCTTGTCATTTGCTCCCAGGACTCCCGACGGCAGAAATTGAATGCCGGCAAAAGCGCTGGTCGCACTGGCTGTTGTTGTCAGAAATCGACGACGTGAGGGGGAGAAGTTGTTTTGTTTGGAAGCGGGTGTTTTCTTGGCCATGGGAGAGTCTGCTACAGAGTAATCCCTCTGGCAAGTGGGCAATCACATCCATCGCGTTACCATATGGATCATTTCCTGGATCGATTCCATCAGGCGCTGGTGGAAAGTCGCCAGGTTGTTGGCCCAGGTCAGGGCAAAATATTCCCAGCTGACGTTTGGTGAAGCCAGAACAAGAAAGCTTGATATGAGCAGGATGTTGATCAGGGAAATCAGGGCGATTGAAAAAAGCAGGCCGTTTTGTTGCAGGTCGGGCTGGTCACGGTTGATCATCCACAGGGTGAAGGTCAGGTGGAAAGTCCAAGTTAGACCGATGGCGGCGAACAACAGGCGTTCGTGGATGATGGTGATGGGGTATTCGGGGAAAATTAATGGTACGATCCACCACATTACGATGATGATCATGGTGTAAAAGGGGATGAAGTAGGGGGAGAGGGAGATGATGAAGTTGTTTTTATTGGTCAGGATATGACCGCCGGAACTGGAGATATGCAGCCCTTTCACATTGCCTCCACAGAAGAGGATGAAAACAGCATGGGTGAGTTCGTGGCCAGCGACGTAAAACCACAGCATGAGCCGACTTCTCAGCCCGAAAAAGAGCACCAGCCATAAGGAAGAACCAATGACAAAAAACCAGAACTCTCCAGTGCGCCAGAAGGCTCCGTTTTTGGCGGCGTGGGCAAAGCTTAAAAAAAACGATTCCAACGAAATCCAGACGAGAGGCAAGAGAGCGATGCCGATCAGCAGACGCAACCAGTGCATGAGTCCCATCGAGGGGGCGGCGACAGGAATTGATTCACCCTCAATAAAAGCAGCGATTTGTTTGTTGCTGGTGCTGGCCTTCCCACGTCTCCCGGCAGCTGCAGATTTTTTATGAGGTGAGGATTTACGGCCTTTGGCACTTGCTGATGCGGCAGCCTTGCGTCTCTGGCCGGATCTTGAGTTGGTGCCTTTGGGTAGCGTCATTGGTCTGACGGAACCTTACCTGTTATGGGCGAAATTCCTTTTGTCGTTCCAGTTTGGCGACATCGGGATTTCACCCACATTGATCGCAGAATTACAAAACCGGACTAGACTCGACTGAGGTATTTGCAAGTGGCGCTGTCTACTTTGATGACGTCACCAGGTTTGCAGAAAAGAGGCACTTGGACTCGCAGACCTGTTTCGAGCGTTGCTTCCTTGGTAGGGTTGTTGGCGGTGTCGCCTTTGACTCCCGGTGCCGACTCGGCGATTTTGAGTTCGACGGACGAGGGAGGATCAACACTCACAGGTTTGCCGTCGAGATAAAGGACTTCGACCTGCAGCGCATCGATCAGCAGGTTGGTAATGCCACCGAGCATTTCCTCGGACAGGGTGACCGTATCAAAGGTAACAGGATCCATGAAATGATAGCCGCTTGGGTCGCTGTAGCTGAATTCCAGTTTTTGCCGTTCGGTCATGACAAGATCGACTTTGTCACCGGAAGCAAAACGGATGTCTTTGGTTTTTCCCGATTGAAAGGATCGGATGGTGGCCATGATCAAGGCATTACCTTTACCGGGAGTGCGGTGTTCAAGGTGCAGCACAATCCCGCTTTCTCCCTTGTAAGAGATACATTGCCCTTTTTTGATTTGAGTTGCTACGACTGCCATAAGTTGAAAAGATTAAACAGATTGAAGCACGAAACTTAACAGATATTAAGGGTTTTGGCGAGCGTAGAATTGTGTTTTTACAGGATATGCAGGCGGGTGAGATCCTGGATGTCGATGAGGCCGAGCGGTTGATTGTCGTCATCGACGACAACAAGGTCATCGATGCGGTGTTCCTCCAGCAGGGCGAGAACCTCAGCGGCCAGTTTGCCAGCGGGGATGGAGATGGGATCTGCTGTCATGAAGTCTCCGACGCTGCGGCTGCCAAGATCGTCCTGGGTTTGAAAAGCACGGGTGAAATCGCCCTGGGTGAAAATGCCGGCTAGGGAGCCGTCTTCATGGGTTACGATGACGGCTCCGGTCCGGGCGGCGGTCATTTTTTCCAGAGCACTCTTAATGGTCTCTTGCGGGCAGAGGATGACGATGTCGTCGCCGCTGCGCATGATGTCAGATACTTTGGTGAGCAGGCTTCGTCCCAGGGCTCCGCCGGGATGCAATTGTGCAAAGTTTTCTTTTTTGAATCCCCGGGCCTCAAGCAGTGTCATAGCCAGGGCATCACCCAGCACCAGCATATTGGTGGTGCTGGAAGTGGGGGCGAGATTCAGTGGACAAGCTTCGCGTTCAACATGGACATCCAGAGTGATGTCCCCGACTCGTGCAAGTGTCGAGTCAGAATGGCCCGTGATTGAGATCAGGGGCACCCGCAGTCGTTTGAGGTGGGGTAAAATATCGAGCAGTTCACGGGTTTCTCCCGAATAGCTGAAAGCGATGACAACGTCGCCTTCAGCGACCAGACCGAGATCACCGTGCAGGGCATCCTGACAATTGAGCACGGTGGAGGTGGCCCCGGTTGAGTTCAGGGTGGCGGCAATTTTGTGACAGATATTACCCGATTTTCCAACTCCGGCGATGACGATTTTCCCCCGCAGATCAAGTGCGTCGTGCAAAGCCTTGACCGCTTGCCCGAAGGAGTCATCGAGGCGATCATGGAGACGGCGCAGTTCGTCGATTTCTAGTTGAATGACACGTCGTGCTTTTTCCTGGTAGTCCATTCGGGTAACAAGTGCTATGTGCTGTATTTGACGATGAGTTCCAAACCGATAGTGGCATCCTTTTGTTCGACGTTTCTGGCGCCGGAGATGTTGCACGTTTATAGGCAAATTATCGGTCTGTCGAATTTTGAATCCCTCATCCTAACACAAAAGCGGATTCATGCGGATAAATTTCCCTTTGATGAAAAAAGGGTGATTCTATTGCCACGTCCGAACGGGGTGTTGAGGGAGCTGCGTCGGTTCTGGTATCGTAAGTGTTGCAAGGCTCCCTGGGTGATTTCCAATCGGGAGTGTAAGGGGATTGAAAGGATTTTGGAGGAAAGGGGGGCGGAAGTGCTGCACGTTTATTTCGGGCACATTGGGATGCATCTGGTGCCCTTGTTAGAATCAAAGAGTCGTTGCTGTCCGGTGGTTGTCAGTTTTCACGGAGCTGACGTAGGAGTGGACATGGACAAAGCGGCGTATCTTGTGGCGATGCAGGCGGTGTTTGCCGGGGCCGACCGGATTCTGGCGCGCTCGCAATCCCTGGCAAAGGTCTTGCATCAATTGGGGTGCCCTGAGGGTAAAATTCGCATTTCAAGGACAGGTATTCCGTTGGATCAGTGGCCGCTTCAAGCGAGGGTGTCACCTGCCGGAGGGGAGTGGCGTTTGGTACAGGCCTGTCGTTTGATTGAAAAAAAGGGTTTGGATGTGAGCTTGAGGGTACTGGCAAAATTACGTGAAAGTTTCCCCGAAATACGACTGACCTTGATCGGTGAAGGGCCTTTGCAAGCTGAGATGGAAAGCTTGGCAGCTGAGCTGGGCATTACCGGGGCACTTGAGTTCACTGGCTTTGTTGGAGAAGATCGCCTGCGGGAGGAGTTTGCCAAAGCGCATGTATTCATCCACCCGAGCCGCATCGGTAAGGATGGCAATCAGGAAGGCGTTCCCAACGCGATGCTCGAAGCGATGGCGACCGGTCTGCCTGTAGCAGCCACCTTGCACGGAGGAATTCCAGAAGCGGTGGAGGATGGAGTTAGCGGAATTCTGGTAGAAGAAGATGATTGGCAATCACTGGCTGAAGGCTTGAAAACTTTGCTGGAAAATGAGCAGCAGTGGAAGGCGATGGGTTCAGCTGCGAGCGCAGGTGTTGAATCACGCTTTTCGCAAGAAAAACAAATTGCGGATTTGGAAGGGATTTACCGCGATGTGATTGAGGAAGGGTAGGACAAAACTCCGATTTTGTCATTGTGGGGTGACGTAGGAGGATGCTCGAAGACGACAAAATCGGCACCGAAGCACAGCGTAGATTGCCGCAGGCAATTTTGTCCTACAGATACGTGCCGAAGGCTTGGAGTAGGAAAGTTCGCGCTCCTTTGCGAACGCTCAATCCTCCTTTTTTTCCTTCAAGGTGGACTTCACATACAACTCGCGCAGTTGTTTGAAGTCGACATCAGCCGGGCTGGCACTCATCAGATCCTGTCCCTTGTTGTTTTTCGGGAAAGCCATCACGTCGCGAATACTATCCTCTCCGCAGACGAGCATCACCAGTCGATCCATTCCAAGGGCGATGCCGCCGTGTGGAGGTGCTCCGAAGTTGAAGGCGTCGAGCAGGTGGCCAAATTCGCTGACTTGAGTGTCTTCATCGATTCCCAGAATGCTAAACATTTTTTGTTGCAGCTTGGACTCGTGGATTCGTAAGCTGCCGCCGCCGAGTTCGGTGCCATTGAGGATGACATCGTAGGCTTCAGCACGAGCCTGGCCACGGGTTTCTTCGTTTTCCAGCAAGGCCATGTCTTCGGCGATGGGGCGGGTGAAAGGATGGTGAACAGCGTTCCACTTGCCTTCTTCCTCGTCGTAGTCGAGCAGGGGAAATTCGGTGACCCAGAAAAAATCGTATTCTTTGTTGTCCTTCAACAACTCTTGAATGTCGGCGACTTCCAGGCGGATGCGTCCGAGAACTTCGCAGACCGTTTTCCAAGTGTCGGCACCAAAGAGGATGAGGTCACCTTCTTCGATTTTCATTATCTCGGTGAGTGCGGCTTTTTCTTCGTCGCTGAAAAACTTAACGATTGGAGATTTCCATTCGCCGTTTTCCACTTTGATGAAAGCGAGGCCCTTGGCGCCTGTTTCCTGGGCAAGTTCGGTCAAACGGTTGATTTGTCCGGTAGTCACGCAGGCAAAACCTTTGGCGTTGATCGCTTTGACCACACCTCCATTGTCCAGAGTGCCTTTGAAAACCTTGAAGCTGCTTTGGGCAAAAACTTCACTGAGGTCGGTCAGCTTCATGTCAAAACGTCGCTCGGGTTTATCGCTGCCCCAGGTGTTCATTGCGTCGTAGTGGGTGATGCGTTCGAACTGAGTAGGAATCTCAACATCCAAGGCATTTTTGAAAATGCGGGCGAGCATTTTTTCGGTCAGTCCGAGGATGTCATCCACCGTGACAAACGAAGCTTCGATGTCGATCTGGGTGAACTCGGGCTGGCGGTCAGCACGCAGATCTTCGTCACGGAAACAGCGTGCGATTTGATAATAGCGCTCGATGCCACCGACCATCAACAGTTGTTTGTATTGCTGCGGCGCCTGGGGCAGGGCATAAAATTTTCCAGGATTCAGCCGTGAAGGAACGAGGAAGTCGCGTGCACCTTCAGGGGTGCTTTTGGATAGAATCGGCGTTTCGATTTCGATGAAACCAGATTCGTCCAAGCTGTCTCGGGTGGCTTTGGTCACCAGGTGGCGCAGCTTTATGTTACGAGCCATGCGCGGGCGGCGCAGGTCGAGGTAGCGATATTTCATCCGCGTATCCTCGTGCAGGTTGTCTTTGTCCAGTTGGAAAGGAAGCACAGCGGCACTGTTGATAATCTTCACTTTTTCGACCAGGATTTCCACTTCACCGGTGGCGAGCTTGTCGTTGGTGGTGCCTTCCAGGCGAGCATCGACACGACCGGTGATGGTGATCACATCTTCAGCGCGCAGTTTGTGGCTGGTCTCTGAAGCTTCACCGCTTTCTTCCGGGCGGAACACAGCCTGGGTGAGGCCTTCGCGGTCACGCAGGTCGATGAAAATCACGCCGCCGTGGTCACGGGTGGAATTGACCCAGCCGGTCAAAGTGACGGTGTCGCCGACTTGTTCGGCACGTAACTCGTTGCAGTGATGGGTACGGTAGATATTGCTCATGGTTTGAATAGGGTGATATGGTAAATCAAAGGGTTTGGAAAAGCTGTTGTGGTCAGACAATGTAAAGGTCAACTACAGCGGTTTCGATCTCGCTTTCATCGCAGGTAGTTTCTTCCCGGGTTGCCAGGGTTTTGATAGTGATTTGTGGATAGTCCCCACCTATCACCACTGCAAGGTCGGCATTTTGCTGTTCGGCACTTTGGTATTGTTTGTTCACTTTCATCGCGGTGAGAGGAAAATTCACCCTCAGGCCGTCTTCACGCAATCGCTGGACGATCTGCAATCCAGCCGTGCGTTGCCCTTCATCGGCTATCACCACAAAAACATCCAGGCTGTCTTCAGCCACTTCTTCTTCGAGCTGTTTATTAGCGGCCTCGGTTTCACGAATAAAATCGGTCACCACCACATCCCCCATGGCAAAGCCTGCTGCGGGCATGTCTACTCCACCGATCAATTGAACCAGTTGGTCATATCGTCCGCCTCCGGCAATGGCGCGCATGCCTTTGCCGATATCAAAAATTTCAAAAACCGGACCGCTGTAATAGGCGAGCCCACGCACGATACTCAAATCGATGCGGACAAAATCCCGCATGCCGCGTGCACCCAGATCCCTCAGAATTTGCTGCAGTGACTCGCATTTTTCTTCGGCGATGCCCGAGTCAATGAACTTCCTCACCGCAGCCAGACTAGTGCCCAGTTCGGCCAGTTTCGCTTCCAGCTTGTCAGCCTTGTCACGCTCGAGCTTGTCGATCACTTGCAGAAAAATATCTGTTTTTTCGACGTCGATGCCTTCTTGCTCGACGAACAGCGACCACGCGCTGCGGTCGCTCAGTTTGATGGCAAAGTCTTCCGCTCCAAAACCCAGATCGCGCATCAGGTCGATCGACAGTGCTATCAGCTCGGCGTCCGCTGCGGGTGAGGACTCACCAAGGATGTCACAGTTGAACTGATAAAACTCCCGCAAGCGCCCCTTCTGTTGTTTTTCGTAGCGGAAAAACTGACCGATGGAAAACCACTTGAGAGGTTTGCGAAAATCGCGTTGCCGGGCGGCCGCCATGCGGGCAAGGGAAGGGGTCAGCTCCGGGCGCATCGACACAGCCCGCTCACCCTTGTCAGTGAAACAAAACAGCTGGTTGGCGATTTCCTCCCCGCTTTTGCGTTTGTATAAATCGGTCGGTTCGAGGATGGGGCCATCGTATTCGACAAAACCATAGCTCTTCGCCACCGCACGCCATTTCCCGAAAAGGTAATTGCGTGCCGCGCAGTCAGCCGGATAAAAATCGCGAAATCCCGGCAGAGTCTGGAATTTCTGAGCCATGTGAAGCGGCGAGAAGATGCACGCGAAGGGCAGGAATTCAATGGAAAAAATTGCGCAGAAGCACGGACTTGTGCCACTGTAATCTCCCTACGCCATGCTATCCTCTCTCGAATTGAATCAATTTCGCTGTTTTGAGTCTCTGCGACTGGATTTGCAGCCGGGGCTGACGATTTTTGTTGGCAACAACGCCCAAGGCAAGACTTCCATTCTCGAAGCGGCTTGTGCGGTGCTGCGTTTGCAATCGCCGAGAACCTCGACTCTGGGCGATCTGATCCGGATGGGGCCGGGAGCGGGTAAGGGTTTTTCGGTGCGTGGGCAGTACGGCGATTGTGAGTTGAGCTTGCGGCATACCGCCAAGGGGGGGCGCAAATTGGCCGTCGATGGAGAGAACCAGGGGCGTTCATCTGCGTATTTGCGCTACAGCGGTCTGGTCGTTTGGATCGCATCCGATGATCTGGCTTTGGTCAAAGGTGGAGGCAGCACCCGCAGGCGTTACCTTGATTTCATGGCGTCCCAGCTTTTTCCGCTCTATCGGCCAGCACTTAAAGCTTATGATCGTGCTTTGCGATCGCGGAATTTTTTGCTCAAGCGTGATGCCTCGCCTAATTGGGCGCAGATCGATGCTTACACCAAAATTCTGATTGAGAACGGCGGAGTGTTGACCCGGCACCGTAGTGAACTCGTGGCCGCCTTGGCCCCATTGGCAGCGGCTTCGCAAAAACAGATCAGCGGGCAGGACGAATCCTTGAGTATAGAGTACCAGGCTGCTTCCGGTACCGGGGATGATCTTGCGGCTGAGCTACTTCGTCGTCGTCCGGATGAACTTCGCCGTCGCCAGACCCTCGCCGGACCGCATCGAGATGACCTGACTTTCATGGTGAACGACATGCCTGCCGCAAAATTTGCCTCTGAAGGCCAGCAGCGTACTTTGGCCCTGGCTTTAAAATTAGCTCAAAGCCACTTGTTTATCGGGAAAACCGCCCGTCCGCCGGTCTTGCTCATCGATGATGTGTTCGGGGAACTCGACCCCGATCGTCGCAATGCCTTGATGGAAGCCTGGCCTGAAGATTCACAAAAACTTGTCACCACCACTCACCTCGATTGGTTGGATTCCAGCCGCGTCGATGCCCGAATCTGGAAAGTTGACTCGGCTCAGTTACGGCAGGCTTGAAGGGAGTCTTTGGAAGCCTCCTGAAATCCTTGGTATTTCTGGTTGTCAATTCAAGGGAGCGGGGTAAAGGTATCGCACTTCTCACCTTGGTGTGTGAAAAACCTGTCCGGTCACTACCGGAAAATACCGAAGCGGCTCGGTAGCTCAGTTGGTAGAGCAGAGGACTGAAAATCCTTGTGTCGGCGGTTCGATTCCGTCCCGAGCCACCTCTGGTTTCCTATCAGAGGATCTTCCGTCGCTATTCAAAGTTTGTTAAAAGGCGTGTTCAAAGCAACGCTTTGCAAAAACAGTTAGCGAATTTGCGCAAAATTCTCAGCTGAACAAATCCTACTCCATTACTTCCTAAAAGAAAACGTAGTGGGGGGCCACACCAGGTTTTGGGAAAAGGCGCAACTTACCACCAGGCGCCATAGGGGCCCCAGACCCCCCAGGCCTCTGTGGCCATCATATGTAAATCAACCGTCTCATTCACCGCATCCTGGTGACGCATTTCAGCCGTATTCTGGTGAACATCCCACCCTTCGTATCTCCTGTAATTCTCCAACCTGCCCACATACAGACTCTTGTCTTTAATCGCATCAGCATAAAAATAGAAAGTCTTTCCGTCTCGGCGACGTTTAGTCACCACCAACTGCTCCAGGGTTTTCAGATGCGCGAGTTTTTCCGGAGTATCGGCTTCCATTTTTTTGAATCCTGCACGTGAGAGTTCCCGCCTTGTGTCGAGCAGATTCACTTCTGCAACTGACCTGCAACTTATCAAGCCAAGACCTGTGAAGAGAAGAACGATTGTTATATTCAAAAAATTCTTTTTCATATTATTTTCCGTTTTTAAAATTTTATCTAGCCGGGCAACTTTTACAGAAGCTCTTTTTGCCCTGGCTCAGGACAGTGCGCATTAAGAGTGATCTAATTTTAACGACTTGCGGGGTATTGCAATTTCTAAATTTTCGCAGGAAAACTATATCAAGCCAATGCTGAGGAAGACCCTGAAACCTGTTACCACCCAATAGATCAAGCCTTGTGCAAAAAACGCATTGACTCCGAGGTGAGTATTATGCCAAAAGCTTGCCTATCAGAATAATCGAAAACTTCTTTTAGAAGGCCAAACCATGAGCACCAAACTACGCTTCTTTTTCGTTCTTGCCCTGACACCTTTTGTGCTCAGTTCGTGCTCAACCCTCAAGGTTGATTCCGATCACGCGGCATCGAGCGATTTCTCAAAATACTCCACTTACCGATGGATCGCGGCTCCTTCCAGTGCCGGAGGTGGAAAACCTCGTGTTGACAATCCCATACTTCGCAAAGCCGTTCATGAACAAGTTGATGAGCAATTGCAAAAAAGAGGTTTTCGCCGGGTCGACCAGGGGTCGAGCGATCTACTCGTCGGTTACTTCGCTTCTGCCACCAGCAAAACCCAGGTGACTCAAGTGGATAGCAGCATGGGCTTCAGTTCCGGCCTACCGCACTACGTCCGCACCGAATACATGATGCCCTCCACTGCTACCCTCGTAAATCACTTTGAAGAAGGATCCCTCATTGTCGGTGTCGGGGATGCGAGAACCCGGCAAATTCTCTGGCGTGGTTCCGCCGAGGCCCAGATCGACCTCGATGACAGCATCAGTCGCCGTCAGAGCAGGGTTCAGAATGCTGTTTCAAAAATGTTCCGAGGTTTTCCAAAAAAGTGATCCCGTGATCCTAAGACGGACTATCCGTCAGCTTCTGTAATATGCCTATAGCACATAAGCTCGTGTAAGTAAGAATTCCGGTGCTTTATTGGCCGATTAGAAAACTATTCAGATGACCCTGAGGATCGTATATTTGTCGGAAGCCCTTTTGGCACCTGTGTGTGGGTAGTTGTTTTTATTACAGGGGCTAACACTATCTTCGATGCAGGTTGAAGCATTGGAATGATAGGAAAGCTTACACCTTCGAATGCCTGCCTGATGCTTCAGGAAAGGATCATTTGTGTAGAGACCTCAGACCAGGTGGCCTGGGCTGGGTATGTGCCGGAACTTCGTCCTTGGTGAAGGAGTGCTGCCTATTTCGTGGAAAGCCAGAAAAGTAGTCGGGCAAAAAGGAGCATTACGGCCACCTCGATGGTGAGGGGCATCAATGCTGAAAATGAGCTGCTGTCCATCGACACTACCATTGTCTTTATTATGTCGAAATAACCGTAAACCCTGTAGACGGCAAACAAGATTACAGCGACACCAAGGATTATCAGGAATTTTGAAAAAATTTGTGCAATTATCATAGTGCGGATGTGGGGGGGATGAAGAGGGGGGGTCGTTTTTTACAGTAGTTTATGTGAACAGATCATATGCTTGCCTGCTAAGGTAAGTCAATGGGGGGAATGAAAGTGGTGGACATTGATTAACATTCAGAGCTGTAGAGCTTCGCCTAATTTGCTCCACGTCAGGGTGGGGAACTGTGGAAAACCCGAAGGCAAGGGCTTTTTGATGAAAACTGGGTTTAATGATTCTGACCCTGCGGGTGTCCTGCCCCTGGGTTTAGCGTGGGAGCATGTTGAATCGGGTGATTTTGAAAAATATTAAGGCTTGTTTTTTTGATTGTCAGTTTGTTTGTTTTCCATGGGATATTGGATGGACTCACGAGGGTGCTGACGATATAGGAAGGTGTTTGGTTTTATTTTTTGGTAATCAGAAATTCTCCGCTAATTAGATGAAAATCCTCCATACGGCAGATTGGCACCTGGGCCAGAATTTCCATGGGCGGGATCGTTTGGACGAGCAGCGGGTTTTTATCGATTTCCTGTTGGCGACAATCGAGTCGCGGGAGATCGATCTGCTGATCGTGGCGGGGGATATTTTTGATACGGCCAACCCTCCGCGGGCAGCGGAGCAGCTTTATTACGATTTTATCACCCGGCTGTATGCCTTGGAGCATTGTGAGGTGGTGATTGTCGGGGGGAATCACGATTCAGCGGCCCAGTTGGAGGCGCCACGCGGTGTTTTGTCCCATTTGCGCATTCACGTCGTCGGGGCGTTGCCCGATGATTTGTCACAAGCTGTTTTGCGTTTCGAGTGCAGGGGCCGGCGGCTCTGCGTTGCGGCGCTTCCTTTCCTGCGGGATCGGGATGTGCGGCGGGCGGTCGAGGGGGAAAGTTTTGATGCGATGGAGGCGCGCACCAAGGCGGGGATCGTCAAGGTTTATCGGGATATGGCGGCTCTGACGGCAAAGGACAAAAAGCCGGATGAAATTATTCTCGCTACCGGGCATCTGACGGCGGTCGACGGCGCTTTGACGGATGGAGAGCGCAGTATTCATATAGGCAAGCTTGGTAGCATCGGGGCCGGGCAGTTGGGGCCGGGCTTTGATTACGTTGCTCTGGGGCATTTGCATCATCCACAGGCGGTGGGGAATGAGGAAAATATCCGCTACTCGGGCAGTCCTATTCCACTTAGCTTTTCAGAGTCGGATAAAAAAGAGCTGCGGCTGCTGACTATCACTGAAGGTCATGGCTTCGAGCATGAGGCGCTTGCCATTCCACTTGCCCGACGGCTGCTGCGTTTTTCCGGCAGCCTCAACGAGGTGCTCAAGGCGATCGATGAACTGAGTGTCGCTGATGATGAACTGTGTCCCTGGATTGAAGTTACCCTGACGGAGGGGGAGATCAGTCCGGCGATCAATGACCAGGTCAGGGTGGCGGCTGCGGGAAAAAAGGCGGAGGTGCTGAAGGTCGGCAGACAGATCAGTGCGGTTCGTTTGGATGAGGAGGGGCTCGATTCAGAATCCAGCAAGGCGATCCATGAGTGGGAGCCGCAGGCGGTTTTTGAGAAGCGGGTGGAAACTTACCAGGGGGATGTTGATGCCGATAAGTTGAAGGAATGTTTTAACCATGTGCTGACTGCGGTGCAGGAGGAGCAAGCTCGATGAAAATCCTCAAAGTCACTTTTAATAATCTGAATTCGCTCAAGGGGGAGCACTGTATCGACTTCGAAAACGGCTTGCTCGGCGAGGCGGGCATATTTTCAATCACCGGCCCGACGGGGGCGGGCAAGAGCACGATTCTCGATGCGATCACGCTGGCTCTATTTGGCAAGGCGGCTCGTTATGAGAGCGAGGCCAGTCCGGGGGAGATGATGACCCGTGGCACGGGTGAATGTGCTGCCGAGGTGTTATTTGAATGTCGTAAAGGGCGCTACGTTGCCAAATGGACCCGTGCCCGTGCGCGTAAAAAAGCCGGGGGAAAGCTCCAGCACGCCAAGCGGGAAATTTCTGAAATGGGATCAGGGGATATTCTCGCAGAAAAAATCAAAGAGGCGGACGATCTGGTGGAAGAACTCACTGGCCTCGATTACCAGCGCTTCCTCAGATCGGTGTTGCTGGCGCAGGGGCGATTCAAAGAATTCCTGGATGCGGGTGACAATGAACGTGGTGACTTACTGGAAAAAATCACCGGCACGGAAATATACTCCCGTATCAGTCGGAAGACTTACGAATTTCAGTCTGAAAAAAAGGACCAGATTGACCAGGCCCGACAGCAAATGGATGGCTTGCAGCTGAAAAGTGAGGAGGAGCTGGATGCTCTGCGCAAAGAGCAGTCTGAAAAGGAGGAGGCCTTGCAGGACTTGGAAAAAACAGGCGCAGGATTGAAAAAAAAGATCAAGCTCTTTGAGGACTTTGATAAACAGAGCAAAACACTCGATGAATTAAAACAAGAGCTGGAGGCTTGGAAAATCGAAGACGAGGCCTTTGCCGCTGAGCGTGAACGCCTGGGCAAACATGAAGCGACGCAGGTATTTCAGGAGGCTCTGATCAAGCTTGATGAGCAGAGGTCGCAGCATCGGGCCTTGTCCATGCAGTTGGAGGGTTTATCAGCGGACGCCAGGCAAAAACAATCCAGGGCGGGAACGGTTCTCATCGCTACGGTGGCTTTTGTCGAGACGGCGATCAAAACAAAGGCTGGTGAGATCCAAGCGGGGGAAACAAAGAAGGAGAAATTTGCCGATGAGGAACAGGTGGTTAATGCTTGGCTCAAAACCTATGATGCGGACAAGGGAATCGAAGTAATTTTGCCTGATATCCGCAGTCTCGGGGAAACAATCCGTAGTCAGCATGCCGAGCAAGCTGGTCAGCAGGAGCGGCTGGATCAGGTGGCCAGTGATCAGGAGCAGCTCGAAAAGGATTGGGTGCAAAAAAAAGCAGAGATGGCTGCTTCAAATGAAAAGTTGGTGATCGCACGAAGTGCTCTTGAAGCAGCTGAAAAAAGCTTTGTTGAATCGGCTGGGGAACAAAGCATCGAGCAGTGGCGGGAGCAGGCGAAATTCCAGCGGACAGAAGGGGAGGGGGGCAGGAATTTGCAAAGTATTCGCCAGGTCTGGTCGGCAACATTCGAAAAGGCCGAGCAAAGTGAGCAGGTGCTCCCGGTTTTGCGTGAAGCTTGCAAAAAGGCCAGGCAAGTCCACAGCAATCAGCAGGAGGTCAATGGCAAAGCGCAAGCGGTGCTGGAGGACAAGGAGCGTATTTATCAGCAGGCTCGTCTGATCGCTACCTACGAGCAGCAGCGTGGTGATCTTAAATCGGGAGAAGCTTGTCCGCTTTGTGGTGCGGAAGAGCATCCATATGCGGAGCAGCTTGAAAACAATGAAAATGCCGACCTGCAGGCTCTGAACGAGCAGAAAAAGGTGGTGCAGCTTGAGAGGGAGGCGCTCAATGACAAGTCGCAGCAAGTGGTTAAGGCTGAAAGTGCTCTCGATCACCAGGAACTGAAAAATAAAGAATTGGGTGATACCCTGCAACAAAAAGTGGCTGAATTTAATGCGGCGGCAGAGCAGATCGCCTACTCTTCATCGATTGAAGAGGTCCAGGCTTTCGAGGATTTTTTGCTAAAGATCGAGCAGCAGCGTGAGCAGACGGAAAGCAGAATCGAGAGGCTTGAAATTCTTGAAAAAGAGCAAAGGGAAAAGCGGCAGGGTTTTGAAAAGCTGGAAGGCGAACAGCGTGTGGCGGGCTCACAGCTCGAAAGTCTGGAGCAGTTAAAAGATAAATTGGTGGAGACAGGCCAGGGGCTGGAGAAAAGGATCGCAGATGGCGGGGTGGCAATTTTGTCACTGCTCAAAAAGTTCAATCAAAAGTTGGTTGGTTATGGCGGGAAGGTTTCTGCCGCTGATGAAACGCAGCGCTGTAGCAAGGATTTGGAGGGGCGTGTTTATGCCTATCATTCCAAGGTCAAAGAGCTTGAGTCCGCGAGGGGGCAGATCAAGGATCTCGCTGGGCAGCTCAAAATGTTGGGGCAGGAACTCAAACGCTTCGAAGAGGAAGGTGGTGTGTGGAGGGACAAGTTGGAGGGGTTTGATAAAACTGTGGAGCAGGATCTGGCGATGGATTTGGAGGTGTCAGGGGACGAAATGCAGCGCCGTCAGAATTGCCTGGAGATGAATGATGAGGCCAGGCAAGCGGAGCAAAAGTTTAAGCAGCAGGGTGAGGTCTGCGAGCAACAATCCCAAATTATCAAAGCTGATACTGAGGCGATTAGGGTCTCTCTGGATGAGTCACCTTTTGAGTCTATCGATGCACTTAGGGAAGCCCGCTTAGATGCCGGGAGTTTGAAGCAAATCAAGCTCAAACAGGAAGGTTTGAAGGAGAGACGGCATACCCTGCAGGGGCAGATGGTGCAAACACAGAAGGAGCTCAAAAAGTTGGAGGATGAGCTTATTCCCAGTGCCGATGAGTTTGTCACTATAGAGTTTGAATTCAAGGAGCTGAGCGAGCAACAGAATGCAAATAACAGGCGTCTGGGTGAAATTACTTTGCTCATCAAGCAGGATGCCGAGGCCCGGGTTGAGCAGGCGGGACAGCTCAAGCAGATCGAGGTCTTGGAAAAAGAGCTGCGTCCCTGGAGTGAACTCAATGCCCTGATAGGTTCGGCCAACGGCAGTGTGTTTTCAAAGTTCGCCCAGGGGCTGACTTTAGCGCAACTGCTGCAACTGGCGAATCGTCATCTCATCGAGATCAATGACCGTTATCAAATCCAGCGCAGCAGTGAGGGCGAGTTGGGTTTGCAAATCATCGATTTGTATCAGGGGGATGCGGTGCGTCCCACTCGCAGTCTTTCCGGGGGTGAGTCGTTTTTGATCAGTCTGGCGCTGGCGCTCGGCCTTTCTGATTTGGCGGGCAGTGATACCCGGATTGAGAGTTTGTTTATTGACGAAGGTTTTGGTACGCTGGATTCCGAGACTTTGGATATGGCTTTGGCTGCTTTGGAGAACCTGCGTATGAGTAATCGCACGATCGGCATTATTTCCCATGTGGATGCGCTCAAGCAGCGTATCAGTGCACAGATACAGGTTAGTAAGTCGAGTAACGGATATGGGGCTTTGGAAATTGTGAATGGGGGGTAGGGGGTAGGGGGGATGGATTATGAATTATGAATGAGGGGGGAGAGATGCAAAATACAATACCATTGCGTGGGTGTTGGGGGCGTTCGGGAGGAAAGGATGGGCAATCCATTTTACGGGGTGTGGGACAAATTTGACTTTGACCGCTTTGCTTGACCTTGCAGGTCACCTGACTCGCTTCGCTCGGCTGTCTATCTTCGCTTCGCTACGGTTCCATATTTGTCGAGTGGTGATTACGTCATGCTTGAATGACAGAAACGGAGCAGGAGTGTAACGTAGACCGCCGGAGGCAATTTTGTCCCACGGGGACGGGGATCCATGTTATGGGGGGTGAGTGTGGGGTTTTTTGGGATTTTGCCAAGTCAGCGGACTCGATAACCCACACCCCGGACGGTTTCGATCAAGGTGGGCTTGGTCGGGTCGAGTTCGATGTGTTTGCGTAACTTTACGATGTGTTGGTCGAGGGTGCGTGACTCGGGGTAATAGTCAATTCCCCAGCAATGGTTGAGTAAGGAGTCGCGGCGGACAGCTTCTCCACGGTGCTGATGAAGGAAAGATAGAATCGATATTTCCCGGGGGGACAACTCGACCTCGGCACTGTCGGAGTTGCGAGTGGCACGTAGTTGGGCTGGATAAACCGTGAGTTCTTCAGCGATGCAAAAACTGTTGGGTGTCTGGTCGTGGCTCGACCTTTCTGAGCGTCGTAGAGCTGAGCGGATGCGGGCGAGCAGTTCGTGTTTGCCAAAAGGTTTGCGAATGAAATCATCGGCGCCGAGTTCGAGTCCGACAACGACATCGATCTCTTCGTTCTTGGCAGAAAGAAAGAGGATGGGGAGCATTTTGTCACTAGCGCGAATGTGTCGGCAGACTTCGTAACCGTCGGCTTCGGGCATCATGATATCGAGGCAGACGAGATCAGGATTTTCCTGCTCCCAGATTTGCATGGCCTGCTTGCCGGTCTTGGCGAGTAAGGTGGAAAAGCCCTCGCTGCTCAGGCAGGCGTCGATGGATTCCAGGGTAACGGGATCGTCTTCGGCGATGAGGATTTTCATTTGTTGTGGCCTAGTGGAATTTGGATCACGATGCCATGGTAACAACGTTTTTTACAGACAGGGGAAGAGTCAGAATGAAACGGCAACCTTCATGACTTGTTTGATCACAGGGTTCCATCACCAGTTTTCCGTTCATGCTTTCTGCCAGGTCGCGGGCGATGGCGAGTCCAAGACCGGTTCCAGAAACTCCCTCAGTGGTTGCATCGCTGAGGCGGACGAAGGGTTTGAAAATTCGAGCAGCTTCTGATGCTGGAACACCCGGGCCAAAGTCGGTGATGGAGAGGGAGACCGTTTTGTTGCTTGAGATTGCCTTGATCGAGATTTCAAATTTACCGCCGTCGGCAGCATATTTTTCTACGTTGGATATGAGGTTGCCGATGATCTGGCTGAGGGCATCGGGATCGACGAGAGCAAAAACCGGGGAATCAGGCAGGGATTGTCGAGCAGTGAGATTTTTGCGCGAAAGGGTGGGAGCGAACTGGAATAATACAGAGTCAATAATCTGTTTAACATCACAGGGGATAAGTCGTAGTATTTGCCGGGATTTTTCAGAGAATGGGTGGGTTTTTTCACGGGTGGAAAAGGTGAGTACATTTTCAAGCAAACGGCTGAGGCGATTGGCTTCTTCACTTATCAGCTCGAGACGTTTTATTTGAGGGCGATTTTCATTCGTAAGCGAATCGGAAAGAAGGTCGATATTGAGGAGAATATTGGTCATCGGGGTACGAAGTTCATGGGAGATTTGATTCACGAAGGAGACCCGTTGTTCGGCGAGATGAAGAGCACGTTGCTGCTGGGTGTAGCCAAAAATACCGGCAATTACCAGTACCACAGCTAATGTCGCGGAGCCTATCAGAACTGGTTGATTGTAGGCAATGGTCATTTCTTTTTTTCCCCAGGAAGAAATTTTCCAATCGCCGAAGGTGGAGGGTAAGGGGATAAGAAGATCAGGATCGCTTCCAGTAATGGGGACTTCCGTTGAGATGATGACCTTTCCAGAGGGGTTTTGCAGTGTTGCGGGAATTCCTGCTGCCTCAATCGGAGCAAAAGCGTCAGTCAACCAGTCGGCTAGGGCGGCATCCATTTCGGCAGATGTTATCTCTGGATTGATTCGCAATACCATGACGGTTTTGTAATCGAGTCTGGCAGCAAAATGGGGGGGGTGTCCGGGTTGTCTGATCCATTGGAAGTCGACGCCGGATTTTGCTCTTTTAATTTCTGCTATATCGACAATGATGCCCCCGCTTACAGAGGGGTCCCCGCTTTGCCGGGGCAGAGAAATTGGGCTTGAACGGTCCGTTTCCCGCAAGTCGAGATAATTGGGGTTTTGAGCTTCTCTGAAAATGCTCACCTGCTCGACGCCGACAATATTACGACAGATTGCGGAGATTTTTATGTTACTGGATCCAGAATGAATCTGATCCCGAATATCGAGCAAGTGTTTTTGGTAGAGTGAATCGAGGCTTCCGAGTTCCTCAAGAAGCCGGGTGGAAAAATTTGATAGCGGTTTACGATCCTGCTTCAGAGTGGTGGTTTTTTCCTCGCGGGCAAAACGAAAGCCAATGATCAGCACAGTGACCGCTGAAATCAGGATCAGGCTTAGAATTGCGAGGGGGATGTGTTTGGCTGATGGCATGCGATCCAAAAGCGTATCAGGAGTGTTAATGATAGGGAATCAAATCTGCTCGTACTAGAACGAGGATTTTTTTATCCTTGTTACGCGGAGGGGTGTGGATGCCGAGTAGATTGTATTTTCCGGGAGCCACTTCAATCTGGGTGATGTCCTTCATAGTGTAAAAAGCAGGCATCAAGACGTTTTCAACACCCCAGGCGCTATTCTCAAAACCTTTGCGGGTGAAATAATGATCCTCCAGCCGGGTAACGATAGTAGGTGAGAGACTAAGAGTGATGAGCTTGTGATCGGAGGACAAAATGGGGTCGACTTCAAGTATGCTGCCGATTTTTTTCAGGTCAAAAGTATTCGGTATGGCATGAGTCATGTGGATTTCAGATTCTCCCGGACCCTTTTTTTTGTGACTGGGTTCCGAGCTGCTTTCTGCTCCAACATAAGGGAGAACCGGGGATTCGTAATTTGTAGGGTAATAATCCTCACGCACGGATTCCGTAAGGGCTCTTTGGCCACTTCTTCCTCGAATCCACATGGTCTCCACCAGTTCGGCATCCCCTTTGTCGATCGCTTGTTCCAATGCGTCACGCAATTCAGCAACATCACTTGCTTTTGATGTGAATTCTCCAAGCAATGTGTTGGCCTTTTTGGAATCCAGGGAGATGTATTCGATCAAAATGCCGATGGAGGGTTTGATGCCTGCAAAACCGACGTTTCCTTTGCCGTCCTTAGTGAAAAAGACTTTCTTTTTGACTTCAGTATTCTTTTTTTCTGCAATAGGGGCCCCGGCTTTTTCTTGTGCCGGCAGGGTTGCGGGAGAGAGGGTTAGGAAGAGGGCGCTTATTAGGGGAAATGTAAATTTCATTGGATTTTTTTTGAAGTTGAAGGGAATTTATTTTGCAAGAAACAGATCTGTTTTTAGCAGGACGATGATGCGTTTACCGGGTTCTTTATAGGGGGTGTGAAAGCCTAGTAAGTTGTAGTTGCCAGGGATTGTTGTGATTTGGAGGGTGGTCTTATTTATGTAGAAGCTGGCCATTGAGATATTGTCGATTCCGTGAGCCGTGTGCTCGAAGCCCGGGCGGGTGAAGTGGCGATCCTCCAGCCGGGTGACAATTTCAGGGGCAAGGGAGATATCGATCATGTTGCTGTCCGAGGAGATGACAGGATCAACTTCCAGTGTCAGTCCGACGTGGCGCGTTTCGAATGCGGTGGGAGTGGCAGAAGTGATATGGATTTGGGAACTCGTGCGTTCCTTAATATCCGTATTCTGCGAGGCTTTCGCTGTCTGCTGTTTTGTGCCGGTCTGAGAGGATTGCAGCGCTTCGTCCTGGGGTTCAATTGGGGCATTACCACCAATGATTTCCGGGGGGGTATATTCGGTGGGGTAAATGTCTTCCCTTACCGATTCTGTTTTAACGCGTTGTCCGCTCAGGCCTCGGAGCCATCCTGTTTCGATCAATTCAGCTTGTCCTTTTTTTATCATTTCACCCAGTGTGTCACGCAGTTCTCCGGCATCTGCTGCTTTGGGGGAATATTGGCTGATTAACTTGTTGGCCTTTCGGTGATCCAGTTTGAAATACTCAAGCAGGATGGCGACCTGGGGGCTGCTCTTTTTTTCGACAACTTTGGAGTCGGTATTGCTTTGTTTTTTTGTATCGTTATTCTCCTTTTTATTTTGTGCTGACAGGGGTGCCATGAGGGCGATGAGAATGCAGAGTGCCAGGGCTGGGCAGAGAAGCGTGTGTTTGATGGGGCTTTTTTTATTCATGAATCGTATTTTATCCAAGTTGTTGTTTTGAGGGTCAAATTACTGTGAAAGGTTTGTAAAAGTTCTGTAAAAAGGAAAAGGGTGCTTGGGGCTTGGAGACGTTCGGGGAAACGGATTGGTAATCAATTTACGGGGTGGTTTTTGGGGGAGATGTAAAACGCAATGCCATTGCGTGGGTGCTTGGGCGTTGCCGAGGCTTGTAGGGGTGTGGTAGCTTGTGGGCATGAAATTTCACTTTACCTTGTCGCGAGCGATGCTCTGCGCTTTGATTTTGATTGTGAGCCCCTTTGTCCATGCTGAAAACGACAAGCTTGTTTTGAAGCTGCGTTCGAGGTTGGCGGATGGAGGCGCGGTAAAGCTGGATCAGGTTGAATGGGATCCGGGAAAGACTGCGCTGATTATCTGCGATATGTGGGATGATCATTGGTGCAAGTCTGCTTCACGGAGGGTTACTGAAATGGCTCCGGTGCTGAATGAAACGATCAAGGCGGCGCGTGAGAAAGGGGTCTTTATTATCCATGCACCCAGCTCGGTGACTGATTTTTACAAGGGCACACCGCAGCGTAAACTTGCACAACAAGCGATTTTTGTGAAAACTCCGAAACCACTATCAACTAAGGATCGCTGGGGGACGAAGTGGTGCTGGCCGGATCCGGAGTTCGAGGGGGTGCTGCCGATTGATGATTCGGATATGGGTTGCAGTTGCAAGGAGCCGAAATGTGAAATCAAACCACCGTGGACTAGGCAAAACAAGTTGATCGATATGGTAGAGGGGGATGCGATCACTGATAATGGACAGGAAACCTGGAATCTGCTTGAAGAGCGGGGAATCAAAAATGTTATTCTAGCCGGCGTGCATTTGAATATGTGTGTGCTGGGTAGGCCTTTTGGGATTCGTCAGATGGTCAAGCAAGGTAAGAGCGTGGCGTTGATGCGTGACATGACGGATACGATGTACAACCCGGGTCGTCCGCCGGGGGTTGATCATTTTAGCGGAACGGATCTGGTCATCGAGCATGTGGAGAAATTCTGGTGCCCGTCTTTTACCAGCAATGATATTACCGGGGACAAGGCTTTTCGTTTTACCAGGGACAAGCGGGGTGGAGGGGGATGAATTGTGAATTGTGAATGAGGGGGAGGATGTAAAACGCAATGCCATTGCGTGGGTGTTGGGGATGTTCGGGGGAAACGGATTGGCAATCCATTTTACGGAAGAGGTGCAAATTGCAGTCAGGGCTTTTTCTGGCCCTGCAGATGCCAATCGTGGCCGTCGGCCATGATGCTGGCGTTGATTTTTAAGAGCTTTGTTTTCAGCTGTTCAAGAAGCTTGGGTTTGTCGGCAGCAAGATTTTTTGTCTGGGCAGGGTCATTCTTGAGGTTGAAGAGTTGGTAGCCTTTATAACCGCCGGTCTTTATCGTAGGGATCCAGGCTTCCTGGAACATGTTGTTTTTTGAGACTTCGAAGTCGGGTTCTGCGACGAGGGAATAGTCGCCATCGCGCATGGCCACAATCGGGCGGGCTTTTTGTAAATGCCAGAACAGGGGCTGGTGCCGTTGGAATCTTTTCTCACCGCCCTTCAGCAGTGAAGAAAGATCGGATCCGTCCAAGTGCACGCCTTTTGGTTTTTCCAGATTGAGTAGTCCGCAGACGGTTGGCAGCACGTCGACCAGTCCTGCGGGAGCATTGGTGACCCGGTTTTCGAGGATGACGCCGGGCCAGTTGAAAATGCCAGGCACTCGAATGCCGCCTTCCCAGTTCATGCCTTTACGCCCACGTAAACCTCCGGTCCGGTCATCGCGATAGCTGCCGTTGTCCGAGCCATAGATGATGAGGGTGTTTTTCGGATCAGCGATCTGCTTGAGCTTGGCAAGCAGGCGGCCAATGGCCCGGTCGGTATTGTCGACTGTGCCGGAATAGACGGCGCCTTTGTCTCTCAGTTTGCCGTATTCGGAAACGATTTCATCCGGTGCGGCGATGGGGGCATGGGGTTCGTGAAACCAGATATTGAGAAAAAAAGGAGCGTCGGCTTTACGGTGTTGATCGAGCCAGGTGATCGCTTCGTCGACGATGATCTGGCACGAGTAACCTTTGATTTCTCCGACGGCTTCACCATTGCGAATAAAATTATTCGGATTGTGGTGACTGGGGATGGCATTGTTCGCGGTGGCAAACCAATAGTCGAAGCCGTGTTTGTCGGGGGTCGGTTTGTTGCGAACTTTGGTGGGCAGCCCGAGATGCCACTTGCCGATATGGGCAGTGGAGTAGCCGGCTTTTTTCAGGATTTCCGCCAAAGTGATCTCCCGTTCCAACAGGTGGGAGTTTTGTGACTCATCATGGATCCAACTGTAAACTCCTGCACGAATGTGGTGGCGTCCGGTTAGCAATACGGCGCGAGAGGGAGAGCAGACTGCGCATCCGGAATAAAAATCTGAAAAGCGGGTTCCTGTGGCTGCCAGCGAATCAATGTTTGGTGTTTTAACCGGACCACCGTAACAGCCAACGTCCTGATAGCCAAGATCATCCGATAAGAGCATCACCACATTGGGTCTGGCTTGAAGTGAGGCGGTGAGAGTGAGGAAGAATGAGAGGAAGAGAAAACGGTTCATGATGAGCTTTCATTACAGGGACGAGCAAGATTTTTCAAGGGGGGAGCAAGTTTTTTTAAGGGAGGAGGGGGAGTTTCTGGTTCCTGATGCTTTGTTCTTTCTATTTGATTGGGAGGCGGAAAACACGAAGCACAAAGAATAGCGAGCAGCGTTTCAACTAAACAGGGCTTTCATCGCTTCGCTGTGGTAAAGGAAATGGGGCTAGTCAATTTTGTCAGAGGAACCGATGCCTCGCTCTTTTTGAACACCACCACCGGCGGGAAAAACAGATTGCAGGGCATCCCAGTGTTCGTATCCCGGCAGGGGGACTTTGGTAATCTTAGGTACACGGCCAAATTTGCAGGTCATTACATTCAGGGTGTCTTTGAGTAGACCACGATCTTGAAGGTCATCGAGCAGGGCTGGAATTGCACGTTCCATCGGCGGAAGCAGGAAGTTCTTGTGATTGGGGAAGTTTTTCATCGCTTTCGGGATGAAGGGCATTAATTATGAAGCGAATCTTGACGGGGTGGAATCACAGCCAATGGAAGAGCAGAACAAGCTAATGAGCAAAGCCCGCACGTTATGGCGTGTAGTGAAAAGAGGGTTGCAACATGCTTTGTTCCCAATGCTGGTATTGGTGGTATTTTCTTTGATCGTGAAAGAAAACTACCCGTTTTCGAATTTTCCGATGTATTCCAAAATGTCGCCGTCTACTGAATATTATATTCTGGAGGATGGAGAGGGGCAGGCACTTCCTGTGAAAAACTGTTTTGGTCTCAGCGCATCCGCACTGAAAAAAATGTATGTGAAACGGCTGGATAAACTGGCGGTTAAAAGGTCCGAGGAGAAGGGTTATCAAATGCGTCGGCCAAAATTGTCATTAGAGGACCAGGGGGCAGCCGGAGAGGATTTGCTGGATTACCTGTTGCCCAGAGGGGATAAAATTGTTTGGTGGAAAAAAAACCGCCCGGATGTCATTAGAGTGGTTAGGGTAGTGATCGAGAGAGAGGATGACCGGGGTTTGATAGAGACACCGACTGTTCTGGTTGAGCGTAGGCTGAACTAGGACAAATCATGACTACCACGATGCAGCAAACAATTTCCAAATACTGGCAAGTGCCGGCTCGGGGCTTCTGGGAATGGTTTTTCATGCGCCTGTGTTTTGCCGGGGTAGTGTGGTGGTCACTTCCCCACCCGGGCTCGATGGTGGTTATGGATTCACAACCTTACCCGACCGGCCTGGCAAATTATATTGATCTGACTTTTTTTGCCGACCCCCAGGTTTACCGGATTTGTTATTATCTTTTATGTGGGGCTTTGATTTTATATTCACTGGGATTGCTGTTGCCCTTGGCCCTCCCCACGGCTGCCGGTATTCACATTGGCATGATCACGCTCCACAATTCGCAGGGGGCAACCCATCACTCGTTCCAACTGGTTTCGCTGATCCTGCTGGCGCAGTGGGTGGTGTGCTGGATCCCCTGGGTGAGACGGCTTTTTGGGAAGCCTCCCTTGAAACTACCGGAGGGGCTGAAGTGGCGTGATTACATGGCCTGGTATAGTCTGCAGGTGATCGCTGCAGCTTATGTGATTGCCGGTGTTATCAAGCTGATAAATACCGACGGCAGATGGATTATTGACTCGCCCAATCTGGCGGTGCAGATGATGAAGACCAATGCCCAGAACTATTACAACTGGTTGCAGGCCGACGCCGTTTACGAGCAACGGGCAACGGTGGCCCAGTTCATGATCGATAATCCGAATGTCACTCGTTTGTTTTTGGGGACGGGTTTGTTGATTGAGTTGCTGGCTTTTTTGTTGCTGGTGAATCGTGCGTGGGCCCTGGTGATGGGGGTTTTTATCCTTGCCCTGCATTGGGGAATCGATATGACGATGGGTCTGACTTTCAAATACCAGATGGCCGTGGTGGCGATTTTTTTGATCAATGTGCCGTTTTGGGCGGGCTGGTTGGGGCGGAAGATTTTTGCTAAAAAAGGCGAGGGGATGCTTTCTTCAGATGTATAGAAAAAATCAGAAAGAGCGGGGTGAAAAAAAGGATGCTTGGTGGCGGTTGACGGAATTTTGACTATCAGGATACGAGTGGTGCTTGCCCGATTGCATGCCCTGCAAGATAAGCGGTCGTCCAGGCGTTTTGGAAATTGAAGCCACCGGTGATGCCATCGATGTCGAGGAGTTCGCCGGCGAAGTGGAGGCCGGGGCAGAGCCGGCTTTCCATCGTTTGCAGATTGACTTCTTTCAAACGCACGCCGCCGCAGGTGACAAATTCATCTTTGTTCATGCTTTTGCCGACCACCTTGAAATACCCGTCCTGCAATTCGGTGATTAGCTTTTGCTCTGTTGTTTTGGGAAGCTGTGACCAGGTGCAATCCGGTTGAACTCCAGCACTATGGCACAAACGCTGCCACAGTCTTTTGGGGATATTTTCAAATACGGAGGCGCCGCTGACACGGCGTTTGCCACCTTCCTGGCGAGCCTTGTCCAGTTGCTCCCTGGCTGCCTGGGAGTCTCCCAACCAATTAACCCGCAAGGTGAAATGATAGTCCAGTCCGGCCAGTTTGCGTGCACCCCATGCGGACAAACGAAGAGCTGCCGGGCCGCTCAAGCCCCAATGGGTGATCAGGAGCGGTCCCGAGCTATTGAGTTTGGGTGTGCCTTGCACGATGAGTTTAGCCGAGGGGACTGACAATCCTTGCAGGCCTTCGATTCTTTCATCCGTGATTTTAAAAGTGAAGAGGGAGGGCACGGCGGCTTCGGTGCTGTGGCCAAGGTCCTGGGCGAGTTTTTCACCACTGACATTCCGAGTGCCGCCGGTCGCAAGCAGGATGGAATGACTGCTCAGCGTTTTGCCCTCATCGGTGGTAACTTCGAAGCGGGTACCGTTGTTTGTTGAATCGTTACCGTCGTTGCGTAGGATTTTTTTGACTCCTTGAGAAAGTTTCATCTCAACGCCGGCTTTTCCGGCTTCGTTTAGCAAACAATCAATAATGGTCTGTGAGTCGTCTGTAGTGGGAAACATGCGCCCATCGCTTTCTGTTTTCAGTTGCACTCCACGAGATTCGAACCAGTCGACGGTGTCTTGTGCTCCCCAGCGATGAAGGGGCCCTAGCAGGGCACGTTCGCCACGAGGATAGCTGAGGCTCATTTGCCTGGAGTCAAAGCAGGCGTGGGTGACATTGCAACGACCCCCACCAGAGATTTTCACTTTGCCGAGAAAGTGCGGGGACTTTTCCAGAATGAGAATGCGTGCGTCGTTGCCCAGTTCACTTGCTGCGGTGAGGGCACCAAAAAATCCTGCGGCGCCTCCGCCGATAACGATCAGATCCCATGTTTTGTGCATGGGTGTTCGATAGTCGGGGATGAGGGTGGGCTCAAGGGAAAGTGGATGGGGAAGAAGATAGCAGAGAGAGGGGGGAGAGCTATAGGTGTTTAGGCTGTAGGAATGAGGAGAACGTGGGACAGAATTGCCTCTGGCTATCTCCGTTGCACTCCGGTTCCGATTTTGTCATTGTGAGGCGTAGAGAAGGGAGGAAGACGACAAATATGGAAATTTGTCCCACGAAGTGCAGACAGGCGGAGTCAATAAATGCAAATAGGACGATGATCACAGGGCTTTCTGTAACAAAACTCCGTTTTGAGGTTATAGTAATATGAGGAAGGTAGCTGCTTTGTAAGCAGTTATGATTGTTATTGGAGTGCCTTATGTGGCTGAATATGGAAAATCATCTGGATAGCGAAAGCGAAGGAGAGGTCGCTGAAGACGAATTGATCCGTGAAGTGCAGAACGGGAATCTGGCGGCTTTCGAGCAACTGATTCACCTGCATTCATCGAGGTTGCGGGCTTTTGTGTCCATGCGTCTGCCGGTGTCCCATTTGATTGACGAGATCGCCCACGAGGCTTTTGTTTTTGCCTATCGCCATCTGGATGACTTCACCTTGGGCAGCAATTTCGGAGCCTGGCTGCGGGCGATCGCAAACAATCTGGTTCGAGCCGAAGTATTGCGTTACAGTCGCTCGGTCAAAAACCAGGCCAATTATCTTGAGCATTGTCTGGTGGAATCTGACACTGGGGAAGGGCTTGCGCCCGAATCACCGATAGTGCTTTATCTCGAGGAATGTCTGGGAGATTTGCCGGACGGGCAGAGGGAGTTATTGCAGCGGCGTTATCGGCTCACGGAATCCACACGGGACATGGCGGAGGCGATGGGGCAGAGCGAGGCGTGGGTGCGCACGACTTTGTGCCGGGTAAGGCGGGCATTGCGAACTTGTGTGGAGGGTAAGCAGGAATTGAAGGTGGTGGCTAATTAATAGTGGGTATTTAAGAATGGAAAGCGACAGAACAGAACGATTGGATGCATACCTCGCCAGAGAATTGCAACAGAGTTCTGTGTCTCTGGTCGAGGCTGAGATCCGGGGGGATGAAGCGTTTAGCAAAGAGTTTGTGCTTCAGTCGCAGATGGATGCTGCTTTGACAGTGCTGCTGGCAGATGAAAAAAATACGCAGGATTTTGCCCAAGGGGTGATGGCCAGTGTGCAGACGGAGCCGGAGCGGGTCTTGGCAAAATCAATTTTATCAGAAATTCTTGATGAGCGTGAAGCGGCCAGTCAGCGGCATCAACCCAGGGCTTTTGATTGGTGGGTGTGGACTAAGACGGCAGCCATTGCAGCGGTTGCGGCAGTTGCTGCGGTATGGGGCTTGCAGTCGGTGCAGTTGGATTCCGGGAATGGTCAGGTGGCACCGCAGCCGAAATTCCTTGCTCGTTTAACGGTCGATGAGAATGCGCAATGGGATGAAAGCAGTTTGAAAGTCCGGGAAGACGGGTGGCTGGGTTCGGGGCGCCTGAATTTGCAGAGCGGTCTGGCGGAGGTGACTTTTGGTTCGGGGGCACGGGTATTGCTGGAAGGTCCAGTGGTGTTCGATATCGAGCAGATGAACCGTGGGTTTTTGAAGCGGGGGCGGGCAACGGCTGAAGTGCCGGGACCGGCCAGCGGATTTGTGATCAATACCCCGCTGATGAATGTGGTGGATCTGGGAACTCGCTTCGGCCTGAAGGTGAAGAACAATGGTGAGTCGGAAGTTCATGTGATGCAGGGGGTGGTGGAAGTGAGCCGGAGCCGGGGACGTTCAGTGCCTTTGGTGCTGACGGAGGGGTTGGCGGTGCTTGCTGACAGGCGTCCGCAAAGTCGCTTGAAGCCACTTGTTTATGCTGGTCACGAGTTTGTCTTACCCGAGCAGGAGGCGAGCATTCTGGCGACGACCCGTTTTTTGCATTACGGCTTTGATGAATCCGGGGGTGCCGATATTGACGATACGGGAGTGGGAATGGCCGGGGGACCGTTTGATGTTTCGTTGTTGCCGGTGGAGGAGGGGGTAGCCCATGCTTCGCCAAAAAGGACCGCTGGAGTGGTGGGGCGAGGATTGGTGTTTGAGATGGGCTCCCGGATGGAGGCAAATGCTCCGTCGCGGTTGGCGGGCGGGACTCAAGCCTGGTCAATGATGTTGTGGATGAAAGTGCTGTCAAAAGCGGGGGGCAATGGGGAGCAGGAAATAGTGACTTGGGGATCGGGGGATCAGCCTTGGAAAATGGGTTGGAATGGCGATGCTGAAGCTGGCACCGAGGGAGCTTTGCGAGCTGACTATGGAAAAGGCTACGCAGTTGGCTCTACGGATTTGCGTGATGGGCGATGGCACCATTTGGCTTTGATTTTCATAGGAGCGGAAGAGAATGAGGAGCTGGCTTTGCACGGGGGAAATGAGCCGGAAGAAGCAGATTTGGTCGACGTGGCCACTCATACCCGGCTTTATGTGGATGGCAAACTTGAATCCTTGAGTGGCGGACATTCCGAATTTGTGAATTCATTGTCAGCCGACTCAGAAAGCGAGCTTGCTTCATTTTCCTTGGGAGGAGGAGGGGGCTTTGCAGGCTGGTTGGATGAGTTTTATCTGTTTGAGGCGGCGGCTTCATCGGCAAGCGTATTAGAATTATATGAAATGGGTATACCCCGTGACAGCAAAGCCTTTAAAAATGGGGTGAATGAAAAATGAACAAAAATCTGTAACAGAACCGGACGATGGTGTTATTCCCTTGTTACTGGGCACCTGCAGAATCAGTTGGTTCGCTCATCCCCCCTACATTCCCTCTCAGCCCTTAAGAATTTCTATTCACCCCCTCATGCTGGCTGCTTAGATTGCAGTAAAAATAATTTTCCCCGAAAACAATTAGAGAAAGATAAGAATGAATCGGAACAACATTACCAAACAAATAGGTGCCGCCTTGGTAGGCATGGTATTGATCACATCGTCGATTTCAGCGAATGCCAGAGTGTGGAAAGACCAAAAAGGGCACGAAGTTGAGGCTGAATACGTGGGGTATGAAAAAACCGCACAGGGTTTGATGGTCAAATTGAAATCGGCAAAGGGGGATATCAAACTTCCTTTTTTGCAATTGAGTGCGGAAGACCAGGCCTATGTGAAAGAGCAAGCTGCGTCTCAAGCACCGGTACTTTCGGGGAGTCCCTCGCAAAAAATTGATCAGATGATCATGACAAAATTGAAAGCAGCTAATGCCGAAATCCGGGCTCGAGGTGCGGCTCTGTCAAAAGAGGAGGGCTTGAGCAAGCTTGAAAGACAAAAAAAAGCAGAGGAGCTGGTTTACGAGGAGAAGATGACCCTGCCAAACAAACGGATGTCGGATCAGCAGTTTGTGCGTCGCGTGTATTTGGATATTGCTGGTCGTATTCCCACCTACAACGAGGCGGTGGATTTTCTTGAGTCAGGCGGTAAGGACAAACGTGCCAAGCTGATTGATGAACTGCTCGACTCGGAAGCGTACGTCATGAACATGTTCAATTGGTATAGTGACTTGCTGCGTATCCGCGACGGAGTGGTCATGGGTGGCGGAGGTCAGTTGAAGGCGATCGGCTATGTGGATTGGGTGAAGGACAGTATCCGTGAGAACAAACCTTTCGACAAGATAGTGCAGGAAATGCTGACTGCGACAGGCACCTTGTGGGACAATCCGGCGACGGGTTATCTTGTCACTGACAATGGCATGCCTTTGTGTAATTTGTCGAATACCTTCACGGTATTTCTGGGAACGGAAATCACCTGCGCCCAGTGTCACGACCACCCCTTTGAAGAGGTCTACCAGATGGACTTTTACAAAATGGCTTCATTTTTTGGTGAGACGAATACACGCGGCGGCGGAAGCATGATGGCGATGGGGAAGAAGAACCGTTCGCGCTCTGAGCGTGACCGCTTGAACAAGTTGCTGTTGGACGGAGGGAAATTACGGAAGAATGCAAAGACGGACAACCAACTGAATCAAATTCTTGGCACCTACGGCTACAATGTGAGTGATGGGGGGGGGAACAAGGTTAAACTTCCGCATGACTACAAGTATGATGACGCAGATCCCAACGCAGCTGTGGCTCCAGCGACTTATTTTGGTGAGAAAGTGGATGTGAGTAAACATGGGAGCCCTCGTCAGGCATTTGCTGTGTGGATGACTTCAAAAGAAAATCCTCGCTTCACCGTGAATCTGGTGAACAGGCTTTGGAAGCGTGCTTTTGGTTTGGCGCAGATTGAGCCGGTGGATAACATCCCGGGTGACCTTGGTGGTCAGGCACAGAATTACGAGTTGCTGAAGTTTCTGGAGGATACGATGCACGAGCTGGATTATGATGTGAGAGGCTTCATGCGGGTTCTATATAATACTGACGCTTACCAACGTGAGGCGTGTCATGTGTCTCCGACGCTGACTCAGATTGATCGCGGGGAATACCATTTTGCCGAACCCGTTTTGCGTCGGATGACTGCCGAGCAGCTGTGGGATTCACTGGTGACCTTGACAACTTCAAACCCAGAATCGATGCAACGTCGGGGCTTGGAAGATTATCAAGCCGTGATGAACACCGATCTGGCAACCCTTAAAACCGCGGATGAAGTGATGAATTTCAAGAAGCAGTTTGCTTCGGTCGGATCGATCAAGGGAATGAGCGGAGAGATGGGGAGTAAAGAGGCTATGGCTGCTTCGAGAGTGGGAGGAGAGCAGATGGTGAGAGCTTCTGAACTTGCCTTGCCGCAGCGACCCGGGACTTTCCTCAGGATGTTCGGTCAGTCGAATAAGCAGTTGATCGAAAACAACACCACCCTGGGCTCAACCCCGCAGGTGATGGCCTTGCTGAACGGAAAAATCACCAATCAGGTTCTGACTGATGCCAAAGCTCATCTGGTTAATGAAGTGGTGAACAACACCCGCGGCAGAGGGGGGAAAACAGAGAAGATTTTCATGAGTATTCTGGGGCGTTTCCCCACGACGGCCGAAAAAAGTGCAGCCTCCAGTGGCATGCGTGTTTCCAAAGACAAGGGCAAGCCGATGAACAAGGAAGCGATGGAAGTGGCCAAGATGGGGAATGTGATATGGGCTTTATTGAATACCCGTGAATTTCTATTTATCCAATAAGGGAGAGGGCATCAGGAAAGTGTCTGTAGCTGATTTAATATAAAAGTAAGAAAGGAAAGCAAATAATGAAAGAAGGTCTGAATAGTTTGGACGGCCAGAGTCGCCGTAAGTTCATGATGAGCGCTGCAAAAAGCGCGTTAGGGGTGAGCATGGTTCCCATGTTGGGAAGTAATAATGTTTTTGGGGCGGCCAGTGGAGGTAAAGCGGAGCATTGTATCTTTCTTTACATGAGCGGGGGAATGACCCATCTCGACACCTTTGATCCGAAACCTGGAGCAGAAACCCAGGGGAAAACAGGTACAGCCAAAACGCCGGTCGCCGGGATTGAGATTTCAGAATTTTTGCCCAAGCTGGCAAAAGGTTTTAAGGATATTGCGCTGGTGCGCTCGATGCAGCTTTTGACAGCTGATCATCGCGGGGCAAGCTATCAAGTTCATACGGCCTATTCCCGCAAAGCGACGATTATTCATCCTACGACGGGACCGTGGGCGCAGCGACTGCTGGGCAAAAAACATGATACTCTGCCGGACAGTGTGGTGATTGGTGGCGGCGGCAATCATTCAGGGTCCGGGTTTATGGGGCCGCTGTTGAGCCCATTGCCTATTGGTGATCCGGAAAAGGGGATTCAGAACGTGAAAGCCACGGTGGATGAGCGGGCCTTCGGCAAGCGGATGAAGATGATCGACACCTTCGATGCGGGATTCCAGAGCAAGTTTAAGACCGAGGAAGTAAAAGCCTATTCGGATTTTTATGATGAAACTCTAAAGTTGATGAAGAGTGAAGATCTTGAAGTATTTGATTTGAGCAAAGAGAAGCAGGAAAAACGTGCGGCTTACGGTATGAACCGTCTCGGTCAGGGATGTTTACTGGCAAAACGCCTGGTGGCCAATGGCGTGAGACATGTCGAAGTGACCTATGGTGGCTGGGACATGCACAATGATTTGTGGAATGTGATCCCCGAACGTGCGGGTACCGTGGACAATGCGGTGTCTGCTTTGATTGAGGATTTGAAAGCCGAGGGGCTGTTTGACAAGACTCTGATTGTGTTGGCTTCCGAGTTTGGTAGAACACCACGGATCAATGCCAATGGCGGACGGGATCACCATTCGGCGGTGTTTACCACGATGTGGGCTGGCGGCGGTATTGTCGGAGGGCAGGTTTATGGATCTTCCGATGAAAATGGGGTCGCGCCGAAGGAAAATCTGGTAGGTGCCAAAGAGCATAACGCCACGATTGCCCATGCGATGGGCATGCCTTTGGACAAAGTTATTTACGCACCGTCCGGACGCCCGTTCATGGTGGCAGGTCACAAGCTGGATCAGAAAACCAAGGAAATGGTGCCCGAGGCAGAACCCATTATGCAACTATTCTCCTAAAAGAAAAAAGGTCTCTTTTTAGTCGAAAAAGTAAAAAACCCGGAAGGTTTCCTTTCGGGTTTTTTCTGCTCGGGTGTAAGGGGAATTCTCAGTTCTCCATCAATCCTGTAGCATCTGAATCAGCAGGGCATTGCCCCAGTGGCTGGCGAGGGTGACAAGAAGAGCGGCAAGGATCAGGCTGGCAGTGGTAATCAGGAAAAGCTCAGCGGTAACAAATCCGACAGTGGTCAGGCGGCCGCAGCCGAGGCGGAAGATGGTGGTGAGTTCGCGGGCGCGCAGACGCAGGCTGAGGATGAATACCAGCAGGATGGTCAGGGCGGTGGAGAGCCCGACAACAATGACAACAACATCGAGTACGGTTTTGATCCGGAAGATAGCGTCGATCAGCTCCTGCATGATGACTGGCGGGCGGATGAGTTGCAGGGGCTGGTCTTTGGTCTGGTAACGGCCGAGTAGCAGGGTTTTGGCTTTTTCGTTTTTTGGGGCAACGATGGCCGAAGTGATGGGGAAGGTGCTGTTGGCACCATGGAAATGAAAACTGCCGACATTCTCGGGAGTGATCTCGATGTAAGTGATCAGTTTGGCGTTGGCTGTCACTG
>DAOUQC010000106.1 GCA_030625775.1 Verrucomicrobiota bacterium
ATTCGATGAAAAACTGATTTTTGGTTTTTTCACATCACCATCACCTGCAACCAAAAAAACAGTATCCGGACGCCCGTCAGTCCGGCTGTATTTGACCAGCACCCCATTATCCCGCGAACCCAGATTTGTCGAATCACGCCCACCAAGAATTTTCCCTGAACTGCCATGCAGATCCTGCCAGCTGGAGCGAAACATCGTTTTTATCTGAACCGTCAAACGCAGCGCCTCCTTTCCTTTCACATTGGAAAAAGAATCGAGGTAACGAATCCCTCCCCGACCCGGGTCAAACCAGATGTCACGAAGTACCTTTACCTTCTCTAAATCCCCGTCCAATACAATCCTTCCGTCCTGCATCCCCTTGACGTCCCCCCCATCCAGACGCGCCCCTTTGCTGGCTTTGAAGGACTTTTTGTTAATCGCCAGAGCCATTGCCGATTGAAAGTAGCTGAGCGGGCCCGACTGCAAAGCCCCCGCCTGATCCAGTTGCCAGTTGAAACCCAAACGATCCACCCACAGCTCAAACTGATTAGGTACAGGATCCAAAACCACGGATACCGGTGCCGCCTTCTTTTTTTCGCTCTTGTTTGAGGGTGAGCTCGAATTTTCTGCCACTTTTTTGACAAGGACAGCTTCATCAGGCTTGCCCTTTGCTGCAGCTTTTTTGGGCTCCTCAGCCCCCCCTATTTGCAAAGCAAAATTACAGAGGATCACTGCGATGATTGTCACCACAAGAAATGATCCACTCAACAGCGGCTGCCACCGTTTCAGCCAGGCAACACGAAACCCGACAAGGCGGGCTTTATCCAGCTGATGAAGTCGCTGATGTTTATCCAGATTCATATCTATAGGACAAGGGGCGTGCAGGGTTTGCGAGATGGCTTGTAGGATTCTCTGGGGGTTAGGGTCAGACACTTCTGACACCTTAGCCGATATCCCCTACCTGCCAAAGCGGAATCACGCTAATGTTTCAGCCTACTTTTGCAAAAGCACAGTGGCAAAATCCCCTTTTTATGGAAACCTTCATAGTTTGAATCAATCCACTATCCACACCATCTACTTTCCACAGCTTCTTCCATGCGCCGGCCACACTACAGCACCCTGCTATCCAGTTTTACCATTGCCGTAGCACTGATCTGTTTCCAGGGCTGCGACAGCGGGCGGGGAAACGACGGCACCCCCCTCGATACCCACTTGAAAGTCGAACTCAAGCACAGTTCATCACTCCCTACTCTTGAGGAAATAAGCCCCTATGAAGAAGCGCTGGTCATCAATGAATACCAGGTGCTCGAAGTCCTCGGCGGTGATAAAATTGATTCAGAAAATATTCGCATCGCCCAGTGGGCGATCACCAACAAACAAAGCATGCCTGCACCAGGCAGCCAAGAACAAGAGCTCTGGATCACTCCGCTCGCCTCGATGCCCGGGCTCAAATCCGTTTACCAACGCAACGATCTGGACTTCGATCCTGACGAAAAAATCTACTACGACCTTAGCCCCATCCCCGATACCTACGCCCCTCCAAAAAATGTCCGCAGCGACTACCGCAGCGATATTTCCAGACGCCTCCGGGTTTACTGGTTGATCCGCCGGCAACTGAAACTCGCCGTTATCGGCAATTCGCATAGTGCTGCGGGGGTAGATACAGAAATGTTCTATCAGCCGGGAAACGCTAAAACCCCTGTCACCTTGAATTTTTCACCTGCAGGCAGCGGGATCGAATTCCAATCCTTACTGGCCGATGAATACCTTACTGGACTGCCCGAATTCGAATGGCTGGTCTGGGGAGTGAGTCCCAGGATTTTCAACCAGTATTACGCCATCGACAGACGTGCCAAATTATTCAAAAAAAGCCCCGGTTATATCTATGATAAACAGCACTGGAAAAAACTGACGAGCGCCCCCGCCCCGCCCCAACCTCTCTCTTACAAAGAAATCCGCAAACAGCTCAACAGCAAAGACAAACCCTGGGGGTGGGCAAAAAAAGAAAGTCGGAGCTTCTCCGTGCCGATAAACCCGGACGCCCGCGATGAGATCCTCATCCGCTGCCGTCGACCCCACTTCAAATGGAACCTTGATGCCTGGACCCAATTCCAGCAGTCCGTGGAAAACATAAGTCGGCAGGGTGTTAAAGTGCTGCTCTTCATCCCTCCCTACCACCCGCTGATCACGCCCACCCGGGTGGCTGATGGTGACGGCACCGGAAACGATGATTACAAAAAACTGGTCAAAAAACTGAAATCCCTCAGTGAAAATAATCCTTCCGTCTACTTTCTGGACATCCACAAAGGCGGGAAACACGAATTCGAACACCGGCATTTCTCGGATATCGATCACCTTCACGTCTCCGGAGCCCAGATACTAACATCCAAGCTTGTCGATTTTGTAGAAAAGGTCGACCAGCAATCAAAGTAAGGGATTTCACCCATTCCTTCGCCCCCATTTTTTCCTCTGGCGCATATACGGAGGAAAGTTCTTTTGATTCGCTTTCGACAAGGCTTTAATAAAGCCCATGAACCGATCACTATTTTTAGCCTTGCTACTTTTTACTCTGTTTGTTTGTGCTCCGTTCTCCCACGCAGCCGAGCGCCCCAACATCCTCTTCGTCTTTTCCGACGATCACGCCCCCCACGCCATCGGTGCTTATAACGGTTGGCTCAAATCGGTCAATCCCACCCCCCAGATCGACCAACTGGCCGCCGAGGGCATGCTGTTTGAAAACAGCTTTTGCACCAACTCCATTTGCGGTCCGAGCCGAGCGGTGATCCAAACCGGCAAACACAGCCACATGAACGGCTTCATGAACAACGGCAACTCCTTCGACTGGAACCAGCAAACCTTCCCCAAACTGCTGCAAAAAGCCGGCTACCAGACCGCCATCTATGGAAAGTCCCACCTCAAAGGAAAACCCCAGGGATTCGACGACTGGAAAGTACTGCCCGGCCAAGGACTCTATTACAATCCCGATTTCATCACCCCCGAGGGGAAAATCACTGTCGAAGGTTATTGCACCGACATTGTTACGGACATGGCCGTCCACTGGTTAAAAAGCAAACGATCCAAAGACAAACCCTTCATGCTGATGGTTCAGCACAAGGCCCCGCATCGAAACTGGATGCCCGCCCCGCGTCACCTGCATCTCTACGACGACATCGAAATCCCCGAACCCGCCACCCTGTTCGACAAATGGGAAGACAACGCTCCACCGGCTCGCCATCAGGAATTGGAGATCGATCGTCACATGGACATCAACTACGATCTTTTTGTCGACCTGACAGCTGATTACTCACAGGAAGCTTCGCAAAAACGCCAGGATCGCTCGGCCTGGAAAAACATGAAGCGCATGACCCCCAAACAACTCGGGGCCTGGCGCGACGCCTACGGCCCCAAAGATGCCGCTTTTCACAAAGCCAAGCTTTCCGGCAAGGAACTGGTACGCTGGAAATACCAACGCTACGCCAAAAACTACCTGCGCTGCGTCAAAGGCGTCGACGAAAGTGTCGGCACCTTGCGTGACACCCTCCAAGAACTTGGCCTGGCTGAAAACACCATCGTCATCTACAGCTCTGACCAGGGTTTTTATGTTGGCGATCACGGTTGGTATGACAAACGCTGGATGTATGAAGAATCGCTCAAGATGCCCTTCATCGCCAGCTGGCCCGGAGTCACCAAACCCGGATCACGCAACCAGAACCTGATCCAGAACCTCGACTACGCCGAAACTTTTCTCGATGTCGCCGGAGCAAACATCCCTGACGACATGCAGGGTGCCTCCCTCCTTCCTCTATTAAACGGTCAATCCCCTGACAACTGGCGCAAGAGTATTTATTATCACTACTACGAATACCCCAGTGTGCACATGGTTCCCCGTCAGTTCGGTATCCGCACCGAACGCTACAAGCTGATCCACTTTTATGAATTCGGTAACGAATGGGAACTCTACGACCTGCAAACTGATCCGGACGAGCTCACCAACCTCTACGGCAAAGCCGAACACGCAGCAATCACCGCCGACCTGAAAAAGCAGTTGAAAGAACTGAGGAAAAAATATCAGGACAACACTGGCGGCGAGGCCAAGAGCGAAGAGTGGCAGAAAAAGGTGCGTCCTCTGGAGTGATTTTTTAGCAGTTTAGGAATTTAGCTTTTTAGGGCTCTGCATTTCAAAGTATCCCCGTAAGCAAAAAAATCCGCTGATTTTTCCTTTGTGAATGGAGAACCCGCGCTTGATCTCTCATTCATCTTCGACCAAGGTGCGACCGCCCGTCCTACTGCATCAATGATGCCGCTAAGGGCTATTTAAATCACTGCTGTAACACACAACTACAATGGACTTCACATTCTATAAGCTTCTTCACATGATCGGCCTGGTTTCCCTCTTCCTCGGCATAGGAGGCATGATCTCTTATTCAAAAGGAACGTCACCATTCAAAGGCCTGATCGGAGCTTTTCATGGCATCGGACTGGTTCTGATTCTGGTTGGGGGTTTTGGCATTTCGGCCAAGCTCCATTACGGTTTCCCCACCTGGATGATAATCAAACTCGTTATCTGGATCGCCCTGGCAGCAATGATCCCACTCGCCAAACGCGAGGTTCTCAAAGGAGCGACCCTATGGAGCGTCGTCCTTATTCTCGGAGTGCTCGCAGCCTACCTAGGCATTATGAAACCTTTCCAAGGCTAGGCGATCAAGCCCAGCCTTTGGCAAGATTTACTGCCCGTCCCCAGGTTTCCATGCGCTTGTGCGCTTGCTGGACATCTATGCCCGGATCAAAGCTCTCACCAATCGCCCACTGCTGTGCAATTTCTTCCTGACTCTTCCACACACCCGTAGCCAGACCCGCCAGATAAGCCGCACCTAGAGCGGTGGTCTCTGGAATACGCGCCCGCACCACTTTCACCCCCAGCATGTCCGCCTGGAATTGCATCAGCAAAGTATTCATCGATGCGCCTCCATCCACACGCAACTCCTCCAGTTTGATCCCCGAATCAGCTTCCATCGCCTGCAACAGTTCCACCGACTGGTAGGCGATCCCCTCCAGAGCAGCCCGCGCGATGTGCCCCTTGTTCGACCCCCGGGTCAAACCGACAATCAATCCACGCGCATCCGGATCCCAATGCGGTGCCCCAAGCCCGACAAAAGCAGGCACAAAATAGACCCCCCCGTTATCTTCCACCGAAGCCGCCAGCTGCTCGATTTCTTCTGCTGATTTTACAATTCCCAATTGATCACGCAACCACTGCACCACTGCACCGCCTATGAAAACGCTGCCCTCGAGGGCATAATTCACCTCATTGCCAATTTTCCACGCCACAGTAGTCAACAATTGATTTTTAGAAAACACCGGTTGGTTTCCAGTATTCATCAACAAAAAACAACCGGTTCCGTAAGTATTTTTTGCCATTCCCGGCTGATGACAAGCCTGCCCGAACAAAGCCGCCTGCTGATCACCGGCAATCCCGGCAATTGAAACTTTACCCGCAAACAGATCAGCCCGGGTCTCCCCATAAACCTCGCTGCTTGACCGAACCTCGGGCAGCAGGCTTTTTTCCACCCCCAACCACTCCAGCAAGTCATCATCCCATTGCATCGTCTCAATATTAAACAACATCGTACGACTGGCATTACTAACATCTGTAATGTGCAATTTGCCACCGGTCAGATTCCAAACCAACCAGCTATCAATCGTACCAAAAGCCAATTCCCCCTTCTCAGCCCGCTCACGCGCACCCTCCACATTATCCAGAATCCACCTTATCTTGGAACCGGAAAAATAGGCATCAATCACCAAACCGCTCTTGCGATGAATCGCCTCGGCATGACCGGCTTTTTTTAATTCTTCACAAAAACCGGCTGTGCGTCGATCCTGCCACACAATCGCCGGACAGATCGCCTTCCCGCTTTCCCGATCCCACACCACAGTGGTCTCCCGTTGATTGGTGATGCCGATACCCGCCACCTCGTCCGCCGTGATGCCCGCCTTGGCCAAAGCCTGTCGGGCCGTGTCCAATTGGGTCTCCCATATTTCTGCAGCATCATGCTCCACCCAACCCGGCTCAGGGAAAAATTGAGTGAACTCCTGTTGGGCCGAAGCAACAGCATTGCCCTCCGAATCAAAAATGATTGTGCGGGAACTGGTTGTCCCCTGATCCAAAGCCATTACGTATGAAGTTTCCATCTCTTCATACTTCATAAACCAGCATTAAAATGGAAGCCTAAAAATACGCAGGGGCATTGCCCTCTTTCCACTTGATGTTGCAACCCGAACTCGGTTGCCAGGTGCCCTCGACCGGCTGTTGGTTTTCCAGCACATAATCCACTGCCGACCTAAGATCCGCACCCGTGATCTCTCCCGCCTTTCCCGGACGAGTGGAATCAAACTGCCCGGCATAAGCCAATTCCAGTTTTTCATTAAAGACATAAAAGTCAGGGGTGCAAGCAGCAGCATAAGCCCGGGCAAGCTCCTGCGTCTCATCATGCAAATAGGGAAACCCCCACTCATATTGATCTGCAAATTCCAACATTTTTTCAGGAGTATCAGCCGGATAATTTTTCACATCATTGCTATTAATCGCGATGACCTGCACCCCACGTTCTACATAATCCTCTGCAAACTGATTCATCGCTTCAGCCAAATGAATCACAAAAGGGCAATGGTTACAGACAAAGGCAATCACCGTAGCCGATTCTCCCTCAGTCAGCTCAGCCAGTGAATACTCTGCCCCCCCGCCATCGGGAAGAGTGAAATCAGGGGCCCGGTCGCCGGGTTTCAATTGAAAAGTAGATTGAACTTCAGACATAAACCAAAACTCGACAACGCAATCCCCTCTCCGTCAAACCCAACATTCTATATTCTTCCTCATATCGCCCCTTCCCACTTGACAAAGCGCCACACTGTCACATAGTCCCACTTTCTGATTTTCAACTCCATCACGAGCTATCATGGCAACTACAGATGTTATTCTAAAAGAGAAAATCGACAATCTCGGCTCAGAAGCCGATGTTGTTTCGGTTCGTCGCGGCTACGCACGCAATTTCCTGGTTCCCCAAGGCAAAGCCTACGAAGCCACCACTGCAAATCTTCGCCACGTCGAAGGCCTGCAAAAAAACCGCGCCCTGCGTGAGGCTGAAGAGTTGCAACTTGCAGAAAAACAAGCCACCAAGCTTCGTAAAGCCCGTATCACCCTAGAACTGGCCATTGGTGAAAGCGGCAAAGCTTTTGGTTCCATCACCACCAGCGACATTGCTGCTGCCATTCTGGAGAAAACCAAGATCGATCTGGATCGCCACATCCTGCAGCTCGATAAACCTATCAAATCTACTGGCACATTCGATATTCCGGTTAAAATCCACAGCGACATCGAAGTTTCCGTTTCAATACGAGTAAAAACTCCTGAACCGGTAGTCCGTGAAGAAAGAACGGAAAAAGAGGGCTAAACGCACACTTTTTTCATTTTCATCTTTGTCTCTTTATAAGCGGGTGCTTTACTGAAGCATCCGCTTTTTTGTGGCCTGATATCCACACCCATCACTCAAATCGAGCTTTTATTCCTACACAGCCATGGCGACGGAAACCGCACCCTATCAAGATCAACAATCTTCCCCACCGGACAACTCACCCGGATCATTTCGGGCCTTCCCCAAGAACCCGCCACCAGGCGGGCCTGATGATGTGTTCACCTCCCTGCCCGTCAGTGAGACCGCCGAGCGCGCGGTACTCAGCTGCATGCTCAAGTCACAGCGTGAAAAAATCAGTGATGCCCAGGAAACCCTGAATCCTGAATTTTTCTACATCCCGGCTCATCGAAAAATCTACGAAACCCTCTCTGCCCTGTTTGATGAATTTGGCAAAGTTGATCTGATCACTCTGACGGAAGAACTGGATCGCAAGAAAATTCTCGAAGAAGTTGGAGGACGGGCCGATGTCGCCGCCCTGCTCGATGACGTGCCGACGACCGCCTTTTTTGAGCACTACGCCAGCATCCTCAAAGACAAGTTCATTCTGAGGAAAATCATCGATACCTGCACCAACTGTGTCCAGGACGCCTACGGCACCCAGGGCAGCAAAAAAGACGATGACAAATCAGGCGCCTCGGTCACCGAGCTGCTTGATACCATCGAAAAAAATGTGCTCGCCATTCGCGATGCCGCCAACAAGGAAAAGGGCAATCAGACCATTCACGACTATGTGATGAAAGTGATCGACAGCATTGCCGAGATGCATGGCAAAGGCAACGACGGACTGACCGGTATCTCCAGCGGTTTGCGCGACCTCGATAAAATCACCAACGGACTGCAACGAAGCGAAATGATGGTCATCGCCGCCCGCCCCAGTATGGGGAAAACCTCATTGGTGATGAACATACTGGAGAACATCACCATGCATCCGGAAAATCCGCTACCAGCCGCTTTTTTCAGCCTGGAAATGAGCGCCGAGCAGATCGTACAACGTCTGCTCTGTTCCCGGGCCCGCATCGACATGCAAAAGCTGCGTAGTGGTTTCTTGTCCAAACCACAGCTCAGGCAGTTGATGAATGTAGCCGGAACCATCAGTAAAGCCCCCCTGCTGATCGATGATACCCCCGCCCTCACCATCATGGAACTGCGTGCCAAGGCCCGCCGCCTGCACGATGAACACGGAATCAAAATCATCGCCATCGACTACCTCCAGCTGTGTAAATCCCCCGGCGCCGGTCGTCAGGAAAGCCGCCAGGTCGAAATCGCCGAGATTTCATCCGGCATCAAGGCGCTCGCCAAAGAACTCGACATCCCCATCATCGTGCTTGCCCAGCTCAACCGGGCACCCGACGCCCGTGGAGGCGGGAAACCCAAACTCAGTGATCTCCGTGAGTCGGGAGCCATCGAGCAGGATGCTGACTTTGTCGGCCTCCTGGTCCGAGAAGAATATTATGCTGAAGACGAAGATGAACGCCAAAGCAGTGCCGGACGAGCCGTGCTGCATGTCGCCAAACAGCGTAACGGTCCCACCGGTGAAATCCCGATGACTTTCCGCAAGGAAATGATGCGTTTCGAAAATGCCGCCGAAGGCGAATACGAAGCCTGAGATCCATAAACTTAAACTTCTTGCACCCTCATTATTCCTGCTTTTCCGTAAATAGTGACAAATTCGTCACCATTGTGTTCCACGTGTTTCACGGGCCTTTTTAACAAGTTATTCACAGGCCAAATGCCGTGAATTCAAGGATGTTGGAATAAATCCGGGCACCTGCGCAGGAATTCCCTTTTGTTCCATGCCAACTGTGGAACATCGATGCCTTGTTCTTCAGGCCGAAGAATTTTAAAACAATTTTCCACCAAGCCTGTAGGAAAACATATCTTACCTTTAATTGGGCTTTTCAGCACTGCGTTTTTAGAAAACTTTGGTCGGAAAAGATTAATTTATGACTATTCACAATAAATAGCCTTCATTTCTTTAATTAAGTTAAAAATAAATTGTAATTACCTATTGTTTAGATAGTTATAATTTATATTTACCTTATAACAAAAATAATAAAAGCGATGAGTTTGAAATATATTTGATCGACTTCACGCCACCCCTCCCTTGATAAGACAAGCTTCCCGAACCCACTAGCTCTGATTTAAAAAATACAAAGCCGGCCTAATTCCGCCATCGTAAATCACCCTCGATATCAAAAGCGCTTCCAAGGCAAAATGCTCACTACAGAGCAGGCTCCAGGCAACAACTGGCCACCCTGACCGTAATTTTTCCATCAAAAACAATCAAGGCAGCAAAAGAAACTCACAAGTTATTCACATCTTGTTTTTAAGCCGTCTCCATCAGTTCCCACGGCTGCACAAATGAAACAGTTGCTCAAATACGTCCGTGGCACGGATGTCCGAGCCATCCTTGAGAGCTGGAAATTCCCCGATCAGCACGGGACGGTCATTTTTGTCTTCCGGCACTCGCCCGTGAGAGCCACGAATCAGGCTCGCATCGAGAGGAATAACGTCGTAGAGATTGCGGAAACCCAACAAACTGCGTAATTTTTTGAAGCCCATTTTTAATTTGGGTGAGCGCAACTTGGGATCGAGAAAAAGCTCCACCGGATCGTAGCCCGGTTTGCGATGGATATCGACCGTACGCGCGTAATCCGGCGCATAACGGTCATCTTCCCAGAAGTAGTAGGTGAACCAACTATGCTTGTCAGCAATGGCGATCAAATCCCCTGAATTCTCATGCTCCAGGCCGTAATAATTTTTCATCGACGGCCCGATCACCTCGTCCACCCCCGCAGTAGCCGTCAGAACACCACGCACCTCGTCGAGAATATCTGGATTATTCACGTAAACATGGGCCACCTGATGATCGGCTATCGCAAAAGCCTGCGAGGCCCCTAGATCCAAAGTATCACGCTTCAGCTCCCTCTTGACCGCCAACCAGCCTTTTTCCCTGAAAATACGATTCAGGTGAACCGGACGATCCACTTCAGTAATCCCGTATTCAGATAATAGGACCACTTTGACCTCCCGCGCTTCGTAAAAGCGGATCAAGTCCCCGACCACTGCGTCTATCAGGCACAGATCATCGAAAATATAAGGATTGTTAGGACCGATTCTCTGCAAATTGTAATCGAGATGCGGGAGATAAATCAGCGTCAAACCCGGGTCGTGCTTCAATTCCACTTCTTTGGAAACCTGGGCAATCCAGCGGGAAGACTCGATATTGGACATCGGCCCCCAGAAAGTATGGAAGGGGAATTTGCCCACCTCATCGCATACCTCCTTGGCCAAATATTCCGGCTGGCTGGCCACGCCAAAAACCTTGCGCCCATCGGCAAGATAAATCGGCCGTGGAGTGATCGAATAATCCACTGATGAATACATATTGAACCACCAGAACAAATTGGCGCAAGTATAATCAGGATCATTTTCACGCAACAATTCCCAGATTTTCGGAGCCTCCACCAAATGGTTGGACTGTTTCCAGAAACGATGTTCCGCATAGGTGCGGTCATACCAACCATTGCCCACGATGCCATGCCCACTTGGTAACTTGCCAGTCAAATAAGTAGCCTGGGCCGTGCAGGTGACAGCCGGCAGCACCGGTTCGATGTGCCCCATATTATGTTCCTTGCGAGCGACGAACTCAGCGATATGCGGCGTATGCTCACCGATCAAAGACGGAGTGAGTCCAACCACATTAATAATAACGGTAGGCGACAGTGACATGAATCGTAAAACGACGGATAGCTTGATTTGATCCCGGCAAGTGCAGCAGACCCCTCAAAAGCACGCCATCATAACGGTAATAGCTCCATCTGGCGAACCCTTTTTAAGAGGCTGAATCCACATTCCTCAATAGGAGACCAGCCCCCTTGCCATCCACCAGAGGCGTCCCTGACTAGGAACCTGAGGCAATCCGCTGCAAACTGCCCTCAGTATCAAAAGCATCGATTTCCTCCCAGGTCACATTTTTCATCGTTTTCTCCCCACTCTTGTATTCACCGATCATTCTGTCCCCGAGAAACAATTTTATCCAGAGCCCATCTAATATGAACGCCAGGCTGTAATCCTTGGTTTGCGTTTTAGTTTCCCGGCTCCCATCTGTATAGGCGACCGAGTAGCGCTCTTCTTTTTGCCACTTGGCATCAAGCAGTTTGACACTCCTCAACCTCAACTTGACCCTTTTGGTGTTTTCCAGGGAAGCAATTGATTCACTGCCTGCCAGCATGTAGACCACCTGCTGCCTTGAAGTCGATGTGCTCTTCCTCTTCCAATCCCGGCGCACAGCCATCCGGTATTCCACCCAGACCTCCTTCACCGCCACTCCGGATCGATTGCTCACCTCGACTTCATAGTGCCCCTCCGTCCTCACCGTTTTTTTCTTTCCACTGCCATCGCTTGTCCGTTTTTTCGGGTCACTCGCGGCCTTTGCATTAAAAAAGAACCAGTACTGGACATTATCCTTTGCCCACTGACGGACAAAATCCTGGTCATCCTTGCTTAGTTTTGCAAAGGGGAATTAAAAAGTCTTGTCACCTCGTTCGAGATGAACCTTACCGTTTTTAACCAATACAATTTCCGCTTTTATCACCCTCCCCTGATCGTCGGTGAAATCTTGCATTTCGCCCCCTTCCCCCGGTATTCCAGACAACAAAAAAATAACAACAACCAAAACGCTTAAAGATAATCTCACAGCTTTAAAAGGTTAAAAATATTAAATCCAACATGCCGAACAGACAAAAAAGCCTACCGTTTTACATTGTGAATGCTCTCACCTTAATTTCAATAAGAATGATCCCCCCACAAGATTCCTAGTTGATACCTTCGTAGGGCAGAGCCGAAGCCATGCGTAGACAGCCGCAGGCAATTCCATATCTGCTAGGGAAAACGTAAGCCTCTAAAGACGGTCCAAAACCAGAGAGCACTTCAAAATTCCCTGTTCGATATTCGATATTCCCCTCTCCCCACCCTCACACGTCAAAATTCCCTGTTCGATATTCCCCCCTCTCGTAGTCGCATAAAACAAGATATTTTTTGTCATCTCCCAGTGAACATGATACTCGTTTTGCGTGCGATTATACCTATGAGTTCCAAATCAGAATACCTAAAACAATTTTTCCAATCCGATGGACGAACCGTG